>PAFU01000011.1 GCA_002704225.1 Gammaproteobacteria bacterium | reverse complement strand
CGTTGGTAAGTCTGGGGTGCAGCCAGTTTGGCGAGGTGAAGGTTTCGAGCCCCGCTTGCAGTTGCCCTTGAGCCTGTCCTATGACCACCGAGTGATTAACGGCACAGATGGCGGTCACTTTATGGTCACGCTGGTAGAGTTGCTGGACGATATTCGACGATTGTCGCTTTAGCCTTAACGGGTCGGATCCTCGTTCTTTTGCGGGCCGTGCCATTGCGGCTCGTGTAGTCCTTGCATCAACCGTCTTGCCAAGACAAAGAAGAAATCGCTGAGTCGATTTAGGCATGCGCCAGTCTGCTGCAATCGCGCGATCTTTTCTGATCCGAGGTCGCTTTCCCAAGCGTCAATCGCCGCCCAAAGGTCGGTTTCTGCTCGGCGACAGATGGTGCGGCACATGTGGGCGTGTGCTGCAGCCAGATTGCCGCCGGGAATCACAAATTCTTTCAGTGGCGGGAGTTGGTTATTCAAGGCTTCGGTATCCGACGTGACTGCGGCCAGTCCCGCGGCAACGGCAGGGGTGTCGTAATCGCCACCCATGGCCAGAACCGCGCCGATGTCGAACATCAATTGTTGGTGCTGTGCCAGCATGTCGTCGAATTCTGCCGACGCCACATGACAGCGCAGTAAGCCGATAGCGCTGTTCAGTTCGTCGGTGCTGCCTAGGGAACGTACCCAGGGGTCAGCCTTGCTGACCTTGATGTTTGTCGCAAGCCGGGTTTGGCCGGTATCTCCGTTGCGTGTCGTGACCTTGGTAATGCGTGATGTGTCGTTGGTCATAAATGCCTAGTGTTTGAGCTGCACAGGCATAGTGCTAACCTGCGTAGAATTATCAACCCGTGTCGCTCGGGTTTGTTCATCATCCATGCCGCATTATCGTGGCCAAAGCGCGGGAAACAATATGCCTTCATTTGATGTGGTGTCCGAAATGGACTTACACGAGGTTCGTAATGCTGTGGATCAAGCAGCTCGTGAGCTCAGTACCCGCTTCGACTTTCGCGGAATCGAAGCAAAGATTGAACTGGAAGAGGAGAGCATTCTGCTGACTGCCCCGGAGGAATTTCAGATAGGGCAGCTCAAAGACATTTTGCGTAGCAAAATGGCCAGCCGAAACGTCGATAGCCGGTCGCTGGTGTCTGGCGACGTAGAGGGTGCCGGCAAGGTAAAGCGTCAGCGACTGACCATGGCTCAGGGGCTGGATAAGGACAACGCACGTTTGGTCACCAAGGTACTGAAAGAGTCCAAGCTGAAGATTCAGAGCCAAATTAACGGCGATAAAGTCCGGGTGACGGGGAAAAAGCGTGACGATCTTCAAGCAGCCATGGCTGCACTGAAGGCAAGCGACTTAAATATTCCACTGCAGTACAACAACTTTCGTGATTGATCCCAGCGGTCTGCACAGGCAGTGGCCGGTTGAGGTGATAGAGAGTTTGCGATGAATGCGCTCGGTTCCATACGACGTATCTTGATGGATCGTCGCATGGTGATCTGTATGGCCACAGGCTTTGCCTCGGGTCTGCCTCTGTACATCATTATGCAATTGATCCCCGCGTGGTTGCGTCTTGAGGGTGTGTCTCTGACTGCCATCGGTTTTTTTACCGCGGTGCAGTACCCCTACGTGCTCAAGTTCCTGTGGGCACCCTTGGTTGAACGCTTTCCATTGACGGGTCTGGGCCGACGTCGAAGTTGGATGCTGCTGACCCAAATCGCCTTGATCCTGCTCATTGGGTCACTGGGCTTTTGGCGTCCCTCAGATGCGATGACCGCGATTGTGCTCATCTCCATTGGCTTGGCTGTGTTCAGCGCCACACAGGACATCGTACTGGATGCCTATCGACGGGAAATTCTGCACACCGACGGCGAACTCGCCATGGGCAATTCGGTGCATGTGCAGGCCTACCGGGTAGCCGGTCTCGTACCGGGCACGCTAGGGATGATTCTCGCCGGCAGCATCGGTTGGGATCTCAATTTCATGATCATGGCAGCCTTCATGAGTGTTGGTGTGGGCTTGGCGCTTCTGATCGGGGAGCCTCAGAGTTCAGACTCGCCTCCCCAGAGCTTGTGGCAGGCCACAGTCATTCCCTTCCAGGAGTTCTTTCAGCGTCGGGCCCTTGGACCGGCGCTGGCGGTGCTGGCGTTCATGGTGTTCTATAAGTTGGGTGACAACATGGCCACAGCCTTAGCGACCCCTTTTTATTTGGATATGGGCTTCAGTCCGGAAACCATTGGGCTGGTCGCAAAAGGGGTGTCGCTTTGGGCGGTCATTGTCGGCAGTGTGATCGGGGCCTTTGTGGTTGCCGCCATCGGTATCAATCGATCTCTGTGGATATTCGGCATAGTGCAAATGGTCACTATTTTAGGTTTTGTTTGGCTTTCTCTTGCCGGCAATGACCCTTGGATACTTGGCGCGGTGATTGCCGGTGAGTACGTGGGTGTCGGCATGGGTACCTCGGCCTCGGTGGCCTTTATCGCTCGGGAAACCTCGCGTTTAGCCGTGGCGACCCAGTTCGCGCTCTTTACTGCCCTCGCCTCATTGCCTCGAGTGGTGTCATCCAGCTTCAGCGGCATGATTGTCGACAGCATCGGCTGGACCAGCTTTTTCTATCTCAGCACCCTGCTGGCGATTCCCGGTCTGCTGCTGTTGTTCTGGGTGGCGCCGTTTAACGCCAAATACGAACCTCAAGGCTAGTTCTGCCAATGACAGGATCGGATGACCTTGTCTCCTTGGAATGTAACGCCCTCACCTCGTAGTCGTCGCTTTTGCTCTCGCATGCGATCGCTGTTTCGAGGTGCGATGTGCAGCGAAGCGTTGACCACTCGGTGCCAAGGTAACGACGTATCTCGTGGTAGCTTTCCGAGCGTCGTGCCAACGAAGCGAGCGTATCCCGGCAGTCCTGCGAGTGTGGCGATCTGTCCGTAGCTCGCCACCCGTCCGCTGGGGATGCGAGCGACGATCTGCCAAATGCGCTCCGCTTTCGTCAGTTCTTGAGGCACATCGTCGGACGAGCCTTGAATTGCGCCGGATTTACCCTCAGATTTCAAATCAACGCCGCCCGAGCCTTTGCTTATGCCCTGGTTACTCTTATTTTTTGCCATGCCCATTATCGAAATGTATCTGCTTATCACGGTAGCTGGCTACATTGACGCCCTGCCCACCATCGGATTGGTGATGTTGACCGCAGTGATTGGCGTCACCCTGTTGAGGTATCAGGGACTGGAAACGTTAATGCGTGGCACGCAAAAGATGCGTTCGGGTCAGATGCCTGCGCAAGAGGTCGCTGAAGGATTGTTGCTGGCGGTAGCCGGTGCGCTGATGATTACGCCAGGGTTCGTCACCGATGCCATCGGCTTTTTGATTCTGTTTCCGCCGACCCGATTGGTGATTGCACACATGATGCTGGCCCGGGTACAAACGCACAGTTTCCACGGACCGGAAAGCCCGCATCAACAGGCTTCATCGGATCATGCCGAGCGCGATAGCGAGCCGCGAACCATAGAGGGTGAATACCAGCGCAGGGACGACTGATGGACGCTCAATCCCCTCGTATCCCACGTTGATGCGAAAAACCGCAAAAATTTGCCTGATTCCATCCCGAAGGCCTTGAAAACATGGGTGTCGCCTCTATTATGCACTCGCGCTAGCACTCATGTGGTGTGAGTGCTAACGCGTTAATCTGCCGGTTAAGGCGCTGGTTCTGGGAACACTCAGCAAACAAAGAATCAGCCCGGGCATGAGAAAACGGATTCAAATTGGAGTAACTGGGAGACCAAAGTTCATGAATATTCGACCCTTACACGACCGAGTCGTTGTGCGCCGGTTGGAAGAAGAAACCACCAGCGCTGGTGGCATCGTTCTTCCCGATTCTGCGACAGAGAAGCCTTCACAAGGAGAAATCCTTGCTGCAGGGCCAGGCAAGGCGACAGACAGTGGGGATGTGCGCGCACTTGACGTAAAAGTTGGTGACAAGATCATCTTCGGTCAGTACGCGGGCAGCACCGTAAAGATTGACGGCGAAGAATTGCTGATCCTGAGCGAAAGCGAAATTTTCGGCGTTTTGGAAGGTTAGACCTTCGACCCAAACGACACGGTTAAGAGTCAGACACGATTAAGAGGAATTAAGCGATGAGCGCTAAAGACGTAAAATTTGGAGATGATGCCCGCATTGAAATGCTGGAAGGCGTCAATGTCCTAGCAAACGCGGTCAAGGTGACCCTGGGTCCTAAGGGCCGAAATGTGGTTTTAGACAAAGCCTTCGGTTCGCCTACGGTAACCAAGGACGGTGTGTCAGTAGCGAAAGAAATTGAGCTGAAAGACAAGTTTCAAAACATGGGCGCGCAAATGGTTAAGACCGTTGCAAGCCAGACTTCTGATGAAGCCGGTGACGGCACCACCACAGCGACCGTGCTGGCCCAAGCGATTTTGCAGGAAGGGCTGAAGTCTGTTGCTGCGGGCATGAACCCAATGGATCTCAAGCGTGGAATCGATAAAGCCGTTGCTTCGGCGGTCGAACACATCCAAGGCTTAGCGACCCCATGTGAAGATTCCAAGGCCATTGCTCAGGTAGGCACGATCTCGGCAAACAGCGACACCGCTGTTGGTGAAATCATTGCCGAAGCAATGGAAAAGGTCGGCAAAGAAGGGGTGATCACGGTTGAAGAAGGTTCGGGGCTAGAGAACGAACTGGACGTTGTTGAAGGCATGCAGTTTGACCGCGGTTATCTGTCGCCTTACTTCATCAACAACCAGGACAACATGGCTGCAGAGCACGATGACCCCTTCATCCTGTTGTGTGACAAGAAGATCTCAAATATCCGTGATCTGCTTCCCGTACTAGAAAACGTTGCCAAGGCCGGTCGTCCATTGGTTGTGATCGCTGAAGACATCGAAGGCGAAGCGTTGGCCACACTGGTTGTGAACAACATGCGCGGCATCGTGAAAGTTGCAGCGGCTAAGGCTCCTGGCTTTGGCGATCGTCGTAAGGCGATGTTGCAAGACATCGCTATTCTGACCGGAGCGACCGTCATTTCTGAAGAAGTGGGCCTGACTCTCGAAGGCGCGACGTTAGAAGATCTGGGTACGGCAAAGCGTGTGTCTTCCACGAAAGAGAACACCACGATTGTCGACGGTTCTGGTGAGAAGGATGATATTTCCGGTCGCATCAAGCAGATCCGTCAGGAAATTGAAGACACATCATCAGACTACGATCGTGAAAAGCTGCAAGAGCGTTTGGCTAAGTTGGCTGGCGGTGTTGCTGTGATCAAGGTTGGCGCGCCAACCGAAGTTGAAATGAAAGAGAAGAAAGCCCGCGTTGAAGACGCTCTGCACTCCACGCGCGCAGCAGTGGAAGAAGGTGTGGTTCCCGGCGGCGGTGTCACACTGGTTCGCGCCATTGCAGCAGCGGAAGCGACGGTTGGTGACAACGAAGACCAAAACGTCGGTATCGCCCTGGCCGTGCGTGCGATGAGCGCGCCATTGCGTCAGATCGCGACCAACGCCGGTGTTGAAGGCGCCGTTGTTCTGGACAAGGTTTCAGCCTTGTCTGGCAATGACGGTTACAACGCAGCCACCGGTGAATACGGCGACATGTTGGCCATGGGTATTTTGGACCCAGCCAAGGTCACCCGTACGGCGCTGCAGGCGGCATCGAGCGTGGCGGGTCTGATGATCACCACCGAAGCCATGGTCAGCGAACTGCCAGCTGAAGAAGGCGCTGCGGCCGGTGGCATGCCTGGTGGCATGCCCGACATGGGCGGCATGATGTAAGCGACGCTTACGCCCCGAGAAGCCCGCGAATCGTCGATTTGCGGGCTTTTTTTTGCATCAATTTCGCTCGGTCGAGCCGTCCTGCTTCATCCGATTTGCCGCGCCTCGACAAAGTTGTCTGTCGCTAATGCTGGTACCGCTGTGGTTGTTTAGCTATTCTTTCTCGGTATTTTCAAACTATGGGTGAGGGAACTCTATGGACATGATGTTTATCGATTATTTGGCGCGATTCGGACACATGTTGTTCGGTGTCACATGGATAGGCCTACTGTATTACTTCAACTTTGTACAAACAGAGTATTTTAAAGAAGCCGAGCCGGCTGCTCGCGTTGACGCGTTTTCAAAGCTCGCGCCTCGCGCCCTGTGGTGGTTCCGCTGGGGTGCCATGGGTACCTTCCTGACCGGTGTTATCTTGCTGGGATATCGTCATACGGGATTAACCGCAGACATCACGGTTGGCGCCCTGATGGGTACACTGATGTTTTTGAATGTCTGGCTGATCATTTGGCCGAATCAAAAAATCATCGTGGAGTCCAATCAGGGTGTACAGGCCGGTAACGAGCCAAACCCCGAGGCTGCAGCGGCTGCACCGAAGGCTGCACTGGCCTCTCGCACAAACACGCTGTTCTCCATGCCCATGCTGTATCTCATGGGTTCGAGCGCGCACCTGTCCAGTGGCAGCCTAGCCTCGAGCACGACCGCGGTATGGGTCTGTGTCGCCATCGTCGCGGCGCTGGAAGCCAACGCAATATTTGGTAAGCAAGGTCCACTGACCACGGTTCGCGGCGTGATTCATTGTGGACTGGCACTGACCGTCGTCTTGGTAGCGATTCTGAACTTCCTGTAGTCGACAGGTTCGCACGAAGCAATGACAAAGGCCCATCAGGAAACTGGTGGGCCTTTTTTGTGTGCGCCACAGACGGTTGATGTGTTGGGCATGGCTTTGTCACAACAGGTCACCTGCCTTATAAACCCAGATGAAACCGGCGATTGATTCAGTAGTCTGCCCCCGCCTTACCGCTGCCTAAGTACAACAGCGCCAACAGCATCACAAAATATGTGGCAGCGAATTCGATGCCATTGTTCAGCACGACGAAGTTGCCGTGTTCTGTCAGCCAATCAATGTTGCCGTGTTCTTGAAGAATGCTTTTGGCCCGCCCCAGCCGTTCTGTGGCTTCTATCGTACGCTCGGTCGCAAAAAGCTCGGATCCGCTGGCGATTGCCAGCCATCCGTTTTGCCAGTGGACGACCAACCCAGCGACCAGCATGGTGACCATGAGTGGTATCGAAACCCAGCGGACGCCAAGGCCGATGAGCAACAACAGTGCCCCCAGTACTTCCGTCAACGTGGCGAGCCACGCCAAAACGGCAGGTAGAGGCAATCCCAACCCCCAATCTGCGTTGCCGAACCAAGCGATCGTGCTGCTCATATCGTTCAACTTGCGGGTGCCCGCCATCCAAAAAATTGGTGCAAGGTAAAGACGAAGGGCAAGTGCCGCGAAAAGCTCTCCGGGTTCTAGGTAGTCCAGCAGCGTGTTTGCTCGTTGTATCGTGTTGCGCATATCGCCTCCAACGGTCCGCCTATGACCGCTTTTCAGATAAGTTAGCCTGCCGCTGCACGGCAGAACACTAAGCCTTTTGTTCGCATCCGGTCGACAAGGTTCACGGTGTCGTCGAAAAGGCTTTGACGGGATAGCGTGTCGTGTTGTTTCGCGAGAATGGCCACATGATCGGCCAACGAACAGGCGGCATGATGTTCGATGTTTTCCAGCAGTAGGGCGGCCAAAGGTGTTAGCGACATAAACTCGCAATCTGCTTCGGCGTTTTGAAATACCGTCAAGAACGTGGGTGTCTCCGGTCGCTTGGTTGGTATGAATTCGGGGCCGATCTGATGCACCGGCCACTCATAAGCCAACACATGAGCCGTAGCGTTTAGTTCGAGCACGTCGTCGGCTTGCGCTGTCGTGGTAACCCGTGTTGGTTCCGGGGTGTCGGCGATTTGAACGTCGAGCTCTACCCATTCGTAATGGGCTAGGTCCCAAATGAACGGACAGCGATCAAAAATCGAATCATTGCTTTGGTAAAGGCCCTGCAAATAGCCGAGAAATTCTTGGGGCAGCAACGGGAAGTGTGGGGTAGTTGCTCGGTAATCTCGAATGAATCCGCGAATCAGTGTCTCCCAGTCATGGGGCTGGGTGATGCTTTGAACAACGGGAAAACTGCCGGCAAGCAAGCTGTCAAGATTGCGAAAGACCAAGTCTTGATAAACCTGCATCCGCTCTGCCGGTAAATCTGAGGGTATCGGAACCGCAATAGGGTCACGAAGGTAGCCCGTAAAGCGCATTTGAACGATGTCCAGCGCGTCGTTCAAGTGCCCGATACCGCTTGTTTCGCGCCAGATGGCATGGCGGTTGTGTGTTGTTGGATTTTGACGATGTGCTGCAGCTCTTGTTCCAGCTGTTGTAGGGGCGGGATGTTAAAATCGCGCTCCAGCAGCGTCGGGAAAACGCCGTGAATTTCGTAAGCATCGGCCAACAGGGCCCACACCGGATCGATGACATTGCTGCCATGAGTATCCACGAGCAGTTTCTCGTGTTCCCTGTAGTGACCGGCAATATGGCCGTAAGCGATTTTTTGCGTTGGCAGCTGCCGCAAAAACTGCACGGCCTCGTAGCCATGATTCACGCTATTGACGTAAACATTATTGACGTCGAGCAGCAGCAAGCAATCGGCTCGCTCCAGTACATCGAGCAAAAAATCGATCTCTGGCATTTGTTGGCCTGGGGCGCAGTAATAGGACACGTTCTCGATGGCCATTTGCTGTCCTAGGACATCTTGAACCTGCTTGATCCTGTCACTGACGTGTTCGATGGCTTGTTGGGTAAAGGGAATGGGCAGCAGGTCATAGAGGTGGCCTGTGTCGCCGCAGTAGCTCAAGTGTTCGCTGTAACAGACCGCTTGGTAGCGTTGCAGAAAGTGCTGGATGTCTTTGATGAGGCCAATATCCAAATCCGCCTGTCCGCCAAGGTTTAACGACAACCCATGACATACCATCGGCAGACGATCAGCGACTTGGTCGAGTAGACAGGCAAATCGGCCTTTGACATGGATCCAATTTTCCGGAGCTACTTCAAAGAAGTACGTATGCGCTGGAGGTTTACGAGCGAATTCGTCTAAAAATACGCGGCGCAGGCCTAAGCCCGCACCCTGTATTTCGTTACTGCCGCTTCCAGCGGCTCGAGTCAGGGATGGACTAGGCACCCCCGCATTTACCCTCGCCGCATTTGCCTTCACCAGCCATGGCGAACTGCATATAACCGCCTTCCAAGGTGGAAGCGTTGAGTAGCGAGGAATTGTTCGATGGCGAATTCGCATGAGCCATGGTCGATGCCGCAAGCGCTGCGCTTACCGCAAGCGCGATGGATTTTTTCGTAGGTTTTTTCGTCATAACAAGAGGCCTGAAATTGAGATTAATGTGAGGAGCTTTCGCCCATGACCGGAAACGCTTGGTTTTGCGTGACTCTTGTGAACGACCACTGTTTGAAGATCGCGCAGTGCGCTCAAAAAAGTCATTGCAAACCCTGCTAAGCCAAGAAGGTCGAGACTACGGGGGCAGGCTGCACTCAAAATACGAAACCGACAGGCTGTAGCATTATCTGGATCAGCGGTCTGCGTTAGGATTTTTATACTCGCCGCTGTCATGTGATGCGCATCGTTTCTATAATCGAGGGCCCTGTGTCGATGAAAAGAGCGCAACCCATGGATGAATCCCCCAAGGACGTTTTGTCTACTGAAGAGAATGATCGCTATCGTTCCGGTGGCGCGCGCAGGCCGTCGACGAAGTCTTCGGGCAGCAGCGGGATGGGTACGACGCTCCTGTTGGCGTTGATGATCGCGGGTTTGTCTGGTGCGGGCTGGTTTATCGCCAACCAACAACAGATGCTCGCGGCAGAGCAAGATCGACTGAACGACGCAAACAGACGGCTGGCGGTTCTCGAACAACGTTTGTCAGCAACCGATAATGCGATGAGCCAAGAAGGCCAGGATACGAAACAGCAAATTAACTTGTGGGAATCCGAGATTCGCAAACTCTGGGCCATTGCGAATGAGCGCAACAGAGATTGGATCAAGGAGAACCAGTCTCGGCTCAAAACCGTCAGCGCGACGTTAAACGGTATTCGCGCGACTAACCGCGATTTGAAGGCGGCCACTGGGCGTCACGAAGAGGCCCTGAAGGTTCAGCAACAACTCATCGATCAGGTCACCAGTCTCGAGCTTCAGCTGCAGCAGATGTTGCGATCCCAGCGCGAATTGGTCGATAAGACCAATGTAGCGAGTCAAAACCTCGCAAAGATCGAGGCGGGTTTACGTCCTCAGGTGTTGGAAAATACTGAGGCAGTGCTGGCCTTTGATGCGTTTCGGATCGCTTCAAACAAACGCTTGGTGGCAGTGGAGCGTGAGCTGGCGAGGATGCAAAATGCCAACGCCGAAAGGCCTCAAGCTGCGGCACCAATCACTTTGGATTGAGGCCCATTGAGGACAGACCAAGAGCGACGTGTTCAGTCGCCTGTAAGATGACGTGATATCAGGACGTCTTTTTCTTCCCATAGGTGTTGGACCCATTGGGCGACTTGAGCTTTGCGCTGGGTCTCACCTAGTGGTTCCGCGGCAAATTCAGGCAAAGGGCGGTAGCGGGCATCGAAGATGACTCGGCCGCTTTTGCCCTGCAAAAAATCCCAAAATGTAGGCACACCATCCTGGTAAATGATCGTGACATCGACCAATCCGTTCAAATGGGAGCCCATGCCCTCGAGGGTGTAGTTGATGCCGCCAGCCTTGGGCTTCAGCAGATGTTTGAAGGCGTAATCTTGAAGGCGATGTTTTTCGTCCGTTCGACGTGTGCCCTCGGCGAAATTTAGAATCGTACTCGGGTGATTCTTTAACCCTTCGCAGGCTTTCATCACGTTGTCTTTGTCTGCACTGCGCAAACGTGGATTTTTCTTTATTTGCTCCCTAGTGACGCGTTTTACGAAGGGGAACCCCAGCACATACATCGCCTGGCCGACAAAGGGGAGCCAAATCAGCTGAGATTTCGTGAAAAATTTCAGTGGAGGAATGTCGTCGAGTAAGTAGGTTTGTAGCAGCAAAATGTCAGCCCAAGTCTGATGATTACAAACCACCAGATACCACTGCTCCGGTGACAAGTGTTCCCGTCCCTCCCAGAGAATCTCGGGTGAGACAAGATTCAGGCGGTGGATCATCCAACGATTGGCTCTGGTCCACCAGATGATGATGTAATCCATTCGTTTTTGGATAGCGGGTTTGCTGGCTTTTGGCGCGATAGCGAAGTGAAGCGACCAGACAAGTAGGACAGCACAGACACCAACGGTGGCGATGGCGATAGAGATACAGGCTAAAATGCCCTTTACAACATGCATGATCAATCAGTCAAAAGTCGGTTGCCGCATGGTGGCACTGTCGGGTTGGGCCAGCAACCGTTGGTGTGCGGGTTCCATGAGTTAGCGCTCAAGTACATCAAATATTTCTAAGCAAGAGCACGCAGGCGAGGCTGATTACCACGACCCCGACCAAATTTAATACCACGCCCTCGCGCACCATGGTTTGGATAGAAAAGCGCCCAGTGGCGAAGGTAATGACATTGGGTGGAGTGGCCACTGGCAGCATGAACGCGCAAGAAGCACTCATGGCCGCCGGGATCATGAACAACGCAGGGTCAGTGCCAGCTCCCAGCGCCGCGGCCGCCAAGATGGGCATGAGCAGGGTTGTCGTCGCCATATTGCTGGTGACTTCCGTCAGGAAGGTGACCGCCAAACAGATCGTCGCGATCATGAGGAGCAAAGGCAGGGTAGAGAGCTGCTCCAACGATTGTCCAATCGTGCCGCTGAGGCCTGAATTGATGAAGCCCGTCGCGATGGTGATGCCAGCGCCAAACAGCAGCAGCATGCCCCAGGGGATTCGTTCAGCGGTTTCCCAGTCGAGTAGGCGCTCGGTTTCGCCCTTGCCGTTGGTCTGGCCGCTGGGGATAACGAACAGCGCAACCACAGCCAGAAACGCCACCATGGCGTCATTGGCATTTGGCAGGGAGAGCCATTCGCTCCATCCACCCCAGGGACCCTTGCGGGTCATCCATAACCCAGCGGTGACAGAAAAAACCGTGAGCACCCGGCGCTCGGCAAGGGTCCACTCGCCACTGCTTGGCAGCGCGACGCCGCCCCGTTTGGACACACCCCGCGTGATCCAGAATCCTGCGATAGGCAGAAGCACCACGACCACGGGTACTGCCCACATCATCCACTGACCAAAGGAAATGGCAGAGCCGGTCACTTCCGTATAAACCCCCATAAAGACCATGTTGGGTGGCGTACCGATGGGTGTGCCTATGCCTCCGATGCTAGCGGCATAGGCGATGCCGAGCAGAAGCGGAGCCGCCAGCTTCGCGTCGTCAGACTTCTCTAGTGCCGCGAGGGCCACAGGCAGCAGCATCAACGTGGTGGACGTGTTGGAAATCCACATACTCAAAAATGCACTGGCACACATAAACCCGAAAACGAGGCGGCGTGAGCTGTTGCCACCAAAAGCGCGAACCATATACAGAGCGATACGACGATGAGCGCCACTGCGCTCCAGAGCGGTCGCGAGCAAAAAACCACCCAACATCAAAAGCACCAAGGGGTTGCCATACGCGGCACCTAATTCTTTGGCAGACAAAACCCCAAATAACGGGAGCAGCGCCATGGGCAACAGGGAGGTCGCGGGAATCGGAATGGGCTCAAAGATCCACCAAACCACGACCCACAGAGTTACCCCTAGCGTGATAGCCGCCTCGGTGTCACCACTGCTTTGCCACAAGGCAAAAAACGCACAAAACGCAATAAACGGACCCAAGTACAGGGCCAGTGTTCGCGGATTAGGGTATGGTTTTAACATGGCTGGCGAGGGTAGCGGACATGGCTGACAGTTTCTATTGGTACGATCTTGAAACTACGGGTACGAATCCGAAGTGGGATCGGATTGTGCAGTTTGCGGGTATTCGAACCGATTTGGATTTAAACCCCATCGGCGAGGCACTGTGCTTCTTCGTTCGACTGCCCGATGACGTATTGCCAAACCCCGATGCGTCCTTAGTCACAGGTATCACACCGAGCAAGTTGGCGGCTGAAGGCATCAGTGAGTTCGATGCACTGCAAAACATACTGCAGGAATTTAATGCGCCAGGCACCTGCACCCTTGGCTACAACAGCCTGCGTTTTGATGATGAGTTTATGCGCTACGCGCTCTACCGCCATTTGCAGGACCCTTACGCGCGGGAGTATCGCAACGGCAATACCCGCTGGGATTTGGTTGATTTGGTGCGTGCGGCCGGAGCCCTGCGTCCTGAAGGAATCCATTGGCCCACCGATGAGAATGGCCAGACTGTCTATCGGTTAGAAGAGCTGACCAAGGCCAACGGCATCGATCACGGTCAGGCCCATGATGCGATGTCAGATGTTCATGCGACCATTGGTATGGCGCGACTGCTGAAAGAGCAGCAGCCGAAACTGTTCGAGTATTACTACGGCATGCGCCAGAAGAAAAATGTGAAGTCGCTCTTGGAACCGTTAGGTGCGCGCCTGTGCGCCCACGTCTCTGCGATGTATGGAAAGGATCGCTTCAACGTCGCTCCGGTTGTCTCCATTACGCGGCACCCGAGCAATTCTAACGCCATCGTGGTGGCGGATTTGGGTGAAGACATCGAGTGTTTGCTGGACTGGTCCGAGGATGAGATTCGCACCAAGCTTTTTGTGCCCAGGGGCGAAACTCGCGCGCCGCTTCGTGAGGTGAAGGTGAATCGCAGCCCATTCATCGCACCCTTCGAGGTGCTCACCGACGAGAACATTGAAAAGCTGTCGTTGTCCAAAAAAGTCATTAAGGAGCGCTGGCGACGCCTCAATCAGCCTGCGCTGTCGCAAAAGGTCCGTCGTGCGTTCGTGCAAGACGGTATGCCCCAAGAAAAAGACGCCGATGCAGCACTCTATGGAGCCTTCCTGCAGGAAGAAGATAAGGCACGTTCTAATCACCTGTATTCAGAGCTGGCCGAAGGGCGCTGGACGGATATGGACTACCGTGATGCTCGTCTGCCCACCTTGGCTGCGCGGATGAAGGCGCGCTCCTTTCCCGACTTACTGGCGCCCCAAGAGGCCGATGCCTGGCGGGAATACGTCGCTGAAAAGCTGGTTGGCGACGGTGATTGGTTGAACTTGTCGGGCTTCAACCAGCGTTTGGATGAGTTAAACGGCGCTTCGCTCACCGCAGACAAACAGGCTGTTTTGAATGAGCTGCGTCACTATGGCGTCGCGCTGAAGGACAAGTATGGGTTGGCGGACGATCGTGGCTGAACTGGAGCTGCCGGTGGAGCCAGCCATTCTCTTTGATGGCGTGGACAAATCCTTCGGCACCTTATCGGTGTTTCGTCATCTGTCCTTGAGGCTGCCCAAGGATCAGACCACAGCAATCGTCGGCACCAGTGGCAGCGGCAAAACCACTCTGCTGCAAATGATCAATGGCTTGGAGCGAGCCAATGCTGGTCAGATTGAGGTCTTGGGCCAAGCGGTGCCCACACAGCATCTCGAGGCGTTTCGCCGCGGTATTGGATACGCAGTCCAAGGCGCTGGGCTTTTCCCTCATTTGACGGCTCGGGAAAATGTCACCCTCGTCGCCAAGCTTGAGGGTTGGTCCGAAGAGCAAATGGAAGAGCGCTTTCGCTCTCTGCTCGATACGGTCGGTTTGTCAGCTGAGCTGGCTGAGCGTCTACCAAGGCAGCTTTCCGGCGGTCAGCAGCAGCGATTGGGTATTTGTCGTGCGCTGATGTTACAGCCGCCCATCTTGCTGCTGGACGAGCCGTTTTCCGCGGTCGATCCGATTACCCGACTTGGCCTGTACGAAAGCTTTGAGCAGGTGCGTCAGACGCACCCATCCACCACCGTGCTGGTGACTCACGACCTCCGCGAAGCCCGCCGATTAGCAGACTTTTTGGTGATTTTGGATCAAGGCAAGGTGGTGCAAAGCGGTATTCCTCAAGAGGTTCTCGAGCATCCGGCAACACCTTATGCCGAGCGGTTGATCGAGAGTCAGCTCTCGTGAAGACGAAAATGCTCATGCTGTGGTTCTGTCTGATGGTCGGCATGACTGGCTCTGCGTTTGGCGCTGAAGAGCCGGATGTCGTCGTCGTAGGGAGTAAGAACTTTGGTGAAAGCTACTTGTTAGCGGAAATCGCGGCTCAGGTGCTCGAAGCAAAGGGATTCGACGTGGTTCGGCAGCTTGGCCTTGGTGGCACACTGATCTGCTACGAGGCTCTGAAGAATGGTGAAATTGATCTGTATCCGGAATACACCGGTACCTTGAGTCAGGCGGTACTGAATATGCCCGGCAATCCAGGCCGAGCCCAGATCAATGACGCACTAGTTCCCGATGGGCTCGAACTGCTCGAGGAGTACGGGTTTAACAACACCTATGCCATTGTGGTTCGTGAGGCGCTGGGCGAAAAACTGGGTTTGCAGCGAGTCGGTGATCTTGCGGGCAACGATTTAACCCTGGCCTTCAGTCATGAATTTTTGCAGCGCGAAGATGGCTGGCCCGGACTGTCCTTGGACTATGGGCTAAACCAGTCCGTTACCGGTATCGAACACGGTCTTGCCTATCAGGCGATTGCTGACGGCGCTATTGATGTCACAGACGCTTACAGCACCGATGGTGAACTGCAGCGCTACCAGCTTCGGGTACTGGACGATGACCTGGGCTATTTCCCAGAGTATCGCGCGGCGACCTTGGTGCAACGCAGCGCGCCACCCGGCCTCCGTGAGGCCTTGGCAGGCATGCACAACATGCTTGATGAAAACGCCGTTCGAGCGCTGAACGCTCGGG
>PAFU01000004.1 GCA_002704225.1 Gammaproteobacteria bacterium | reverse complement strand
GGTGCCAACATTAACTCGACAATAAAAAAGTCAATTAAATCAGTGAGTTAAATGGGGTGGACGATGGGGCTTGAACCCACGACCGCCGGCATCACAAGCCGGAGCTCTACCAACTGAGCTACGCCCACCATTCGAGCGCGCAAGTATAGGACGGTCATCGCATAGACGCTAGGTCTTTGATTGATTCATCGGAAAATACCCACAACGCCCTGAGTTCATTGGCGCGCCCGGCAGGACTCGAACCTGCAACCCTCGGCTTAGAAGGCCGATGCTCTATCCAGTTGAGCTACGGGCGCGTTATGCTGAACCAGTGTTCTAAAGTGACTTTTCCGATGGGAAACCATCCATTGCTTCTTTAGGGCGCAATTGGCAAACCGAATTGCTCCTACAACACATAAAAACGGGCAATGATCGCTCTTTTAAAAAACAGCCTCTTGCCCGCTTCTCTATCTTAACGTATTTCGATCGATAGTGGTCGTTCTATGCCCGCCCAATGCCTCTCGCCTTGGTGCTCAGGACTCAACCTTCAGCCAATAGACGGTTGATCCTAGACTGCTTGGGTGCGCCTTGTTGCCGGGAATGGGCATCAATTCGCCCGAAGCTCAACCTGTTGATCCATGTCCTGGATCGTGCGCCTAAGTTTAAACATGATCCACACGAACCAACTCGCAAAAGCCCCGCCAACCCACCCCATTGGCAGCGCTACGATGGCAACGGTCCAGAACAACAAGAACAGCAGCCAACGCGAGAAAGCCTTTTTAAATCGAGCGGGGATAGATTTCATACCCGGTGCATACATGAAAGATTTGGGCTTAACAAACCAGCCGTTCGCAATGATTGCCGCAAAGAATAGAATTCTTGGCGGCGGCCGCTGATCGACCACCGGGTTATCATCATGGAAAGCATCGTTCGCAGCGTCTCCAGCAGCAATCATCCGCTCTATGCTCTCCCATACATAGTCGGGCGTTGGCCGCATCGCAGTACCGTTTAGATTCTCGCTCGACGGTACCGAACGCCAACGATAGAGAACCCTCCCCTCCTTGGTTAAAGCTAAAACGCCGGGCTGAAAAAAACCTTTAGGGTGCTCAATCTCCCAATCTGCTCCGCTTTGCAAGAACTCAAGACTGCCTCTGTTCGCATAAAGAGTCAGCCAGCCCTGCGCACTGCAGGCCTTGGAAATCTCCTGATGCGGATCGCCAATGTTTTCAAAATTAAGCTCCCAGTGTTCATGCGCCTGATCCGCCAAACGCTGCGGTTCGCTGGTAACCGCATACACCTCACCGCCAGCTGCTCGAATTTTATCGACAACTCCCTTCTCGACGTAGCCCCGTAACTCGGCGCGACAGGGAGGTCACCAGAAGCCTCGGTAAAAGAGCAAAACGACAAACGCATGTTGCATCAACGCATTGTCTAACCAATCAAGTCGTGCGCCTGGAGGTGGGTCGAGGTCTGCCTGCGGCTTATCACTCGGTTGACCGAAGGTGCGTCCCGCAAATTCCACAGACCAAGCATCGGGAGTACCTGTCACGCAAAACGAGTGTTGCTCGCATCGATCACCACCGCATAGTATCAGCTGCAGTTCATCCGACCCGCTCAGAGCTTCGTCTGCATCGAGAATGCCCGTCGCTTTGAACGCTTCACCGTCTGATTCAGGGACTGAATTAAACCAAGCCACCGCTGCCTCAACGCGAGGAGCTAATTCTTCTGGGATCGTCTCACTAACTTGTCGCACTTATTCCACCTTTGAACTCATTGAACACTCAAGCTATCCAATAGCCTTACGTCAGCACTAGCCAACACTTTCTCTCCGTATTCGAGTCTGCGTTTCTGAAGCAACTGCTGCGTTGACTGGAATTCGACCCACAAACCGAGCTTTCTGGGCGCGAACAAACTCTACCTCTAGGGAGTAACTATCGAGGCCCTACCCAAATCGGCGAGGACCAACCCCGCTCCTGAACAGTTGCAGCCAAATCCGCTGGCAGGTCCTTACCAGCACTATTGGCTAATCGTGTCGTCCAACGGCATGTTGGATTTTCCAACACGCGCGCATAATAAAACGCCGACTCGTCAGCCGAAAATTCCGGGTCTGAAAAAGTTGCCTGTAACTCGGCAGCTCCTCGACCGCCAATTCGCTCACAGGTTCCAAGGTCTACTTCTGCCGTTGTGCTGGGACATTTGCCATCTTCGCCGGGGACTCGTTCATTCGAACAAACCACATCCCAGACGCGCTGCTGTGTTTCACCATTGGACACCCAACCCTTGACGATCTGGATGCGATCAAGAGGCGCTTCTACAGGATCCTGCGCGGCCCAAACCCAGAACCTGGGCGATTCCGTTGCAGCGAGATCAGCGCCCATGGGTACTCCTCGTTCATAGGCAAGCGCTATCGAATCCTCTTGGGCACCGATGTTTTCGGGAAAGTCGCCGGCGAAAAATCGGATTCGAAGTCGCGAGCCGCTGGTTGCGAAGGTTTCCCGCCGTTGCAATGCATCGAAGATCTCAGCGCGCGTATTGGCTTTCGCCCACACACCAGCCAGTCCACCCGGCGAGAAACGGCGAATGGCACCTGCCACCGGATGATCTGCCGCTAACAATCGGTCGACAGCAAAGCCAAGGCCTTCGGCTGGCTGATAGCGAACGGGGATGCCCGGCCGAGTGTTGCCCGGATCTGATGTGTGGGTGTCGGTGGAACCGATAACTCCTAACTGATAAGGGTTGAGTCCAACCTCGGTTTCAAGCGCAAGCCCATCAAGCAGTATATTCCGCAAAAACGAATTTTTGCTCGCGCACCGCCCCTCGCCGTCTTCCTCGCAGGGCGGGAATATGTTGCCGACATTGCAGTCCTCGTCAGACGCGCCGACGCCGATCTGACACTCGGAATTCCCTTTCATCTGCGTCACTTCAAACAGGCGCTCAATGCGCGCACGCCGCTCTAAGTCCTCGCTGGTGTAGGCCGACCCATCCTCATCAGTACGAGAAAATGTCAGGCCCCAGGAGTAATTAGTGTTATGCGGAATGGTGAGCACCTCACAAGGCGCTACGCAGGCTTCATCAAGCTGATCGAAGAACTCCTTCTGATTGCGCACATCTAAGGACGAGATCGCGCGAGGGATAACTTCTGATCCGCGAAAAATTACGTTTCGATGAAGCATGCCCATGTCTCTTAACAACGAAGAAAACTCATAGCCGATTAAGGCGGTGAATCGCCCGGGCTCGTCATGAGCATTAGCTACTGCCTGCACACGTTGCCAAGTATCAATCTCGTTTGCTCTGCAACGCAAATCATCACCGCAAATGATATACGCACGAGGTGCCGGTCTGGCGCCTGCCGTCGCAAAGGCCTGATCCAGCATCTGGGCCATATCAATATCGCCAGAACGAGAGTCTCGGCACCAGTCGGTATCAAATTCCCGAGACTCAGGAATGGAAGTACAGGGCAAGTGCGCTTCAAATCCTTCGGCATGGTCAGTTAAGGCTACAAAATCGAGAGGCGACTGCAATCGTGCTTCTGCACCCCCAGGCAATTCGACTTTTTCGCCTTTCGCAAAACGGTAAACCGCGTTTGGGCCGAGGCGATTGCCTCCCGCATAAGCGTCCATAGACCAGCTTGTATGCACATGCAGATCGCCGAACAGTGCAGTTCCGAGTGGATAACGTTCAATATCGACAGCCTGCGCTGGAATGGGGGGTGCCGATAAATGTGTCTGAGGGACGCTGTCCGGGTCAGTGCAGCCAATCAACATCATGTACAGGCACAAAAGCCCAACTGCCCTTTTCACGTTACGCACTTTGGCACGCAAAAAGATACCGACCTTTTGCGCATAACTGTTGGTTTTTTGGCCGCAGAGTTCAATAAACGAGGTCATGGCGAAAACCCTATCTCCAGAAATTTCTCAATGGCTTTACGGTCGTGGCCAGCCTAAGAACTCATCCCCAGGATCCAGGCCAATCGACTCGCGTAGGCTTTAAGATAGCGAACCCGAAGAAAAATATGGAATGATAATCGGCCAAACAGCGGGTGATAATCGGCCAAAAGCCTTGTTAGAATTTCGTGTCTTAAGCCTCAGTAGAATACAGCGTGGCAAACAGTCATCCGCACTTCGAATTCCTAAGACAACTTACACTCATGATTGAGCAGGCTGGCAGCAGCATGAAACAGGTGCTTGCGCTGTCCGAACTTGAACACAATCCTCGCATGGGGATTAGCGAACGCGTCAAGCAAGAATCTGATGCGGTAATCATGTTACAAAGCGCAATTGAACTGACTAAAAACCCCGCACTACCCCTACATCTGGGGCGTCGCTTTGACGTGACTGCTCTAGGCAGTTACGGTTTCGCGATCATGAGCTGCACCGACTTAGGCAGTTGTATGCGTATCATGAAACGGTATCAGACAACTCTGGGTGCGGGCCCTTTATGGCGGGTACTTGATCACGAGGCGGGCCTGGCAATTCGAACATCCATCGCATTAGGTAGCCCAGATCAGCGCAGAGTCGTGTCCGAACTCGTCTTTTCGCAACTCTGCTCCACCGCTGAGTTTCTCATTAACGACCACCTCAGAGGCGCAGAATTGCAGCTTTGCTACACGGCACCAGACTATGCAGCCGAATACGAACAGCTTCTCTCGATTCCAGTCTCCTTCGATCAGCCCCATAACCAGTTGCTGCTCCCCAAGACACTATTGAGTTGCCCCGTGCGCACTGCGAATCGCGACGGACACGAGGTCTTTTTGCAGCAGTGTGAAGAGATGCTGCAGGACCGCAACAAAATTGAGAATACCTCGGCAGCCGTGCGCCGTTTATTGCTCCAGTCAGCTGGAGACTTTCCATGCGTTCGCCAAACAGCCCAACGTTTGAATCTAAGTGAACGAACGCTGAGGCGTCGACTTGAGGCGGAAACGAGCACTTTTCGCGCAATCAAAGAAGAGGTAAAGAACATTCTTGCGCTGAAATATCTCGCAAATACCCAACTCACCATTGCAGAAGTTGCAAGCTTGCTCGACTACACTGAAGCCGTAAATTTTCGCCAAGCGTTTATGCGTTGGCATGGCATAACGCCAACTCAGTACCGGCAACAAAGATTGTGAGTGCTTAACCGCATTGTTGGGCGAATTGATGCTGAAGGGGCCCACGCGCAAGAGATTTACGCGCTCACTACAATCGATTGGTTGGACCGCCGCCACGTTGATTTGTGAAAAATACAACCCTACAAATCGATGAGAAAAGTGGTCGGGGTAGAGAGATTCGAACTCCCGACATCCTGCTCCCAAAGCAGGCGCGCTACCAGACTGCGCTATACCCCGAAGTGATCTAGTGAAGACACTGAACATCAAGGTGGCGATCATACTGACCTGCCAAAAGCCGGTCAAACACCTTCGGTGACTTTCGGGCTTTATATCGAGGATTAGGGGAAATCATTCAACATTAGGTTAACCCTGCCGGCAGTAGTAGTATGTGCCTCTTCCCCACGGCGTTACCGGTCTGGCCTAGCGAGTCCCAACGCGTCTATTAGTCTGGAGCTTTTATGACAGCGCAAATACTCGACGGAAATGCCCTAGCCAAGAGCATTCGTGAGCGGTTGCGCGTGGTCGTCCAGCAGTGGTCTGCTCAAGGCCACAGACCCCCAGGATTGGCGGTCATCCTTGTCGGTGAAGACCCCGCTTCCGCCGTCTACGTCAAAGGAAAGCGACGCGACTGCGCAGAAGTCGGTGTTTACTCAAGAGCCCTGCATCTGAATGCAGATATTGCCCAAGCAGAACTGGAAGCGCATATCGACGAATTGAACGCGGATCCAGCGATTGACGGGATTCTTGTGCAAAGCCCGCTATCTCCTCACCACGACGAGGACAGAATCATAGATCGCATTCTGCCCAACAAAGATGTCGACGGCTTTCACGCGTACAACATAGGGCGTTTAGCACTACGCCGCCCTACCCTACGAAGCTGCACCCCCATGGGTGTGATGCAGATGCTCGATCACATCAACACCGATTATAAGGGTCTGCACGCGACGATCATTGGGGCATCAAACCATGTTGGCAGGCCCATGGGACTCGAACTTCTGCTTGCCGGCGTCACAGTAACCACCGCCCATAAGTTCACCAAGGATACCGGCGACATGGCACGCCAAGCCGACATCTTGATCAGCGCAGTTGGCAGGCCCGGCTTAGTCCCCGGCGACTGGGTTAAGGAAGGTGCAACGGTTATCGATGTAGGCATTACGAGAGGCGACAACAACAAACTGTATGGCGACGTCGATTTTGAGGCGGCCAAACAACGCGCCGCTTGGATCACACCGGTACCCGGTGGCGTGGGTCCCATGACCCGGGTCGCCCTACTGCAAAATACAATGCAGGCAGCTGCTGACCATCTGGGCATCCCTTGGGACGCTCTATGAAACGGATTTTCTTTTCAGACCTGCATCTTGACGACTCAAACTCTGCGGTGTTCGGCGCCTTCGCCAACATGGTGAGACATGAGGCCCAATCCGTTGACGAAATTTACATTCTCGGTGATCTGGTCGAAATGTGGGTCGGCGACGACGATACGTCGGAGCCAGCCGAGCAAATAGTCGACATCCTCCGCGAAGCCAGCGCGCTTGCAGCGGTGTTTGTTGTGCACGGCAACAGAGATTTTTTACTGGGTGAGCGCTTTTGCGAGCGCACCGGGGTCACGCTTTTGGAGGACCCATTTGTTCTTGATGGTGACATTTTACTCAGTCATGGCGATCTCTTTTGCACAGATGATCATGCCTATCAAAACGTACGCAAGCTGTTGCGTAGCGACGCTTGGCAACAAGAACTCATGGAAAAATCCTTGGCTGACCGCCAGCAACTCGGCAAACAAATGCGCGCTCAAAGCATGCAGGCAAATGCCAACAAATCGACTCAAATCATGGACGTTAACGCCGCTGCAATCGGCGAAGCCATGCGGATCAGTGGCGCAACCACCCTGATTCATGGCCACACGCACCGTCCGGCTGATTACCCCAAACGCGGAACAGACGCTTTCAGACGGATTGTCTTGGGCGACTGGCAGGACTGTGGCTGGCTGTGTCGCCAGGTAGACGACGATCTGAGCCTAGAGTGCTTTGGCCTGACGCATTACGCAGAACCCGAGACCGCTAACGCGTAGGCACACCGCTGTGAAATCGAAACTGATGGTCTTCGCTGGTAATAAGCTGAGCATCTAGGGCCAGAAACACATCAACCCGCTGCTGAAAGTCGTCGTAACCACCGCCTTGGTCGTTGGCGGTTTTTGCAAGTTGCAAATAGTCCTGAAAGTGCCGGGCTTCAGAGTTGAGCAACGAAGCGTAAAGCCCTGCCACGCTGTTCGATAACACTTGAGTGAGACCCGCAAATCGCTCACAGGAGCGGGCTTCGACCACTGCACCACAAATCAACAGATCAACCAATCGCTTCGGCTCCGCCTTGCTGATCTCTGCGTGCAACCCTTGGGCATAGCGAGCCGAGTTGATCTGCTCGTACACCACCCCTTGATCCGCCATCAAATCCAATACTTGTTCAAAATGCCGCAGTTCTTCCCGCGCCAGACTGGACATTTTTTTTAGCAGCGCCGGGTGCTCGACATAGCGGTACATCATTCTTAACGCCGTACTGGCGGCCTTTTTCTCGCAGTTTGCATGATCAATAAGCAATTCGGGCAGGTGATCGGGAGCAGCTTTGAACCAAGCATCTGGCGTCCGCGCAGTCAAAAAAGCGAGCACGACCCCCAACGCATCTTCATTTCGGGCAGAGAGTGCGGCATCCGTCATGCCGGCACCTTAAAGTTGCGCTCATAGTGGGCCTTGGCACGCTGAAAGGTCTCAGAGTCCAGAAGCTGCATCAGGTAGAGGGTGTCCAATACCTGATCGGGCTGGGGGCTTGCCGGGGTTTCTAGAACTGGCGCCTGGGCGGCAAGCGCCAAGCCTGCGCTAGCTAAGGATTGCTCACGACGCACCATAAAACGAAGTAGCTGGTACTGGGCTTCCATCAAATCCAAATCCTGTAACCCGGCGTCGGCTATTGCGCTCTGTAACAGCGCCTCGTCATGGCATACCAGCAAGAGGGTCAGAACCTCGTCCCGCACTCGCTGCAGCCGCTCTCTCACCGCATCCTGCTGCACGTCGTCGTACCCATTCCATTGCACGATTTCATGCGCGAAGCGTTTACATCCCCGGCAGACCAAATCGCCGTAGGTTGTCGAGCAGATGCCGACGCATGGTGTTCGTTTATTTAGCCGCATGACGAACTCATTCTCTTCTTTTAATGGTTATGTAAATCCAACACATTGGTATCGATCAAAAAGCTGAGCTCCTGTTGACGCTTAGACGCGTCACTTCGAGCTGCGGAAATTTTGGCCAAATAGTCGGCGCCAATGTCTCCGGTGACGTAGCGACCGTCGAATGCCGAGCATTCGAAATCATCGACATGAGGGTTACCCTCATGGCAGCTTTTCTTCAGATCTTCGATGGACTGATAGACCAACCAATCCGCCCCAATCATCTTGGCAACCTCGGCTTCCGAGCGCTGATGCGCCACGAACTCGTCTCGCGCCGGCATGTCGATACCGTAAACGTTCTGATAGCGCAGCGCCGGCGCTGCGCTGGCCATGTATACCTTGCGCGCACCAGCCTCTCGAGCCAGCTGGATGATCTGCGTAATCGTGGTGCCTCGGACTATGGAATCGTCAACCAACAGCACATTTTTGTCTTTGAACTCGAGATCAATCGCGTTGAGCTTTTGGCGCACCGAATCCCGGCGCTGCTTCTGACCCGGCATAATAAACGTTCTGCCGATGTAACGGTTTTTGACGAAACCTTCGCGATACTTCGTCCCCAACTCATGGGCCAATGGTAGCGCCGCTGTTCTTCCTGTATCCGGAATCGGTATCACCACATCGATGTCGTGATCCTGCTGCGAATATTGACTCAATATTTTTTTGGCCAGGTGTTCACCCATACGCAGGCGGCTTTTGTAGACCGAAATGTCGTCAATGATGGAGTCCGGTCGGGCAAAGTAGACATGCTCGAAGATACAGGGCACCAAGCGCGGGTTAGCAGCGCATTGATGACGAAAGATTTCTCCCTCGTTCGAAATGAAGATTGCCTCGCCCGGCGCCACATCGGCGATACGGGTATAGCCCAAGATATCCAGCGCCACAGACTCAGAAGCCAGCATGTATTCCGTGCCATTTTCGGTCTCGCGGCTACCGTACACCAAGGGGCGAATACCGTAAGGATCTCGAAAACCCAGCAAGCCCGAGCCAATCACCATGGCCACAACGGCATAGGCGCCACGACAGCGTTGATGGACCGCCCCAACCGCTTTGAACATCTCCGTGGGCGAGGGATCAATGGCGCGAAGCATGCCCAACTCGTTGGCCAAAACATTGAGCAACACTTCAGAATCACTGCTGGTATTGATATGCCGCAGGTCTTCCGCAAACAGGTCGCTCATCAGTTCTTCGGTATTCGTCAAATTGCCGTTATGAGCCAGCGCAATGCCATAGGGTGAATTAACATACAGTGGCTGAGCTTCCGCCGAACTGGTCGAGCCCGCCGTTGGATAGCGGCACTGGCCGATCCCCACATTGCCCTGCAAACGCTGCATGTGCTGACCTTGGAATACATCCTTTACTAGGCCGTTGTCTTTGCGAAGGTAACAGTGTCTTCCATCGCTGGTGACCATTCCCGCAGCGTCCTGGCCTCTGTGTTGCAAAATTGTCAGGGCATCATAAATGTCCTGCTTCACTTCATTTCGCGCAACAATGCCTACAATTCCACACATTGGCTTCTCTTCTTTACGGGCTAGTCTTCGAAATAGTCCACATCATCAAGATTTTCTTCTATCTCGATATCCGGTGGCGCTAAGTCGGGCATATTAATACTGGGGAGTTCTGGCGCGGACGGCGGTTCTTCGAGCGATTCGCTGGCCATATCCACCAGCATCAACACCTCATCCTCGAACTGCAAAAAATTGTATTTTAACTCGGAATCGGCCCACCAATCGGTGTTTGAAAACAAACTCTGACTGACCATGAGCAGGATGGTGACGAGCAATCCTCCTCTTGCAGCCCCGAACAACAACCCGAGTAACCGATCAGTACTGCTCAGCCCGGTGCGAGTCACCAATTGACCCAGCCCCCATTGAATCATGCTGGCCAACATCAGGGTGGCAACAATGACGATCAGAAAAGCGGCAATCTGCCCAAACCGTTCTTCACCGAGATACTCGGCGTACTCCGCCGCTAAGGAAGGACCGAACCAGATACCAAAAAGAAACGCTGACACCCAGGCAACCAGCGAAAAAGACTCTCTGACCAAGCCTCGGGAGAACCCGAACAGTGACGACAACAGCACGATGCCGATAATGATGTAATCGAGATGCGACATTTTCCTCGCTCGTAGCGACTATTGAGCAACCATTAAACACACCGTCCGTATGCCCTATTGGGACATTGCAACAACGATCGCCTCAACCCCATATTTTTCGGAATAAGAGGCTCGTTTGTCCTTTGCCAGAGTATGACTGAGCATCGGCCCTACCGCGACCCGATAACGCACTTTTTCACTGCCAAGGCTGCGATGTTTGTACTGGGACATGAACGCTTCGTCGCCATCGGACCTCACTTGCTCGCGCAATTTGCGCGCATTGCTTTGTTCATCGAAGGTTGCCAACTGCACGGCAAAGGTCGCGGTATCGGCTCGTATCGGCGTCAGGATAGGCTCGCCAAAGCGAGTCCCGTTATCGATCCAATAGCCGTCAGCGTCCACCTGATCCCGCATCTGCTGTATCTGATCCTGCATATTTGAATCGTCAAAGGCTTGATTGAGAGCCGTCTGCTCTTGCCGCATTTCAGCAATCATCTCGTCTACATCATCACGCGGATCGACCGCATCTGGCGATGCAGTCTGCCCAGCGCCTGTCACGGGATCACGCAAGGTCGTATCAGCAGCAATCTCTTGCACGGCTGCAACCGGCTTAAATGGCGGGGCCGGCGAATCAAAAACCATTGGCAGGAAAATGGCTGCCATGGCCACTAAAAACACGCTGCCGATCACACGATATCGAGTCACTTCATTCATGGCGCTATCATGCCAGCCACGGAGATTGCTCAACAGCGTTAAAAGAGCCGAATATCACAATCACGTCGCCCGGACCTGTTTCGGCCTTTGCCAGGCCGATGGCCTGCCTCATATCGCCAACGCCTGCATCTGGCAGCCCGACAGTATCCGCCAAGTCCTCGCCAGCCAGTTGCCGGTCGCCATGGCTGTCAACGAAAGCCCATGGTGTGCCGCTTAGGCTCTTGTTGTTTATGGCTTTGACAAAACTGAGGTGGTCTTTGCCCGCCAACATGGCGCAAATGAAAAACGATGGGGTGATACCTCTGGCTGCCAGCTCTCCCATAAAGAAGTCAGCCCCGTCCGGGTTGTGACAGACATCGTGCACCCACACTCTATCGTCCGCTTCGCGGAAATCCATTCTTCCCGGGATGGCAAGATCCGCGCAGCGCAGAATTCGTTCACGGTTGAGTTCAACGTCGCCAGCGACAGCTTCACAGGCAACCGCTATGTTGTGTGCCGCCAATCGCGTTTGCGGCACCGTGATGGCTTCTCGATCAGTGCGGGAATACACCCACTGCCTATTACCATTGAGGTTTGAAAAGTCCTCGAAGCTTGAAAAGTCCTCGCCCCAGCAGTTGGGCGTCAGGTCTAGGGTGCGACAACGTGCATAGACGCTTTCTGGCATGTTTTGACCCAAAACCACGCGTTGCCCTGCCCGCAAGATGCCCGCCTTTTCGCCTCCAATAGCCTCTCGCGTATCACCCAAAAAAGCTTGGTGATCCAGACCGATGCTGGTGATTACTGCGACATCGGCGTCGACTGCGTTGAAGGCGTCCAGACGTCCGCCCAAACCGATCTCGAGAATGGCGAAGTCTACTTGCGACCGAGCCATACAAAAAAGCGCGGCAAGAGCACTGAACTCAAAGTAGGTTAGAGGCAAATCACCTCGCGCATCATCAACGGCGGCAAAGGCGTTACAGATCGCGGCATCGTCAGCCTCTTTACCATCAATCCGTATGCGCTCGTTGAAACGCCACACATGGGGTGACAACGTCGTCCCCACCGAGTACCCAGCATCCAACAGCAGAGCCTCTATCACTCTGGCTGTACTTCCCTTGCCATTGGTGCCGGCGACCGTGATGACCCTTGGTGCGGGTTGTTTGAGGTTTAGGGAGTACTGCACTTGGGAAAAGCGCTCAAGCCCCATATCGATCACCTCAGAATGCTGCTGGCCGATGTAATCCAACCAACTGGACAAATCCTTTGGCTGCTCAGGCATCAATGCCCTGCCGGATCGCCGCTGTAGCCGCTTGCAGCCGCTGTGTTGCGGTCGCAACGTCTGGGCTCTCTGCCATCAGCTGGACTAGCGCGCTACCCACGACAACCCCGTCTGAGTGCGCACTGACCGCGCTGGCGGTCTCGGCGTCCTTGATACCAAATCCCACGCAGAGCGGAACATCGGTTAGTGTCCGCAAATAACCGGTGCGCTCAGCGACCTCGTCCACCGCTAAAGAGCCACTGCCCGTTGTCCCCTTCAGAGATACGTAATACAAAAACCCGCTGGCATTGGAGGCAACTTCCTGAGCCCGCTCATCGGATGTGGTCGGTGCCACTAACCAGACGACGTCGATACTCACCGCCTTGAGCGCTTGTTGTAGGTCTGCACCCTCCTCGATGGGCAAATTGACCATGATCAGTCCATCGACCCCGGCCTGACTCGCACGTTGAGGAAAGTCAGCCATCGCCAGTACCGAATTGAGGTACCCCATCAATATCACCGGTGTAACGGAATCGGTTTGGCGGAACTCGGCCACCATATCCAGTACTTTTGCCAGGGTCATACCATTGGCCAGTGCACGCTCATTCGCTGCCTGAATTGCCGGTCCTTCCGCTTCCGGATCAGAGAAGGGAATACCCAACTCCAACAGGTCCGCCCCGCCGGACACTAAGCTGTGCATGGCTGGCACGGTGAAATCCAGCCCCGGATCTCCCGCAGTCACGAACGTCACCAAGGCTTTCTTGCCGTGGGCTCGCAGGGTATCAAACTGCCGGGCAATTCTTCCGGCACTCAATGCTGTGTTCGTCTCCGCCATTACAGAGTAATTCCATCTATATCGGCAACGGTAAGAATGTCCTTGTCACCGCGTCCGCTCAGGTTGACTAATATGGTTTGACTAGGCATTTTCGGCGCGTTCTCCACCACCCATGCCAGTGCGTGGCTGGTTTCCAGCGCGGGCAAAATACCCTCCTGGCGGTTGAGCATTCGGAATGCCGCCATGGCGTCGTCATCCGTCGCCGCTGCATAAGTTGCTCGTCCAATGTCTTTCAAATACGCATGTTCAGGGCCCACACCCGGGTAATCCAAACCCGCGGACACGGAGTGCGTCTCGAGCACTTGTCCATCATCGTCTGACATCAGATAGGAGCGGTTACCATGCAGCACACCGACTTTGCCGTCATTTAACGGTGCGGCGTGCGCCCCGGATTGCAGACCATGACCACCTGCTTCAACGCCCACCAGAGCTACATCGGCATCGTCGATGAAGGGATGAAAAATGCCCATGGCGTTTGAACCACCTCCCACACAGGCCACGACCACATCCGGAAGCTTGCCGACTTGCTGTAACATTTGGGCACGGGCTTCTTGGCCGATAATCGACGCAAAATCTCGAACCAGCATGGGATACGGGTGCGGACCCGCCACAGTACCAATGATGTAATGCGTGTTATCGACATTGGTGACCCAGTCGCGCATCGCTTCGTTCATCGCATCCTTTAACGTCTTCGACCCGGAAGTCACCGGAATGACATTCGCGCCCATCAGCTTCATGCGGTAAACGTTCAGACTCTGCCGATGCACGTCTTCTTCGCCCATGTACACATCGCAAGCTAGGCCCAGTCGCGCCGCCACCGTCGCCGTTGCAACACCGTGTTGACCCGCACCGGTTTCCGCAATCACTCGGGGCTTGCCCATACGCTTAGCCAGCAGCGCTTGGCCAATGGTGTTGCACACCTTATGTGCGCCCGTGTGATTGAGATCTTCACGCTTCAAGTAAATCGATGCGCCACCCAAGGACGCGGTGAGACGCTCTGCCAGATACAGGGGCGTTGGTCGCCCGACGAAGTGCGCAAGGTCTTCATGTAATTCTTTCTTAAATTCAGGATCGTCCTTGAGCTCAGCATACAGCTCGGAAAGACCATCCAGCGCATGGGTCAGAGTTTCCGCCACAAATCGCCCACCGAATTGACCAAAGTGTCCACCTTGAGTCGGTTGGGCATAGCCTTCTGACGGTATTGATTCAACTGTTGGTTCAGCCATATCTACATTTCCACTCGTTTCGCGTTCTCAATGAACGCCTTTGCCTTGGCGTGATCTTTCACACCTTTGCGTTCAGTCTCGACCCCTCCGGCCACGTCCACACCAAATGGGCAGATTTGCATCACCGCAGCCCCGACATTCTCTGCGTTTAGACCACCAGCCAGCACCAAGCGGCTTGTCGAGTCAGTGGGCCACAGTGTCCAATCAAAGCGGCGACCCGTACCACCCTTCATCTGCGGGTCATGGGTATCCAGCAACAGCGCCCAAGCACTGGCAAAATCAGCCTCAAAGGCCGGGAAGTCGGTTTCTTCGTTCACGCCCAGCACCTTGATATAGGGCATCTCGAACTGTTCACAATACGAAGGCGATTCGTCGCCGTGAAACTGCAGCATGTCCAAATCCACTGAGGCCACCACCTGACGCACCCGCTCCGCCGGTGCATCGACAAACAAGCCTATCCGCTGGACTTCAGGGAAGGCCATTTTCGTTTCCTCGCAGATCTCGACGGCTTTGTCCGCATCCAGGTACCGCGCGCTGTTCGGGTAAAAATTAAAGCCCAAGGCATCCACGCCGGCTTCACACATGGCCAAAGAGTCTTGCACTGTTGTGATGCCACAAATTTTACACCATGGCGCGGACAAGGAATTCATCGATATCGCCTGACTGACCGATTTGAACCGGCGGGAAGCCTCAGATTCTATACGCTTCCACTTGCCTCACAAAGCACGGATGTTGGTACGGCAAGTCCAAAAGCCTGTCAAACGCCCAATGTCTCACCTATGCCTAATGAGAGGCACTCGTGGGGGGGCAGGAAAATCGTAGCCCGGATACGACACTTCGGCCAGATACAGCCCTTGCGCGGGACCGGTAATCCCCAACTCCTGTCGATCTCGCCGCAACAGCAACTCCCGCAAGAATTCGCTGCCGGCCCCCTGCCCCACCTGATGCAGTGCTGAGGCAATGTTTCTGACCATGTGCAACAGGAAGGCGTTGGCTTCAATGTTCATGACGACCCAATCCCCTTCACGCCGCACTTCGCACCGATCCACTCGCCGCATGGGGGTATGAGATTGGCATCCGGCACCGCGAAAACTGCTGAAATCATGCTCGCCCAGTAGCACTTGCGCGGCAGTGTGCATGGCGGTGTCGTCCAAAGGATCGGTACACCAGGCCAAATGATTCAGAAACGGATTGTCTCGACCCTGATCATGAAACAGATACGTGTAGCGACGGGAAACCGCATCGAACCGCGGGGGAAAATCCGCGCTAACCTGCCGGATCCATGCCACATGGATGTCGTCTGACGTCAGACCGTTCACGCCACGTAACCATTGGGCAACCGGTCGATCTGCTTGGGTGGAAAACCCGGCGATCTGGCCACTGGCGTGCACACCCGCATCGGTACGACCAGCGGCGCGAACTGAGACTTCAGCATTGGCTATGGTCCCCAATGCCCGCTCTAACTCACCCTGCACTGTCGGCTGATGCTGTTGACGCTGCCAACCGCTGAAGGCGGTGCCCCGATACTGAACGCAGAACGCGAAATGATGCTGGTCAACATCGTCGGTCAACAAGGGTTTAGTCGTCTCCATTTTCGGGTCGCTGCGCCGTACGTTCAGCGTCGAGTCGGGCCAGAATACGTCGAGCAACCTCTTGCTGATTTGGCGAGCCATCAGCAATCACTTCTTCCAACATACCCTCGGCACCATCTTCATCGCCCATTTCTAAGTAGGCCTCGGCCAGTTTCAGACGAGTGGTGTACACGTCTTCATCGGCCTCATCGAGGTCTGTGACACCTTCTGGCTCAGGGTCTTCCTGCGGCGTCACTTCCTCTGACTCATCACCATTACCCAACACATCATCCAGCACCTGCTCTTGCTGGGCAGCACGACGCCTGAGCAGTAACAACAGGATGGCAGCAGCCAACAAAATCGCGGCGAGAATGCCAACGCCGCTGGAGGTCATCGCACGATCCAGCAGTTGCGCAAATGCCCCCGCTTCTTCTTCCCGAACTTGAGCTTCCAGTTTCTCCAAATCAAACACATCAACCGCTGCGTCAGCATCAGACACCGTATTGGCTTTTTGTCGTCGCCGCCCCCGCCCCACCCCCCTCCGCCGCCCCTGCAACTTCTGCCCCCCCCGCTCCCGCC
>PAFU01000003.1 GCA_002704225.1 Gammaproteobacteria bacterium | reverse complement strand
CGCCAAAAAAGGGGGGCCCCCGCCAGTGGCTCGGGTGCCGGTGACAGGCCCCAGCCGGTTATACCAGATGTCGCCGCGCTGGCATTGTTGGATCGCTACGAACTGACGCCGGAACGGGTCAAGGCCTACAGCGTCGAGGGCAACAGCATTCACTATGAGCAAGAAGCAGCGGAGCGAGCGGGTTTCCGCGCGCCGCTGATTGGCGGTGGTATGGGGGTTCATTATTTGACCGCTCAGATGTGGCAAGACCGGCGTCCTTGGGCCTTTGACGCATCGATTTATTTTCGTCGCCCGATCTTTTGGGACGAGGCGGTTCAAGTCGGTGTGCTGGGTCAAGCGAACGCTTGGCAGGGCATGGGCCTGCTGAAGCTGCCGCTGGCAGATATTGACTCAGGGGTGACTAAGGTAGGCACTGAGCTGGCACTGTCGAGTTACCAGCTCGCTGACTGAACGGTTCTCTTGACCCGTTAGCTCAGGGGAAGCTTCACCCGGGCTGTGCCAAACACTCGTGTCTCGTCCTTGGTGTTCTTCACCGTCATATCGAGTTCGACGATGCCGTCGTCTTCGTCAATATCGGTCACCACAGCGCTGATGATGGCCGGGGTATCTGCCAGCATGGGCGCTCGAAACACGGTATCGACGTTTTCAACATGGCCGGTGGGTGCCCACTGGTGAATCGCACTCGTTAAAAAACCCATGCCCATGATGCCGGGCACCAGCGCACCGGGAAACCCTTCCTTGCGTGCTCCCTCATGACTTTCAAAACGTGGGCCGCCCCAGCCAACGGCCCGGGCGAATTTGCCGACATTTTCCAATGAGGTGTCCGGCTCAAAGACCGGCAGTTCCGAACCAAATTCAACGTCTTGGATTGTAGAAATACTCATGCTGCTGGCTTCTCCCGGACAACCATTCTGGAATCAATATTGGCGAGGTGCGTGTTGGCTTCATCAAACAGCTCAGTGCGTACCACGATGAAAATCATACGGCCCGATCGGCCTTTCTTGTCATAAATGTCGTGCAGGTGGGCTTTGACCGACAAGGGAATGCCGGCGCGTACCGGCGCGAAACGTTCCACGGCTTTGCCGCCGTCCATGGGTATGCCACCCAGTGAGGGAAAGTCGATGGGCAAATGGCGACCAGAGGAAATGCTGCATAAGTAGGCGGGTGTCGCCTGAAAGTCTGGGTGAGCGGGGTCGATAAACTCTGCTCGTGCCTCGCCGGATGCTGTGGCGCTTGCCAAAAGATTGTCTGCGTCGATCTGCAGATCGCGGCTGGCGAACTCTGTATTCAGAAATTTACTCTTGAGCTCGTCAAGATCAACCATCTGTGTCTCCTCTCCCAATAAGTGAAGCGACCGATCATACGGAGCCATTCCGTGGTTTGCCAAGTGGTCTTTGATCAGCAGCCGGTGGGTCCTACTGGCGCTCTTTGCGCCCATTCTGTCTCGGCACTACACTCTGGGACTGAATTTATCGGGAGAGAAAGATGGGTCCATTGACAGGATTGCGGGTGATCGAGCTACAGGGTATTGGCCCCGGGCCGTTCTGCGGCATGATGCTGGCGGATATGGGGGCAGAACTGATTCGTGTGGATCGTTCCGCATCCAAGGGTAAGGACGCCAACAAATACGATGTGTTGGCGCGGGGGCGCAAGAGTATTGCGGTAGATCTTAAGAGCGAAGCGGGTGTGGAGACCGTGCTGAAACTGGTGGAAAGCGCCGATGTCCTGCTTGAGGGATTTCGTCCCGGCGTAACCGAGCGTTTGGGGCTGGGGCCCGATGAGTGTTTGGCCAGAAATCCGGCATTGGTTTATGGCCGCATGACTGGGTGGGGCCAGTATGGATCCATGGCCCACGCGGCGGGTCACGACATCAATTACATCTCGCTCTCTGGCGTGCTGCATGGCATCGGTGAGCCTGACGGGAAGCCCACACCGCCCCTGAACCTAGTTGGCGACTTTGGTGGCGGCGGCATGATGCTGGCCTTTGGCGTGATGGCTGCCCTGTATGAACGCGGCCAGTCTGGCAAGGGACAGGTGATTGATGCGGCCATGACCGATGGCTCTGCGCTGCTGATGAATTCCATCTACGGATTGATGGGTCAGGGTGTCTGGCATCACCAGCGCGGGACAAATTTGCTGGATGGCGGTGCGCACTTTTACGGCACCTACGAAACCAAGGACGGCAAGTTTGTCTCCATTGGTTCCATCGAGCCTCAGTTTTACGCGCTGCTGCTGGAAAAAACCGGCTTGGCGGACGACCCGGATTTGCCGCGCCAGATGAGCCGGAACGACTGGCCGGCCCTGAAGGAAAAATTCGCTGCGGTGATGGCGAGTAAAACTCGCGACGAGTGGGATGCCATCATGCTGGGGACGGATATTTGCTATGCACCGATTCTGAATCTTGATGAGGCGGCAGAGCATCCCCACAACAAAGAGCGGGGAACGTTGGTGGAGGCCAATGGCGTATTGCAGGCGGCACCGGCGCCCCGTTTTTCACGTACCGCACCGGAAATGCCTGGCCCCGTCGCAGTGCCCGGTGACAACAGTCGTGAAATCTTGGCGGATCTGGGTATGAGCGACGCCGATATCGATGCGCTTTTTGAATCAGGTGCCGTGGCCTAGGGCCCGGGCTACCTCGTCATTAATGCTTTGTTGGGCGCTGAGATAGTCCAGTTGATGTTCAGCGGCTAAACGCTGGATGTCATCGTGTTCCACTTTGAAGCGCTCGTGTCCATTGGGCTGGGTGGTGATTTTCACCGACACCGACCCCAGCTGAGTCGCAACGGTGCGCTGCTGTCTGGGCAGTACGCGCTTGGCGAAGGGCATGATCCGCAGGCCGATGCTGGTGGAGGCGTTGAGCAGGGTATCCGTTACCGCGGTCAGACAGGCGTCGCTGCACAGGGCTGTCACGCACTGAGCCGGCCGCTGCTTTTTCATCATCACTGGCTGGGTAAAGGCTTCAACGGCTCCCGCCTTGAACAGCGCGTCCATCAATGGCCCGAATGCCTCGGCTGACATGTCGTCGATGTTGGCCTCGATTTGATAGTGCCCCGTCTCAAGGTCCGTAAACCGCTGGCTCAGGTCGTTGTGCTGGACAACGGATGCCGGCTGATAGTCTCCTAAGGCGATCCGCAACACATTCGGTATGGAGAAATCCTTTCGGCCCACACCATAACCGATGGCATTTGGGCTAAAGGTGCCCTTGGGTAGAAACTCACTTACGGCGTTGGCGATAATGGCTGCACCGGTCGGTGTGGTGGCTTCGCCATCCACGGTACCGTACTGACACGGCACTCCCATGAGCAACTCTTGGGTCGCCGGTGCGGGTACGGGCAGCCGGCCATGGGCGCAATTGACGAAGCCGCTGCCAACTTCCACCGAATCGCAAATGATAATCTCGGGTTGAAGGTACTCGATGGCTACTGCCGCACCAACAAGATCGATGATGGAATCCATGGCGCCCACTTCGTGAAAATGCACTTTTTCCGGCGGTACGTTATGAATCTTGCCCTCGGCATTGGCAATCAGCGCGAAAATGGCCAGCGCTCGAGCCGTCACCGCATCGGGCAAGGCGGCTTCGGTGATCATTCGAACAATGGTGCTGTGATGGCGGTGATCGTGTTGATCTGCAATCTGTACGTTGGCCTGTAACCCTGAGATACCCATCTTGCTCGCAGGCTCGAAGGTCAATTCGAATTCATCTTGAATTGGCAGCCGACCCAACATATCCACCAGATAGGCTCGGGGGACACCCAGGTTGACGAGGGCGGCCAGATGCATGTCGCCGGCGATGCCGCAGCTGGGCTGGTAATACAGGGCTTTCATGGGGTTCCTTCATCATTTTGATCGAGTCAGCGCGAAATGTTTGGACGCCCAATCGGCTGCTCAAGTATCCTGCTCGCCCGTTCATTTTCACACTGTCTGTCGCGCGATGCGACAGACATCTGCTGACATCCTAGGGGAGAGTTTGTGAATCGATTTTTTCGTAACGTCCGCATGTACCGTATCCACAGCCAATGGCCCGGCACCGAAGAGGCACTCTCTGAAGTGCTGGAAAACGCCGCGTTCAAACCCTGCGGCGCGTTCAGTGAGCGCAGTGGCGGCTTTGAACCGCCGGTAACTGGCGCTGGGGATCTGCTGGCCCGGCGTGTATCTGGAGCAGATTTGCTGCAGTTGCGCATCCAGACGCGTGTGCTGCCGGCGGCGGCGGTGCAGGAAGCCTTGGCCGTTCGCATTGAGTCGTTCAAACAGCGCACCCACACCGAGCCGAATCGAGCTGAAAAGCGTGACCTCAAGGACGAGGTGTATTCCGAGCTGCTGCCCCAAGCGCTGCTGAAGTCCGACCGTGTGCAGGCGATTATGCTGCCCCAGGAAGGGGTGCTGATTGTTGGTAGTGCGTCAGAGACTGTCGCCGATTACTTTATGGATGCCTTGAAGCGCGCCATGGTGACCTTTCAGTACGCCCCTGTCGCGTTTAAGACGCCGCCTCAAGACATGATCAAGCGATTGTTTATGGGCAGCGCCAGCGAGCATTTTCGGATGGGTCGGGAATGCCGGATGCGCGACCCTGCGGATACCCGTGCCTCAGTGAACTGGCTGGATTTCGATTTGGCGGATGGTGCCGTGCGGCGACATGTCACCGACGGGCTCAAGGTAGATCGCTTGGGCGTGATTTTCGATCAGGTCTGCGGTTTGGTGCTCGACGAGGATCTGGTGCTGCGCAAGGTTCGGTTGCTGGGACAGGATGATATGGACGATATTCCCGAGGAAGATCCGCTGGCCAAACACGATGCGGAATTCGTGATCATGGCTGGGGCATTCAAAAGCTTGGTGTCGGGTTTCTCCAGCGAACTGGGCGGTTTCGTTTCTTAGCAGGTTAGTACGCCTGACTTCACTCCCAGCCCGTGGCATGCTCAAGCACATAACTTGCTTGTTTTGGGGAGATGAGATGCAGGGCACAACACACCGACGGCTGCCGCCAACACTTTGGCTTGGTTTATTGTCCGCAACCTTGTTGGCCGCCTGTGGCGGCAGCACTGCGACGCCCGCGGGTGCGGCTGCAACGAATACGGCAAGCACCAAACCCAACGTCGTCATCATGTTTGCCGATGATCTGGGTTATGGCGATTTGGGAAGCTTTGGTCATCCCTACATACGCACTCCCAACATCGACACGCTGGCAGCTGAAGGCCAGCGTTGGACAGATTTTTATGTCGCCGCTCCGGTTTGCTCGCCGAGCCGAGCAGCGTTGCTCACTGGAAGACTGCCTGTACGCAGTGGTCTTTATGGCAACGCGATTCGTGTGTTTTTTCCAGATGAGCCTGGCGGTTTCCCTGAGTCTGAAGTGACCTTGGCTGAGGCTCTCAAAGAGCATGGTTACGCGACGGGAATGTTTGGTAAGTGGCATCTGGGCGATGCCCCCCATGCGCTGCCTACGCGACACGGTTTCGATGAGTGGGTGGGCGTGCCGTATTCTAATGACATGAATTGGGTCGGCGAGCCGGATTTTGAAGCGCTGGTGAAACTGAATATGAGTGGCGACTTAGAGCAGCGTGCGGCTATTTACGCTCGCCGAGCAGCCAAATATGCCGCCCCCCAAAAAGAACACTTCGAAGCGCCGTTGTTTTTCAGCAAGGTAACCTCCGATGGCTTCGAGGACAGCGTCGAGCAGCCAACAGACCAGACGTTACTGACTCAAAGAGCGACGTCGGCGGCCATTGATTTCATTCAACGTCATGCGGATGAACCGTTTTTTCTCTACCTGCCATATTCCATGCCGCATACCCCCCTGTTTCGCAGTGAAGCATTTGCCGGCCGAAGTTTGGGCGGTCGCTACGGTGACGTGGTGGAAGAAATCGACGCCAGCGTTGGTGCGGTTCGCGATGCTTTAGCGCAGGCGGATGTGCTGGAAAATACCTTGATTGTGTTTACCAGTGATAACGGCCCTTGGCTCTTTATGCGTGAAGAGGGTGGTGTTTCCGGTCTGCTGCGGGATGGCAAGGGGACGACCTTTGAAGGGGGGGTTCGGGTGCCAACAGTCTTCAACTGGCCGGGTACCATCACCCCAGATGTGGTCAGCGATCTGGGTTCAGCCATGGATCTGTTTTCGACTGTTATGACCTTGGTGGGCGGTGACGCCGAGTCCGCGACGGATGGTCTGGATTTAAGTCCCCGACTGCTGGGGACTGCACCGAGTCCGCGTAACGAGATGCCTTATTACCGCGGGGGCGCGCTTTACGCGTATCGTAAAGGCCCGTGGAAAATGCACTTCATTACCGAAGGAGCCTACGGGCTCGCGCCTGCGAAACAGGAACATGACGTGCCCCAGCTGTTTCACCTGCAGCGCGATCCCGCGGAGCGCTTTGATGTGGCTGCAGATCACCCGGAGGTCGTGGCAGACATTCAGGCGGCGGTTGCCGTGCACCGCGCAGGGCTGACCATTGCGCCGTCATTGTTTGATGCGCGGCTGGCCGCGCTGATGACGCCGCAGTAAGCTCAAATTCACCCGGAGTGCTATCGGAGGAGGTCACCGTGATTGAGATACCCAAAGAAGACACGATCAGTGTGGACTGGTTTAACGCTTGCTTTGCCGAAGCAGGCCTAAACGGCCGAATCAGTGGCTTTGACGCGGCTCGGGTGGGCACGGGACAGATCGGGAAGTGTGTTCGCTACACCTTTGCCTTTGCCGATCAAGGTGACTTGCCTGCTTCCGTAATCGGCAAATTTCCTTCCGACGATGAGAACAGTCGCCAGACGGGTGTCGCCCTGCTGAATTTTTTAAAAGAAGTACGTTTCTATCAAGAGCTGCAGCATCGGGTAACGATTAACACGCCCCGCTGCTACTACTCAGAAATTCTCAATGAGGGGCCAGAATTTTTCTTACTGTTAGAGGACCTAGCGCCAGCAGAGCAGGGCGATCAACTCGCGGGCTGCACCCCGGCTGTTGCACAGGCGGCACTGCGTGAACTGGTTGGGCTGCAGGCACCGGCTTGGTGTGACGCGAGCTTGCACGAGCTGAAATGGTTGCGGGATGCGGAAGTTGCTGCGGTAGTAGACACCATGGCGTTGTACCGCCAGACCCTGCCGGGTTTTGTTGAGCGCTATGGGCCGAGTCTGGCGGCGGATGAGGTGGCGATCATCCAGCGGGTAGGCGAAGCCAGCGATACGCCATTTCATGCTGAATTCCCCGAGGTATTCTCACTGGTTCATGTGGATTACCGGTTGGATAACCTGATGATCAACACCACCGGCTCCGATATCGCCATTACTGCCGTGGACTGGCAGAGCATTACCTTGGGCGCACCCATGAATGATGTTGCTTACTTCATTGGTGCCGGGTTAGAGCCGCAGGTGCGTAAGCCGGTTGAGGAAGAACTGGTGCGTGGCTACCACGAAGGTTTGTTGCGTGCGGGTGTGTCGAATTATGCTTGGGAGGATTGCTGGTTGGGTTATCGACGTGGAGCCTTTGCGGGCTTTGCGGTTACCGTGATCGCTTCCATGTTGGTTCAACGTACGGATCGTGGAGATACCATGTTTACCACCATGGCGCGCCGCCATGCGCGACACGCCATTGATCTCGGGTCGGGAGAGTTTTTGCGTTAGTGATATCGCTGGTTTAGCGAATGCCGCCCCAGGCCAAACGCTCTTCCGAGTCCGGGTCCTCAACCAGTAGGGTTTCATTATCGAACATCATCGTTGCCCGGGTTGTCAGATCGTATCGTGGCCAGCCGGGCTCTCCCGTCTTAATGAAGTCGCTCCAGACTTTGTGCATGGTGTCTGCCACTGCCTGAGGTTTCTCTCCCGGGCCGATAAAAAAGTCCACTCCAGCCTGATCGAGATTGTCGAAGGCGAAAGGGATCTCCAGTGAGTGGGTGGCCCCAAGCGCGCCGTCCATGGCACGTGAGCGCCAGTTGAACTGATACATAAACGTAGGCGCAGCATCCTGACGGGCTTCGGCGAGACGAATAGCAGGAATGCGAAACATGTGGTCGGTGGTGAGCGCCACCAGCAGGTCATGGTGATTTGCTTCCGGTCGAGTGCGGCCATAGATCTCCAAAGCGTGTTCTGCCTGATACCCTGCGGCAACCCGTTCTACTTTGGCCTGATCTGTCTGACCACTGCTCCACAGTGTGGTTTCGTCCTTATTGCTCCCGGTTAAGACTCTTACGGATGCGCTGGCGCCGGCCTTCAATGCATCGAGTGGCGCAGCCGGCAGCGTGGTATTGCCGTGTACCGGATAAAACGGTGACACCGACGTGCCCAACTCGTTTACCTGACCGGCTCCGCGCCCGTAGTGGGCGGTGGTGGCGTTTTGGGCAGCCAAAATGGCATCAACGGAAACCGCCATAAGCTCCACCGCACTGCTGTGGCCTAGGGTTTGCAGAAAGTGATCTGTGGCGGTTCGTGCGGCTGTTGCTGGGAGTGTGTGGTGACAAGCACCGCTCTGGGGAATGGCTTGTTGAAACAGTCCGTCGGCGCTGGGGCAGGCCATCAGTGTGGCGACGCTGAAGCCGCCGGCTGATTCGCCTGCAATGGTGACGCGATCTGGGTCGCCGCCAAAGGCAGCGATGTTGTCATGCACCCATTGCAGCGCAGCTATCTGATCCAGCGTCCCATTGATATTGGAGGTGGCGAATTCGTCCCCCAAGTGAGTGAGGTCGGCGAAGCCTAAGGCCCCAAGTCGATAGTTGATGGACACGACGACGATGTCGTTGTTTTTCGCAAACCGTGTGCCGTTGTACCAAGGGATCGCGCCTTGGCCACTGGTGTAGCCGCCGCCATGAATCCACACCATCACGGCTCGTCCGCCGGCGTCGCCTTCCTTCAGAATATTTGTTGGAGCAGAAATGTTTAGGTAAAGGCAGTCTTCGCTCCACCTTACCGGTGCACTGTCGGTCATGCCGCCGCTGGGGATCTGGGGGGCGGCAGGGGAGAATTTCAGCGCGGCAAAGGTATCGGTAAAGGGTGCGAGGGGTTGCGGCGCTTTGAATCGGAGGTTGTCGATTGGCGCTTGGGCATAGGGTATGCCGGCGAAAAGGAGCGCGTCATTTTTCTCTCGACCTTGAATGTTCCCCGCCGGCGCGTGAATCGTCGTGGACTTGTCGTTCATGGTTCCCTCCATCTTTTTATGTGCTAACGGTCCTCAGTATTGCCCATTTTATCGGTAGGTGAAATGTTGCTTATTGGGAACAGGAGGGCCTTTGCGGGCGGTGTCTCTTGACCCACTGAGTGTCACGCCATACATTGCTGAACGCTGAAAGCCTCTGCGTTACGAGGCTCAATAAAATGACTGTTGGGGGATGGATGTACCACGCGCTGAATCAAGAACTGAGCCTAGATCAGGCTATGAGGGAAAGTATGGCGCGAGCGTTCTCACGGCTGGCTGGGCGCCTGTTTTCTTTTGCTCTGGTGTTCATGATCGCCGCCGTGGTGAGTCCGTTACAGGCTGGGGAAGATGACTTTGAGCCCAACTTTCCCCGCACGATGTCTTGGAGTGCCTACAACTTGGGTACCACGGGCTATAATCAGGCCGTGGCCATCGGCAAGGCCCTGAAGGACAACTACGACGTCAATCTGCGCGTGCTGCCCGGAAAGAACGATGTCTCCCGTCTGCTGCCCTTGCAGCGCGGTCGCGTGCAATTTTCTGCGAACGGCGTGGCCACCTACTTTGGTCAAGAAGGGGTCTTTCAATTCGCCGGTAAAACCTGGGGGCCAATGCCTTTGCGAATGGTTATGGCGTCTCATGGTGAAAGCAACCAAGCTCTGGGCGTCGCTGATGATCTGGGTATCAAGACCTATGCGGATTTGCGCGGTAAGCGCGTGCCCTATGTGCGTGGTGCACCTGCGCTGAATGTCACCACTGAAGCGTTTTTGGCCTGCGGCGGCCTCACGTGGGATGATGTTGAACGGGTGGATTTTCCGGGCTACAGCGCCATGTGGACGGGTGTGGTCAATGGCCAAGTCGATGCAGCTTATGCCACCACGGTATCCGGCCCAACGCGAAAGCTGGAAGCCTCGCCTCGCGGCATTTTTTGGCCCCCAGCACCTCACGACGATGAAGGCTGCTGGGAGCGTATGGCCACTGTCGTGCCATTCATGCAAAAGCATGTGGCCACTCGGGGCGCTGCCATTTCCGTAGACAACCCCCATGAAGGCGCGACCTATCCCTATCCGATGTTGATCACACTGGCTGACCAGGACGAGCAGCTCGTTTTCGATTTGGCTCGAGCAATTGATGTGCATTACGAAGAGTACAAAAATGCGGATCCGGGCAGCATTGGCTGGGCGATGGAGCGGCAGAATTTTCAGTGGGTTGTGCCGTTTCATGACGGATCAGTACGTTACTTTCAGTCGATTGGTGTATGGAGTGACGAGGCGCAGGCTCACAACCAGCGCTTGATCGAACGTCAAGACGTGCTGGCTCAGGCATGGCAGGCACACAAGGCCGAAGATCCAGATGATTTCACTGAGGTTTGGATGAGCCGACGAGCAGAGGCCTTGACCGCCGCCGGCTTTGACCCGATCTGGCGTCAGTAGCCTAATGGAAAAAGCTGTACCTCACCCGTTTATGCGCGGATTAGTCGCTGCCTTGGCGACTCTCGCCCTGATATTGGCCATGGATACATTGCGTCTCTTTGGCGGCGAACAATGGCTGAGCGGTCTCATCGGCATCGAAACCCAGTACTTTTATGCGTTGCTTGCGCTGCTCGCGCCTTGGGTCTTTATTACGTTTCCCAGTAAACCGTGGATTGATTGGCCGCTGGCCGCCACCTTTGTGGCGATTCTGCTCGGTTTTTTTGTGACTGCAGAACAAGCCCTGGATGAGGCTTGGGAATTTTCCGCGCCGGACTATGCGGTTTATGCGTCCTTGGCCATGTGGTTGATGTTGCTTGAAGCGCTGCGTCGTGCCGCGGGTTGGCCGCTGTGTCTGATTGCGGGTGCGTTTTCTGTGTTGCCGGTGGTCACCGAGTTCATGCCGGGGCCTCTGAACGGCTTGCCGTCGTCTTGGGCAGAAACCGCGTCTTATCATCTGTTGTCCATTGAGAGTGTGTTTGGCCTGCCATTTCGTGCCTTTGCGGATCTGGTGATCGGCTTCGTTGTCTTCGGTGTCGTGCTGCAATTCACTGGCGGCGGTCAGTTCTTTTTAAACTTGGCGTTTGCAATTCTTGGTCGCCAGCGGGGTGGGCCTGCCAAGGTCGCCATCGTTTCCAGTGGCCTAATGGGTTCCATGAGCGGCAGCGTCGTGACAAATGTGCTGACCACGGGCCAACTCACCATACCGGCCATGCGTAAATCCGGCATGGCCGGCGAGGTCGCCGGCGGAGTTGAGGCCTGTGCATCGACCGGCGGGGTGCTGTTACCGCCGATTATGGGGTCCACAGCCTTTGTTATGGCGACGTTGCTGGACATTGCTTATATCGATGTGGCGGCGGCAGCAGCGCTGCCGGCCTTTTTGTACTTTGCCAGTTTGTACTTGCAGATTGATGCCTACGCCGGTCGCGAAAACGTGGTGGGTCTGGCTGAAGAAGACATACCCAGCTTGGCTAAAACCATTGCGGAGGGTTGGTTTTATTTGGGGGCTTTTGCTCTGCTGATTTTCTTGCTGATCTTTTTGCAGCAAGAATCCATCGCACCCTATTACGCAACCGCAGCACTGTTGGTCCTCAACCAGTTCTCGCCCAAGCATCGTCTGGATCTCAGCGGAGCCGTGGATTTGATGTACGGCGTGGGTAAGCTGCTGATTGAGCTGGTTGTGGTTCTCGCCGGTGTGGGTTTGATCGTCGGCTCGTTGTCTCTGACCGGGCTGAGCGGCACCTTGGTAAACGATTTGCTCAGTTTGGCCGGAGAGGACATTGGTCTGTTGCTCATTATGGGTGCCATCACCAGTTTTGTTTTGGGTATCGGTATGACGGTGACGGCGGCCTACATCTTTTTGGCCGTGGTGCTTGCCCCGGCCTTGGTGAGCCAGGATTTGAATCCCTTGAGTGTGCACTTGTTCATTCTGTATTGGGCGATGTTGTCCTATATCACGCCGCCGGTGGCATTGGGTGCCTATGCGGCAGCTTCCATAGCGGAAGCGAACCCACTGAAAACCGGATTCGCGGCCATGCGCTTGGGAAGCGTGATCTACATCATTCCGTTCATCTTCGTCTTGGATGTCGCCTTTATTTTGCAGGGGCCGTGGTACGCCTCGGCCCAAGTGTTCGCTGAAGCGATCCTTGGTGTTTGGCTGATTTGCGCAGGTCTGCAGGGTTACCTAGCCGGGCTGGGGAGGCTGGATTCTCGACTGGTACGCCTGCTCATCGGCCTGGGTGGGCTGATTATCGCCTTGCCTCAGTTGAACTGGGTGCTCGCTCAGCCACCATCAAATGTTGCGGGCTTAGTCGTTGGAGTGGTGATGGTGGCGGCGGGTCTGCTGCTGCGGCGCTTTGCACCGTCAACAGCTGCTTGATCTAACGCTGGCTTTGATCTCTCGGCGTGACCAAGGGGTAGCGTCGGACAAACTGGTCGAACAAATCGCGTAGCGACAACAGCCGGCTGGCATCGCCGTCGATTTCCAGCCGCTCTTTTTCCAGCAACGCCGCGGCGTCGGTTGCCCCGGTCAGCAGATTTTTGAAGTCCAGCGAACTGATGGTCAGGGTGACCTGCGGCTGCGTGTGTTTTGCATCTTTAAAGTAATTCAGGACGCTGTTACGCACGCTCAGTAGGTAACGGCTGTTGAGATCGGTAAACACCAACTCGATACGTAAATCCAAATCTAAGGCAGCCTCTGGCAACAGTCGCACCGCGAGTACTTGGAAAAAATTCTCGATGGGCATGCCCGCGGCAACGCCGCCGCTGGCAGCAAAGGCTTTGGATTCGGGTAGGCCGTTGCGCAGTTCCAACGCGCCGCAAAGATAAAAGTTTCGCCACGGCGCGGATTCGGACTGATAGCCTAATTGCTCGAAGGTGTCCGCCAGCAGTGCCCGACCTTCAATGTGTTCTGGATCGGCCATCACCACATGATTGAGCACCTCGGCAACCCAGCGGTAATCGCCGTGAGCAAAAGAGTCCTTGGCCTTACGAACGACCTCGTCAGAGCCGCCCATGTAATCCAGGTAGCGAACGGCTTGTTCGGTGGGCGGTAGCTGATACAAAGTGGCCGGATTGCCATCGAAAAAACCGAGGTACTTCACGTAAACGGCCCGGGTGTTGTGGTGGACAGTACCGTAGTAATCCCGGTTGTAAAATTCCCGTCCCAAACTCGGAGGTAGGCTGACCCGTTCGGCTATCTCTTCTTTGCTAAAGCCCTTGTTGGCGAGTCTGAGGGTTTGATCGTGAATGTACTTGTACAGATCGCGCTGTTTTTCCAAATACTCTACGACCCTTGCCTGACCCCAGATCGGCCAGTGATGTGAAGCGAACTGTATGTCCAGACGGTGGCCGAACAAGTCAATGGATTCGTTGATTTGTGCAGACCAGGCCAAGGCATCGCGGACTTGGGCGCCTCTTAGGGTATAGACGTTGTGTAAATGGTGAGAGGTGATCTCGGACATACACAATGCCTTAAACTTGGGCAGGTAGAAGACAAATTCTGCCGGTGCCTCGGTGCCCATGGTCATTTGAAATTCAATCTCGATGCCGTCGATGGTGCGCGTTTCTCCGGTCTCGCTGATCGTGTCCGACGGTACGATGAAGCCGGTCGAGCCCAGTGACAGCGATGCCCCTAAGCCCGTGCTGACAAATCCCGTGGCGGAGGGTTGCAGTAGGTTGCCATACATGTACGTGGCTCGCCGCCCCATGGCGTTGCCCGCCAGTACGTTCTCGTTCAGTGATTCGTTAACAAAGTCCTTGGGCGCAATGACCGGGACTTCGCCAGATAGCACTTGCTCTTGGGTGACAACACCGAGCACTCCGCCGAAGTGGTCGATGTGGCTGTGCGTAATCAGCACCGCCATCACGGGGCGTTCACCGAGTTGTTCGTTGGCCAGAGCCAGTGCCGCGGCGGAGGATTCTGACGACGTTAGCGGATCGATGATGATCCAGCCCCGGTCTCCGCGGATCAGCGTCATGTTGGCGATGTCGAAGGAGCGCACTTGATACAGGCCGTCGCAGACCTCGAACAAACCGTGATGTTGTGCGTTAAGTTGAGCTTGACGCCACAGGCTCGGATTGACCGTGGCCGGCGCCTCGGCGTCCAGAAAACCGAATTGTTCCAGGTCGTAGGTGACATGGCCGTCTGGGCGTTGGATGGTGAGAGGGTCCAGACTGGCGATAAAGCCGCGTTTGGCGTCTTCAAAGCTCTGTCGGTCGTTAAAGTTGAGGGCCTGTTGAACACGCTCTTGGGCTTGGCTCGTATGTTCAGTAGCCGGCTTAGGTTGGGCTAGGTGTTCGGGTAATGGGCTGTAGGTCATGAGCTTCCCTTTGGTCGCGTATTAAGTGTCGTTTCAGGCGCCCGGATGTTGCTTTTGTTAAGCGGGTTGTTCGCTGATTTCGGTTTGTGGGTCGGGTGTGTCGTCATCGGCGTCGAGTTTGGCGAAGTAAACCCTTGCTGCTTGCAACACCTTAGGCGCGAGCCAAATGGCAGACACCATGGTCGGTATGGCCATCAGGGCAAACGAGCCGTCGATCAAGCTAACCGCAGATTCGATCGAGATGACGGCAATCAGCACGATGGAGACAACAAAGACCAAGCGGTAAGTGTTTACGTGTTTAGAGCCGAAGACAAAACTGGCGCACTGAGAGCCATAAAACGAGTATGTGAACATGGTTGTCGTAGCAAAACAAAGAACGCACACGAATACGACAACGGTGCCTGCGGGACCGAGAAGAGTAGAGAACGCGTTGGCCGTGAGCGTGACGCCCTGAGAAGCGTCACTCTGCCAGGTGCCGGCGATGAGAATCATGAGAGCCGTAGCGGTGCACACAACCAGCGTGTCGATAATGGGGCCGAGCATGGCAACCAAGCCTTCACGAATGGGTTCGTTGGTTTTCGCAGCGCCATGCACCAAGGACTCGGTGCCCATGCCGGCTTCGTTGCTGTAAGCCCCGCGCTGCACACCGTATAGAATTACTGCCAACACGCTGCCGCCAGCCGCCGCCTCGCCGGTAAATGCATCGCTGATAATCAGGCTCAGCGCCTCGGGTATGGCGTTGACGTTGAGCAACAAGGCGAACATGACGGTGACCAAGTACAGGCCGGTCATCAAGGGAACCAAAACTCGAGCGGTGCCGGCAATTCGGTTCAGACCGCCAAAAATCACCGCGCCAGTGATGCCTGCGAGGATCACGCCACTGATCAGGTTGAAGGTGAACGGGTCTTCATTTGGGCTAAGAAAGCCCTGTTCGATCATCACCAGATCCCGAAATATTTGAATCAACTGATTGCTTTGCAGGGCGGGTAAGCAACCGACCAAGCCTACAATGGCAAACAGTGAGGCGAGAAAATGCCAGCGCTTGGGCAGTGCTTCCCGAATCACGTACATGGGGCCGCCCTGAAGCTCGCCCTTGTCGTCGTAGCCGCGATACATGACCGCAAGGGAACAGGTAAAGAATTTGGTCGCGATACCCAGTATCGCCGTCATCCACATCCAAAAAATTGCGCCCGGTCCACCAATTTGGATTGCCAAAGCGACCCCGGCAATGTTGCCCATGCCGATGGTGCCTGCCATGCCCGCGGTGAGCGCACTGAAATGTGAGATGTGTCCGGGATCGTTGGGATTGTCGTATTTACCCCTGATCAGATCGACGCCGTGGCGAAGATAAAAGAAGGGCGCAAACTTTGATCGCACCAAAAAGTAAAAGCCACCACCCAGCAATAAAACGAGTAACCAAGGCCCCCAAGCATAGGCGGCATATTGAGTGGTGATAAACTGGATGGTGTCGAGCATGCGGTGACTTTTTTCGGGAAACGGGCAGAGTAAACCTTTCACCCTAGCCCGGTCTATTTTTGAATGTCTGATTTGGTCGAAGGCGCATTTGCGCTTTGACGGAGTAATGCGTTTAAACTTTGGGTGTTTTTAGCGGCACTGGGCAAACCGGTGGGATTTAAGGAACGAAATGACAGTTGATTTGCACACCGGCCCATTGGGTGAATCGGCGGAATACGCCGATGGCTATGCTCCCGAGCGTCTGTTTCCCATGCCCAGACAGGAAGGTCGTGAGGCCGTGAGCTTGTCAGATTTTGACGAATGGTCTGGACAAGACGTGTGGACGGGTTACGAGTTTTCTTGGCTGAATGAAAAGGGTAAGCCCGTTGTCGCCGTACTGCGTCTGACGGTAGATGCCGCTTCGACCCATATTGTTGAAAGTAAATCCATGAAGCTCTACCTCAACGGTTACGCTCAGACGACCTTTGCATCGAAGCAGCAGGTCAGCGAGCGATTGGGTACAGACTTGGGTGATGCCTTTGGTGCAGTCGTAACGATTGAACTGATGGATCCAGCGGATGTTGCCTTGCAGGTAGTGGATCTGGACGGTCAGTGTTTGGACGAGCTGGATGTTGCTATTGACGAATACCGACGCAACCCGGCGCTGTTGAAACTGAAGAGTGCAGTCGATCAGGCGTCATTGGGTGACCCGGCAGTGAGCGAGGTGCTAACGAGCCATTTGTTTCGCAGTCTATGCCCGGTCACTGCACAACCGGATTGGGCATCTCTTTCCATTGGTTATACGGGAAAGGCCATCGATCATGAGGGTCTGCTGAAATACCTGGTGTCTTACCGGGGGCATCAGGCGTTCCATGAGACGACCATTGAGCGCATCTATGGGGATATCTGGCGTATTTGCGAGCCTCAGAGTTTGGTGGTCAGTGGTCGCTTTTTGCGACGGGGTGGGTTGGATATCAGTCCAACCCGGTCCAGTGTTCCACTGCCGGTGGATCATCGCCGTCTGTCGAGGCAGTAACGCAAGCGAGGCTCAGTCGTGCTTATTGGGCGCGATCTTACTGCGGAGCCAGCGCCACCACGTGTTGTCTTGTCGTAGCCACCGTTCCAGTCCGTCCATGTGTTGCGCCAGTTCTACGCCATTGGCAAGCATGTCTTGGCGGGTGGTGAGTGGCCGGTCGATGTCGAGAGATTTTACGGGCTTCGCTGGGTTGCCCGCGGCAATGACGTTTGCCGGAATGTCTTTTGTGACCACCGAACCTGCTCCGATGACTGAATTCTCACCAATGCGAACGCCCTTGCAGACGATAGCCCCATCACCAATCCAAACGTTACGTTCCAATGTCACCGCGGCGGTTTGTCCAATCGCCTCAGTACGGTCGTAGACGTCATGCCAATCCGCGTCGGTGATGTAGGCACCCGCAGCCAACATGGTGCTTTCGCCAATCGTGACCGCACAGGCGGAATCGATACGCACGCCGGGACAAATCAAGACAGCATCGCCCACGTCGATCTGGCCTTGATGTTCGTTCATGGCCCAAGTGGTTAATCGGACCGTGCGATCCGGCGCCGTAATGACATGCACGGATGTGCCAAAGCTGATCTTGCGGCCGTAGAGTTTGAGGTTCCACGGTTTCATGATCATCGAATGATGGCCCAGAGTGTCCAATTGAGGCTTGATAAAGTGATGCACCCAGGCGGCTTCGATTTTGCTGAGCAGTACCTTGAGCGCATACGGGCGATGGTCGTCTCGCATGCTGGATCCGAGTCTGTTGTGATGCTTTGGCTTTTACTCGCATGGCAGGGTAACCGCAACCCGCCAAGATGGATGGTTGGCAAAGTAAGGCGGCCAATACCCGCCTAAATGGCCATCCACTGTAGGAATTGTCGCGCAATTCCTTTAGCATCTCGCTCCGCAATGGTGACCCATCTTGGTCCCCTGAAGGCGACATGTTGTGAACTCCGCCAGGCCTGGAAGGGAGCAACGGTAACAGCGGCGTCGGGCTTTGGGTAAGGCTGGATGGGTTGCCACCATCTTGTGGAGAGGTGGCAGAGTGGTCGATCGCGCACGCTTGGAAAGCGTGTAAGGTGTAAAAGCCTTCGAGGGTTCGAATCCCTCTCTCTCCGCCATTTATCACCTAAATATTCAATAAAAACAATAGTTTGAGAATATTTTGGTGTTTAAGGG
>PAFU01000010.1 GCA_002704225.1 Gammaproteobacteria bacterium | reverse complement strand
GCCGATGGAGAAACCGGGCGGCCGAAAATGATTCGCACCATCATCCCGGACAAAACCACCGCAGTGACTGCTGCTCAGGCCATTACCGCCGCTTTGTTTTCCAGGGAGCGTACCGGCCAAGGGCAACATATTCGTCTTGCGATGCTCGACACCATGGTGGCGTATCTGTGGCCAGAAGGCATGGGTGGGTTTACCTTGGTCGGCAAGGAAGTCAAAAATGCTCGGGCGCAGCTGTCGCCGGATCTGATTTTTAAAACCCAAGATGGCTACATCACCGCGGGTGCCATGAGCGATAAAGAGTGGCGCGGCATGTGTACCGCTCTGGGACACTTGGAATGGTTGGAGGACCCGCGTTTTCTGACGGTAAATGACCGCGCTGTGAACGCGACGGATCGCATTTCGATGACCGGCGACGTGCTGGCCACCAATACGTCGGCCTATTGGTTGGAACGTCTCGATGCCGAAGGCGTTCCCTCAGCGCCGGTGCTGTCTCGAGAAGATGTGATTACCCATCCTCAGATTCAGGCCAATGATCTGATCCACGAATACGATCACCCCATCGCGGGCCGTATTCGACAGCCCCGACCGGCCGCGCGCTTTGATCAAACTCCCTCGGGCATCCAGCGACCGGCTCCGGGTTTGGGTGAGCACAGCAGCGAGATACTGATGGAACTGGGTTACAGCGATGAGCAAATCGAGAGCCTGATCGATCAAGGTGTGCTGGGAGTGATGACACCGCCGGAATAACGGTGCCATCCTAGACGTCAGACTGCGCAAAGGATCTAGCGGACTTCTGGGTCACGGCTGGCGCGGTTGAGCCAAAGCTGGACCATCAGTCCCAGCCCCAAAATCGTCGCCAGCAAGTTCAGTACGCCGCCAAGAAACGGTAGGTTAATGGCGATGGTCACGATGATCAGGCCAACGAAGAGGACGAGAGCCAAGCCTGGGTTGTCGCTTCGACTGGCCAGTACCGAACGACCGACCAGATGGGCGAAGACGATTTTGGCCAGATACCAAGCGGTCAGCCAAGCCGTTATCGTAATGAATGACAGGGGCAAGCCAACGACGGTGATGGCGATGATAACGGCCACAATCGGTACGGTGACAAGCACGAGAAAGCCGATTCCGGCCGTTTTTATGCTTTCTTTGCCGTCGCCAAGCTCCACCCGGCCAAGGCTGGGAGCAAGGGTAAAGATCAGCCACCCGACGACGAAGGCACCCACAAACCACAGCAACCCCCAAAGATAGAAGCTGTTGGATACGAAGCGGTTACGGGCCTGAATGTTTTGAGGCTTGCCCTGGTAGTCGATCTCGCCTCGAATGATTACGTCGTCGCCAAGCATCAGCCGGTCCTTGGTGGAGGTGCGATAGACGATATCGCCCCCGACCCTAGCGTTATCGAGCAGATTGATGTGTTTGGTCGCGACGTTGAGATTACCGCCGATTTCACCGGAAACGACGAGACGTTCGGCAGCAACGAGCATGTCTTTGGCGATCTTGGCATCCATCGCAAGCGAACTGCTGAAGCTGGCCAGGTTACCCCCAGTCTCGCTCTTCGAATCCAATTTGATCGTGTCTCCTGCGAGCCAAAGATCACCGGCGACGTTTGCCTGCTCGAAGATGATGGCGTCGGCGAGGCTAACCGTCATTCCGCCAACGTTGGCACTGATCGTCACGTTATCGGCGATCGTGATCAGGTTGCCTGAGATCTCTCCGGTCACCTCGATATCTTCAGCCGCCACAAATAAGTTGCCCTTGATGGCACCGTGGATCGTCGCGGTTTTTGTGGTAATCATTAGTGTGTCGTCGATGGTGTCAGAGGCCGCTATGATCACAGGATCTTCCTGCTGGATAACTTGTAACGCGTGGCCGGTGGGTGGTAGGCCGATCAATGTTGCGCCGACCCCAAGAGTCAACAGCACCGCCGGTACCGCACCGGGCCTTCGCCAGACGCTGCGTAAGCCATACAGCGATAGCAAACCGAAGGCCGCGATGATCACGGCTAAGTAGTTGTAGAACATGTCGATTCCTTCCTTTTGTAAAAATAGAAAAATTTGATTGGCCACCGTGTAAACACTGGGTGCCCAGGTTGACGCTGCCCATGCGATAGAACCTAAGATCATCTCCTCGAACAGTGCTTTCCAAGACCACTGCACCAGCGCGGTCGTTAAGGTCACCGCGATCGTCGCTAAGGTAGCGTCACGTAACCGCTTTTTAGACTGAAACGGGTGTATCTCCGGCGCTTCGATGGTCGGGCTGGCTGCCATGGCGAAGGCGCCCGAGAGACCTTGAGCTTCCTGCCGAAGCTGGTCGACGATACGGCGGCAGGTAGCACAGCCCCTGACGTGGTTGTGCACCGCGTGCCACTCGGCTCCTTCTATCGCTTGATCTAAGGTTTGTTGATCTGGTGCCTCTTGAACTGGGGATGATGGATCCAGTGCCTCTTCGGCATACATCATTAAGGTCAATTCGGTCGGGTGGCTCACTCAACACCTCCATACATCGTTTTCTGATCTAAGGGTTGTTGCAGGCAGTGTCGCAGCCGCTGCTTCGCGCGAAGCAGCAGAACCCCAACATGATTGCGGTTTGTGCCCAGCAGGGTGGCAATTTCCTCGTAGCTGAGATGGACTAAATACGCTAAGACCAAGGGCACACGATATTTTTCCGGCAAGTCGTCGATGGCAGCGTTTAAACGGGCTTGGGTCTCGGACGCGATCAATACATCGATGGCCAAGGGTTCGGGTGCTTTCAGGCGCTCAATCTCCGCATGCGATTCGGTATGAATATCCTCCCAGCGACCCACCTGCCGCAGCTGGTCTAAGCAGTGATGGTGCGCGATTGCTGCGATCCAATGCCAAAACGGTCGGGTGGATTGATAATGCCTGAACGTTTTGTAGGCACGGGTAAACGTTTCTTGCGCCGCATCTTCAGCGCTTTCATTGGTTAGCAAAAATCGACGGCACAGAGCGAATACCCGTGGGTAGTACTCCCGATAGAGAACCTCAAATGCACCGCTGTCTGCCATAAATATTCCCGAACGCTTAAAAGGTATTACGTCCAGCGAACACAGTTATTACGGTTTCGGCCTGAGCGGAGAGCGATTTTGGGAAGAAAGATCAGAAACAGTGATGCCTTTCACATTGCGAAAGGCGAACCGTTAGACAGCGGTTTCCTGAGCCTTGCGCCGCATTCGGTCTCGTCGACCGCCTACGGAAATAAAGAATGGGCCTAGGCAACAAACAAACATCATGCCCGCCAGTACCTGAAAGGCAATTAGGTAGCTGCCTGTTTGATCGTAGATTAATCCGGCTATTGGCGATGCCATCAGTGCCCAAGGCATTTCCACAAAGCGCAGTAAGCCCGATGCACTGCCAAAGGAGCGACTTCCCAAGGTGCTTGAGATGGCAAAAGTGCGTAAGGGCGACATACCCGAATAACCGAAGCCGTACAGACAGCCCGCGAAGATGGCGGCGATCGTTGAGTTGGCGGCACTGAACAACAGCAGCGCCGTACCTTGGCAGATCAAGGCAAGCCAAATACTAACCCGCGCCCCCCAATAGTCTGACAGCCAGCCAACGACGGGTTTGCCGAGGGCGGCAAAGAGGGCGGTAATCGACAACACCTGAGCCGCGGTGCCGCCGTCTAGGCCGATGTCCTTTAGATGCGAAAACAGGTGCAGCATGACAGCGGCAAAAACGCAGAACATTGAGCCGAACATGACGCTAATGGCCCAGAACCCTTTGTGGGTGAGCATGTCCTTGGTGCTCCACAGCACATGGTCCTCGGCGACGACGACCATTTCTTCCGGATTGTCAGCCACGTACCGATGGCCGTCGCGTACCTCGCCAATGTCTTCGGGACGGTCGCGCATAAAAACATAGACGGCAGGGAACAATGCTAAGGCCGTCGTCGCGCCGAAAACGATGTAGGCGTTGCGCCAGTCGATGGCTTCGATCATCGCGTTGACCAAGGGCGGCATCACGATGCCCGAGATCGATGCGCCCATAACGGCAAAAGCGATGGCACGGCCGCGCCAATGATCGAACCAATTCATCACCGAGCGGTGCCAAACGGGGCCACCCATCGTGGCCATGCCCAATCCCATGCAGACACTGACCACGAAGTAAAACTGCAGCAGATTGGAAACATGGGCCAGCATCAGGTAGGAGGCAGATACGATGGCGATACCGCCAAGCATGATTTTCTTAGGTGAGCCATGATCGAGATATCGACCCAGATAGGGCGCAACGAGAGCGCCGGTGATCACAGCACAAGAAAACCCCATGGAAATACTGAAGCGGTTGCCGTCGTCCAATGTGTTGGCCAAGTGCGGTAAAAACATACCGCGAGAGTACGAATAGAAGCCGGTACCGAGAAAGCCTAGCAGAGCGGAAACCAATACGATGACCCAACCGTAAAACTTGCGTGGCTGCGGGTTTCCATGGACTTCGTTGTTGTTGATGCGGCCTCCAAAGCTCGAAGGAATGTACGTCATGAGCGCTCGTGCTGAGGAGTCTGGCAAATCAGAGCGCTTCCAGCGTTGCTCAGAGCATACCGTATTTTGATTCACCTTTTCTTGGCGGATCCGCAGCGAGACCGAAGTCCGAGCGGCTATAACCCCTGAAATGGCAGTGATAGACTTGGATGCAACAAGTGAAAAAGCCAACTCGGAGGAGAGAGCTACTATGGCGATGCAACATACGCCTTTATTGATGTCCAACATTCTGGACCGAGGTGCCAAAGTCGCGCCCAACGAAGAAATCGTTACGCTGACGGAAAATGGCGTTCGCCGCCAAACCTATAAGGAAACTCGGGATCGATCCCATCAGCTTGCTCACGCCTTGGCGGGTGCAGGTATCAAAATAGGCGACCGGGTCGGCACATTTATGTGGAACGGGTCTCGTCACCTAGAGGCTTACCACGCGTGCGCGGGTATGGGCGCGGTACTGCATACGTTGAATGTTCGGTTGTCTGAAAAAGACCTCGAGTACATCATTAATCATGCCGAAGACCAGATCATCATTGCCGATGCTGACGTGCTGCCACTGCTGGAAAACCTCAAGGGAAAAATCCCGACGGTGCGCAAGATTGTTGTCGCCACCGAAGAGGGTTTTGAGGGCTGGGCGACGGAGCTACCGGACCCTGTCGATTACGAAGCCTTTATTGCTGGCCAGCCGACGGAATACGAATGGCCGCAGATTGATGAAAATTCTCCCATGGGTCTTTGCTACACCAGTGGTACAACCGGCAATCCCAAGGGCGTGGAATATGAGCATCGCTCGCAGTATTTGCACACCCTCACTCAGTGCATGACCGACTCCATGGGCTTGTCTGGGGCAGATACCGTTTGCGGCATCGTTCCGATGTTTCATGCCATGGGCTGGGGTATTCCTTGGTCGGCCTTAATGCTTGGCTGCAAGCAGGTGATGCCGCATCGCTTCATGGATCCCGCGCGACTGATCGAGCTGATGTCCAGTGAGAAAGTCACCCTGTCCGCCGGCGTACCAACGATTTGGCAAGGCGTTAAGGGCTTGTACGAAGCGAATCCCGGTGCCTATGACCTATCGTCTTTGTCCCGTCTGACCTGCGGGGGCAGTTCACCCCCACCGTCGCTGATTCGTTGGTTCTGGGATGAGCTGGATGTGGAGATGATTCAAGGCTGGGGTATGACGGAAACCTCACCGCTGGCGACGCTGTCTCGACGTGTGATGAAGCGGTCACAGCTGTCGCTCAGCGAAGACGAACAGTTTGAGAATGTGGCGAAAGCTGGGCAGCTTATGCCCGGGCTGGAGCTGGATATCTTCGACGAAGAGTTTAACCGCCTGCCCCACGACGGCGAAACCGTTGGTGAAATTCTGGTACGTGGTCCTTGGATTTGCTCTGAGTACTTTAATAACCCGCAGCCCGACAAGTTTCACGACGGCTGGCTGATTACCGGTGACGTAGGCAAGATCGATCCGGAGGAGTATTTGATCATTGCTGACCGCTCAAAGGATTTGGTGAAGAGTGGTGGCGAATGGATCTCCTCGGTTGATCTGGAGAATCACATTGTCGGTGTCGATGGCGTTGCTCAGGCCTGCGTGGTTGCCCAACCGCACCCCAAGTGGGACGAACGGCCAGTTGCGCTGGTGATTCTAGAGGCTGGCAAGGAAGTAGCCCAGCAAACCATTTTGCAGCACTGCGAAACGGCCTTTGCTAAGTGGCAGCTGCCTGACGAAATCCTGTTCGTCGACACGATTCCGCTGACGTCCACGGGCAAGATGGATAAGAAAGTAGTGCGTGCCGATTTGGAGTCCAAGGGATACCAACTGCCGTCACTGCGAGGAGAGGCGACGGGCTAGCGCCAAGTCGTTTCCGCAAAGGGGTGTTGGCGACAACATCCCTTTTTTTGTCTGCTTTTTTTGAGGGAGAGGATTCCTATGTTAGACAACACCCAAGGGGAGCATGTTGAGCTCTCGAACCGTCTTGAGGCCTTCGACTTCAATGTGCCAAAACATCACAGTGCGGATCCGTTTGCCTGCCCTTGCTGTGCCAATGTTTTTGCTGAGACCTTGCGATTGAGCGGTGCGGATCTCGCGGAACAAGCCAAACGTCTGCCAGCCGCGCCAGACCGGCCATATGCCGCGCCCGTGTTAGTGACCGGCGGGCAGATCATCACGATGAATGCAGGGATGCCGGCAGCCGAGGCTATGTTGGTTGAAGACGGTCGTATCGCCTGGGTTGGTCAATTGTCGGACATGCCGGAAGCTGCTGAAGGCGTGGAACGGTTGGATCTGAAGGGCAAGGTCGTGGTGCCCGGCTTCGTCGAGCCGCATATGCATTTGCCGCCGCTGGCGATGATGCACGCGTTTTCAAACATTGGCCCCAATCGCTTTGACACAGCGGCACAGGCTCTGGCTCAACTGGCCAAGGATGCAGCCGCAATGCCCGCCGGAGAGTGGGTCGTGGGGCGACAGTTCGATCCGTCGCTACAGAGCGGGCCAGACTATTTGACCGCAGACATGTTGGATGAGGTCAGCACAGACCACCCGGTATTTGTCTACAACACATCGCTGCACCTTGGTTACTGCAACTCGGTCGCCTTGGCCTTGGCCGGTATCGATGCGGATACACCAGATCCACAAGGTGCCGAAATCGGTCGTGACGCTGACGGTAATCCCAATGGCGTACTCAAGGCGGGACCGGCTATGGCCTTGGTGGTGCGGCACAACACAAAGCTGAAGCACGGCAATATCGCGGAGGGTTGTTTGAGTGTTCTGGGTCAAGCCAACGCCGTGGGTATTACGACGCTTTGTGACCAAGGCACCGGCATGTTTCAGGGCATCAAAGAATTGGATGTGTATCAGAGCATGCGGGACAGCGGTCGTATGACGGCTCGATTTCGCTACAGCGTTGGTCAGGCCATGGCGGACCGTTGGGACGAAGCCAATCTGGTCTGGGGAGAGGGCGACGAATGGGTTCGGCGAACCGGCTGGAAGATTGTTTCTGATGGGTCAAACCAGGGCAGAACCGGTCTTCAGCGTGAGGCTTTTATTGGCGCGGAAGGTGAGAACGCCCGTGGCATGGCCTACATCGACAAAGACGTGCTGGATGACGCGGTGGAAACGCGTTTGCGTCAGGGATGGGCGGTCTGTGTTCACGCCAACGGAGACGCGGCGATTGATCGTGCCCTGGACGCCTTTGCCAAGGCGAAAGCCAAGGGGCTCGATCCAGCAGCCATGCGCTGCAGAATTGAACATTGCAGCATTTTGCATGACGAACAAATCGACAAAATGGCGGAGCTTGGTCTGTCGCCAAGCTTCTTGATCGGCCACGTCCACTATTGGGGTAAGGCCTTTGTGGAAGACATATTCGGTCTCGAAAAAGCGTCCAAGCTAGATCGTACCGGCGCCTGCGAAGACAAGGGTATACGCTGGAGCCTGCATTCGGATGATCCAGTGACGGAGATGAACCCCCTGCGCTGCATGGAAAATGCCGTAGTACGCAACATGTGGCGCAGTGACGAGCTGCTGTCGCCAGAAGAACGTGTGCCCGTGGCCGCGGCACTTCGCGCCATGACCATTGACGCTGCCTGGCAGTGCCATTCCGATCACGAAGTCGGCAGTCTTGAGGTTGGTAAATTCGCGGATTTTGTCGTGCTGGCGCAAGATCCGCTCAACGTACCGCCGGAGACACTCGGTAGCATCGACGTGCTCGAAACTTGGGTTGGCGGTGAGCAGGTGTATAGTCAATTCGCTTAAGCAAAAGAGGGTTTCGCCAGTATAAAATTACAACCGGCGTTCAATTGAAATCTTTCGTTTCGCTTGAGGTAGGCTGTGACCTCATCTACTCGGCGAGAGGTCATTGAAATGAAACAGGTATGCATCGCAGCCTTGGTTTGTTTGACTGTAAACCTGACTGCTTGTGGCGGCGGAAGCTCATCGTCCGCAGCTACCCCAGCCCCAAATGATACGACCAACAATCCACCATCGGCACCTGCCGAGCATTGGGGGCTTGCCCGCGCGAGCGCAGCCAGTGTCGATGTGTCTCAAGCCGATGTTGATGCGATTTTGGATCACCTCTTTTCCGACGCCGCGACACAGTCTGCTCTGGTGAGCAAGGACGGTTACGTGGTGGGTGAGCGCTACGCTGACGGCTTCGATGCTGACAGCCTCGGTACCAGTTGGTCCGTGGCAAAGAGTTTCTACAGCGCCGCCATGGGGGTGGCCATTGAGGAAGGACATTTCTCTTCGGTGACCCAAAAGGCCAGTACGGTGCTAACGGAGTTCGTCGACACCGATAAGGAAGAGATTACCATTGAGCAAATTCTGCGCATGCGTTCTGGTTTGGCCGCGAATACCGACGTGTTTTTCAGTGGTGATCAAACCGCTCATGCCTTGGCCAATACGCTGGTAACGTCGCCGGGTGCCCAGTTCTCTTATTCAAATGCTAATTCCCAGCTCTTTGAACCGCTCTTGCGACGGGCGACGGGAATGGATGCTCACAGTTACCTAACTGAAAAAATTCTACGCCCGATAGGCATTGATCCGACCAATGTGGGTTTATGGTTTGACGCTACCGGCACCCAACCCATGACCTACTGTTGTATCGATATGCGCCCCGACGACTTTCTGCGCTTCGGACTGATGTTTGCCCGGGATGGACGCTGGCAGGATACTCAAGTGGTACCTGAGGATTATGTGTCCGCCAGTTTGAGTCCGGTGGGATTTTACGGTTATCAGTGGTGGTCGATGAACGAGGCCTACTTCGGCAGTGCGGTACGCGGTGATGTTAGGTCTGCCATCGGTCTCAACGGACAGCGCATATTGGTCTGGCCCGAGCATGATATCGTGGTGGTGGTGTTGACGAAGTACCAGCATTTTGCGAATCAAGGCTATGTGCTGGATCTTGATGGCGATACCCTCAATTTCCCGAATACCTGCACCGGTCGCAACAGTTGCTCCGAGGCTGCAGGTGACCTGGCCAGTACAGGGGACCCGGTGCCAACCTACGATTTGCAGGCCTTGGTAGAGCTTATGGTGGATCTTGTTGTTGATTAGCGGCGCAAGGTACTGAATTTGGAGATGCTAGATGGAATTTAATAACCGCGTTACTCAGCTGCTCGGTGTGGAAACCCCCATTGTTCAAGCGCCCATGGGCTGGATCGCTCGGTCTCAGTTGGCCTCGGCGGTGTCGAACGCTGGCGGCTTGGGCATTATCGAGACGTCCTCTGGGGAGCTGGACGCGATTCGTGACGAGATACTCAAGATGCGTCAACTGACGGACAAACCCTTTGGCGTCAATGTCGCGCAAGCCTTTGTTCGTGACCCGGGTATTGTGAATTTCATCATCGACCAAGGGGTGAAATTCGTCACCACGTCGGCAGGCAACCCTGAGCGATATACCGAGCAGTTGAAGTCCGCGGGACTGACCGTATTTCATGTGGTACCGAGTTTGGGCGCGGCGCTGAAAGCGGTGGAATGTGGTGTGGACGGACTGATCGTGGAAGGCGGAGAGGGCGGCGGGGTTAAGAATCCGCGTGACGTATCCACCATGGTGTTGTTGCCCTTGATTCGTTCAAAAGTCGATGTGCCCATCATCGCTGCAGGAGGGTTCCTCGATGGCGGTACCATGGCTGCGGCCTTCGCCTTGGGCGCGGAAGCGGTGCAGATGGGTACCCGCATGGTATCTGCTGCGGAATCGCCGGTGCACGAGAACTGGAAAAATGCCATTGTGAATGCGGCGGAAACCGACACCGTCTTTTTGAATCGAGCGCACTCGCCGGCGTTGCGGGCTATTCGTACAGAAAAAACCAGCCGTCTGGAATTCTCCACAGACAATGTGATGGGCGAATTTGGTACGGCGACAGATTTGTACTTTGGTGGTGATATGGAAGCCAGTATTGCGCTGACCGGTCAGGTGGCTGGACGCATTGATTCGGTGCGGCCTGTGGCCGAGATTATTGCCGAGGTGCGACGGGAGTTCTTCGAGGTGCTGGGTTCGATGTCCCAGCAGTATCTGTAACGCGGCTCGCTCAGGGGGGTTGGGATGAACCAGCGCGTAATGCCTCACGCTCGCAACCTGTCCTTTCGCGTGACTGTACGAGCGTTCTTGGTGGGGTTGGTAATGCTGCTTGGTGGCTGTGCTGAACCGGGCGTGAAGCTACAGCCGCCTCCGCTCGTTAAAGACACGAAGGCGGTTTTGGAAGATTACGTTGGCTTGAGCGAATCCCAGGCGCGTGACTTGGCGCGAGGCCGTGACACCCCTTTTCGTGTCGTGACCCGTGACGGGGTCAGTCAGATGGTGACGTTTGACTTTATTCGCGGGCGGATTAATGCCGATGTTCGTGACGGCGTTGTGGTCGCCTATGTCGTCGAGGGCGCCAAGCAACGACCCCCCAAAGTACCCTCGCCGTGAAGACTCCGAACTAACGAGTCCGATCCGGCTGTCGAGCACCGGTCTCGAAACAACACTTCGTCGGGAAATTGCTACCGTTTAGGCTTGGCCTCTGTGCCGGGCAGCGCGCGAGTACCACTCTAGCGTTCCATAAGCAGTAAGTGGGTTGGTTTCATCATGAGAAGAAGTCTGTTGTTGTTTGGGCAAAGGCCTCTCGTTTCGCGCATCGCCTTGGTCCTATGTTATTTCGCTCTGCTCAGTCTGATGCTGTTGGGCTATACCCATATCGCAGAAGCACAAACTCGTGGTGAAGCTGCGGCGGCCTCGCCTCCTGCCAGCGCGTTCTACCGGTTGCCCCAATACGCCTACCCGCAAATTTCGCCCTTGGGCCATTATCTAGCCTCACGAGTAACGACGAACGGCAAATTGGGTTTGTTGGTCAACCCAATCAACAGCGATGCGGAACCCTTTTTGTTAGACGGTGGCGACCGCTGGGACATACGTAAGACGCCATGGGATCAGTTTAGGGTAGCGTCGGTGCTCTCGGCCTGATCCGCAAAAAAGGCTTCGACTCGCGCCTGCACGTTCTGGCGCAAATTCATGTGGTAAAAGCTGTAGTCGTATATGTGGTAGTTGCCCGCACCAAAGGGCATGAAGTCGTAGTTAGGTGAACGTACTTCGCTGACAATCAGCTGGCTGTCTTGGCACCTTGCATCGGCCACGCCGGGTTCGATATCACCCGATGCCCCAAACGTTACGCCGCCTAAGTTCGCCTCGTGACCTGCGAGCACCGCGTCGGTGGTCCAAGTCAGCGGGTTCACACAGATGTCTCCGGGCTGAGCCAATACCACATTGGCCCCTTCCGCGTTTGTGTTCCAAGTGACTTGGCATCTGGTTTGGCTCGCGCTCTGGCAGACGGGAAGCCCGTTGCTGGTATCCACGGAGAAACCGATGGGATAGGCGGCCACCAGTCGTTGCTCAACGTCGGTGCCAACAACCTGCTCTTCAATCAGCTGATCAAGGTGGTGACTGCCTTGGCTGTGGCCTGCGAGAACAATGGGTCGCTCTGGATTTTCCTGCAAAAATTGCTCGAAAGCAGCGGCGACATCGCTGTACGCGTGTGCCAGTGCTTGTTGGCCATTTTTGGCTTCGCTGGTGTCGCTAAAGCTGAACAGGGTCGCTTGCCGATAGCGCGGAGCGTAAACATCACAGCAGCCATTGAATACGCTGGCTTGATCGCGCATGACCGTATCGTCGGTGGTTTTGTTGGTCGCCGCGTGATCCAGAGGCTGGTTCCAATGGTCGCTCCGCACATAGGTGGTGGGATGAACGAAAAACACCGCGACGTTCGCGCTCGCATCGGTATCGGTAGAAAAGCCGTTGGGCTGCACATCGGCCGAATCCTGCTTGTCTGGTCGCGCTGCCCAATAGTCGGGGTTGGTGTAATCCGGGGCTGCCTGTCGTTGATCCTCGGCAAAGCTCTGGCTCGGCGCGATGAAATAAAACATCGCTGCCATCATGAGCGGGCTATTGACGAACGCCCAGCCTGCGACGACCAGTCCAGCCAGGCTGATGCCTGCGATTTTCCACTTGTTCATTTTCCTCTCCAATTCGCCGGTTTTGACCTTAGCGCTGATAAGCCAATGCTTGGCCATAGGGGCCCTCGACGACCTGTTGGCCGTCGTAGCGTTGATGGCCGTTCACCCAGGTGCCTGCAATGCGATGTTTGAACGGATAGCCGGAAAACGGACTCCACCCGCACTTGCTGAGCACCGGCTCGTCTTCCCTCGATGTGTTGGGCGCGATCAACGTGAAATCAGCGAAATACCCCTCGCGTAGAAAGCCCCGTTCAGCAACCTGATAAAGAATGGCAGGCGCGTGGGAAGTCTTTCGAACCACGTGTTCGATGCTAAAGGTTCCGTCCTCAACGCGCTCCATAAGTGATACCAGAGCGTGCTGAACCAGCGGTAGGCCAGCGGGGGCGCCAGCATACTTGCGACTTTTTTCTTCCAGCGTGTGGGGTGCGTGATCGGTGGCGATGACGTCGATACGATCTTCGGCTACAGCCTTAAGCAACGCTGCCCGGTCAGCAGCGGTCTTGATCGCTGGGTTGCACTTGATGAATGCGCCGCGTTCCGCGTAGTCGTCTGCGCTGAAAAACAGGTGATGTACACAAGCTTCCGCAGTAATACGTTTGTTCTCTAGCGGCCCAACCTCGAAGAGTTCCATTTCTTTGGCAGTGGTCAGATGCAATACGTGCAGCTTGGTACCGTATTTTTTGGCCAAGCCAACAGCGAGCGAGCTGGAGGCGTAGCAGGCGTCTTCTGAGCGAATATTTGGGTGCTCTTGAAAGGGAATGTCTTCGCCCCACTTGGCTGCGGCGTCTGCCTCTGCCTGCAGAATCATGGGTGTGTTCTCGCAGTGGGTAGCGACCAGCAAGTCTGTGGCGGCAAAAATGCCTTCCAAGGTCGTTTGGTCATCCACCAACATGTTGCCGGTGCTGGCACCCATAAAAATCTTCACGCCGCAGGTCAAACTTGGATCGACGCTTTTGACGGCCTCCAGATTGTCGTTGGTCGCGCCGAGGTAAAAACCGTAGTTGGCAGCAGAGCAATTGGCTGCGCGATCGCGCTTGTCGATTAAGGCGCTCTGGGAAATGGTAAGCGGGTTACAGTTAGGCATTTCCATGTAACTTGTGATGCCGCCAGCCACTGCCGCCGCGGATTCGGTTCGAATGTTGCCTTTGTGTTCAAAGCCCGGCTCGCGAAAGTGCACTTGGTCGTCGATCATGCCGGGTATGAGATAGGCACCCTTGGCGTCGAACACGGTGGCATCGGCAGGCGCGGGGACGTTAATGCCCTTGATGCGCTCGCCCTCGATAACGAGGTCGCCTTCGGTAACGGTACCTTCGTTAACAATGCGTGCGTTGACTATTCGTTGGTTCATCATCGGATTCTCACTTCGGCTTCAATTTCTACAGGAACACTAAAGGGCAGTTCGGCCATGCCCACAGCACTGCGCGCATGGGCCCCGACGTCATTGCCAAAGATCGCTAGCACGGTATCGGAACAGCCATTGATTACGGCGGGTATTTTAGTGAACCCGGGTGCTGCGTTCACCATCCCAAAAATTCGTAACCACTTATCGACTCGATCCAGATCCCCTATGTGGGCTTTGATACTGGCACATAAACCCAATGCGATACGGGCGGCGATGCGATAGGCCTCGTCTTCACCGACGTCAGCACCGACCTTACCAAAAGGTTGGCTGACCTTGCCCGTTAAATCTGTTGGCACGTGTCCGGACAAGTACAGATGATTGCCGTCTGCTCTGACCAGATCGAAGGGTAGGGTGTCGGTATTCATGGGCTGGGGCAATTCCAGTCCGAGATCGATCAGTCGCTGTTCAACGCTCATGGGAATCTCCCGAAAAAGTGATATTAAGAGACTATAGAAGGTTCGGTGAGTGGATACACTACTGTCCCAGTCTTCGTGGCGGCGGTTGGTCGTGATGACTGCCTAACCGTTCGCGGCTGCTGCATAATATGGGAATGAAAAAGATGGCTGAACCAGTGGTAAATCAAGGCGGCAGCGCGCTAACCCAACACAGCGCCGCTCACCGTGCGGTCCTTGCGCGTCTTCAGCAGTTGTTGCCGGACGAGTGTGTCATTACCGATCCGGCGGGTTTGCGTCCCTATGAAACTGACGGACTCACTGCCATTCGGGAAATGCCTTGGTTAGTCGCCTTACCCGAAACCGAAGAGCAAGTGGCCGCCATCGTTCGCTGCTGCGCAGAGCACCGGGTACCTGTGATTCCGCGCGGCGCTGGTACAGGTTTGTCTGGTGGTGCCAGACCCCATCAGCATGGCGTCGTGCTGGGCCTGTCCAAGATGTCCGAGATTTTGGCCGTGGATCCAGACAATAGAGTTGCGCGGGTGCAGCCGGGTGTGCGGAATTTGGCCATTACCCAAGCGGCCGAACAGCACGGTTTGTACTACGCGCCAGATCCTTCATCACAAATCGCCTGCAGTATCGGTGGCAACGTTGCTGAAAACGCGGGTGGTGTTCACTGTCTAAAATACGGTCTGACGGTAAACAACGTGCTGGGGGTGCGCATGGTGACTGCCGCGGGCGAGGTCGTCGAGTTGGGTGGTGCAGTCTACGACAACCCCGGGCCCGACTTGCTTGCGCTGCTGTGCGGTTCCGAAGGCATGCTGGGCATCGTCACCGAAGTGACCGTGGCCTTGTTGCCATCGCCAGAAACCAAGACCGTTTTGCTTGCCGCCTTCTCCCATGTTGTGGATGCGGGTAATGCGGTGGCGGCGATTATCGCTGCTGGGATCATACCCGCAGGCATGGAAATGATGGATAAGATGGCTGTGCAAGCGGCAGAGGCCTTTGCCAAGGCCGGGTACCCGCTGGATGCCGAAGCCATTTTGATCATTGAACTGGATGGCGCCGACGCCGAGTTGGCAACGCTGAACGATCAGGTCACCGAGTTGCTGCGTACTCATGGCGCGTACCAGATCGATGAGGCCCACGACGCGACACAGCAGGCGCGACTGTGGAAAGGGCGTAAGTCAGCGTTTCCGGCCGTGGGCCGCCTGTCTCCAGACTATCTCTGTATGGACGGCACGATTCCGCGTAAGACATTGCCGAAGGTGTTGTCAGAGATAGACGATATTTCCCAAACCTTTGGCCTGGCCGTGGCAAACGTATTTCATGCCGCCGACGGCAATTTGCATCCGTTGATTTTATTTGATGCCAACGTGGCTGGTCAGACGGACAAAGCCATGGCCATGGGGGCGAAGATTCTGGAAGCCTGTGTCGCCGCAGGGGGCACGGTGACCGGAGAACACGGTGTTGGAGTCGAAAAGCTGGACACCATGTGCGTGCAGTTCACCAGCGAGGAATTGGCGCAGTTTTTTCGGTTGAAGGCTGCTCTGGATCCACAGGAACTGTTGAACCCCGGAAAAGGTATTCCAACACTGACCCGTTGCGGAGAGCTAGGTGGCATGCATGTGCACAAAGGCCGCTTACCGTTTCCTGAACTGGAACGTTTCTAGTGTCGGGTGATCGAGGCGGCTTGCTGATCGAGCAAATCAAATCCGCCGCTGATTCTCGGGAGCGGTTAGCCATTCGGGGTCACGCGAGTAAAGCCAGTTGGCTCCCTGCCGCGTCGAGTGATGGCGTGTTGGCCCTCGGCGAGCACTCGGGCATTTTGCAGTATGAGCCTGAAGAGCTGGTGATCACCGCCCGAGGCGGTACGTCGTTAAGCGAGATTGATGCGGTACTGGCCGAGCGGCAGCAGCAGCTGTCTTGTGAACCACCCCAGCTGGGTGCGGGCAGCGGCACCCAAGGCAGTGGTACCATCGCAGGCGCGGTAGCGTGTGGTTTGAGCGGCCCGGGTCGGCCTTGGCTTGGCGCAATTCGAGACGCTGTTTTGGGCGTCGAGCTGATTAATGGCGCAGGCGAATACCTCAAGTTCGGTGGTCAGGTGATGAAGAACGTTGCCGGATACGATGTGTCGCGGCTGCAGGCCGGCGCCTGGGGTGCACTGGGTGTGATGTCGGTCATTAGCCTGAGGGTACAGCCGGCTTTTGCAGAGGAGTGCACGGTGGGGGGAACATTGTCAGTAGAACAATCGTTATCGCTCTGCGCACAACTGGGGCAGCGCAACCTGCCGATTACGGCAAGCTACTGGCATGGCGGCGATTTCTGCTTGCGTCTTGCTGGTAATCAAAGCGGCGTGGCGGCAGCCTGTCAGACGTTGGCGGACCAAGGCCTGCGCCAGCGACTATCGGAGAACCCGCTATGGCAGCAACTGAAAGATCACCAGCATCTTTTTTTTCAACGAGCGCATTCCGAAGCGGCGTCCCAGCGGCTGTGGCGGGTCGTGACGCCACCAGCCGCCCCCATGCCCAACTTTTTGGCTGACCGGGAAAAAGACGCTCTGATTCTGTGGGGAGGCGGGCTGCGCTGGATGTATCACGACGATGCGGCTCAGGTGGACGAGTACAGTAAGGCCGTTGGGGGATGGTGCTGGGCAATTGGCGAGCCAATGCCCATTGATGCCATGCAGGGCCAGATCATGAGTCAACTGTCCAAAGCCTTTGACCCTCGCGGTGTCTTTGCCAGTCCCCTTGGCCTCGCCGCAGGAGACGCCTGATGCAAACTCAGCTGCCGGCGGAATTCATTGCAACCGATCGTGGCCAGCGGGCCAACGAAATTCTACGCAGCTGCGTGCACTGCGGATTTTGTAACGCCACCTGTCCAACCTATCAACTCTCAGGCGATGAGCTGGATGGCCCAAGAGGCCGTATCTATCTCATCAAGGAACTCTTTGAAGGCGCGGAAAGTCCCGAGCGGGTGACCCAGCATTTGGATCGCTGCCTGACCTGTCGCGCTTGCGAAACAACCTGTCCGTCCGGGGTCGCCTACGGCGAACTCGCGGACATTGCCCGCCGGCAAATCGGGCCGCGACGTGCGGGTCTTCAGGGAGCGCTACGCCAACTCCTGCAGTGGTTGGTGCCGAACGCACGCCGACTGCGTTTGCTCGCGCGTATTGGCAGGTACGTAAGGTTTTTGCTGCCTCGAGCGCTGGCCTCCCAGGTGCCAAGCGACGTCACCCACGGCCTCGCCGGGAATACCCAAGGAGCCAAACAGGTGCTGCTGTTACAGGGCTGTGCTCAGCAGGTCACGACGGGCGGCACCAATGAATCGGTTCAGTCGCTGCTTGCGCGGCTGGACATTGGTGTTATGACCTCGCCTCGTGAGGGCTGCTGTGGGTCACTCGACATGCATTTGGGCGACGAGGCCAAAACGCTGGATGCTGTGCGCAACAACGTGGATGCGCTTTTCCCTTTGCTGGCTCAAGTGGACGCCATTGTTTCCACAGCGTCAGGTTGTGGGGTAACGGTGAAAGACTATGGCAGTTTGATGGCCGCAGATCCGGCGTACGCCGAGCGAGCTGCAAGGGTTGCCGAGGCGACGGTAGACATCAGCGAGTACCTCGGCGGCATGGCTGCGACACTGACAGCCAAATTTCCCGGTAAGCAGGTGGCCTGGCATCCGCCATGCAGCTTGCAACACGGTCAGCAAGTAGAAGGTCTGGTCGAAAAGATCCTGACAGCAGCGGGATACGAGTTACTGCCGGTAGCCGATGCCCACCTGTGCTGCGGCTCGGCAGGAACCTATTCGGTTTTGCAGCCTGACTGGTCTGATCAACTGCGGCAGAGTAAGTTGCAGGCCCTGCAATCCCAACAGCCGGACCTGATTGCCACCGCGAATGTGGGGTGCCAGACGCATCTGGCGGAGGGCACCAAGACCCCGGTTAAGCACTGGATCGAACTGCTCAGTTAACCTAGTCTTGAAGGTCTAACGATCTTAGGGGAAGAGGATGGTTGAGGATGACAAGGGCACGTCAGCCCGGGATTACGGGTTCCTGATGTTTTTGACGCTGCTTAACGTGATGAATTTCGTCGACCGACAATTGCTGGCCAGTTTTGCCAACTGGATCGTTCCGGACTTGGGTCTGACCAATACGCAATTTGGTTTGCTCACCGGACTGATCTTTATCTTCTTCTACTCCGTGGCCGGCGTGTTCATGGGCGTGCTCGCTGATCGGGTGAATCGAACTCGCCTCATCGCTGCCGGTCTGGCGCTGTGGAGCGCGTTGACCGCTCTGTCCGGAATGGCGAAGGGCTTTGTCAGTCTCGCCATACCACGCCTTTTCATTGGCGTGGGTGAATCCATTATGACGCCGACGGCGATGTCACTGCTGGCAGACCGTTTTCCTTCCAGTCGTCTAGGCTTTGCCTCAGGTGTGTATTACATGGGCGTGCCCATTGGCGTCGCGATGAGTTTGTTTGTCGTGGCCTATTTAGAACCGCTATTGGGCTGGCGGGGCTGCTTTTATGCCTTGGGCGGCCTGGGTTTGGTGCTCGCGGCGATCATGTTCTTTATGAAAGAAACGCCTCGGCGTCATGAAGTGGAAGCGCAAAAGAGGCAAGCAGAAACTGAGGCAGCGGCCATCGAGCGGCCATCCGTGAAGGAAATGCTGGCGATTTTGGTGGCAGCATTCAAACGGTCTCCGGCCTTGTTGATGACTGTTCTCGGCGGCGTTGCTTTCCATTTTGTTCTCGGGGCAGCGACCTTTGAACAGCTTTGGTTTGTTCAGGAGCGCGGCTTTGATCGTACCGAAATCGCCGAACTCAGTGGTTGGTTGGCTTTTGCTGGTGGCATTGCCGGCAATCTCTTTGGCGGCGCTGGTGGCGATATGTTTTTGCGCAGAACGGGCATGGGCCGACCGATGTTCTTGTTTTGGATCATGCTGATTTTGACCCCAATTTCACTGTATTACCGGGTGGTGGAACCGACTTCTATGTTCTTCCTATTTGGAATTTTTATTGGTTACTTTCAGCTCGGCTGCTTCTACGGCCCAACGTTTGCAACGGTGCAAGAACTGGTGCCGCCTCAGATTCGCGGTACGGTGGTTGCGTTCTATATTCTGTCGTTGAACTTTTTTGGCCTGGGACTGGGCGTTACCGGCGGCGGAATTTTTGTGGACTGGATGATCGCCGAGAACATTGCCGAACCGTATACGGTGACCTTGCTGGTGTTTACGGCATTGTCGTTAATCGCCATTCCACTGTTCTATTTTGCTGGGCGCCGGTTCGAGCGCGACCGGGAGGCGTTATACAGCGCAATGGCCTGAGGCCATGCAGCCACGATAAAATTTTAAGGGGAGAGAAATTTTGTCTAGCGAACCAACAAACGAACCATCGGTGCCGGCTGGTGGCGTAACGGAGAGCGGATCGGATAACGCCGCTGAGAAAAAACAGGCGCGCGTCGACAGCTTGATGCAGACCGAATGGTATCGCTGGTATGCGCTGGCGATCTTGGTACTGGTGTATTGCTCCAGCCATGTGGACCGGCAGATCATGGGGATACTGCTCGAGCCGATCAAGTTAGAGCTGGGTGCCAGCGATACTCAGATGGGCTTTCTCATCGGTCTTACCTTCGCCATTTTTTACGCGACCTTGGGTATGCCAATCGCCATGTTGGCAGATCGTACTAACCGCCGAAATATCATCGCGTTGGCGACCACGATCTGGTCGGGCATGACGGTCGCCTGCGCCTTTGTTGGTAGCTACAGCCAACTGGCATTGGCACGTATCGGCGTCGGCATTGGCGAAGCGGGTTCGAGTCCGCCCTCGCATTCGATGATTTCCGACCTGTTTCCCCAACGCCAGCGCGCTACCGCCATGGGTATTTTTGCCATGGGTATCAACTTGGGTTTGCTGATCGCCTACTTAGGGGGCGGTTGGATGAGCGAGCATTGGGGCTGGCGTACCACGTTTATTGTCGTGGGGTTGCCGGGTCTCTTAATTGCATTGCTGGTGCGCTTTACCCTGATTGAACCTCCGCGCGGGGCGTCTGAGGAAGCCAAACAAGATCGCACTGAAGCGCCGGGCCTTGGGGAAGTTTGGAAAACGATGCTGCAAACGCCGGCGACCCGACATGTGGTCTTTGGCTCTGCCCTGGCAGGTTTCGTGGGTTACGGTATGACCCTCTGGTTACCTGCCTTCTTTGTGCGCTCTCATGGTCTGAGTCAGAGCGAAACGGGTCTGACCCTCGCGCTGATGGCCGGCATTGTGGGCGGCATTGGCACCTTTACAGCGGGCCGATTGGCAGACCACTTGGCCAAGCGTGACCCTCGCTGGCTGGCCTGGATTGTTGCGGTAGGCAAGGGTGGATTGGTGCCGTTTTTGGTGTGCTTTTTTTGGTTAACCGACCTGACATCTGCGTTAGCGGTTTATCTGATTCCTGCGTTTTTTGGCGGATTCTATCTGGCGCCAACCTTCGCCATGATCCAGCAGCTGGTGCCTGTGCAAATGCGCTCGGTTGCCGCCGCCATTTGCCTGTTCTTGCTCAACATTATCGGTATGGGCCTGGGACCACAGGGCGTCGGCATATTGAGCGATGTTTTTGCCGCCGAGTATGGGGCCGAGTCTCTGCGCTACTCGCTTATGGTGTTTAGCCTAATGAATCTCTGGTGTGCCTTTCATTACTTTCAGGCGGCTAAAACCCTACAGCAAGACACTCAGCGGGTGGCGGATCTGCAGATAGCCTAACGTCTGAGCGTACAGAGTCCTAAAGAGTTACGGAGTCGATGCTTAAGACGTTGACCGCAACTCGGCCGGTTCCCGCGTTCAGGCGAGTGTCTATTTGCAGTGCTCGACTGGCTGGGGTGCCACCGACTCGCTGGGGATAGACATTCACGTTGCCTTTTAGGTCAGTGACGCGAATTTGCAGGTTGATACCCAGCAGCGTGCGTGGGGTCGTATTCGATATCTCGACCAATACGGTGTTGTTTAGGCCAGTGCCCCAACGTAGGTCTATCAAGCTTTGCGGGTTTTCCTGGCTGCGTAAGGTGACCAAGGAGGTGAGCGCCGCTTGACCCGTTGTACCGGAGTCCGCGGCGGCTTTGGCGTAGAGATTCTCCGCTTCTTCTAGGTTACCCTCGCGTTCGGCGATCGATCCCAGCGCGTTATAGGCTTGGGCTGTCTCTAACAGCTGCAAACTTCGATTCAGTTGGTTTTTGGCCTTGGCGATGCGGCCGCGTTTCTCATTGAGAATGCCGCCGCGCAGATGAGCGTAAAAAAAGTCGGGGTTCAAGCTGATGGCGCGATCGTAAGCCGCGTCCGCTGCGGTAAATGCCTGTTCCTCGGCATCGATGTCGCCCAACAAGGCAAAGAACTGACCTTCTCTTGGCTCCAAGTCGATGGCTTGTTCGAGCATTCGTCTGGCGGCCTTAAAACGATTGTCGGCCACGGCTTGTCGAGCTTCGTCGTAGGCTTCGTAGGCGGGCTGGGTTTCGACCAAACGCTGCATGACCTGGCGATACCGACTGCGGCCTTCAACCCCACCCGCGGGCAGCGTGTTGGCGTGAGCTCGATTTGCAACCAACCGCTCTTGAGATGGGGGATGGCTGGCAAACAGGCCGCGGAGAAAATCCGGTTGTTTGTTGTCTTTCAGCTCAACGAAGGTTTGTTGCAGTTCTACCGCGCCGTTGGGGTTATAACCTGCGCGGCTCATATAGTTCATACCGTAAAGATCCGATTCCCGCTCGGCATCCCGACCGTATTTCGAGTTGATCAGGGCCGCTCCCGCGCCAGCGCCGATTGCCGCAACCTCACCATAGTCGCTATCGGCGGTGGCAACACCGGTAACCAACACGGCTGCTTGCAGCAGGGCACCGCGCTGCACCGACTGAGCGCTGTGTTTGGCTGCTGCGTGAACAATTTCATGCCCGAGAACGGCTGCCAGTTCGGCTTCGCTGTCCAATGCCGTCAGTAAGCCTCGATTGATGGCGATTTTGCCGCCCGGCAGTGCCCAAGCATTGGGTGTGGAGTTGTTGATGACGGCAAATTCGTAGGGTAGTGATCGATCGCTCACCGCGGCAAGCTTAGAGCCCACCTGTTGTACATAGGCCTGAACTTCAGGATCAGCGACGTAGTCGCCGCCCTGGCTCTGGCGCGCTGGCAGATACTGCTGGGCTCCGGTCTTCAGTTCCCAACTTTCCGAAACTAGGCTGAGCTCACTCTTACCCGTGACCGGGTTGGTAGCGCATCCGGTGATGCCTGAGGTCCCAACCACAAGGGCCAGTAATCCGATATTCGACAGGTTGCGAGTTTTTTTCTGAAGCGGCTGTTGTGTTCTGAGCAGAGTATTAAGCATGGCTTTTCTCCGGTTAACCGCTGTAGCGCCCATAGCGGTTGCGTATTTGTTTGGCTTCGCCGTCCTTGCCCTGTGCCTCGTAAACATTCGCCAATTGAAGCCATGCAGCGGTGCGTTTGTTGGTCTCGCTGCCAGCCAGCGCGATGGCTTTACGGGCGTGTTGGAAGGCGGTCCTCGAGTCGCCCTGACCGAGGTGGGCTTGGCTGAGGCGTATCCACAACAGCGCCTCGCGAGGCTCTATACGTACCGCCCGCTCCAGCAATAGAACAGCAGTGGCAGGTTGCTCAGAGGCTAAGGCGGTGTTTGCTCGTGCCAGAAGCGTTTGAGCGCCACTGTTCCGCGGCGGAGCAATGGTGGGTGCTTTCGGCTTTGCTTCGTTTTCGCGCTTTTGCGGCAGTGGTCGGTCGGATTGACCTGAAGAACTCCGGTCCTGCGTCGATGCCCCCGGCCGGGGTTTTTGGACAGTGGTGCTCGCGCAACCTACCAGCACGAAAACCACGAGTAAGTGGGCCAGCAGGTTTTTCGAATGCTTCAGTACCGGGCTGACATCGCACTGCACTAATAAATTCATAGTCGCTCTCTACAGTTTTGACAGGTTGCTACTGACCAAAAATCGCGCGGAGGCGTTTGCCGAAGCTTGTTTTGATGCCGCAACCCGGTTTGGTTTGTAAAGTATCCGGCCGGCGAATGGGTAGTACAACCACGTCGGCGCATTTTGCTGTGGCTTGCAGCCCCGTGTCGTACTCGATTGCGACAAGGTTCTCACCAATTGGGGAGGTTATTGGGTCTGGACCTTCGGTCCGAGTCATCGTGTTCCAAATACGCAGGGCGCCAGAAGTGCCCGTTAACCCGGTGGGTTTGTTGTCATCGCGGCCCACCCAGACGACGCTGAGTCGGCTGTTATCAAAGCCTGCGAACCAACTGTCTCGGTTGTCATTGGACGTGCCGGTTTTGCCTGCAACGCCCTGTTGGGCAAAGGGTGAACTGCGTCCTGTGCCACGCCGCATCACGATTTCCAGACCGCTGTTGAGACTCGCTGCCGTGTCAACGTCGATGGTTTGGGTGACATCAAACGGGTGGTGGGATAACGGTATGCCCTGTTCATCGAGAACTGCAATAACGCTCTTGGGCGTTGTGCGAAAACCGCCGCTGGCGAAATTGCCATAAAGCTCCGCCAGTTGCAGTGGCGACATGGCCTCAGCTCCTAGGAAAAAAGAGGGGTAACGGTTCTTTGGCGCGTAGCCCACCAGATCGGCAAAGCGTCCTTGTATCGTGTTCAAACCGACTCGGTTGCCGAGGTCGACGGTCGCCAGATTCAGTGACAGGGCAAGTGCCTTGATGATGGGTAGTTTACCCCGCGTTTTCCCGTCGTAGTTTCTGGGGCTCCAAGTCTCTCCGTTGGGTGGCGTGATCGTGATGGCTTGATCATTGATCAAGCTGGACCACTCGTAGTCATTTTCCAGCGCGCTTAGGACGATGAGGGGTTTGATTACCGAGCCAACAGGGCGACGTGCATTGATGGCGCGATTGAATCCGTCTACCCGGCCTTGTCGTCCGCCAACCAAGGCCAACACTTCACCCGTTTGGGTATCCGTGACCACGGTGGATGCCTGCAGGCTGCCCGGCTCGTAGTTGCGCTCCTTCTCGATGGCCTGAAGTGTGGTACTGACAGCCTGCTGGGCGTTTGTCTGCTCTCTTGGCTTCAGGGTGGTAAAAATGCGCAGGCCTTGGGTGCGCAGATCGCTGGCTGAATAGCGTTCGCTCAGTTCTGCTCGCACCAAATCCATAAAGGCAGGGTAATACGCTCCGCCACTGTTCGGGCTGGAGACGACGCCCAAGGGCTGCCCGATGGCGTCCTGATGCCGGGCATTGCTGATCAGTCCGTCTGCAAGAAAAGTATCTAAGATGCGGTTCCGCCTGCGCAGGGTGCGCTCTGGATGCCGAAAGGGGTTGTAGTAAGAAGGACCGCGAATAATGCTGATCAGGGCCGCAATCTGATTGGGCGGCAGTTCGTTGAGGGGTTTGTTGAAATAGTACTGGGCACCCAGACCGAAGCCGTGAATGGCCCTCGCCCCGTTTTGACCGAGAAAAATTTCGTTGATGTAGGCCGTGAGAATGTCTTCCTTGGTGAAACGCAGTTCTAGGATAATCGACATCGCGAGCTCACGAAGTTTACGTTCGATGGTGCGTTCGTTGGTTAAAAAGTAACTCTTGACCAGTTGCTGGGTGAGGGTGCTGCCGCCTTGCTGAGCCTCGCCGCTGCGCAGGTTGACCAAGGCTGCCCGCGCGATGCCGGTTAAACTGAAGCCCTGATGCGCATCGAATTCACGATCTTCGACGGCCTTCAACCCTTCGGCCAGCAATTCTGGCACCTGATCCGGCGTCAGAATCAGGCGGTCCTCGCCATGGGAAGGGAAGAAGCTGCCAATGACCGCTGGCTCCAATCGCACCAAGTCCATGTTCCGATTGCCGTAGAGAATGCGCTGCAGACGATTGCCCACAAACATCACGGTGATCTGCATGGATGGCCGAGCCGCATCCATGTAAGCGAAGGATCTCAGGTGCAGCTTCACGCCACCGGGTACGGGCTGGTAACTGCCCGGGGCTGATAGATCCTGGGTTTTGCGGTACCCCAGGCGGAGAAGTTCGCCCTGCAATTGAGCATTGGTTAAACGCTTGCCCGCATAAAGCTCCATGGGTTGGGCATACACCTGAGCCGGAACAGACCAGCGTCGCCCTTCAAATGTTTTGCTGATGCTGCGATCCAGATAGTAGAGATAGCCACTGCCCACCAAAACCGCGATCAGCGTGATCCACAAAGTCACTTTGAGCATCAAACCAAATACCCAGCGACGGGCGCGCGCGAACCAACTCGCCTTTGGCGGTTTTCTCTTGGTCGATGAAGCCGAACGAGTACGACTGGATTGTGGTTTTTTGGGCATGAAAAACGGTTGTGTGCTGTTGAGATCCAAGGGAAGAGAGTGGCGAATTAGCGACAACCTCGTCAATGCTTTTTGTTGGCTTTGAGTTTTGGTGAGGAAACCCAGTGGTTTCGCCACTTAGATATACCGTTGGTCGGGTAGATCGACCTTTGGGCGGATGTTTTGTGGCGGGATGCGTGGGCATTGTCATGGTCAGGTCTCATCTGGAGATTGGAGTCTAGAATATGTGTAGAGGAGGTGCGTCTACCGGCGGTTTTCTGGGGATCGGATGCGGATTTTTCTTGGCTGTCGCCCTGCTGTTGAGCCCGGCATTGATGGCGGCTGACCTGTCCTATCGCTACGTCGAAATCAACGGTGTGTTTGGCGAGAGCGGTGGTGAAGATTCAACCGGCATAGGCTTCGAGGGCAGCTATGACTTGGGAGGCGTTGTTTTTGTGACCGCTGGATTGAGCCAAACTGACGTAGATACCGAACCGGAATCGGATGGTGAGTTTTACCGGCTGGGGCTGGGTGTGCGAGGGTCCGTGACCAACAGCATGGATGTGCTATTGATGGCCCACTATGGCCGCCTTGACGTATCCGGGCCCGCTACTGGCGGCGGGACCCACAGCATTCTTGATGAAACCGGAACCTTGGTCGATCTGGGCATACGAGGACAAATAGGGACAGCCGTGGAGTATTCGGTGCTGGCCACGTTTGTAGACTGGGCCGATCGAGGCTGGAGTTACCGGGCTGGTGGTCGTTACCAGTTGGGCGATTCGCCATATTCCGTAGGGCTGCATTACTCAGGCTATGAAAACGAGTGGGATCAGTTGGAACTGGGTCTACGCTATCAGTTTGACTGATTCAGTCAGCTTTGCCGTTAAGCAAAGGGGCTTCGGCCCTTTTTTGTGGACGTTATGAACCTTCCCGTAATGCGTACTGGACAACCGCAGGTGGGCATCCTAAGGTTCACGGGCCTAAGGGGTGGCGTCAGCCTGAGATAACGTCGTTGATGTAACGGTGTTAGACCCTTTGAACCTGATCCGGTTTGTACCGGCGTAGGAATAGGAACGCGTTTTCGCAATCTGCGAAGGTCATAACGCTACCCGCCTTGGGCACCCATTAATGTTGGAGCCCAAACATGTTGAAGCCTCGCGCTGTGTTTTCTTTCTCTACCTACGTGCCTTCGCGTCTGCGACGGCTCTGTGCCGGTCTGTTGCTCACTGGAGTGACCGCCGCAACACAGGCATCGGATGCGGTTGAAGAGGTGGTCGTAACCGCAGAATTTCGCCCTGTAACAGCGGTGGAGGTTCCCGGCAGTGTGTCGGTATTGAATCCTGATGCCAACGGCGATCTGATCAATCACCTAGACGAGCTGTTGTCTCGTGCGGCCAATGTCAATCTGACCAGTGGCGCGTCCCGAGCCCGATTCATTCAAATCAGAGGCATCGGTGAACGCAGCCAGTTCGTGGAGCCGTTGAATCCATCCGTGGGCTTGCTGGTGGATGGTGTTGACCTGAGTGGCTTGGGTGGTGCGGCGACGCTGTTCGATGTGCAGCAGGTCGAAGTGCTGCGTGGTCCGCAGGGCACGCTCTACGGAGCCAACGCGCTTGCCGGATTGATTAATGTAGTGACGCCGGATGCCACCGAGGACCTGTCGGGCGTCCTGCAGATCGATGGCGGCAATTATGGCGCCCGCGGTGTCGGTGCTGTGCTCAGTGGTCCGTTGACGGATGAGGTCGGTTTTCGCATCAGCGCACGTCAGTACCAAGACGATGGTTTTATCGAGAACATCTATCTCAACCGCGACGATACCAATGCCCGTGATGAACGTAGCCTGCGCGCCAAGCTGCAGGGCAAGTCAGACGAAGGAAGCTGGCAGTTGGCCGTGGGCAGTGTGGATGTGGACAACGGTTACGACGCCTTTTCCTTAGACAACGACCGCAATACGCGCTCGGATCAGCCCGGACGTGATGCCCAGGAAACCTCATACGTGGCCTTCAATGCCCGTCGTGCCTTGAGTGACGGGGTTGTCGGTGAAGTTGCCCTCGGCTGGGTGGACAGTGATATCGCCTACGGTTACGACGAAGACTGGACCTTTCAGGGTTTTCATCCCTTCGGCTACAGCTCTACAGATTTGTATTTGCGCGACGTAGAGACCCGTACCGCTGACGTGCGCTTGCTGTCGGTTCCTGAGCAAGGGCTGCTCGACGGCAAAGTCGATTGGGTGCTCGGATTGTTTGTATTGAATAAAGAAGTGGACTTCACGCGGGACTACACCTACGCCGGTGGTTTGTTTACCAGTGATTTTGGCGTGGATCGGATGGCCTTGTACGGGGAACTGGCAACGAATTTGGCCCCTTCGTGGCGCATCAGCCTTGGCCTGCGTGCGGAGCAACACGAGTCCGATTATGCGGATTCTGCCGATGTGCAGTTCGCGCCAGACGATGACATGACGGGTGGTCGGTTGTTGGTGGAACGTACGCTGGCCTCAGGCAACCTGCTCTACGCTAGTCTCACGCGCGGATACAAAGCAGGAGGGTTCAATACCGACGGATCGTTGGATGCGGACCTGCGTTTGTTTGATCCGGAAACGCTGTGGAATGTGGAGGTGGGGTTCAAGGGCAGCTTGGTGAATGACCGCTTGGCGCTGTCTGCAGCGCTGTTTCGTATGCAGCGTCGTGACGTGCAGGTAGCGACCTCGATAACGCGCGTACGACAAGATGAATCGGCTGAATTTATTCAATACACAAGCAATGCTGCCAAGGGCGTCAATCAAGGCTTGGAAGTGGAGGCCGTGTTTCAAGCGTCAGACCGATTGCAGTTGTCGGCGAATCTGGGCCTGCTGGACACGGAGTACGAGGACTACGTGAATGGCGCGGGCGAGGACTTGGATGGCAGAGATCAGGCTCAGGCGCCTGCCTATCATTTTTATCTTGCAGCAGATTATCAACTGGCGGACGGGCTGTTTTTGAATGTGAATTTGGACGGTAAGGATGATTACTATTTTTCCGCAGGACATGCGGAGCAGTCAGCCAGCTATACCCTATTGAATGGCGCTTTGAGCTACTCGACTGGCGGTTGGGATCTGTCTTTGTGGGGTCGAAACCTATCGGACAAGGACTACTTCCTTCGTGGCTTCAGTTTTCCCAATGACCCGAGAGACGGTTATAGCAGCACCCGATGGACCCAACTCGGTGCGCCGCGTCAATTCGGTGTCACCGCCAAGGCCAGCTTCTGAGTTATTGGGCCGCCGGCTGACCTTGCATAAGGGCGCGTTCTTGTTCGATTAGATAATCGACGACTTCAAGAGCGCGGGCTTCGCCATTGAGCATGCCGACCCGGTATTTGCCGGCGACGACGAGGGTTGGCACCGCACGAATACCAACGCGCCGAGTATCTTGCTCGGCCCGGTTTAGCCGGCGGGCGACGTCACGGCTATTAAACGCGCGCATGAAATCTGCGGCAGGCAGTGCGTCGGAATCCAGATAGTCAGCAATGGATTCGCCGCTGCTGAACACGCGGCCGCCATTATGAATGCCTTTAAAGAGCTGTTCGTGGTTACCCTCCAATGCGTCAGCTTTTTCCAGCGCATAGTACGCTTGGGCCAGCACGCTCCAGGCGCGGGAAAATGCCGTCGGTGTGCGTTCAAACTTGACATCCTCTGGCAGAGTGGTCAGCCAGTCTTCGAGGGTCGGATCGAAATTCTTGCAGTGGATGCACCCGTAAGAAAAGTATTCCTCAACCGTGAGTGATCGTCCCGGCTGCGCCAGTGTCACGTTGTCGATTACTTCGTAGTCGACGCCCGCTTCTGGAACGGTGTTCTGAGACAGACCCGTGCCCAGATAAAGCGTGGTGAAGACAAAGCCGGCAACCAATACACCCATAAAGCCAAGGATAAGGTTGCGGGTGAGTTCTACCTTGTTTGCAGAGGATTTTTTCTTTGCTGACGGAGCCATATTTACCGTTCCTTCACATGGGGCTTGCTTGAATGGTGACAGTTTACGCCCGGCAGCGCAGTCGGTCACTCCTTACGAATCGGGTTTGCTGATTGATGAGAGGCGCGTAACATTGCCGGCTGGTCGAATGCAGTCGCCAGAAAAAGGAATAAGAATGAGCGAGCAGTATCAACTGTACAAATCCGATACCTGCGGGTTCTGTTATCGCGTGCGCGCCTACGTTGAGCAATTGGGGATGGATCTGCCGTTGCGCGACATAAACGGCGATGCCGACGCATTTCGCGAACTGCTCCAAGGTGGTGGGCGCAGTATGGTGCCGTGTTTACGTATAGAACGTGTCGGGGAACAGGGAAACGAGGTGGAATGGATGTACGAATCGATGGACATCATGCGATACCTGGGTGAGCGTCAAGCGAACCCGTAACGCAAACCGCCAAACAGCAATAAACAATTAACGATCACTAACGAGAGAAGTCACTATGAAGCTGGGAATTTTAGCCGGATATTCCGGACGCAAATTCAATATTGCGATGGACGCCATTAAGCATGCGGAGAATTTGGGATACGACTCGCTGTGGACTGCCGAGGCTTATGGCTCCGATGCAGTCACGCCTGCGGCTTGGATTCTGGCGCAAACCGAACGTCTGAAGGTTGGTACGGCCATCATGCAGATGCCTGCGCGGTCGCCTGCCATGGCTGCCATGACGGCCATGAGTCTGGCCGAGCTTTCCGGTGGCCGATTTATCTGTGGTCTGGGCGCGTCCGGTCCTCAGGTGGTTGAGGGCTGGCACGGAGTTCCCTATGGCAAGCCCGTGAGTCGTCTGCGCGAATACGTTCAGATCATGAAGAATATCTTTGCTCGGGAAGGCGATCTGACGTTCGAAGGCAGCATGTATAACCTGCCTTACACCGGTGAGGGTGCTACTGGCTTGGGTAAGCCGCTAAAGAGTATTTTGCACTGCGAAGAGGATATCCCGATTTTTGCTGCAACCATCACCGATAACGGCGTTGCCGCAGCGGCGGAAGTGGCCGATGGCTTCTTCCCGGTATGGATGGATCCAGAGCAGTACTCGGTATTCCAAGGACCGATCGAAAAAGGTTTTGCCAAAGCAGGCGAAAAGGATCTCACGCAATTTGAAATTGCTCCATTCGTCACGGTTGTGATGGGAGACGATTTGGATCAATGCATGATGCCAGTGCGAGGCATGATGGCTCTGTACATCGGTGGCATGGGTGCCCGGAATAAGAACTTCTACAACGATTACTGCAAGCGTCTGGGCTACCCAGATGCGGCTGTCAAAATTCAGGATCTGTATCTTGCGGGCAAAAAAGACGAAGCCATGGCGGCGGTGCCGAAAGAACTGATTGATGCCTGTGCCTTGGTGGGGCCAGCAGAGCGCATTCGCGAGCGTCTGGCTCGCTGGAAGACTGCGGGCAACCATGGTCAGGTGTCCAGTATGTTGCTGGGTTGCCAAGATCCGGCGGCCTTGCAGGTGGTTGCAGAAGAAATGCTCTAAGACAGGGCATAAAAAAAGGGGCGAACATCGCCCCTTTTTTGCGCCGGATTTTCCGCTGACTAGTTTTTCTGGCTCTCTTCGACCAATGCCCAGCCGCGTGCTGAACGCATTCGCGCGGCATCAGCATACTCCAGTGCTTTTTCCGAGCTTGCGTTGCCGTCTAAGCCGCGTTTGTAAACCCCTTGAATAATCCCCGCTGACCGAAACATGTTGTAGATCAGATAGAAGTGCCAGTTCTCGATGCCGTCTCTGCCCGCGTGTTTGCAGTACTCGGCAAGAAATTCAGCTTCCGTTGGCAAGTTAAGCGCAGCAAAATCCGCTCCGGCTAAGCCTTCGTCATCATAGGCATCGCCGTGATAGTCCTGACACAGGTAACCCAGATCAGCCAAGCCGTCTCCGAGGGTAGATAACTCCCAGTCGAGTACCGCGACAATTTTTGGTTCTGTAGGGTGAATCAGTACATTGCCTAAGCGGTAGTCACCATGAACGATGACTGATCCAGCTTCGGCGGGGATGTTGTTTGGCAGCCACTCCATGAGCTTGTGCATATCGGGCAGATCTTCGGTTTGCGACGCGAGGTATTGTTTGCTCCAGCGGCCGATCTGACGTTCATAGTAATTGCCGGGCCGACCAAAGGTTTCCAAACCCACAGCCGCCGGATCCACAGCGTGCAACAAAGCCATTACCCGAGCCAGATCAAGATAGATCGCACGGCGGTCTTCGTTGCTCACACTGGGAATGCGGGTTTCGGTGAACAGGCGGCCTTCGACCATTTCCATGACATAGAATTTGGTGCCGATCACTTCAGGGTCTTCGCATAGGCAAAACATTTTAGGAACCGGCACATCGGTATTCCAAAGACCGTGCATGACACGGTATTCCCGATCCACTTGGTGGGCCGACGGCAGCAGTTCACCCGGTGGTTGCTTGCGCAGGACATAGCGCTGATTGGGCGTGATGAGCTGGAAAGTCGGATTGGATTGTCCGCCCTCAAACTGCTTAATCTCCATGGGTCCTTGGAAGCCTTCCACATGGGCCAGCAGGTACTGCTCCAGTGCTTGTGCATCAAATTTGTGGGCTTCCCTCACCGGGGTTAGTTCTACGTCGCTCATACTGCTCTCTGATTTCGTACAGTGGGCTAGGATACGGCTTGATCTCATGGAGGGCAAAGTGCGAGGCTTGTCTTTTGAAAGAGTAACTGAGGGGATTTCATGTCGGAAAAACGTATTGCAGTAACGCTACCAGCCGGTCCGCGCATTTCAGATACCGTTGATCGTATTCGCTGGGCCGAGGAAAACGGAATTCCCGACGCGTGGTTTAGCGACTCTGGTGCTCCTGACACGTTGACCCAAGTGGCAGGAATCGCTCAGCACACATCCAGCATTCGTATTGGTACGGCGGTCACGCCGGTGTATACCCGCTCGCCTTCCGTGTTGGCTGCTTCGGCTAACGTGATAGGGCAGTTGTTACCCGAGCGATTTATTTTAGGTCTGGGGTCTTCCAGCCAAACGATCATGGGCCAGTTCAACGGTATTCCTCTGGAAAAACCGCTCACCCGCGTTCGCGAAACTGCAGAGTTGGTGAAGATCATGCTGACCGGCGCCAAAACCGATTACGACGGTGAGACGGTGTTCAGCCGTGGCTATCGCCAAGCACCCATGGACAATCCTCCGCCGGTGTATCTTGCTGCGCTGCGTCCCAAAATGATCGAGATGGCCGCTGAAGTCGGCGATGGCGTGATCTTTAATCTTTGGCCAAAGGCTGCATTGCCGAAGATGATGGAACACATTGCGATCGGTGCCCAAGCCGCGGGCAAAAATCCTGCGGATGTCGAAATTGTGAATCGTGCCATGGTGCTGTGTACCGACGATAAGGACTACGGCCGTAACTTGTTCCGCGCTGCCTTTGGCCCTTACTACGCGACACCTGTGTACAACAATTTTCTTGCCTGGGCAGGGTATACGGACGCCGCAGCGCAAATTGCTGAGGGTTGGGCTGCGAAGGATCGCAACAAAACGGCCTCGGCGATGTCAGATGAAATGATCGATGAAATCGCGATCATTGGTAACGAAGACGAGATTCAAGCGCGTATTCAGGCAGACGCTGACGGTGGTGTGGATACCCATATCATTGCGCCGCTGGCGGGCAATCGGGAGGACGTGGATCGAACATTCGCCGCGTTTACCGCCAAAGCATTCCAGTTCTCCTAGCTAAGCTGCGCCATGCCAAACCAGAATAGCGGGGCATGATGGCCCGTAAGATTTATCTGTTTCGACACGGTGAGACCGAGTGGAATGTTGCGGGCAAAATGCAGGGCCGGCTGGATTCGCCGTTGACCGAACGCGGACGCCAGCAGGCGCTGGCTCACGGGAAGCTGTTGGCGGAACTGCCTCCGGTTGAATGTCTGTGGGTTTCCACGGCGGATCGCACGCGTGCGACGGCGGATTTCATAAATGCCCGTATCGACGCCCCCCAGCATTTTTCGGATGCGTTGCTGGAGCGTGACTGCGGAACGTGGTCCGGGAAGACTCCGGCACAGGTACAGCAAGAATTTCCCGACGAGTGGTCGCGGTTGCAGAACGATGCCCACAACCATCGTCCGGGCGGTGGCGAAAACCTACCGGATTTGATGGCGCGTTTCCGTCAGCTGTTGGCCGACTGGCCGCAGCCCGATTGCCTTGGCATCGTGACACACGGTGTTGTATCTCGAGCGATTTTGGGCTGCCTGTTGGATTTAACTCCGCAGCAGATTCGACAGGTTAAGCACCCCAATGCGCTGTTCTATGAACTAACCGTCCAGCCGGGTCAGATTGAGGTTCGTCATTATCTGGCGGACATGCACCGCGACGGTCTGAGTTTTAGCCACAGTGGTCAGGCGATCGACGGAATCTGCGAGCAGTTGCCGCCTCAGGCCATCAGTGGTGAATAGCGGCAATTGCCCGAAATTCGGCTATGCTCGGGTTCGGGAGATGAATTCTGTGAGGAGAGAGAAATGAAAGTAGACGGCGGTGTCGGACTGAATCTGCATACGGTGGGTGCGCAAGCAGCAGAGCTGGAAGAAATGGGCTACGCGGGTGTGATGACCGCTGAGACGGCACATGACCCCTTTTTTCCGTTGCTCGTGGCGGCTCAAAATACCGAAAACGTCGAGCTGATGACCTCAATTGCTGTGGCGTTTGCTCGGTCTCCCATGACCTTGGCGAACGTCGGCCACGATCTGAATGCTTATTCCAAGGGCCGGTTCGTGCTGGGACTTGGCTCACAGATTAAGCCGCACATTACTAAGCGTTTTTCCATGCCGTGGTCCAGCCCAGCGGCACGTATGCGTGAATACGTCATGGCCATGCGAGCGATTTGGGACAGTTGGCATCAGCAAGAGCCGTTAGCGTTTACGGGCCAGTTCTATACGCATACGCTGATGACCCCTTTCTTTACACCGACGAACACTGACTATGGCGCACCCAAAGTCTTTTTGGCAGCGGTGGGTCCGATGATGACGGAAGTCGCGGGTGAGGTCGCGGATGGCGTCATCGCCCACGCCTTCACCACAGAAAAGTATCTGCGTGAAACCACGCTACCCGCATTGGAACGAGGCTTTGCCAAGGCAGGAAAGAGCCGCGCAGATTTTGAAATCAGCTATCCGGCCTTCGTAGTTACCGGGCAGACCGAAGAAGAACTGCGCGAGGCCGAAGTGGCAACCTGTAAGCAGATCGCATTTTACGGATCCACTCCCGCCTATCGACCGGTGTTGGAAAGCATTGGCGTTGGCGAGCTGCAAGACGAACTCAATCGTATGTCGAAGCAGGGCCGATGGGATGAAATGGGTGAGCTGATTACACCGGACATTTTGAAAGAGTTTGCCGTCATTGGTGAACCCGACACCATCGCCGGTCAGATGAAGGCACGCTACGGAGACATCGTTGATCGCACGTCTGCGGCTTACGCCAACATACCGAAGGACAAACGGTTAGCCATTATTCGCGACTTGTCGTCCTAATTCAGTTTTAAGTGAACAACGAATCAATAAGGAGAAAAAATGAAAGTCGATACCGGTATTAATCTGGATTTGCGCGCCATTCCCGACGCGGTCAAAACCATTGAAGCCCAAGGTTATGACGGTGTGCGCACCGCGGAGATGAACCATGACCCGTTCTTTCCGCTGTTGCTGGCTGCAGAGCACAGTGAAAAGCTTGAGATTGCCAGCTCCATTGCTGTTGCCTTTGCTCGTAGCCCCATGAATTTGGCGAATATCGGACATGACCTCAATGCCTACTCCAAGGGCCGCTTTACTCTGGGGTTGGGGTCTCAGATCAAGCCCCATATCACCAAGCGTTTCAGCATGCCTTGGGGTGGGCCTGCGGCACAGATGCGCGAGCTGATTCTGGCTATGCGTGCGATCTGGGCTAACTGGTATGACGGCGAGCCCCTGCAGTTTGTGGGTGAGCACTATCAGCACACACTCATGACGCCTGCGTTTACGCCGAATGACACCGAATATGGAGCGCCAAAGGTGATCTTGGCGGCGGTGGGTCCCAAAATGACGGAAGTTGCTGGCGAAGTAGCAGATGGGATGATCATTCACCCTTTCAGCACTCAAGCCTACATCGATTCCGTTACCCTACCGGCCATTGAAGCTGGGCTGGCAAAGGCGGGCAAAACGCGTGAAGGGTTTGAGCTCTCCTACTCTTGCTTCGTCGTTACAGGCCGCAATGAGGAAGAATTTGCCAAGAGCAAGGTGGCGACCCAGGAGCGCATCGCGTTTTATGGATCCACACCTGCTTACAAAGGCGTATTGGATTCCATCGGCGTGGGCGAACTGCAGGGTGAACTGAACACCATGTCGAAGCAGGGCCGCTGGAAAGAGATGGGCACCTTAATCACCGACGATATGATCAATGCGTTTGGTGTGATGGGTGAGCCTCACGAGATAGCGCCGGAAATGTTGCGCCGTTACGGAGGTTTTGTGGATCGCACCTCGGCTTCCTTCCCCGTTTCTAACGAGGAGCAGCGAGCGGCAATCATTGCAGCACTGCGCGCCGGCTAACGCCTATTTTCCGAACCATCAAAAGGCGCACTTTGGGCGCTTTTTGACTTGAAATCCATTTTTTCTTCATTATTGTGTCACTTAGATCGATGCACGCTCTATCGCGCGACAGCGCAGGAGATGGCTGGGATGCAAAAGTTCACACGAAATGGCGAAGACAACGGGTGGCGGAGAACGATTTGGCATCTGTGCCAGCGCTGTGTCCTGAGCGCCAGATCCGTTTGCCGAAGACTTGACCGCTTTGCGGGGACGCCAGGAGTGCTTTTGGCCTGTGCCTGGTTTTTGGTGTTTCAGCCCACAGCCGACGCCCTGCGGCAAATCACGCCAATCGCGGGCCAGCATGCCACTGTGATAACCGTAGACTTGACCCTGCCGGATTTTCCCAGCAAGACCCACATGCAGCAGGCGAGCGATTTTGCCAACAAACTGATCATTGGCTTTGGGCTGCGACCTGAGGTTGCTCTGGAATTCTCGGACTGGATTTTGGAAGCCTCGGCTCGGCAGGAAGTGCGGCCTGAACTGATCGCCAGTTTGGTGTTTGCTGAAAGTTCCTTTCGAAAAACGGTGCAGTCTCATGTTGGCGCCATTGGCCCAACGCAGATTCGGCCTCACTATTGGGCCGAGTTTTGCGGTCACAACGATCTCTATGACCCTGAGCAAAATGTGTACTGCGGGACCCAAATATTGGGTTTCTTGCTGGAACGCTGTGAGGGCGATCAAGCCTGCGCGCTGTCGGCCTACAACATTGGCCTGAACTCCAACCGCCGCGCGGCGGGATTGCGCTATGTCGCCAAAATTGACCGGCACCTAGAACAGCTGAAAACCCCGGCACTCTGATCGCTTCGCCCGATCCGGGTAAAAGGTTAAGCTGCACCTGAATCACTGGAGGATAGGGTATGGACTTTGGCCTGTTAATTTTTGCCACGGATTACGCGATAGCACCAGACACACTGGCGCGGGAGGCGGAGGCACACGGCTTTGAATCGCTGTTTTTGCCTGAACATACTCATATTCCGGCCAGTCGAAAATCGCCATGGCCAGGTGGTGCAGACCTTCCGCGTCAGTATTGGCACGCCCACGATCCGTTCGTCGCACTGTCCATGGCCGCGGCAGTAACCAAGACCATAAGACTCGGTACCGGCATTTCCTTGGTGACCGAGCGTGACCCCATTTTGATGGCCAAGCAGGTTGCGAGCTTGGACTTCTTGTCCAACGGTCGAGTAGAGCTTGGTGTCGGTGCCGGCTGGAATGCGGAAGAAATGGAAAACCATGGCACGCCATTTGCCCAGCGCTGGAAGATTCTGCGCGAGCGAGTGCTCGCCATGCGCGAAATCTGGACCCAAGAAGAAGCCGAATATCACGGCGAATTTGTGGACTTTGACAAACTGTGGGCCTACCCCAAACCCGCTCAGGCCGGAGGTCCGCCGGTGCTGCTTGGTGCTTCATCACGATTTGTATACCAGCGTATCGCCGAATATGGAGACGGTTGGTTCCCAATTTACCAAGACGCGCTCCGCGCTGACGCTAGCGGCGGTGTCGATTACGCCGCCGGTATCGCGCAAACCCGCGAGGCGTGGGAAGCGGCGGGCCGCGATGGGGCACCAAGTTTCAGTATTTTTGGTGTGGGTCCCGATGCGGCCGCTGTGGAGTACCTGATGGACTTAGGCTTCGACCGAATCATTTTTGCACTGCCCTCGGGCTCACCGGACGATGTGTTGCCGATGGTCGAGAAATACGCAGCGCTGGCCCATCAGTACAATCAGTGAAATGCCGCAAAGGCTGTGGCGCATGCTGTATCGCGCCAAGCATTACCACGGCGCTACCGGGAATGCCGAACGGGAAGCCTGCTGGCGTCGCATGCGTCCATTTGGACGAGGCGTTTGCCTGTCGTTTATTCGGCTCACCCGAACGCCCAGATTTCTGTTCACGTTTCGCGCCTGAAACCGCGGTCTGCGGCTCGTCTCGTGAAGAAGCCTTGGGGCTGATTGCCCTTCTGGATACCGCCAGCCTCTGATCGGCGGCGGTTACAGTCGATTCAGCACGGACAGCACTTCGGCTTCGCTCCGGGTGTGGTGGGCGGTTAGCCGAGCGGCGCGCGCGCCCGCAACGTTTTCCTGACTGTCGTCGAGGAAGGTTACGCACTGGGGTTCGGTGTGCATCAAATCGCAAACATGTCGGAATGCCTCCGCATCGGGTTTGCGGCAGCCTACCTCATGGGAAAGAAAGAGTTGGTCGAACTGGCTCATGATGTGCGGATAGCGCTGCATAAAGCTCTCTGCGTGCACGGCATTGGTATTGCTGAAGGCGCACAGTGTGAAGTGCTGCTTAATTTCCGTGAATTTTGCAGCTACTCCTTCATACGGATGGGTCCACAGAGCATTCCAGCCGTCCCGCCACTGTTTCAGAGGCATCGAGACACCCAAGGTGTCGCTTAAATGTGCCGTGTACTGGGCAAAGTTGAGCTGACCGATTTCCTGATCTTTATAGGCCTGATCAAGGGTCCAGTGTTCGTAAAACAGTGATGCCTCGACGCCGGAGGCCGACGCCCAATGCTGAAACACTCGGTGAAAATCAATGCCAAGAACGACGCCGCCTAGGTCAAGAAGCAAGACCGGTTTCTGCTCTCCAGAGCTAGAAACCGGCACTGGCGGTGTTCAAGGCATTCACGTATTCAGCGTCGAGCGAGGTGTAAACGCTTTCACCGTTTCTCATGACGTAGACTGGACCGTCGATCTGTTCAATATCGTAGCCCTGCTTGCGAAGGTCCCCTTTCAACATTTTGAATGTGCCGGTGACGTCGATGTCCTCGTCAATGCGCAGGAATACAGGTATCGCGTAGCTGGGCAAGGCCTCTCTGACGAAGGCGGAGAAACGGTCAAGGTCAAGTGACTCAACACCTTCGTTTAGGGTGAGAGAGGCCATGCCGGCTCGACCGTCGGCACCGGGGATCTCGACACCCAGAACATTGCAGAATTTCACCTGATCAAAGCCGTTGATGATTTCGCCCACTTCATTGGTGGACACGTTCTCTGACTTCCAGCGAAACGTATCCCCAACGCGATCAACGAACTGATAGTGGTCATACCCCAAGCTGTAGCCCACGTCGACGACGCGCATCAGATCACCTGTGTTAAACCATGCGTCACCTTCGACGAGGGCGTCACGTAAAATTTTACCCTCAGTGGCTTTCGGGTCGGTATAACCTTCGAAGACGGTGTCGGGCGTGATCTTGCCAAGCAGCAAGCCGGGTTCGCCGGGTGCGACGGTCACGCAGCGGCCGTGGCTGTCACGAATGATCTCGTCCTGATCTACGTCGTACTGCACTAACACAACTTCGGCTGATGTCATGCCCACGGTCAGGTCTTTGTTCATCAGATTGGCAAACGCGACGTTACCCTCTGACGCGCCATAGATCTCACAGACGCGCTTGATGCCATAGCGCTCTTTGAAAGACATCCAGATATCGGGCCGCATCCCATTGCCCATGATGGAGTGCAAAGGCAAGGAAGCATCGTGGGGCTCCCCGGCAATATTGGTCAGGTAGCGGCACAACTCACCGATATAAACCATATGGGTGCAGTTGTTGTCGCGAATGTCGCCGCGGAAGGCGCTGGCAGAGAATTTGCGTCGCACATACATGCTGGCACCGGTTGTGAAAGAAGATCCCACACCCAAGAGCAGACCGGTTGCGTGATACAAGGGTAAGCACAGATAAATTCGATTGCCGGGCTTGGTTTTCAGTCCCGCTATGCCGGACATATCCGCACTGATTAAGTAGCGTCGGTTCGACATAACCGCTGCCTTGGGGAGGCCTGTGGTGCCTGAGGTGTAGATGTACAACGCCGTTTGACCGATGGTGTTGAGGCCGGTTTCTGGCGGGTTTTGATCATCGGCCTGCTGCTGCATGGCGTCCAGATCCAACGCCCATTCTGGGCAAGAAGCCGTGCTGGTTGCTGAATCGCTGACAAACAGAAAATCTTGGCCAGATGCCAATTCCAGTTCCTCGTGTATGTCGGCAACGGCGGCGATGACTTCGGCGCCAAAGATACATTTTTTGGCCTTAATAACGTTGATGCAATGCTGCAGCGATCGCCCGGTCAGGTTGGTGTTAAGGAGCCCGGCGGTTACGCCGAGTTTATTCAACCCAACCAGCAAGGCCAGAAACTCGACCCGATTTTCCATCATCACGCAGACCGTATCGTTGCGCGCTAATCCTTGGGATTTGAACGCGCTCGCGTATTGATTCGCCAAAGCGTTGAACTGTATCCAGTTCAATTCTTTGCCCTCACACACGATGGCACTGTGATTGCCGAGCTGCTTGGCATTGCTCTCGACGCGAGCGCCGAAACAGTCGGCAACATCTGCGGGTCTAGGTTTCATCCCTTTCTTGAGTGTTAGCAATGCGGGTAACTGGCCTAGCGTGGCGATGTCTTTCAGCAGCTGCATCTGATCGATCCTTATGCGGTGATTTCCTCGTCACCGAGCTTAGCTCTTGCATTGGCGTGCCGAAAGCCCTAAAAACTTCCGAAGAAAGATGAGGAGTGGAGCGATGAATCAGTGGACAGTCGGTGACGTAAAGATTACCCGAGTTGTGGAGATCGAAAGTCTGGGTGGGTCTCGCTTTATTCTGCCGGACGCGACACGAGAAGCCTGCCTGCCTTATACGTGGATGCAGCCGCACTTTATGGATGAGCAGGGCAACTTGCAGATGAGCGTTCATGCTCTGGTGGTGGATACGGGCGACCGAAGGATTCTGGTGGATACCTGCATTGGCAACGACAAGGAGCGTCATGTGCCTAACTGGTCCCATTTGCAGACGCACTTCTTGCAGGATCTCAGCGACGCTGGATACCCGCCAGAGACCATTGATACGGTGTTGTGTACTCACCTGCATGTCGATCATGTTGGTTGGAATACCATGCTGGTGGACGGTCAATGGGTGCCAACCTTTCCCAATGCACGCTATTTGTTTGCCAAAACCGAGTGGGAGCATTGGGATGCCAATGAAGACGAGTCGGTGTACGGCCCTGTTTTGGCTGATTCGGTTCGGCCGGTGGTTGAAGCAGGTTTGGTGGATCTTGTGGATGTTGATCATCGGGTGTGCGCGGAGGTTTGCCTCGAACCGACACCGGGCCACACCCCCGGACATGTGAGTGTCCACATCCGATCCGGTGGCGCAGAGGCATTGATCACCGGGGACTGCATTCATCACCCGGTGCAGATGAGTCGGCCCGACTGGTGTTCTTCCGCTGATGTGGACCAAGCCCAAGGACAACAAACGCGGGAATCGTTGCTTAAACGCTATGTGGACGATCAAATCTTGATCATCGGCACGCATTTTGCGACGCCAACCGCCGGTCATGTGAAGCATTTGGAAGGCGGCGGTTATTTTCTGGATGTTTCTGGTTGACGAACTCGCCGTCAAGGTCAGGTGTTTGAGGGGCTACCTGTCGGGCTCGATTGAACCGTCCTTGGTGAGGTTTGAGGGTCGAATCGGTCAACAGGCATCCGTCCGAAATGCCTGCCTGACATACCATTTGTCCCCTAAAAAGTACCGTTCGTACTTTAGAAGGAGCAGGTTGCCGATCGAAGATCCAATCTTGCATTCCTTTTTGGTTCTGGGTCGATTGACGTGCCGAATGCTCTCGAGTTCACGGGTTTACGAATTCCAGCAAGTTCTGGAGTAACCCCTAAACGTTTCTTTTTGATTCACTGCGTATTGCACCACTGCGCTCTGTTATGCGCCCGCACCGGGCGAACCACGCGCGCCATCAGGCATTGCGCATGAGCAACAGATCGCTGCCTTCCCAGCTCTTGAATATGCTGGCCCCTGACATACGTTCGTCTCTTGGGGAGTTGCAAGGGACATTGCAACTCGTTGCTCACGATTTGGCGGCAAAGCAGGACCACGATTCCGTGTCTCAACGTCGAATGGAACTGGTAAAAAACGCCAGCAATCGAGTCTCTGAATTCACGAATATGTTAAGCATCGTGACCAAGTTGGACGCGTTGAGCCAGGGAGACCTGAAGCAGCAGCCCGAACGCGTTGACCTTCTGCGACTCTTTGATCAACTGGCCCATCGAATCAATGGCCAATGCACGGACGCTCAAGTGCAGCTCGATGTCCGGTTCGATCCGCCAGATCACGATCGGCTTCAGGGTCTGCATGTTGATGCCGCTAACCTCACTCAGTTGGTGGGTAATATTCTGCGATTCTCGTGGGCGACTACCCAGCAAAAAATGGTATCGATCGAGATCTCTCTAACGGCCGACGATCTCAGGCTGGTGATTGCCGATAACGGCTTAAGCATGAGCGATCGAGAACTGAAGCAACTGTTTAGCCTAGAGCCTTGGTCGAATGACGCGGCTCATCGATTGTCCTTCGACGATCCGACCCTCCGGCTTGGCCTCAGTTTGTCTCGCGCTATGGTTTGGGCGATGAAGGGGGTATGCGACGTTACCTCGGATTCTACTCGAGGGGTGGTGTGGAACCTCGTGCTGCCTTTTCCTAGGCCCAAAAGCTTTCCTGCAAATGCGACATCCGGCGATACGCTCGATAAAGCGGGTGAGCTTACGCTCCCCTTTGGTCCCCACCCGAACCCCGCCTGGTCTTCGAAGACGCTGCTTTTGGTCGACGACTCCCAGTCGAGTCGTCTGGTGACTCGAGCGTTGCTTGAGGATCTAGGTCATGAGGTGACGGAAGCTGCCAATGGTTATGAAGCCTTGGTCAGAATTCGAACGGATCCTGCTGGGCCATTCGATGCCGTAATTTTAGATCTGGCAATGCCAGAGATGGATGGAATCAGTGCCGCGCGAGCGATTCGAGAGCTGCCATCGATTGGGGATTCGCTGCGTTTGATAGCACATACCGGCCACAGCTCCGAAGCCGAGCAGCAAGCATGCCGGGAGGCCGGTTTTGATGACTTTCTGAGTAAACTGGTGGATAAGGATTCACTCAAATTATGCCTGCAGCGCGCTCTAGGGGTCAGTGGTTTGGACGGTCCGTTTTTACAGGTGAATCTGCCTGCTTTAGAGGATTTGCAAAACCTTGTTGGCGACGAGGCCATGGCACGCCTGCTTGCCCAGTTTATGGTCGAGCTAGATGAGCGTATGCAAGTTGTTGCGTCTTTGGAGTCGAGCAATCCAGATGACCTACACCACAATCTCCATATGATGCGCTACAGCGCCGAGCATTTTGGTTTTGAACAGCTGGCGCAGTGCGCAAGAGACATGAGTCAAATTCGCATGTCCATCGACGATGTGGTGATCAATCACAGCGACCCCGAAACGCCAGCCTTGGTTTTCAAGCCGTCCGGCGCTGTTCTTCAAGCGCTGGCGCAACTCCAAGATCAAGTCCGACAAACCAAGGCATTCCTTTCGCGTCGACTTAATGAGTACGAACACAACAAGAACCTGGACAACAATGATTAAGCTCTTTGGCCATAGAGAAATGATTCCGTTAATTGTGATCTTTGCCGTTGGCGGTCTGGGCTTGTGGGTGGGCGCAAACCAAGGCGTCACTGAGGTTATCGATGCAATTGCGGTAATACTGTTCGCCTTGGCGTTGCTGTTAGCTGTCGTCAGCGCTGTGGCCTACCGCAGTAAATTTTTGGCCAGACGCCGAGCGAATATGTGGCTCGACGATAAATCGACGCAACCCAGTACGCTGCCGGGTGAGAAGGTCAGCGAAATGCGCGTATTGATGGGTGAGGAAGCGTTCAAAGACGCCTTGGGTGTGCTATCGCAAGAAGTGAGCGAACGACACGTGACGCTGCATAAAATCTTAGCCGAGGGGGACTATGCAAAAGCCAGCGCGGAACTGCATACACTGTTTGGTATATACGCAGGCTATGGCTTTGAAGAACTCAAGCACTTGGCTCGCGCCTTACAGGATTCGTGCGACGCGAAGTTGACGCCTCCGGCGAAGTCTCTGCAGTATTTTGATGAGCTGTCGTCTGAGCTTCTGCATAAGATCGAACGCTACCGAGCGGAAACGATGGCGTAAGCTAGGCGGCTGCGTCGATTTCCTGCAGCAAGTGCACGACAGTGGCCTGCATCTTGTCCCACTCGGCGAAGAGAAAGTCCTGTACGTTTTCCGTTGGGATTTCGCTGTACGGCACTCGCCAAAAATGCAGGCGCACTTTTTGGTTTAACCAACCGCCGCCGAGCAAGTCATGAATGTCGGCGGACCCCTCGAATCCGGCGTGGGCAAGAAAAACCAAATCCTTGCCGGGGTTGGCTTTCAACATGCCCAGCACGCCGCCCAGTCGCGGAGGCAGGAGATTCGGCCAACGATTCAGCTGATTCTCCAGCTGCGGGTGCCGGCGCCGCAGATCGTCGTGTTTTTTCTGGGTAAACCGTGTGCCCTCGGGATAGATGAGCACGGACTCATCATCGCCTGCCGTCGCGATGAGGTCGCTGACTTCTTGAATCGCCTTGGCCGAGTCAGTGCCAGATCGATCGACAAAAACATTCGGTAGGCGGTGTCCGCCGATGTCCAGACAGGGCAAATAACGCAGTTCCTGCTTGAGCACATAGCGCAAGCCCTCAGCTCGGGCTTTGCCAAAAAACAGTAACGGCAAGACAGTGTCGCCCATGCTGGAGTGTCGGGACAGCAGCAGGGCACAGTTGCCCTCAAGTGCTTCCGTGCCGGTGACTTCGATACGGAGCTTGTAGAGGCGCTTACCCATATCGAAGAGCTGCTGCGCCCACCAGAATTGAATGTCTCGATTTTTTTCCATTTGCTGGTTCTTGGGGTAACGAGTCAGCACAAACAGAAAGCGAGCCAATCCTGCCCATTCGTGAACCAAGAATCCGTAGATAAAGGTTAGGGCTTGAGGCGCCGTGCGAAATTTCGGTGAAAGGCTCATCAGCAATGCTGTGATCACAACGAGGGGCAGTAGAGCGATGGCTAAAATTGTTGCCAGAACTAAGCTGGAAAGGGTCAACAAACGGCGTTGAAACATGAGTACAGATTCCTCTCGGTTTTCGCGTGACGGTTCAGCGCGCGAGCTGATTCGCCATCAACTCTAGGCGTTTGGCAAACCAACGCCAGCTGATGAGCCCAAACAGCGCGTTACTTAACGCGGTGGCAATAAAAATGCCCACATAGCCCAAGGCATCGTTTAGCAGGGTGGCCAATGGCACGTAGACGATGATCATTCGCCCGAAAGACAATGCTGTGCTGGGCAGGGGTTTGCCTAGGGCGTTGAACGATGCGGAAGACATCATCAGCACACCCCAAAGGCCATAGCTCAGTGGCACGATGGCCAAATAGATCGCTGCGACGTCGATCACCGCCGGTGATGCATCAATCCATGAAGCGACATGCCCGCCAAAAAAGAATAGGGGTATGGCGACGAACAACCCCCAGCCAAGACTGAACAAATAGCTGGCTCTTACGCCGTCCCGCACTCGCCCCACTTGGTGCGCACCCCAATTTTGACCGACGAAGGGGCCGATAGAACCAGACAAGGCAAACATCAACATGGCCGCTACGGCCTCAATCCGGTTTGCAACGCCGAAACCGGCCACGGCGGCTTCACCATAATCTGCGATCAAAAACGTGATGTAGGCTGCCGTGACCGGGCCGATAAGATTGGTTGCCATGGCGGGTATGCCGACGTGCAGAATCCGCTTTGCCGAGCGATACCAACCTCGGAAGTAGGACTCGGTAAGTACCAAGTTGCCTTTCGAAATAAACCATAGCGAGACGATCAGGGTGCCAAACCGAGTTAGGGTCATCGCGGTTGCGGCGCCGGCAAGCTCCATGGCGGGGAAGCCAAACCAGCCGAAGATGAAGATTGGGTCCAGTATCAGATTAATCGCCGCGCTGATGGTCATGATTGCGCCAGGAATGTTGGCGCTGCCATTGGCGCGCATGATGCTGCCGCAGATCATGCTGGTGGTGAACAGCACCGTACCGGGAAGATAAATGTCGAGGTAGGAGTGAATCAGCGGTAGCAGCTCGGGTTCGGCGCCCATGGCAACGAACAACGGGTCGATGCTGAGCCAGCACAGAAAAGAAATCACCAGCATCAGGCCAAAGACTAATATCAGGCTGTGGGTTCCCAGCATGGCGACTTCGTCAGTCTGGGGTGGTGATGTAGTGGCGTCTGCTGCTGATGTGGCTGTGTTCATTTGGCGGGTGCCAACACTGCGCGCAATAACGGAAGAGGTGCCAATGCTGATGCCCAAGGCGATGCTGGTCAGCACCATGACCAAGGGAAAGGTAAAGGTAATGGCAGCAACGTGGGCGGTGCTGAGTTGCCCGATGAAACCCATTTCGAGCACTTGCACCAGAATGCTGGACGAAACGCCCGCCATCATGGGTGCCGTGAGACGCGCTAGGGAGACCGAAACTCGGCCCTGAGTAAGATCGTGTTTTGACATGCGCGCGGAGTATGTCACGCATGGGTGTTTAGAAGAGATGAAATGTTGCAGACGAAGTGATTTTTTGGTTTCCGGCGATAGCGGGTTATTAGACACAATCTGGAGCAAAAGCTTGAGATGTCAGATGGTTGGCAGGTGTTAAACTGCTCGCCTTACGAGGAGATGCCTATGTCCGCCACCCTTGGGTTCACAACAGCGATAGCCGTGTCCGCCGACCAGAAAACAGAATACTTGGGCTTTGCGCGATCCGCAGCCCGAGCCGCCGGAGACGCGATCCTGCCGTATTTCAGATCGCGCATGCAGGTGACGAACAAGCTGTCGGGACAGGGCTTCGATCCGGTCACGCTGGCTGATCAGGCGGGTGAGCGGGTTATTCGAGCAGCGATCGAAGATGCCTATCCCGACCATGGGATCTTCGGGGAAGAATTTGGTCTGAAATCCGGCAACGGCCTTACTTGGGTGATTGATCCTATCGACGGCACACGAGCGTTTATGACTGGCATGCTGCATTGGGGAGTCTTGCTGGCCCTGTTTGATGGCGAGCAGCCCATCGTTGGCGTGATGTATCAACCCTACACGGACGAGCTTTTCAGCGGCGATAACGAGTCGGCTTGGTATGAGCGAGCGGGCGAGTCTCAGTCGCTGGTGACCAGTGCCTGCCGGCGGGTGGACGAAGCGTGTCTGTCCACAACCGGAATCGATTGGTTGCCGGCCTCCAAACAAGGACGTTTTAGGCAACTCAGCCAAGCCACCAAACTGACGAAGATGGGCGGTGATTGCTATCTGTTCGGTATGTTGGCCATGGGTTCGTTAGATCTCGGCGTGGAGGCGGGATTGAACGCTTACGACATTCAGGCGCTGATGCCCATTGTTCGAGGCGCTGGTGGAGTCGTGACCGATTGGGAAGGAGGCAACCCCAGTCTGGGCGGTACGGTGCTCGCGTCAGCCACTCAGGCGCTGCACAGCGAGGCGATGACTTTGTTGGGTAGCTCTTAGCAGGAGAGGGTCTTTCCGCTGCCGATGTCTTTCAGCGTATCGAGCAGCAGTTTTTTTTCAGCCGCTTTGACGCGATGCTCAATGGCGTCGACGTCATCATCGGTGGATACGGGCACGGTGACCTGAGCGATGATGGGCCCTGTGTCGTATTCACTGCCCACCAAGTGTAGGGTGGCGCCAGACTCTGCTACACCAGCCGCGTGCACTGCCTCGTGAACTTTGCGGCCAAAAAAGCCTTGGCCGCCGAAGGCCGGCAACAGTGCTGGATGCGTGTTGATGATTCGACCGCTGTACTGGCTCAGCACGTTGTCGCCCATTTTTTTCATGTACCCCAACAACAAAACCCAGTCCACCTGCGCGTCATTTAAGGCGGCGGCCATGGCGTGGTCAGCCCCCTCTTGAGAGACGTGTGTTTTGCCGCTGATATGATGTCTTTCGATGCCCGCGACGTCGGCGCGGCGCAACGCTCCGGCCTGACTGTTATTGCTGATCACAAGAACAACCTGAGCATCCAGCTCACGGTTGGCGCAGGCATCGATCAAGGCCTGCAAAGTAGAACCCTCATGGGAAGCCAATACGGCCAATCGCATCATTCGGCAATCCGAAAAATTGCATGATGTTCGATATCGACGGCTACACACTCGTTGTGCCAAAACGTCAGATGGAAGGCAATGAACTGATGACCCTTACGCTCCCAGCGGTCTGTGACCACACTGCGCATGATGACTTCGTTGCCAACGCGCAGCGCCGAACGATGGGTGATCTTGGATTTCACATGAATCCAGGCGGGCATTATGTATTCCTGCATCAAGGCCTCGTTGGCCAAAGACAGCAGGTAGTGGGGGTGAATATGCGTTCGATAAAGCGCATCGTCGTCGCCGATTTCGTCAGCGTATCTCTTGTTTTCCTGACCGCTAAGCTTCAATGCTCGGGGTGAAAAGACCTCGCCAACACACACGTTGTCCCAGGAAATTTCGGGCCTACCAGGCACCTTTAACTCGCCCTCCAGACCCAGATCTTCAGGCAGTTCCGTCATCGTTTGACTGGCAAGAATCGCCACCAGTTCACCGTGCTGGTTGGTCGCTGCCACCCCTTGGTTCGCGTCCGACCACTCAATGGTTAGCTGGTCTCCGTGGTAGCTCGGTTTGATCAATTTGACCTCAAGACAGCTATCGCCCAGCCATGACGCGCCGAATCGATCGACGAAAGGCTTGACCAAGTGACCATAAATCGCAACGCCGGGCACTAAGGCACCGCGAAAACCGTAACGACTGGCCATCTCGTCGCTGTGCATGCGGTTTTCGCTGCTGGTACTGAAGTTGCGCGCGATTACTTGATACGCGGACATCGGCATTCCTCAAAGTGACAGATGGATGATGTGACGGGCGTTGGCTCGCCTCATTTGAGCGCGCAATTGTCGCCCTTCAGCGGCCGGTTATCCATAGGCTTGGGCAGGAAGCCAGGTCACAATCGCCTGCCAATTGAAAATAACGAGCATGCCAAGCACCTGCAGGGCGATGAAGGGTATGACACCGCGGTAGATGGTGGTGACATTAATACCTTCCGGTGCAACACCTTTGAGGTAGAAGATCGCAAACCCGACCGGTGGCGTGAGGAAACTCGTCTGCAAGCACACGGCAAACAGAATCGTGAACCACACAGGGTCGAAGCCAAGATTCGCGACCACAGGAGCCACCAAGGGCAACACGATAAGGGTCAGCTCGATCCAATCGAGAAAGAAGCCCAGTAAAAACGTCGCAAACAAGATCGCGATGATGATGCCAGTGGGCTCAAAGGGCAGTGACAGCAGTGCGCCTTCTATCAGTTCGTCGCCGCCCAAACCCCGCAGTACCAACGAAAATGCGGTGGCTCCAAGCAGCACCGCGAAAATATAGGCGGTCGTGCGAGTGGTTTCTTGCAATACCTCGCGCATCACGGTGCGCGACATCTGCTTCTTCAAAATCGCAAGCAGCAGTGCGCCGCCCGCGCCAACGCCCGCTGCTTCGGTTGGTGTCGCCAAGCCCATGAAAATGCTGCCCAGTACAGCGAGAATCAGAAAACCCGGTGGCAAAATTGCCCAAAACAGCTCCTTGATTGCCGCCCAGTCTATGGGCTCACTTGGGGCAGCAGGCGCGCGCTCTGGCTGCAACCATCCCACCAGTAGCAGGTAGCCGATGTATAAACCGCCGAGCAGAGCGCCGGGGAATACTGCGCCGAGAAACAAATCGCCGACGCTCATGGACATGCGATCAGCCATCAACACCAACATGATGCTCGGCGGTATCAGAATACCCAAGGTGCCGACGGCGCAGACGGTGCCCGCAGCCAAGGACTTGTCGTAGTTTTGCTCCAACATGGCAGGCAGGCCGAGGAGTGCTAGCAGTACAACCGATGCTCCGATGATGCCTGTCGTGGCGGCCAGCAGCAGTCCGATCACGGTAACGGTAATGGCGAGGCCGCCCCGCAGATTGCCAAATAAACGCGCGAAACTGTGCATCAGCTGGTTTGCGATACCCGAGCGATCCAAGAGCAGGCCCATCAGGATGAACATGGGTAGAGCGACCATGACCCAGTTTTCCATCACATTCCAAATGCGCTCGACAGTCAGCGAGGTATAGCTCCAGTCCATGCCGGTTGTCAGATGGAAGTCTGCCTCCAGTACGACGGCTAGGGCACTAAACACGATGGACAAACCGCCGAGCAGCCAGGCGACTGGAAAACCCGTAAACACCAGGGCGATGAAGCTGATGAACATGCCAATTGCGAGAATTTCATTTGCTGGCATGGCGTTCTCCTAGCTCAAGCGCAGACGAGTCCAATGAAGAGGATATAAACAAGAAGTGCCAGACTCGAATCGTTCTGGCGATAACGGTCATCAGCAACAGAAAAAATGCCAGTGGCAGAACAGCTTTGATCAGCCAGCGTAGCGGGAGTCCACCCGGGGACGCAGAGACTTCGGCAACCGCATAGGACGAAGCGACAAAGGGAATGCTGTAGATCAGCACGAGGGCGATGAACGGCAGTAGCAGCAGGAGGATGCCGTACAGCTCTATCCACGCCTTGGTGCGATGCCCCAGTCGCTCATGGAGAACGTCGACGCGAATATGGGCGTCGGCTTGATAGGCGTAGCCGAGGCCCAAAAGAAAACCAATGGAATACAGGTGCCATTGGAGTTCTTCCATCTCAATGCGACCCTCATTGAAGACGTAGCGCATGAGGACATTGACCATGATGATCCCAAGCAATATCAGCCAGATGTACGAGATGGCGCGACCCACCCGGTCCGCTACTCGGTCAATCCGCTGAGACCAACGGGTGTGAGGTAGATAGTCCTGCTTCTGAGCCATCAAAAGTCTCTGGGCAGATAGGCTCGAGATTTCCACTCTGCGTATTGAGCGCGAAAGGCTCGCTGTGAGGCGAGGATTTCAGCAAAGTCGGCGTCTTTGTTGGCCTCTTCTTCAAGAATTTGATCCGACACCTTGTTCAATTCGCGCAGCAAGGGTTCAGGCAGAATTTCAGCAGAAACCCCAATATCTTCAAATCCTTGGATTACAGAACCCTGCAACGCTTCCGCTTGTGCCAGATTGCGAGTGACCGCTGCGGTGCAGCCGAGTTCCAACATGGCTTGATCGGACCGCCCTAGCGTGTTCCAGACCGATAAGTTCACCACGAGGTGTGATGAAGTGAAGGGTTGGTGCCAGCCCGGGTAATAGTTGTACGGTGCAACCCGATTAAAGCCCAAGGACTGGTCGACAACGGGGAGCGCGAATTCCGTTGCATCGATGGCCCCTTTTTCCAACGCCTGAAAAATTTCTCCGCCGGGCAGCATGGTGACACTGGCGCCGAGTCGTTCGATAACCCTTCCGCCCAGCCCGGCGAATCGAATCTTCAAGCCTTTGACGTCATCTAAAGAGTCGATACGCCGGCGAAACCATCCAGCAGTTTCGGGACCTGTCATACCGCAGTAAATCGGGTAGATGTTGTATCTCTCGTACAACTTTTCGGTGAGCTGGCGGCCACCGCCCTCGTACCACCAAGCGCTGTATTCCCAAGGCTCCATGCCGAAAGGTACGGCAGAAATCAGCGGTGATGCGGGAATCTTGCCTTGATCGTAGCCGAGCCATGTGTAGCCGGCGGGGACCTTGCCATCGCGTACCGCGTCGGTGATTGAGAAGGCCGGCACAATCTCACCGGGTTCGAAAATCTGCAGATCAATGGCTCCGCCACTGGCGTCTTTGATGGCGCGGCTCAAATAGACAGGGTTATCGCCCAGTACAGGCATGGTGGTTTGGAATACCACAGGTAAACGCCAACTGATGCGAGCGGCTTTGTTGGACTCAACGTTTGACGCATTTTCGGCGTTTGGCGCGTGGATTGGACGGACCGCCAGCGTCCCTATCATTCCCACGATGAAAGCTGTGACCACAGCGAACAAGGCCGCGCGGTTGCTAATACGTTTGTCGTTGGACGTAGCCACAAGTTCTCTCCCCAAGCGCAAGTGATGGGCTCCCTAGAGCAGGAGACCGATTGTGGTAAGCCCAACCCAGACATGCAAGGCACACATCAAACGCGCAAAGGACTTTCTCCACATTTCGAACACAATCAGCGAGTTAAGTTGCTGGAATTGGGAATGAGAAGGATTTTCCAAGAAGGAATGTATTGCTTGTGAGTTATTCCTTTTTTTAGCGAGCGGCGCACTGTTAGTTTGCCGACCGCAATGAGGCTGGCAGCCGCGTGATCCGCAGTTTTCGCGTCATGCTGAGGGAACTCCACTCAGTTCATTGCCACACATTTGACCAATCAACGTTGGGGGCTTTATGCAAATCGGTGTACCGAAGGAGACTTGGCCAGGCGAAGTTCGCGCTGCCATGGTTCCTGCCAATGCGAGCAAACTGATCAAACAGGGATTTACCGTCGAGGTTCAAAGTGGCGTTGGCGACGCATCGGGCTACAGCGATGCCGACTACGTCAACGCTGGGGCGAGCGTCATCGAAGATCGCAGCGCGCTGTTGGCAGGCGCGGATATCGTCATGGCGGTGCGTAAACCAGACGCGCAGGACGTAAGCTTGTTGAAGCAAGGTGCGCTGTACATCAGTTTTTTGGATCCTTTCAACGAAAAACCACTGGTTGAAAGCATTGCCGCTCAGGGAGCGACGGCGATATCCATGGAAATGGTTCCCCGCAGTACCCGGGCGCAAAAAATGGATGCACTGTCTTCCCAGGCCAACCTGGCCGGTTATGTGACGGTGATTCAGGCGTCTTTCCACTTGCCGAAGATCATGCCGATGATGATGACGCCTTCAGGTACGATCCCTCCGGCTCGCGTTTTTGTTATCGGCGCCGGCGTGGCAGGTCTGCAAGCGATTGCTACTGCCAAGCGTTTGGGCGCGCGGGTTGAAGCCTTCGACACGCGTCCTGTGGTCGCAGAGCAAGTCCAGTCGCTCGGTGCCAAATTCGTTGAAATTGATTTGGGCGATACGGGCCAAACCGAACAGGGTTATGCCAAGGAGTTGACCCCAGAGCAGGTTGAAATGCAGCGGGAAGGTCAAAAAGCCATCATCAGCCAATCGGATGTGGTGATCACCACAGCGCAACTGTTTGGTCGCCCCGCCCCGCAAATCGTCGGTCGGGACATGGTGGAGTCGATGAAGCCAGGCAGTGTGATCATCGATATGGCGGTTGAAACCGGCGGTAATGTTGAAGGCTCGGTCATGAACGAAGTCGTGGACATCAACGGCGTCAAGGTTGTCGGACAGGGAAATTTACCCGGAGAAGTCGCTCGTAATGCCAGCGATATGTATTCCAACAACCTCGTGAATCTGGTGCTGGAATTTTGGGACGCAGAGGCTAAGGCCCTCAGTTTGGATCCCGAAGACGAGATCATCCAAGCCTGCGTAATCACCCGAGATGGGGCTGTGGTGAACGAAACCATCAAAAACATTTATAGCGGAGGCTAAATTATGGAAGCCGTATTTCTTGCAATGGTTCTCATGCTGTCGATCTTCCTCGGCTTCGAGCTGATTTCGAAGGTCCCAGCGACCCTGCACACGCCGCTGATGTCCGGTGCCAACGCCATATCCGGCATCACCATTGTCGGTGCGTTGATTTCTGCTGGTGGTGAATCCGGCGCAATGTCCAGCTATCTGGGTGCTGCTGCTGTGATGTTCGCCATGATCAACGTTGCCGGTGGTTATCTTGTGACCAACCGAATGTTGAGCATGTTCAAAAAGAAAGACACAAGCCAAACAGGAGGTAAGTCATGAGTACAGTGATGATCAACCTGTGGTACGTGGTTGCCGCCGCATTGTTTATTTTTGGCTTGAAGCAACTGGGCTCGCCTGCCACGGCTGTGCGAGGCAACGTGCTTTCTTCCTTGGCCATGGTGATCGCCATTGCCGTGACTTTGTTGAATAAAGAAATTCTGACGTTTGAGCTGATTTTGGTGGCTGCTGTGATCGGTGCCGTGATCGGAGCCATAACGGCACAAAAGGGCGAGATGACCAGCATGCCGGAAATGGTCGCTCTCTTTAATGGGTCTGGCGGTATCGCCAGTCTCATGGTTGGTTGGGCGGCGCTGTACAACATGGGTAACACCACGTTTACGGATGTGACGATTCTGCTGTCCATCGTCATCGGTGGTATGACCTTCAGCGGCAGTATCTTGGCCTGGGGCAAGCTGTCTGAAGTGATGACTTCTGCCGCCGTTGTCTTCGGTGCTCAGCGTATTGTTAACGCCGGTATTCTCGTCGGCTTGGTTGTCTGCAGCGTGCTGTTCTGTATGGATCCTTCAGTCGACTCGCCCTACCTGTACGCGGTGATCGCGTTGTCGCTGCTCTTCGGTGTGATGGCGGTTCTGCCCATCGGTGGAGCAGACATGCCGGTGGTGATTTCGCTGCTCAACAGCTATTCCGGCCTGGCCGCCTGTGCAGCAGGTTTCGCGATTAACAACAACATCTTAATCGTGGCAGGTTCCATGGTCGGTGCTGCGGGCATCATCCTCACGAACATTATGTGCAAGGCGATGAACCGCTCTCTTGGACACGTCTTGTTTTCTGGCTTTGGCGCGGTGAAGCAAGCCACCAAGGTAGAAGGCGAAGTGAAGCCCATCGTGGCGGAAGACGCTTTCCTGATTTTGGAGGCAGCCCAGTCTGTGACCTTCGTTCCGGGTTACGGGATGGCGGTCGCCCAAGCGCAGCACGTTGTGCGTGAGTTGGGCGAACTGTTGGAGAAAAATGGTGCTGAAGTAACCTACGCAATTCACCCGGTTGCTGGTCGTATGCCCGGCCATATGAACGTATTGCTGGCCGAGGCCAATGTGCCTTACGACCAGTTGGTTGAAATGGAAGACATCAATCCGCGTATCGACAACGTCGACGTCGCGGTAGTGATTGGGGCGAACGATGTAGTGAACCCGAGTGCGCGGAATGACGAGAACAGCCCAATTTACGGTATGCCGATCATTAACGTAGATCAGGCTCGTACCGTTTTCGTTCTCAAGCGGTCCATGGGGTCCGGATTCTCTGGTGTGGATAATCCGCTGTTCTTTGGGGACAACACGCGCATGTTGTTTGGTGATGCAAAGCAGTCGATCGCCGCTGTTGTGGCGGAATTTAAAGGCTAGCAGCTACCCGAGGGGAGGCTGGACGATGACCGATGCGAGAAGTTTGTTACACGGCGCTGATTTTTCTCAGCGCGACGTAGGGGCGGCGGCAGACGATCAGTTCAGGCTCCGCTGGTCGCCTCGTGCCATGAGTGGTCAGGCCCTGACCATGGCGGAGCTTCAAGCTCTCTGTGAAGCGGGGCGGTGGGCACCCTCCTGTTTTAACTCCCAACCATGGCGCTTTGTTTACGCTCTTCCTAACACGCCCCAGTGGCAACCGATGTTCG
>PAFU01000009.1 GCA_002704225.1 Gammaproteobacteria bacterium | reverse complement strand
AGCATCGCGTGGGCTCGCCCTAATCCACCGCCAGCCCCTGTGACGATCGCTACTTTTCCATCCAATAATCCCATCTTGCTCTCCATTTTGTATCCGATTCGTAACCCGTTACTCCATCAGTAGGGCTGTGTTGTCGAGCTGCTGCTCAACCCGTTCCACATGTTGGGCTTCGTTCCCGTCCGAATCAAGCGCGCTCAGAGGTCGCTGGCGCTTGCGAACAAAGACGCCTTTTGCCAAGGTCCGATCCGGTCATCTCGCACGCTGTCTTGACGCGACTTAGCGGCGGTGGGAGCATCCATCCGGTTAAAAATGTTTCATGAGGGGATCGCCATGCGAATTTTGTTGGTTTTAAGTGCGCTTTTGGGGGTGGCATCATCCGCAATCGCTCAGGATTACAAGGCACCCAGAGGAGCCGATGGAGTGCACCCTGATCTGAACGGGATTTGGCAGGCATTGAGCAGCGCGCACTACGATATCGAAATGCATACGGCGAGCCACTCCCTGCAGTTGCGAGAAGGTCCTCATGGTCCAGTGCCAGCAGTCAAAACCCTTTACTTAGGTGCTGTTGGTGCCGTGCCTCCGGGTATGGGCGTCGTGGTTGGTGGAAAAATTCCGTACACCGAAGAAGGATTGGCCAAAAAACTTGAAAACAAGGCAAATTGGCTAGAGCGGGACCCCGAAATTAAGTGTTATCTGCCGGGTATTCCTCGCGCCACCTACATGCCTCAACCGTTTCAAATATTTCAAAGTTCCGACTCGATTTTCATGGCCTACCAGTACGCTGGTGCCGTGCGTGAGGTTTATATGGACGACCCAGGCGAAGCACCCGTGGATAGCTGGATGGGATGGTCTGCTGGCCATTGGGAAGGCGACACATTGGTTGTGGAAGTCACGGGTCAGTACGACAGCACTTGGTTTGACCGGGCGGGCAATCACCACAGCGATCAGATGAAGGTTACCGAGCGATTCACACCCATGGGCCCCAACCACTTAATGTACGAAGCCACCATCGAAGACCCGGTTACCTTTACTGAACCCTGGACGATTCGGCTGCCCCTGTATCGCCGGATGGAAGAGAACGCACAGTTGATGGAATTCAAGTGCGTAGAGTTTGTAGAAGAGCTGATGTTTGGCCAGTGGCGTCGTAATCCGCTGCCTCGCTAACGAAGGATGACAATAATGGCTTTAGTCACGAAGACGGCCGTGAACCGGCCAGCAGTTGGGATGCTGATGTTGATACTGGGCAGTGTCGGCAGTGTGCAGGCCGCTAACGTACCGGATCTGACCGGCACCTACGATTTGGCGACCCTAACGCCGTTGCAGCGCCCAGTGGCCTTTGGCAACAACAAGTACCTCAGCCGAGAAGAAGCAGAAGAAATCCGCCTAGCTGATCAGCGTTTGGAAGCAGCCGATAACGAAGCGAGTGACCCAAATCGAGAGGCGCCACCGGTTGGTGGGGACGGCTCACCCGGCGCGGCAGGTAATGTCGGCGGATACAATGCCTTTTGGATCGACAACGGCGATGCCGCCTTTGCGGTGAACGGGAAGTTCCGCACCTCGATCATCACGAAGCCCGCAAACGGGCGCACTCCAGAACTGACACCTGCGGGCAAGCAGGCCCGGGCCGCACGCTATCGCAACTACCGGCCCAATCAAGGAACTGCTTGGTGGGTCAAGGAGGGCGGCCAAGGCCCCTATGATGATATGGAACTTCGACCATTGGCCGAGCGATGCTTGCTTGGCTTTGGCTCAGTGGGCGGTCCCCCGATGCTGCCGGTGCTGTACAACAACTTGAAGCGCATCGTGCAAACCGATTCCCACGTCATGATTTTGACTGAAATGGTTCACGACGTCCGAGTCATTCGTCTGAATGCTGAGCACCGTCCGAGTCAACTGCGCTCCTGGATGGGTGATTCTGTCGGCCACTGGGAGGGAGATACCTTGGTGGTCGACACCGTAAATTTCGTTTCAAATCCCGCACTAAGCGGAGCCGACGAAAACTTGCGGGTCATCGAGCGCTTCAAAAAAGAAAAAGACGGTTCACTTCTCTACAGTTTTCGCGTGGAGGACCCTACGGTGTGGACTACCGCTTGGGAGGGCGACTTCCCTTGGCCACGAACCGACGATAAGGTTTATGAATATGCCTGCCACGAAGGCAATTATGCCTTGGGCAATATCATGCGGGGCGCGCGATTGCTCGAACAAGAGCTGGAAGCCGACTCCTCTGCGGGCGGGGAATAGCCAGCACAGGGCGGCAAAACGTCACGTAAACTGGAACACGAATTTGCGATCAACATCACAGGGAGACGACCGTGAACAAATGGATGAATTGGACGAAGCAACACTGGCTCAAAGTAGCCGTCGCCGGTGCGGCGGTTGTCGCTGCAGGCACCCAAGTTTCTGCGCATCACGCCTTCGGTGCTGAATTTGACCCGAACCGACCGCTGATCTTGCGCGGCCCGGTGGTCAAGGTGGAATGGGTAAACCCTCATGCGTGGATTCACATGGAACACACGACAGATGCGGGCGATAAAGAAGTTTGGATGGTCGAAGGTGGTACGCCGAATACGCTGCTGCGGCGTGGATTGAATAAGCGCTCCTTAGTGCCAGGTACCGTGATTGTCGTGGACGGCTATCAATCGAAAGATCGCTCCAAGCGAGCGAACGGGCGAGACGTCACCCTGCAGGACGGCAGAAAGGTCTTTATGGGATCTTCGGGCACCGGTGCACCACGAGACGGGCGAGATCCAACCGAGCGATAGAAAGCCGAGTCCGTTGAGGCTTGCTCAACAGCGTCTGTCATCCCAACGCTCAGATTTCTCGCGGTCTTACGATACGCGTAGGGTAATTCGACCCTCGCGTTTCATGGCTCGATAGAGACCATAAAAGCCCCAGCCAGACAGTCCGCTAACGATGCCTGCGGCACCAAAGACCCATGGGCCGATGCCTTCCCAGGCTCCCGGCAATAACCCTCCTTGCTGCCAACCTGCGTAGAGCAGAATGCCCAGAAAGGGCGCGATGGCACCACGTAGTCCAGTCAAGGTAACGTGCAAACCCATGTAGGCACCCAACTGATCTTGGCGTGCGAAATCGTTGTGGCCAAGCTGCCAGGCTAACGAACCACCACCTCTCGCGATACCCATGATGGTTCGAGCAATCACCAACCAAACCAGCGACTCAAGCATGGCACCGAGCATGGTCAGCAGTTGAGCCAATATCCAAAGTACGCTCTGTCTGGAACGAAATTGGGCCACATGTACGCGGTCAAGGTAGTTGGCCCACAGCGGCATGGAAATGAGGCTTACCGCGAAGGGTATGACCATGGTCAGCATAATCGATACCGTGTAAGAGGCTTGCATCTGACGCGTGATAATGAAGATCAAGGGCGCCTCTATCAGCATGTTGCTGAAACCCGCGCCGAACATGTTGATCTGATACCAGCGAAACCATCGGTCGGTTTTAAGAATTTGGATAAATCCAATGGAACGTACGGGACTGCGTCGCTGCTGACGTTCACGTACGCGCTGGCGGGCTTCACCAACAACGCGTACTTGGGCGAACAACGTAAGCCCGAGGCCTCCAATTAGGGCACCAGACCAGTAGATCCAAGCCAAACTGTCCGGGTACATGTCGAGCAGCGGTCCGATGGCAGATGAAATGATCACGGTGACGATGGCATTGATCATTTGCAGTTGACTGGTTGCCCGAGCACGCTGGTTTCGAGCGAAATTTAGACTCCAAATCACACTGCGTACTGTCACGACGCCCGCCAGCAGAACCCGCGAGGCAATCATACTAGACACCAAGACAGCGGCCCCGAAAGCGCCGCTAGGTACCAGCGCCACCGACACGACGCAGGCGATAATCAGGGCTTGCAGCACGCAGGCGACGGCAACTTTTGAACGCCCGGCAGACAGCCTGCTCCAGAAAAAACTGGATAGGTTTGCAAACATGGGCGCGGCACTGATGAGCGCCAAGGTCAGGGGCTCGACTTGATAAATTTTAGCGGCGATAACGCCAACTACGCCGCCTTCCAGCAGCACAAGCGCAGCCGGCATGGTGAGCTCCGCAGCCCGCTCGGCGCGAAAACTGCGTTGTATTGACGGCGTTAACCGCAGATCAGACCAAGACACAGGCTCTCCAATTGGTGGCCGGTACAGAAGCGTATGAAGAGCGCGAAACTATCGATTGGGACCACGGTTCATGGGATAGGGCTGCCATCGCTCCAACGGCACCTTGGGTAGAACTGTTGGATTGACGCAGCTCATTGGCCATTTGTTGCGCAACACCAAGGCGACTTCTCGACCAACACGACGGCGGGTTTCCGGTCGCATGCGAGTGGTCGCGGACGCGACATGGGGGCTCACCAGAACATTCTCCATGTGCAGTAGCGGGTTCTCGGTACTTGGGGGTTCTTGTTCCAACACGTCTAGGCCGGCCCCAGCGATCGCTCCCGTTTCCAGAGCGTCGATAAGCGCTTGTTCGTCGATGATCGGGCCGCGCGCGGTATTGACGATGATCGCGCTGGTTTTCATTTTGCCAAAGGCGTCAGCAGAGAACGCATGATGGGTTTCTTCATTGTGTGGCGCATGAACCGAGATAACGTCTGAACGAGCCAACAACTCGTCCCGGCTCACCGGCTCCACTCCGTCCTCAGAAATGGTGAGTTCACTGACGTAAGGGTCGTAGGCGATCACGTGCATGCCAAAGGCCTTGGCACGACGCGCCGTACAGCGCGCCACATTACCGTAGGCGAACAGCCCCAATGTTTGACCCATTAAGCGGGGGGTGTGATTCAGCAGGGGTCTGCCAGACCACCACTGCCCCTCGGCGGCCATCCGATTCATTGCCTTCATCTGCCGGGTGCAGCCCAGCAACAGCATCAAGGCGTGATCAGCCACTTCCTCAATAAACACATCCGGGACATTGGTGACCACGATACCGGCACGGGTTGCGGCCTCAATATCCACCATATCGACCCCAACGCTGCCCACACCGATCACAACACAGTTTTCCAACTGCTCGATGAGGTTGGCATCAATTCGAAATCCCCAAGATGTGATGATGGCGTCCATATGCTTCACGCCAGCAGCAAATTCCTCCGGCGTTTTAGCCGCCACTTCGATGATTTCCGCCACAGGATCCAGCGCTTCCAGTTCCAGCGAGTAACGAATGGCGAGTTCTTCCGGATTGGCCTGACGAGGCAATTGAATGCCGATTTTCTTTTTCTGTGCGTTCATCGTCTCCCCTCATTGAATGCAAAAGCTGTTCGTTAGTCTAACAGGCTTGCTCAAGCCGGTGGGTTATCCCATTCTTGGTGGGCATATTGAGATGAAGGAAGCAGAACGGTGCCCGATATTTTTTCGTGGGTGATGTTAGTACTTGGCGTAGGCGTCGGGGCCAGCACCGCGTTTTTGATCCTGAAAAATCGCGGGCAAGACGCCCTGCACGCGAAGGACACTGAATTAGCGGGGTTGGTTGCCAAAGAGACTGTGCTGCAACTGCGACAGCAGGAGCTAACCCAACAAGCTACTCAGCTGCAGGGCGAGTTATCACGTAAACAGAGTGACTTGTCTGCCTTGCAGGGACGTATGGATGAAGCCCAAGCCAGCTTCGCGGCCCGGGAAAAATTGCTGCGTGAATCCAACGAACGCATGAAAGTGGAGTTTGAATCCTTGGCGACCAAGGTTTTGAATGCTCAAGGCGCTCAGCAGCGGCAATCTCTGGACGTCATGCTGAATCCGTTTCGTGAGCAGATTGGCGATTTTCGTAAGCGCGTAGAAGAAGTGTATCGATCTGACACCAAGGAACGGGCCTCTTTACTGAAAGAAATGCAGAACCTGCAGTCGGCCAGTGATCGCATCAATACGGAGGCAGAAAATTTAACCAAGGCATTGAAGGGCGATAACAAAATTCAGGGCAACTGGGGCGAACTGGTGCTGGAGCGTATTCTGGAAGACTCGGGGTTACGCAAGGATCATGAGTATTTCGTGCAGCCCACCAGTCGTGATGAACTCGGTCGCACCAAACGACCAGACATCGTCATTCGATTACCCGAAGGCAAGGACGTTGTGGTGGATTCCAAGGTTACCTTGGTAGCCTACGAACAAGCCCTAAGCAGCGAAGATGAGCAGGCTCGGCAGGTGTTCATGAAGCAGCATGTTGATGCGGTGAAGAGCCAAGTCAAAAAACTCGCGGAACAAGATTATGACCAGTTGCCCGACCTACGATCACTGGACTTTGTCTTGCTGTTTATTCCGATTGAGTCAGCGTTCACCCTCGCCATGGAACTGGATTCAAAGCTTTTTGTTGAGGCTTTCAACAAACGCATCATGCTGGTCAGTCCAACGACGCTGATGATGGCCTTACGCATTATCGACAACCTCTGGCAAGTGGAAAAACAGAACCGCAATGCCCAAGACATAGCCCAGCGGGCAGGTGCGCTGTACGACAAGCTACAGGGTGTTGTTGAAGAGGTGGATAAACTGGGCAAACAGTTGGGTACCGTACAAGGCACCTACGATACCCTGTACGGACGCTTGGCCAGTGGCCGGGGAAATCTAGTCGGTCAAGCGGAAAAACTCAGAGAGCTGGGAGCCCCAGTAAAGAAACCCATCGTCCCCCAACTGGGTGTCGTCGGTGACAGTGATGACAGTGCCTAGCACTACTGGTCGCCTGAGGCGCCAATAAAGGCCGGGGTTTCGCAAATCGTATACGGATGAAGCTGGTTGTCCTGCAACGGCCATCGCAAGGTGCGTGCGCCTTCCAATTTCTCTCGACTTAGCTGTTCGTCACTGGGCTTATGCGACAAGCTGTCGATGGCTTGCCAGATTGGATTGAAGGGCTGCAAACGATCAAAGTAGCAGCGGCTTTCTCCTCGGGAATCTGGCAGCTCCAAGACTTCGATACTCGTGATTATGGACCAGTGGGAAAACCAGCATTCCTCCCCATCGCGCACGGCAAAGAGTAGGGGTACCACCAATTGCGCCGCTCGTGCCTGTAGAAAGAAGGTCTCGGCAACCCGCCACAAGTTTTGATCCTTGAACAGGCCGCCACTATCGGCCTCCAACATCGCCTCAATGCTTTTGGGTGTCACGATGGTAGCCAAACAAAAATCCGATACGTTGTGGTCGATACTCATCCTTTCTCCTGACCCTGTTCGTTATCCGGCCACTGCCGACATAGGCGTTCGATCGCCAGCGATCTAAGCTATGCTTAGGCAATGGTGCATTCCGATCCTACCCCGTTTCCGCTGACCGGTGCAGATGAATCCAGCCTGTGGACATCCCCACCTGCGTCAAGGCGATTCGATACGGCAAGCAGGCCATTGCTACAGCCTCATGAGGCCGCTCCGGACGACTATTACCAAAACAACTTCATCGAAGTGTTCGACTTTGTGCTAACCCATCACCAAGCACTACTGCCCACCGAACTCACCCGCGCGCTGCATCAGTTTTTACTGGCAGAAGATGACGCTCAGCGTCTGTTCGCGCGACTCATGACGCGTAAAGGCCCCATTTTTTTTGATCACACCCTAGATTATCGCGAAGTCACCGACAGAGACGAGGCTCTCGATGATCTGGCCAACCGCGGACTGATTTTACGCTGTGGGCAAGTGCCCGCCGAGTGGTTGCTCAATCAACTCAAGAAAGCCGACCTGCTGGCCCTCTTTTCATCCATCGAAACAAGCCAACGAGTCAGCCCCAAGGAAACCGTAAAAAACCGGATACTGGGACGATATCCCGATCCGCGCATCTGCAGCATGGTGGCCCAGCATCAGCCATGGTGCACGGTCAGCGAACCGTCACATTGGCAGTTGGTGCAGCTCCTGTATTTTGGCGGCAGCGGTAAGGATTGGTCTGCCCACATTCGGCGAGATCTCGGCCAGATCCGATACGAATCCGTCGAGCTATCCAAATCCCGTTTCCCAGACCGTGCCAGTTTGCTTAGCTATCTGGATGAACGCGAACTGCACCGTCGGGTCTATCGTTTAGACGAGCATCCTAAGTTGCTCCCCGGACTGATCGCGGCCTTTGAGGAGGCGCCTCACAGCGGGGTAACAAAGCGTTTGCGCCAACGCAATGTGTTGCGATTGGGCAAGTGGTGCGAACAGCAACAGGCTTGGGACGATGCGCTTCGGGTGTTTCGCAACGCTGAAATCCCACCGGCTCGAGAGCGTCAGGTTCGCATTCTGCACAAACAGGGGGAGTTGGAGCGTAGTCAACGCTTGTTGGCTGAGATCGCAGCCCAGCCGCTGAGTGCCACAGAGCAAATTTTCACTCAGCGATTTGGACGTCGCGGGCAGGGATTTCAACCGCCGGTGACAACATGGTCGATCGAAGACACTCCAGACGATGTTGAGCACTATGTGCTTGAAACGCTTACTGCACAAGGCGGGTGGGGTGTGCACAGTGAAAATGCGCTGGTCAAAACGCTTACAGGGCTGATGTATTGGGATGCCGTGTTTGCGCCCGAACCCGGTGCCTTTACCAATCCCTTTCAATCCGGCCCACATGACTTAATGGAGCACGAATTCGCTGATCAGCGCTGCCGGCTCTTGGAGCACATCGAAGCGCAAACAGACAGCGCGCTAACCGAGCACTTGCTGACCATCAGTCGTACAAAGCACGGCATCGCGAACCCCTTGGTCACCTGGGGCTTACTTGAAGCCATTCCCCTGCAACAGTGGCTGGACGCCTTGCCACTGAGTTGGATTCGTCAGCTCAGCCGCTTTTTAATTCGTAATCTGGCCGACTATCGCAAGGGCTTTCCAGATCTCTTTGTCGTTCACCCAGATGGAACGCCGGAATTGGTCGAGGTAAAAGGGCCGACTGATCAGCTGCAACCGCAACAACGCGCTTGGTTCGCAATCTTTGCCGATCTCCAGATCCGTGCCCGCGTGATTAAGTTGAAGCGGTGATATGACACCTGTTGCTGTTCGAGACTTGGTCAGTTTTGTTTTTCGCCACGGCGACCTGTATCCAAGCGGCGAGGGTCGAAGCGTGGAAGCCTGGGAAGGCACCCTGGCACATAGCGCGATTCAGAAACGACGCGGGACAGCCGACCCGCGTTATCGTAAAGAAGTCAGTCTGAAACTGGCTGTCGAGCTGCTGGGTGAAGAGCGGCAACTGCAGGGTCGGGTTGATGGGCTTACCCAAAATGCTTTGGGTCAAACCGTTATCGAGGAATACAAAACGTCGCGCCATCCACGATCCGTATTGCGCGGTGCTGATGAGGCTCAAGCCTGGCTTTACGCCGGTATGCTCGCCACGCTGGACGACAGCGTCACGACACTGCAAACGCGGGTGATCTACATTAACCCTCAAGGCAGTGTGCTCAGTCGTTTTGAACATACCGTGAGCGCCACAATGGCCCGAACATTTCTGGCCTATGTCTTGACCTGTTTTGACACGTATTTGCGTCGCCTGAATCAACGAGCCAAACGTCGTCTGGCTTGGGCGAAGACTCTGCAGTTTCCTCATGCGGCGTTTCGTAAAAATCAACGAGCCATGGCGGGTCAGGTCTACAACAGCGTGTCCAAACAAGAAAACTTGCTGCTGGAATCTGTGACCGGCAGCGGCAAAACCATGGCGGTTTTATTCCCGGCGCTCAAGGCGCAATCCATGGATGAACAGTTCTTCTTTTTAACCAGCAGAAGTCGTGGAGCGGATGCGGCATTGGGCGCAGTCAAACAGCTCGTTGAACCGTCAGCGCCACTGCGAGTCGTACACATCACGGCGAAAGAGAAAACCTGCCCAATGGAACAGATGACCTGTGATGCCGCGGTCTGTCCGAACGCCGCTGGGTATTACAGCCGTCTTCCCGCGGCCCTGGCTGAGCTTGAGGAAATCTCCTTGGTGGCCCGCCAGTCCATTGAAGACGCAGCAAAAAGACACACCCTTTGCCCATTTGAATTGAACATAGACGCCGCAGTCGCTGCCGACCTTATCATTGGCGATTACAACTACGTTTTCGATCCGTCAGTGCGTCTGCAGCGTTTCGCCTACGATCAACATCAGTCCTTGCTGATCGACGAGGCCCATCAAATCAGCCCAAGAGTGAGTGAGATGCTTAGCGTGGAACTGACGTTAACGGATATTGAATCCGCCTTGCTCGAAGCGCCGCCGGCTCTGTCTAAGGCCATTGAGTCACTCCAAACCTTTGTGCTCGATGTCGGTCGGGATGTGATCGGAGAAACCGGCGCCATCAGTGGGGGCAGGCCTCAGGCAGCCTTGGCCGATGCCGAACCCTTGGCCGAACTGCTCAGGACTTTTCTACAAACCTGCGATGCCACGATGGGGGAAATGGATGACGCTGCGCAACCCGACAATCGACCGGATGCAGCCTCCGGTCAGAACCAAACACAACCGCTTTTTGCGACGCCTGAGGCAGGAGTCACTCTAGCCACGCAGCGAGCAGCGCTTGTTGCTGGCACACGATCGGGGGACGCCAGGCAGCTGTTGTCCGACAGCTTGCTAGCGCTGTATTTTATCGCGCTACGCTGGCAACGTTCCCTGCAGTGGACGTCGGCAGAGAACTATCGGCATATTGTTACGGTGGATTCATCAAGGTCAGATCGCGGATCCGCTAGATCAAGCCGCCATATCACGATCAGCAAACGCTGCATCGACAGCAGCCAATACAGCGCGCAAATCATGGCGGAGCATCGGGCCGTCGTGCGTTTTTCTGGCACGGTATCGCCGCTAGAACTGTATCAGCGCTTGCACGGTCAACTGGATAATGCAGAGGCAGACAAGCCCGGGGCTTCATTGGCACTGCGGGCCAAAACACCCTTTAGCTCGGAGCAGATCAAGGTACTCGCGGTCACCGACATCAACACCTTGTACCACCAACGTCTGCAAACACTGCCCAAACTCTGTCATCTCCTGACGATGTTGCAGCGCTCACAGCCGGGCCGCTATTTGCTCGCCATGCCGTCCTATCAGTACCTAAACCAATTGGCAGACTGTCCTGATGTACCCGAATACTTCCTCAGTCAAACCCATTCCATGACCGAAGGAGAGCAGCAGGAACTGTTGCATCGCTTTCAGGCTATGGATCAAGCGGTGCTTGGTATTGTCATGGGCGGCGTCTTTGGCGAATCCATCGACTTGGGCTCCAATGCGCTGGCGGGTGTCGTCGTGGTGAGTTTGGCTCTGCCGCCAAGAGATCTCGTCAAAACCTTGACCAGCGAGCACTTCGATCAAACACATGGCTCAGGCTGGGGCCAGCAGGTAGCCTACCTCCAACCCGCACTGTCTCGGATCGTACAAGCCGCCGGTCGTGTCATCCGCGGCCCCCAAGACAGAGGCGTGCTGTGTTTGGTCGATCCGCGTTTTGCCGACCCAAAACTCGCTGGATTTTTCCCAGAGCACTGGCGAGTGCAGCAAAGCAGTGCGAAAGACGCAGAAATTTACCTGAATGGCTTTTGGTCGAATGACTTATCCAGTGCAGGCGATTAAGCTGCGCGCATGAAACGACGCACCAAGATTATTTGCACCATCGGGCCTGCTACCGCGAGCTTCGACGGGCTCAAAGCCCTCTACGAAGCTGGCATGAACATCGTGAGAATCAACATGTCCCACTCGGACCATGCCAGTGCTCTCAAGATCATCAACTGGATCAAAACGCTCAACCGGCAGGTGGATTATCCGATCCCGATTTTGCTGGATACCCAAGGTCCGGAAATCCGTACCGGTGTGCTGGATAACCCGATGGAACTCAACCCCGGCGACGTGGTGACCTTGAGCGTTCGCGACGGTGAGCTTGTGGAGCAGCGCTCCATACACGTGAACTACACGGAGTTGGTGGACGTTGTCGAAGTCGGCCGCATTATCACGGTGGATAATGGCCTGATGAACTTCAAAGTGTTGCAGAAGAAAGACCGCCAGCTTACCTGCGAGGTCATCGATGGCGGCACCTTGGGCAGTCGCAAGCACGTTAACCTTCCCGGTGTACGGGTAAACCTGCCAGCGATCACTGCTAAAGACCGAGCAGACATCGCCTTTGGCATGGCCAACGATGTGGACTTCATCGCCTTGTCCTTCGTTCGCAGTCCGGACGACATCAAAGAATTACGCGAATTCCTAGGAAAAAAGCAGCAGTCGATCAAGGTCGTGGCCAAGATCGAAGATCAGGAAGGTGTGAACAAAATTCACGAAATCGTGGCGGTATCTGATGGCGTGATGGTTGCCCGGGGCGACCTCGGTATTGAAACCGACATCGCAGCCCTGCCAAACATTCAGCGACGCATCGTCCACGCCTGTGCCAAAAAGGGAAAACGCTGCATTGTTGCGACTCACTTGTTGGAGTCCATGATCGACAACCCCATTCCAACCCGTGCCGAGGTGACTGACGTCGCCAACGCCATATATGAGGGGGTCGATTCGGTCATGCTATCTGGTGAAACCAGCGTGGGCAGCTATCCCCAGCGCTGTGTTGAGCAACTTTCCAACATTGCAGATCGAACCGAGCGCTTCCCGGGTCTGGGTTATGAAAAATCCCTCGAGGTCGATAACGACAAACAGCACGTCGCCATTCATGCGGTCGCCCTCGCCGAAGCCGTCAAAGCCGACGGCATTATTGTGATCACTCGTCGAGGGATCACCGCAGACTATGTGACATCAGCCCGGCCACAACATGTCCCGATTTTTGCCTTTACCAATGACAGTCAAACTCGTCGGCGCTTGGCCTTAAACCGTTCTTTGTATGCGCACAGAATTGCCTTCAGCAACGACCCGGAAAAAACCCTGCAGCGGGCTTTCGATGTCTTGCGGAAAAAGGAAGGCGTGTCTCTTGATGCCAAAATGGTTGTGATCTCTGACGTGCTGACCGATCAGCCAACGGAAGCGATTCAAATCCGGCGGCTGCATTAGATCGTTAGGCTAAAGCACCATACGCAGAGCGACGACTAGCAGCATGGCCGCAAAGACGCGCTTCAGCGTGGTTGCGGGCAAACGTTGGGCAAACCGCACTCCCAATGGTGCCGCGACCACAGCGCCGGCAACGATAAAGACGAATGCCTGTAGATCTACGTAACCCACCAAGCCAGGCTGATTGGGTGCCGGAGCCAGCAGCATGTAGCCCAAGGCACCCACGGCGGCGATGGGGACACCGAGAGGGCTAGCTGTGGCCGTGGCCCGATGAGCCGGGACATTGAAGTAAATCAGCGTCGGTACAATAACGTTGCCACCAGCGATACCTGCCAAGCCAGACACAAGGCCAGCGCCGAGACCGATGGGTACGGTACGAATTCCCGAGCGCCACTGTCGATGGGGTGGGGGCTTCCAATCAAAAAATAGAATGATCGACACGATGGAGATGAACAGCGCAAAACCCAGCTTCAGAAGTTGGGCCGGTAGCTGAGGCGCCAGATAAGCCGCGGCTAGACTGCCCAGAAGTAAAAAAGGCAGCAGTTGGCGCACGACGGGCCAAAGCACGCGCCCACCCTTAATCTGGGCGTAGGCTGCCGACGCCGACGTGAAAACGATACAGGCCAAGGACGTGGCAACAGCGACCAGCAGCACTATATCGTCTGGGTAGAGACCCGTGCGGGCAAACAGCAAATACAATACGGGTACGATGATGACGCCACCGCCGATGCCCAGCAGACCACCGATAAATCCGCTGCATAAACCAACGGTGAGAAAGAGCGCAATGAGGAGTAAAATGGTGCTTTCCAGTCTGGTTGCCCGGGTTGCAGTGTAGCGGAGTTTTGAAATATGCAGAATCAACACACCAAAGCTGTTTGGGCCCTGGTATGCCTGCTTGGGTTGGCGTCCTACGCGGTAGCAGAACAACAGGAGCTGACACTGGCCAATGGTGATCGTTATGAAGGCGAGGTGATTGATGGGGCCTTAGAGGGTTTCGGTCGCTACACTTGGGCGGATGGCAAACGCTATGAAGGCAATTTTTCCGCAGGCAAACGTCAGGGGTTTGGGTCGCTGACGTGGGCGAATGGCGATCGTTATCAGGGCAATTTTTCTGGTAACCAAATCGAGGGTAGGGGCGTTTTCCTCTGGGCGAACGGTGACCGCTATGAAGGCAGCTTTGTGGCCAGTCAGCGCTCTGGCCAAGGTGTGATGCAATGGCAAGGCGGTCAGCGCTACGAAGGTCAATTCGTGGCTGGAATGATGAGTGGACAAGGTGAGTACCAGTGGCCCGATGGAACAAGCTACACGGGTATGTTTGTCCAAGATCGTCATTCGGGTCTGGGTATATTGATCTACCCAGACGCCTCCATATTCACGGGATTTTTTCTGGAAGGCCGGCGTCACGGTATGGGCGTTGAGCAGCAAAAAACCGGCCCATTGTCGTTGCAGAGTTGGCGGGAGGGCGTGTTGCAGGAGTCTCAAGCGATTGTCAGTGACCCCCGATGCCGCGCCGAGGATGCCGATGGGGCTTGGATGGTTAGAGCCGATGACTGCATCAATGGACTTGCCCACGGTGACGGATACGCTGTCACCTTGACGGGCGAGCATCTAGTCACTGCTGGTCGCTGGATACTCGGACAACGTGTCGCGGGGGAGCGCACAGGATTGCCCAGACCGGTACCAAGTCTGGAGCACGGCGCGATACCGCCTAACGGGTCAAGATCAGCAGAAGCGCCAACCGATGGATGATACTGACCACCCTCCAGTGGCTGTGAATGGCATGATTGACGGGTTTCGCGTCATTCGCGCCTTAGGCAGTCAGTCACCGGCGCGCACTCTGCTGGTGAGGCGTTCGGACGGTTCTGAAGCCGCCGTGCTGAAATTTACACCTCAGAACAGTACGGAAAAAGATGCTCTGCAACGGGTTGATCACCCGGGTATTTGCCAGCTACTCAAGGGTGGCATCTTCGACAACCAAGACTATTTGCTGCTGAGTTATTACGGCCAGCAAAATCTGATGGATCGAGTCGAGCAGGGCATCGAGATCAACAAGTTAACCCAGCTTTTGTTGCAAATTGCTGGAGCATTGGATGCTTTGCATCGGGAAGGGTTTGCACATGGAGACCTGCGCCCTGAACACGTGCTGATTACACCCAAGGGTCAGCCTGTATTGATTGATCTGGGTTCTGCTTATCGGATAGATCAGGCTGATGATCCCTTATCCGACCGTCAAACCGGTTCTCCTGGCTATTTGAGCCCAGAAAGAATTCAAGCGGCGTCGCCGTCATTGCCCGATCCGCAAATACCTCGCTCTGGGGCGGGCGACTACTATGCCCTTGGTGTGATCGCTTTTCAGCTATTGAGCGGTCGGCTGCCATTTTCAGACGAGCCCCCGGAAACCGTTCTGCAAGCCCATCTGCAAGACACCGTGCCAAAACTACCCAGCTATCTACAAACACTTCAGCCGGTCATAGACGGGTTGATGGCAAAAAATCCCCAGCTGAGAACCTCCAGTGCAGCTGAATTAAAAACCTTGCTCAACGCGGTGGAGGCGGATACCGAGCTCTCAGGCCGGGTCCTGCGTAGCGCTGCAATCGACACGCAAGAGCTGTCGGCACTATTTGCCGATTTGCGCCTGCGTCCGGATGAACTGGCACTTCAGAATAAACGACTCAGACGAAAACGCAGGCGACGAATTGCCCTGCAAACCTCGGTGGCGCTGATTGTTTCCGGATCGATATTGGCGGGGTTGTTCACATTCCGCGCGGAACTTTTGCCGGTTGTTGAAAACGCAGCCGCTTCCTTGGGCATCATCGAAAATCCGGAATTGACCGCGGCTTGGCGTGAAGCGCAATCATTGGCGTCGGATCCAAATCAAGGCCTCACGACCATCGTTGCGGCGTACCGCAGAGTGATTGAGGTAGCACCTGGGTATCAACCCGCCCAGCAGGCGCTGCGCGATACGGCGGTAAACTGGAAGCAGTCCATTGCTCAAGCGACAGCGGAAAACGATTTAGAACGCGCCACCACGCGACTGGAAGAGGCCCAGAGCGTATTCGAAACAGACCCCGAGCTCACCGTGCTTTCGCTGCGACTGCAGAACCGATTTCGCGCTGAGCGCTTGTTGGTTAGCACACAATCGTTGTTGCGCAGCAGTGGCCTGTCGGATGAGGCCAGTGCTGCTGCGGCAGTGCAGGCGTTTGAAGAAATTCTTCGTATTTCTCCGGATCATGCGGCGGCGGCGCAGGGGCTGACAGACATCAGCAAGCACTACGGCGAATTAGCCGCTCAAGCTGCCCGAGAAGGCGACGTCCCCTTAGCGATTCGGTTGTTGCAGCGAGCAACTGCCGCCCGTAGCGACCTGCGTGAGCTGGATCAGGTGCGACGATTGATCTCCGAGGCCACGACTATCCAGAGCGCGATGGCTGAGTTATTGACCCAAGCTCAAACCCTGCGCGAACAAGGCCAACTGATGCTGCCCATGGGCGCCAACGCTGCCGAGCTGTATCTGCAAGTACTGGCGACCGATCCGGACAATGCCCCCGCATCGGCCGGACTCAGTGAAATTACCGCAGCAGTGATGAAAGAGACCCAAGACCTTCTGGATCAAGGTGCACTAACCGAAGCACAGCAAAGAGTGGCTCTTGCCGCAACTCAGGGACTGAATCCGACTCCGATTGCCAATATGCGAGAGCGCATCGACAGCGAAATCACCCGGCGAAGCCAGATTTCCATCGGCCTTGAACAGGCAAACGTCCTGTTCGAGCAGGGTTACATTACAGCTCCTGCGGAAAACAATGCGGTGAAAAAGTTACAAGAGGTGTTGGAGCTCGACACGGCAAACGAGCAAGCACTACTGCAGTTGGCCGCGTGTGCAAAACGCCTTGCCCTGGTCGCCCAGCAGGCCAGAGAAGCCGGGATGAATACAGAGGCGATTGACTATCTCACTCAAGCCATTGAGCTGCGTCCAGCGTCTGAGGAATGGCTGCGCTGGATGGCCGACTGGCAGGCAGGTTCTTAACCCAGACAGCAGATTGCAATTGCAGCGAGCGGATTCTATATTCCTCGGCGCTCTAACCAGCCTGCGAGGCTAACTGACACACCGAGGTATTACGCATGGTCCATATTCCTTATCGTCGAGAACTCGAGTTCGACTACGGCACGGTAATGCAGCTGGCACCCGGCATTCGACGAGTTATCGCCAATAATCCGGGGCCCTTCACTTTTCATGGCACCGGTACCTACATTCTAGGGACAGGCAAGGTTGCCGTTATCGACCCCGGCCCTGACGACGAAGCACATATCGACGCGATTTTGGCGGCGCTGCCTGGTGAGGAAGTGAGTCATATTTTGGTCACGCATACCCACATGGACCATTCTCCAGGGTGTCGTCCGCTGCAGGCTAAAACCGGTGCACCGACCTATGCCTATGGTCCTCACGGCGCGGGAAAAATGGAGCAAGGTGTGCAGGTTGAGGAGGGTGGCGATATGGATTTCGAGCCGGATCATCTCGTAACCCATGGCGATATCATTCGAGGGGAGGACTGGACCGTAGAGTGTGTCTATACCCCCGGGCATACATCCAACCATCTGTGTTTTGCACTGCAAGAACAAAAAGCACTGTTTACCGGTGACCATGTCATGGGCTGGTCTACCAGCATCGTTTCGCCCCCAGACGGTGATATGGCGGACTACATGCAAAGCCTCGAACTGCTGCTCGAGCGAGACGATGAAATCTATTGGCCTACCCATGGTCCATCCATCATCGACCCCAAAACTCATGTTCGGGCCTACATTGATCACCGCCTGGAACGTGAACAGCAAATTTTGGCGTGTATCGACCAAGGGACCTATCAGATTCGGGAAATGGTGCCGCTGATGTATCGGGACACGCCTGAATTCATGTACCCGGCAGCGGCTCGCAGCGTTTTAGCCGCTATGGAGAACCTCGTTCGCAAAGAACAGGTTGTGGTGCAGGGCGAGGGTCTGACGATGGAGAGTGCCTACGTTCGAGCCTAAACCTCGCGTTATCAGCGTTCTGCCCGAAGTGCTCGGTCGCTGTCCATGCTCGAGGGTTTGCTAAAGCTCACAACCAGCGGCAGTCGTATGACAAAGGCGACGCCGCTTTGATCTTCTAAATTGACTGCTGTCACTGTCCCGCCGTGGTGCTCGGCAATGATGCGGACCACATGCAGCCCGAGGCCGAAGTGCAAACGGTTGTCGGGGCCTCGGTGGCTCACCATGGAATCAAAAATGGTGTTCAGTTTGTTTTTGGACAGGGCGGCACCACGGTTCGCCACCACGATCTGCGCCAAATCGCCAAAACATTCCAACTGAACCCGGATCGGAGTGCCTGCCCGGTGAAAATCGACGGCGTTGTCGATCAATTTGTCGAGCATTTGCTCGATACGAAAATCCGATACCAATGCCCGTGCCGGGGCAGGACTGCCGTGATACTCAAACCGTGCCTTGGCATGGGCGCCGCCGCAGTTAGCGACATAACTGGCCAACAATTCGTTGAGGTCGATTTCTTCAAGCTCTTCAGCTTCAAGGGCTTCCTCTAAATTGGCCGCATCCGCGAGATTTTGAACAATGGAGCCAATGCGGTTCACCCCGCGCTTGGCGCTTTCTAAGTACTTGCTGGAATCGATATCGGGATGCTCTTCCGCAAGATTCTGCAGGGATGTGCTCAACGTATTCAGCGGATTGTTGATCTCATGACGCAGAGTCCGCGGCATGTTTTCCAAGAACCCGTTGTGCTGCTTCAGCTTTTCCAACATGTTGGAAACGCTGCGTGCCAAATCCCCAATCTCGTCCCCGGCATTGATCTCATTCAGCAGGCCGCCTCGACGCAGGCGACCGCGCACATCAATCGCTGCGGATGCGTCTCGACGCAGATTGCGAATGCGCCAGGCTAATCGACCCGCAAAGGTGATCAGCGCCAAAAAAATGGCGAACAGGCTCAGCAGCGACAGCAGCAAAACCTGCTCTAGGGCCGTGCGCTGAAAGCGCAAAATATCGTCGATGTTTTGTTCGACGATCACCGTACCAATCACCTGATCCGCAGAGACAATCGGGTGGGCGGCAAGGATAATTTCCTCGTTACTGGAGACTCGGTTTCGAAGGGCGATAGGATCTCCCTGTAGGCTAATCCGAATGGCTCGGTCGGCGGGGCTTTCCTGCGGCGCGCTAATGGCTGCTTGGGCGGGGTCTTGATCGCTGCCGGTTCCCAAAAATACGCTACGAACAAAATCACCCGCACGAGTCAGTTGCCTTGTGACCGTCCCGGCGCGGATTGTCGTGTCATCTTCCTCGGTCTGTTGACGGGTCGCCCCGACTTCTGCCCGCACCCGCTGCAGACTGTCTATGACCAAGATTTTTGCACCCGAATATCCCAAACCTTGCACGATATTGCGTACCTCTGGTGTACGCAGTACCACCAAATTGAAATTTTGGTCGGCCTTGGTTGGTAGGGTTTGGGTGCTGCGCACCACATCTCGCTGCAGCACATCGTCGACATCCACAAAGGTCAAGCCAAAGTACTGCCGAGATCCCAGCAAACTTAGAGGGATGCGAAACTCCAGAACAATTTCGTTCGCACCGGCCACTCGGCGCAGCACTCCCTGAACGCGATTATCAGCGCTACCTATCGCGGCATAGCGCCATTCGTTGTCCATAGCAAAACCGGTCACCATGTCGGATTCGTCAAAGACCAAGGACATTCGACCATCCTGACCGCCTGCACCAATAAAGTTCAGCCGAATATGATCCGCATTATCCAAACGCAGGTACTCGGTGTCTCGATAGACCAAACGATCATCCTGAATCCGCATGTGGGCATACAAATAGTCAGCGCGCTCACCTAACAACAGATCAAAATCAGCATCTTGCGTGCCGGCGGGTGAGCCAAAGGACAAATAATTGCCGTCCTGGGCCTTACCCCAATCCTCCGCATTGCCATCCAGTCGAATGGTGTTTTCCAGTGGTTGGGCATAAAGCGGCTCAAAATCCTCAAGGGTGACAGGCAGATCATTGAACAAATCTTCCCGACCATTGAATAGGGTTGATATGCCTTCGGCGGTGAGCAACTGGGCCTGCGACTGGCCTTGAATCAGTAGACGCTCCATTTCGACAAGCTGCAAATAACTGAACCAAGGGACTACGAGCAGGGCGAGGCCCATCAGCGCAAGCTTCGTGCCCAGTCTCGGCCCGCGAAAATTAAACCCCCATTTCATCGGCAGGGCGCCTTACTGCTTGGTCCACCGGTAACCAAACCCGTACTCACTTTTGATACAGGCGAACGCTTGGTCAGCCGCCTCGAATTTTTTTCGAATGTTGCGCATGTGCGTATTGATGGTGTTGTTCGTCACCAAACTTTGCATGGTTGCGTTCATGAGGGTTTCGTAACTCACCGCGTGGCCTGGCACACGCACCAGTTTGGCCAGCATGCGGAACTCGGTGCCGGAGAGGTCAATACGTTGACCCTTCCAACTCACCAGCAGGGCATCTTGGTCCAAGGCTAAATCGCCGATGTTTTTCTCTGAGGCGCTGTCCGTATTCGACAAGGCGTTGCGTGCCTCGTTGATGCGCAAAAGGGATGAAATTCGCTCGGCAAGGTACTCGAGGGAAATCGGTTTGGGCAGATAATCCCATGCACCGAGACGAAGCCCCGAGATCTTGTCGATCTCGTTAATCCGTTCGGTCAGAAAAATGACGGGTAAACTCGGCGATCGCGCAAGCAGTTCCCGACACAGCTGAAATCCAGCATCGACCTCGTCACCGAGAATGATGTCTAGGATTGCAAGATCGGGCAGGGCCACGTCAAACCCCGCTAGAGCTTCCTCGCGGCTGCCGTATGCGCTGACCTGATAGCCCTTATTGGTGATCGCGTCAGCGTAGTTCGAACGCTGATCCGGATCGTCTTCGACAATGACAATATGTTTCGCCACATCCAAATCCTTGGTTTTCTCGTGACCTAGTCTATCTCGTTTAGCCAACCTTTAGGCACTCTTAGACCACTGCCTCACGATTGTCTTCATCAGCCTCAATCGCTTCTCAACAGGTTCTCCTGAAGTTCTCGCTCACAGTCTGTTGTACTCGTGATCAAGAAGTCCAACAAGAAGCAAGCCAAATGAAACCACAATCCGTCGTTCGCTCGAGAACGTCTACCCTTGAGCGCGAGCAGTTCGGGGAGACAAATCCGCGTGTCGTGTTTCTGCCATTCTCCGAAACGCTGCTTGATTCAGCGAAGGGCAACACACCGTGCTGGCAGCAGCTGACACAATCGTCCCGATCGGACAGCGCCAATTACCCGGTATTTGATCGTGCCAGCGGCGACGGCGCTGGGCTGACACTGGTACCCTTTGACCAAGAGTGGATGTCGCTAAGTATCCTCAAACGAGGCCGCTGGGAGCCACTTTCCAGCTAAAGTCGGTTGCGTGTCTTCGCCCTCATAGGCAAGCTCTGGCGAGCAAATTCTGGGGCACCACGTGACATTTTTGATTGAAAACTGGCTTGAAGCCGCCGGCTTGGTTAGCGGCGTGCTCTGTGTTTGGCTGCTGATCAAAGAACATATCCTGACCTTTCCCATTGGCATGCTCTACGCCGTCGTCACAGTCGTTGTGGTGGCCCGGGCATTACTTTTTGCCGATGTATTGCTGAATCTCTACTACGTACTGATGAACGCTTACGGCTGGTATTACTGGCTTTACGGCGGCCAGCAACTACGAGAGCGGGCCGGTGAACTGCTGCCTCAGAGAATCACTGTCAAAACCGCAGTTGGTTTAACGCTCATTACTTTGCTGGGCAGCGTACTTATGGGCTATCTCTTTACCCAGTACACCCAAGCGGATATGGCTTACGCCGACAGCCTGACAACGGTGGCCAGCTTCGTCGCCATGTGGATGAGCGCGCGCAAGTATTTAAGCAGTTGGGTGGCCTGGTTTCTGATCGATATTGTGCAAATTGGTTTGTACGTGCTGAAAGGACTCAGCAGTGATCCAGGGCTTTTCTTCTATGCAGCCTTGTACACGGTGTACTTGGCGATGGCGATTTGGGGCTGGCTAAGCTGGCGGCGCAGGCTGGCACCATGATTTGGGTGCTCACCGGCCCCGAGTCCTCGGGTAAAACCACCTTGGCGCAGGCGCTTTCTGAGCGATTGCGCTGGCCTGTCTTGCCAGAACTTGCCCGTGGGTATTTGACTCAGCGCGCCATGAACACAGCCCAAGAGCCTTATCGCTACCGGCCATCCGACCTGATCGCCCTAGTACGGGCGCAGCAGGTTTTGGAGGCGCCAGTTGACGAAACGGAGCACTGTATTCTTGATACCGATCTGCTCACGCTGACGACTTGGTGGCAGGAAAAATACGGCCCAGTACCCGCGCTGTTCAACGAGGCATGGTCAAGCCAGTTACCGCGTTTTTACCTGCTTTGCCGACCGGATCTACCGTGGGAAATGGATCCACTGCGGGAAAATCCGCAGGATCGAGAACGGCTCTTTGGGCTTTATGAGCAGCAACTGCGGCGGCGCGGTTGCCAATACGCAATCTGTGACGGTGCGGGAACCAGCCGCGCAGAGAACGCCTTAGCCATCATCAGGCAGGCGCGGGAAACTCAGAATTGAGGCAGGTTCGCGAGCACGGCCTCAGCCACAGACGCTTGGGCAGACACCTCTTCACGGCGATTACCGGCATTCATCTGAAACGTTGCCCAGCCCCATTCACGCAGCCAAAACTGCCCAAACGCCCGGGATAGCCCTTCGCTTGAATAATCAGTCCCCAAATCTTGAGCCCAATTGCTCGCCAGATCCGGCAGAGACTCCACATTGAGCGCTAAACCTTGGTGCAGGCTGACCAAGTCGAACAGGACATCGTTTTGCCCGACAAACTCCCAGTCCAAGGTTACCCAGCCATCCGCAGTCACCAGAATATTCCACGGGTTCAGGTCGTTGTGGCAGGTGACGGTTTGCGCCGGTTGCTGTTCTTGGGTGAGAGCAGGGGGTAGAGCATCCACCACGGCCCTAGACTGCTCACCGGACCCCACAAACGCCGAAAGCAGTGCCGGGACGCTATAGCGCTCTGCCACGGCGGGCAACGCGTTATGCAGTGTCTGCAGATACACCAGCAGATCGCTTTCGGTAAACCGGTCAGCGAACACATCGACCAGCAATTCACCGTCCACCCAGGCAGAAACCATTAAACCCGTGGGAATATCAAGAGCGACAGGCCGAATGCCCACAGACGCGGGTAAGCGCTGGTACCACGCCGATTCGGCAACCCGATTCACGTAGGGCTGAGAACGTTGTGGAATGCGCAGCACGTACTGCGCGCCTTGGTCTGCGCTGCGACGAGTGAAAACAACGTTCGCGTTGCTGTAGCCTCCACTGAGGAAGTCAAAATCCTCCAGCGCATCATCACGCCAGCTTGGCACAAGCGACCAGATCATATTGCGTAATTCGGTTTCAGAAATACCCAGCAAGCTCGAGTGAATCGTCATAGAACTAGTGCGCGGTTCTGGCTACTGCTTGGCTCATAACCTCGCCAATCGATTCATGAATCACAAGATCGGCGATATCGTCCTGATCCGTTGGCTCACGGTTAATGATCACTAACGACGCGCCAAGTTGTTTGGCGTATTGGGGAAAGCCCGCGGCTGGGTATACCGTGAGCGAGGAGCCGAGAACGATCATTAAGTCACAGGCTTCCGTTAACTGCTGCGCTTTCGCCATCTCGTCTTCCGGCATACTTTGTCCAAAAGAGATGGTGGCGGTTTTTATCAATCCGCCACACCTTGGGCAGGGAGCCACCTCGCCGTGTTGCTCAAACTCTGCTCGAATGGCATCCAACCCATATCGCGCACTGCACGAAAGACAGCGTGCGTAGGTTGCGTTGCCATGCAGCTCAACCACCTGATGATCTTCAAGCCCTGAATCTTGGTGCAGATTGTCCACGTTTTGGGTTATCACACCCCCAGCATGTCCCAAGGCAAACCATTGCTGCACCGCCCGATGTCCTGCATTGGGCACCGCACTGGCCATCACATCGTTCGCGAACTTTCGCTCCCATGATTCCCGTCGTGACTCGGCCGAATTCACAAAGTCCTGAAATTCGATGGGTCTGATCTTGTTCCACAGGCCAGTACCCGGACTGCGAAAGTCCGGAATGCCCGACTCGGTACTGATGCCGGCACCGGTAAAGAACACAGTATTTTGGCTTGCCATCAACAAGTCGGCTAAGGCGTGGACGGCGGTTTCTATCGTGCTCGTATCAGACACGGGATCTCCCAGCGGATTCTCAAAAACGACAGTCTGAATGCTACCATTGTTGGCAGATCCTGCTTGAGCAGACAAATGGCCTGATCTACCCCTCAACAAACCGGATCAGTGAATGTCTTTAGCCAACAAAAAAAATCAAACCGGGCTACGAACCCATCTATTCGCTCTATGCCTTACCGTTGCAATGTCCTCAAGCTGGGCCGCAGAAACAGAGGAAAAACAGCCCAAACTTCATTCGACCGTGCAGTGGGCTGGCGCCATCGAATCCAAACGGTTGAACGAATCCAGCGGCCTAGCCGCCAGCCAGCGTCTCGAGGATGT
>PAFU01000008.1 GCA_002704225.1 Gammaproteobacteria bacterium | reverse complement strand
TTTCGTTGACCTGTTGGGGATTGGCCTTGCCCTGAGTGGCCTTCATGACCTGTCCCACAAAGAATCCCAACATCTTCTCTTTGCCGCCGCGCAGCTCGTCAAACTGTTTCGGGTTGGCTGCAATCAGATCATCGATGATCTGCGTCAAGGCGCCGTCATCGCTCATCTGAGCCAAGTTCAAAGTTTCGATCAGTTCGTCTACGTTGGCGTCCGGACCCGCTTCCCACAGAGCATCGAACAATGTTTTAGCGGTTTTCGACGACAGCGTACCGTCTTCAATTCGCCGGATGAGTTGTGCAAGCAACGTAGGTGTAACCGGGCATTCCGCAAGGGAGACGCCCTGTTTGTTCAGGTAAGCCGACAGCTCGCCCATAATCCAGTTTGCACAGGGTTTGGCGCTGGCCTGGGCCGCCACGGCGGCATCAAAATAGATGGCGCGATCAATATCACCGCTGATGGCTGTAGCATCGCTTTCGGTTAGGCCCAGTTCTTCAACGTAGCGAGCGCATCGAGCGTCTGGTAGCTCCGGTAATTCGTCGCGAATGCGCTCAACGAATGCTTCACTGATGGTCAGAGGCATCAAGTCCGGATCTGGAAAATATCGATAGTCGTTGCTGAGTTCCTTGCTGCGCATAGACCGCGTTTCGTCTCTGTCCGGATCGTACAGCCGAGTTTCGCGTTCGATGCGACCGCCGGATTCGAGTACGTCGATTTGTCTGGCAATCTCATGCTCAATGGCTTGTTCAACAAATCTGAACGAGTTGATGTTCTTGATTTCTGTGCGTTCGCCAAAGGCTTCCTGTCCGATAGGACGGACGGAAACGTTGGCGTCGCAGCGCATACTGCCCTCCGCCAGATTGCCGTCACAGATCCCGATGTAGCGAACCAAGGTGTGCATTTGCCGAAAGTAAGCAGATGCTTCCTGCGCCGTTCGCATATCTGGCTCAGAGACAACTTCCAATAGCGGAGTGCCGGTACGATTGAGATCGACGGCGGTTTGGCCCGGGAACAGATCATGGATCGACTTTCCAGCGTCTTCTTCCAAATGGGCGCGAGTAATGCCGACGGTGCGGGGCTTACCCGCCTCTGGCGTGATGGTAATGGTTCCCTCGCCCACGATGGGTGTTTCGAATTGACTGATTTGGTAACCCTTGGGCAAATCCGCGTAGAAGTAGTTTTTCCGATCGAAGATGGAGTGAAGGTTGATCTGAGCGCCAATGGCCAAGCCAAAACGGACGGCCATTTCAACCGCGCGTTCATTTAGAACCGGCAATACACCGGGCAGGCCCAAGTCAACATTGCAGGCCTGGGCGTTGGGGGGCGCACCGTAGGCCGTGCTCGCACCCGAAAAAATCTTACTCTCTGTCGCCAGCTGTACGTGGATTTCTAGGCCGATAACGGCTTCCCAATTCATGTTGCACCTCCAGGGCGACGCTGATGCCAGTCAGTGTGCCTTTGAAATTGGGCCGCTAGCATCAACGGTAAATCTTCGCGAAAAGCAGGTGCGATAAGCTGCATTCCCATGGGCAAGCCTTGGGAGAAGCCGCATGGGATCGACATGGCGGGCAGTCCCGCCAGGCTGGTCGGTACGGTATACAAATCTTGTTGGTACATGGCGACCGGATCATCGGTTAGCTGATTTTTTTTGAATGCGGGTGTTGGTGCGGTGGGAGCGAGCACCAAGTCCACTTCGGTAAAGACATTGGTGAAGTCTTGGGCGATGAGGCGGCGAATCTTCTGCGCCTTTAAGTAGTAGGCGTCAAAGTAGCCAACCGATAACGTGTAGGTGCCCGTTAGAATGCGTCGCTTTACCTCCTGGCCAAAACCTTCTTCCCGAGACCTTTCGTAGAGGTCCTGCAGAGATTGCGGGTTTTCACAACGATGGCCGAAACGCACGCCGTCGTAGCGAGAAAGATTTGTCGAAGCCTCAGCGGATGCCAACACGTAATAAACCGGGATTGCCGACTCGGTATGGGGTAGCGACACCGACTTTAGAGTGTGGCCGAGCTTTTGCAGCTCCGCTTTGGCCATTTCTAGGGCATCCATATGTTCACCGCTGCGAAAATACTCGTCGGGCAGCCCAATGGTCAGTGGTCGATCAAGCGCTGGAATGCCGTTGACCGCGATTTCCGCTAGCCACGAGTCATCGCGTTGCGCGCTGGTGGAGTCCCGATGATCGAAGCCAGCCATAACACTCAGCATGAGCGCGGCATCTTCCGCATCACGAGTCATTGGGCCTGCCTGATCAAGGCTTGAAGCAAAAGCAATCATGCCGTACCTGGACACTCTGCCGTAGGTTGGCTTCAAACCCGTGATGCCGCAGAGAGCAGCGGGCTGACGGATGGAGCCACCAGTGTCTGTGCCTGTCGCACCGGCAACCAGGCCAGCGGCCACGGCTGCCGCCGAACCTCCCGATGAGCCGCCGGGCACGCAGTCAGTATGCCAAGGATTGCTCACCGGGCCAAAGAAACTGTTTTCGTTAGACGAGCCCATGGCGAATTCGTCCATATTGGTTTTGCCAACGCTCACCATGCCGGCTTCCGCCATTTTTGTGACGACGGTGGCATCATATGGCGCGATGAAATTGCTCAGCATCTTCGAGCCAGCCGTGGTCAAAACGCCATTGGTGCAGAAAATATCTTTATGGGCGAATGGCAGCCCGACTGTGGGGCGGTCATCGCCAGCCGCTCGCTCCTGATCCGCCTGTGCGGCCTGAGCCAAGGCCTGTTCAGAATTGACGGTAATGAAGCTGTTAATACGCGGATCCACTCGTTGAATGCGCTGCAAATGCTCTTGGGTCAGTTCCACACTTGAGAAAACACCGTTCGTCAGTCCGGCGCTCATCTCGCGTAACGAAAAAAATTCACTCATCTTTTTGCTAAGCCTTATTCAACGACGCGGGGTACAAGGTAGTAGTGGTCACCAGTGCTTGGTGCGGTCTGCTGGAAATGCTCTGGATCTGGAGACTCGCTAACGACGTCCGCACGAAGGCGTGCCGAGGCATCGAGAGGGTGAGACAAGGGTTCGACTCCATCGGTATTGATGGCTTGCATCGCATCAATAACAGCCATGATCGATTTCAAATCATCGCCGACTTGTGCTTGGGCGTCTTCGTCTAAGGCAAGCCGCGCCAATCCGGCTAGGTGAGCAACGTCGATGGTGCCATCGGAAATCTCTTGGGACATGCTGAAGATCAGACTCTGGTTGAAAGGCGTGATTGTAAACCGGTTATTCAAGGATTGCTGTTGTCGGATGAGGCTTTCGATCATCGATGCGGTCTTGGATGGGCGTGTCGTTGCAGTTTCGGGCAGATTACTCTCCGTTAGGCTCATGTTAGTCGTGCTTTTCGAGCATCATATGCCTATGATTACGCTTTATTTTTCGGAGCTTGTGCGACGATGTTAAAGAATTTCCGCGGCCTCTTTTCGCGCGACCTGTCGATCGACCTCGGTACGGCGAATACGCTGATTTACATTCGTGAGCAGGGCATCGTCTTAGATGAACCCTCCGTCGTTGCATTGCGCCAACAAGGCAACCAGCGCAGCGTCGCTGCGGTGGGTCTGGACGCAAAGCGTATGTTGGGTAGAACGCCCGGTAATATCACCGCAATTCGACCTCTCAAAGATGGGGTGATAGCGGATTTTTTGGTCACAGAAAAAATGCTGACCTACTTCATCGCGAAGGTTCATGAGAACTCTTTTATTCGGCCCAGCCCCCGAGTGTTGATCTGCGTGCCCTGCAAATCCACGGAAGTGGAGCGTCGTGCAATCAGAGAGAGCGCACTGTCAGCAGGCGCCAGAGATGTTCGCTTGGTAGAAGAGCCCATGGCAGCGGCTATTGGTGCGGGTCTGCCGGTACACGAAGCCGTGGGTACCATGGTGGTGGATATTGGTGGCGGCACCACGGAAATAGCCATCATCTCGCTGAACGGTGTGGTCTTTTCGGAATCGGTTCGTGTTGGCGGTGACCGTTTTGATGAATCCATTGTGGCCTTTGTGCGACGGACGCAAGGCAGTCTTATTGGTGAGGCGACGGCCGAGCGGATCAAGCAGGAGGTGGGCGCAGCTTACCCGCAAAAGGACATCCGGGAAATCGACGTGCGGGGGCGTAATCTGGCGGAGGGGATTCCTCGTAGCTTTACCCTCGACAGCAATGAGATCTTGGAAGCGCTGCAGGAACCTTTGTCGGTGATAGTGCAAGCGGTAAAAGCAGCATTAGAACAATGTCCTCCTGAGCTGGCGTCAGATATTGCCGAGACCGGTATGGTGCTCACCGGTGGCGGTGCGTTACTTCGCGATTTAGATGTTTTGTTAGCAGAAGAAACCGGACTGCCAGTAATTATCGCTGACGATCCTTTAACCTGCGTGGCCAGAGGAGGCGGCAAGGCGTTGGAGTTGATGGATCAGGCGGGTAACGCGGACTTACTATCGACGTCGTAACGGTATGATGTGCCCGTGATCCCAGCCGCGACAAGAATCGCAATCGTCGGAGGGTAGAATCAAAACGCTTTTCGCCAAACGACCCGGAGCGGGGTATCTGCTGATCGCTTTGCTGGTGATTTCCCTCGGCCTGATCTGGGTGGACGGTAGCGGTGCGAAAACCTCGAAGAGCAGCACGCCTTGGTTGCCCGCGACGATGGAAAACAGCGTAGCGAGCAGTTTGCAGCGCTTGCGTAGCGCAATGCTCTTGTTAACCGGCCCCGTCTATTTCTTCGCTCAATCACCTTATGCTGTTTCCGGCACCGTGTCGGATATCACTGCAGATCGGCAGTTCCTGTTGCAACAGCGCGATCAACTCAACGCGCAATTGCTGGAAATGAAAGAAGGGCAGTTGCGCGTCCACTATTTGCAAGCTGAAAACACGCGTCTAAGACAGTTGTTGGGCTCGAAGGCCCAATTGCCGAGCCAGGCCATTATCGCAGAAATCATCGGTGTGCCTCCGGATCCTCAGCGTGCAGCGGTGATCCTCGATAAGGGTGAGGTTGATGGCATCGCGCCGGGCTATGCCGTTGTCGATGCTTTGGGCCTGATCGGCCAGGTTACCGAAGTCTCCAGTAACATAAGTTGGGTGCTACTGATCTCAGATCGGAATCACGCAATACCAGCGCGTATCAATCGCACCGGTGTGCGAATGATTGTGGGCGGAATTGGTTCACCCGACCGCTTGGTTGTCGAAGATTTGCCAGTTTCGACGGATTTACGCGAGGGAGATTTGATTGAGACATCGGGTTTGGGCGGACGCTTCCCTGTTGGATATCCCGTCGGTTTGGTCTCGAGTGTGGAGAGTACTCAGGCATCACCGTATCTGCAGGCAGCCGTTACGCCATCTGCGGCATTGCTCAAGGTGGGGCATGTTTTGATCATCCCGCCGCCACTGGAGGAGAAGGCGTCTGCGGTAGAGCAAAGCGCGGATGCCAATGAGGGAGAGTCCTGATGCCCGCAGCAGGCCTTTTTATGACCGTGCTCGTCTTGCTGAGTTTGGTTCTCAGCGTTTTTCATTTACCCGATTCCTTCGCGGATTGGTTTTCGTATTGGCGTCCCCAATGGCTGTTGCTTGCTCTGGTGTTGTGGGTGCAGCGGGTTCCCCACTTTCGCGGCGCACTGTTCAGGAGTTTGTTCGCGAAACATCCAACAGACGAGGGCACGACGACGCGTCGTGTGTTGCTGGCTGTTTGGCTGTTTGGCTTTTATGTGGACGCGCTGTTGGGTGATCCGTTTGGGTTGAATGGCGCGATTTTTGCGTCGATCACCTTCTATTTGCTGCGCTTTAAGGATCGCCTGCATCTGCAGTCTATGTCTCAGCAAATGATTATGATTTTCATGATGGTATTTCTGAGTGAGATTTTCCGTGGCTATGTTCTGAACGCGGTCCTGAATCAGGTGTGGGATCTACAGCCTCTGACGCTCGCCGTAAGCAGTATGCTGCTGTGGCCGTTTTATCATTGGATCGCACGACGCTTCGTTGGCGCGTCGCTGCCAAATTGATCGTGGCCTCTGAACTCCGCCTGCTACTGGCGTCGCAGTCTCCACGACGCTCAGACTTGTTAGCGCAGATGGGTCTTACCTTCGAAATAGAACCCGCCGACGTCGATGAAACACCAGAGGCCGGCGAAAGCGCGGAAAACTATGTACGGCGCTTAGCGCAAAGTAAGGCGCAAGCGCTGTGGCGGCCGGGCTACTTGAACTTGGGAGCCGATACCATTGTTTTCATCGATGATCGGTTGCTCGGCAAGCCCGAAAATGAGGCGCATTGCATCGACATGTTGCTGCAACTTTCAGGTCGTACCCATCAGGTCGCCACGGGCATCGCGCTGTACGATGGTGAGGAGACTTGGAGCGAGGTTGTGACCAGCAATGTCCTGTTCCGCTCGATTACGCGATGTGAAGCGAAAGCCTATTGGGCAACAGGTGAGCCTCAAGACAAGGCCGGTTCCTATGCCTTGCAGGGCTTTGGAGGCATTTTTGTTCAGCGCATTGAGGGCAGTCACAGCAGCATCATCGGATTACCCATGGCAGAAACCGAGCAACTCCTAAACCAAGCGGGCTTCGATACCTGGTCGGAGCGACAACGTGGCTGAAGAATTACTGATCGATGTATCGCCTTTTGAATCCCGGGTAGCGTTGGTGAAAAATGGTGCTGTTGAAGAAGTTCATTTGGCGCGTTCGGCAGGCTACAGCGCCACCGGCAATATGTATCTTGGCAAAGTGGTTCGGGTGATTCCGGGAATGCAGGCAGCGTTTGTGGACATCGGCCTAGAACGCCCGGGTTTCCTCCATGCATCGGATATCGCTCGCCCGCTGGTGGCAACGGCAACGGCAACGGATTCGGCTAAAGGCAAACGAGGCATTCGGGATCTGCTGCATGACGGACAAGAGCTGTTGGTTCAGGTAGAACGTGATCCCATAGGAGCTAAGGGTGCGCGGCTTTCCACGAACCTGGCGTTAGCATCCAAATACTTGGTGTTGATGCCTAAGGGAGATCAGGTCGGTCTTTCTCAGAAAATTACCGACGAAAGCGAACGTGTCAGACTTTTTAAGCTGCTGCGGCCGTTAGCGGAGAGCGCCGATATGGGGCTGATTGCTCGAACGTTGTCTGAGGGTTCGGCGGCGTCTTCTCTGGCCGATGACTTCAGTCACCTTATGCACCACTGGGCCCGGGTGCTCAAAACCGCTGAAGGGGCAAAGGCCCCCTGTCTAGTGTTTCAGGACTTACCCATTCAGACGCGGTTGGTTCGAGACTTGGTGGGCAGTGAAACCACGTCGATTTTCGTTAACGATGCGGAGATATTTCAGCGACTGCGCGACTATCTAAATCAATATGGATCCGACTACATCGACAGGCTGCGGCTGTATACCGATACTCAGCCATTGTTCGGGCGGCACAGTATTGAGCGTGAAATACTGGCGGCGTTGGAGTCCAGAGTTCGACTGAACAGTGGCGGCACTCTGGTGATCGAACAAACCGAGGCGTTGACCAGTATTGATGTGAATACCGCCGGGTTTCTAGGTAGGCAGAACTTAGAGGAAACCGCCTTTATTACCAACATGGAGGCGGCTGCGGTCATTCCGCGGCAGCTCCGATTACGCAATCTGGGCGGTATTATTGTGATCGACTTTATTGATATGCAAGATGCCGCGCATCAGGAAGCCGTGCTGGCCAAACTCAAAGAAGCGCTGGATCGTGACCCTGCGAAAAGCCAAATAGAGGGATTTTCATTTCTCGGGCTGGTTCAGTTGAGCCGGAAGCGAACAAGGGAGAGTTTGGCTCAGGTAATGTGCGAAGGATGCAGGCACTGCGATGGCTCGGGTTTTGTCAAAACGGCGGAAACGACGTGCATGGAAATTTTTCGTGAAATGACGGCAGAGCATCGGGCCGAAGTGAATGTCCCAAACATGACAACCTCGCCTAAGAATACTGGAGTGTATGTTCTGACCAGCAATGCCGAGGTCGTCGATCGTTTGCTTGACGAAGAAGCCACGGTCTATCAAGCCCTCGTGGCGAAGATGAGCCACGAGGTGCGATTGGAGGTCGATTCAGCCTATCGCCACGATCAATTCGACTTGGTGTTTGTTCCGGGTCGAGCGAGTTAAGGGTGCACTTTTGAGCTCATCAGTGCCAAATTCTGCGGATTCGGAGACTCCCCAAAACCCTTCGCAGGGTAATAGGTTGGGGCGGTGGGTTCGACGGTTGACGATAATGGTCACCGCCTTGGCGTGTCTTGTGGCTGTGATGCAGGTCTCGGGGCGGCTGGCTTTGCACTATATCGAACTGGTGAGACCCCAGATTAATCAGTCCTTTTTGCCATTGCGTGCCGAAGTCATCGGCGCTGAGGGCGATTGGCATGGTTTTAATCCGGTGCTACGTGCCGAGCGTGTGCTATTTCCTGCAGGTAATCTGCAGAACGTCTATATTGAGCTGGATTTCTTTCGCAGCGCCTTCAGTGGGTCGTTGGTACTCAGACGCTTCTACAGTCAAAGTGGCGAGTTGGGGGTTGTCTACACAGAGGCAGGTTGGCACCTTAAGGACAGTCGGGACCAACAGCTGAATATCGACTTCCAGCATCTGCTTCAGTCCAGTGAATCGATTGATGCATCCATCAATGTAGTTGCAGAGCGTGCAGGCCAACAGTTCCAATACGAGGTGTCGCTCGGCCTCGAAAGTCGTGAGGGAATGCTCCAAGGCCAATTGTCCATCGTCAGTCCGATTGCTGAGACAGAGCCGCGGCAATTGACGATGAGCTATTCTCAAGGGCGATCGTTAGATTTTGACCCAGATCGAGGTCAATCGCAGATTCGAAGGCGGCTGGAAGCTCAGGGTCAGCTCGTCATGCCTGCGGGGTTGCTGGGGGCCGGGGCGCTGAATCTGGATGTCTCCGAGAGCCAGTGGCGGAGCGATGATGTCGCAGCAAATGGACAACCCATGGGCCAAGGAAGCGTGCTTGCTACCTTGCATCTTACGGACTCGCCTTTTGTGAAAGACGGTAAAACCGTTGCCTTGCACACGGAAGTTTCGCTGATCAATGATCAAGAATTTCTGCTGGCGAAACTGCAGGCATCCCTAAACTCTGATGCTGTGAAGTCCTTTGAATTACCGCCGTTATTTCTTGAAATCGGTCGTGCAAATTGGTCCGGGCAGAATCTCGCTGACTCGATGTTTGCCGACAATCCTCCGCGCGTTCGCGCAAGGATGGCCAATCTGGCTCTGGGCCCCATTACAGATTTTGCCAATGCCGTGCTGACATCGAACCAAGTGGTTGGTGAATGGATTGCTGGGCTGAATGTTAGAGCAGATATTGAGCAACTGGTCGCGCGTTACGATGATGTCGTAGGGCTGGAGTTTTGGGCGCAAGCCAATGGAGTCAATCTCTCCGCACATCGTGGATCACCTTCGATCACAAATAGCCAGGCCGAAATATTTGGTGACCTTCAGCAGATGGGTCTTCGGGTCAGTGGAGACGCGGTTACCATGCAGTTCCCGGGTCTTTTCGCCGATGCGTGGAATCTTACCGATGTGCGAGGCGATCTCATGCTGCTGTTTCGACCGGGTTATGCCTCGGTTCGCGGCGAGAATATTCGTGCTGTTGCTAATGAAAGTCGAATTCGTGGTGGATTTGCGACTAGCCGTCCGCAAGCGCGATACGAGCAGCGAGTATCGGTCAGTCTTCAAGTCGATGAGATAGATGTGTTGGGGGCGCGCCAGTTTATTCCTTATAAACTTAGGGACGGCTTGCGCCAGTGGTTAACCCAGGCGCCGTTGTCCGGCAACTTCAGGAATATGGCTGCAGCGCATCACGGCCAGATTCATGTGCCTCTAGGGGACACGACCAGTCGCCGTTTCGAATTGGTTGCCGACTTCAGTGACACAGAGGTTCGTTACAAAGACGATTGGCCAACGCTGAACGCGGCTGCCGGTTCGCTTCATGTGGCGGGGCGACATACCTATGCACAGTTGAGGCAGGGGGAAACCGGTGGCTTACCGATTGATGGCGCGGACCTTCATGCAGATGCCAACAAGGAACTGCTGTTTCTGGCATTAGAAGGACCCTCTCAGGCCGCTTCGGTGCTGAGTTTGGTCCGCAATTCGCCGTTGCAGAAGTCCTTTAGTTTCGTCACGCCGGAATGGAATGCTCGAGGTGATATCAAGGTTGTTGCGAGGCTTCAGATCCCCATGGTGAATGATGTCGCCAATGACTCCCGTTTGCAGATCGACCTCGAGACGGAATTTGAGTCGGTGGGCCTCGACATGCCGAATTATCGTCTGGCTTGGCAGCAACTTTCAGGCCAGCATCGGTTTTCTCTGCCCCATAATTTGCAGGGAAGCGTCAGCGGAAAATTATTCGATCACCCTGTGACGGTAAACATGTCTCATGATTCGGAACACATAACATTCCAAATGACGGGCGGCATGTCTGCCGAAGACCTGTTTCGCGTGACCACCCTGCCGCAATCGCCGTTGCTGACAGGCCAAACAGATTTTGCCGCCAAGTTACAGGTCACCATGAATGGTTCCTCAGCGGTACGTTTGCAATTGGAAACCGATTTAGCAGGCATGGCGGTGGCGTTGCCTAGCGAATTTGGTAAGGCGATTGCCGCTCGGTCTCCAAGCACATTCGAGCTGGCTTTTTTCGACGATTTCCAGCGCGCCAGCTGGCAATACGCGGGAACTGAGGGTTGGTTGGTAATGCCAGATAGCGAGGCGTTAACCATTTCGCAAGGTGCGTTGGGGATTCACGCCGAGCCGTTGCCGCTAGCAGCTGACTATTCGGGTGTGCTGGTGAATGGTCGTCTCGCGACACTGGATCTTGCCGACTGGGTACCCGATGACGGTGGCCCTGTGGTCAATTTGCCGTTTGATTGGCAGATCCGCGAGCTGGAGGTGGATGAGTTCGTGGTGAATGATCTTCGGTTCCCCAGTGTGCGGCTTAACAGTCAGGGAAGCGCGGAATCGGTGTTCTTTGAGCTTCGCAGCCCTGATCTGGCCGGTAGCGTGGATTTATCCAACCCCGATTCTCTGGACATCAACCTATTGACCCTTCGACTGCCCGGGTCCGATGTCCCCGACAACGGCCTGCAAGGGAATTTGGACCCGGTCGATGTCAGCGTCGGACGCGCGCTACCCCGCGCTACGGTGTTTATTAATGAGTTGTTCATTGATCAAGAACCCTTTGGTCGTTGGCGGTTTGGTATGACGCCGCAGGAAAATGGCGTGCGTTTCGATTTACTGGACGTGCAGGTAAACGGTCTGAACATTGTAGACAGCGCGGTCTTTTGGGATCTGGAAGAAAACCGCAGCGCGTTTTCTGGCACTGCCTACATGGAAGATTTGGCCGATACCTTGCCGCTTTGGGGCTATGCGCCGGTGCTCACCTCGGAATCGGCCTCGGTTGCAGGTAACCTGAGCTGGGCGGGCTCCCCGGCCAATTTGGAGACGTTCCGGAGCGAAGGAGAGCTGTCGCTTAAGGCCAACGACGGCCGTTTTCTGGAGGTGGACGCCGGTGCCGCGGGTCTGCGAGCGGTCAGCTTGTTCAACATTACTGCCCTGACCAAGAGAATCAGTCTGGACTTTTCTGACGTGGTTGGTGACGGCATCAGTTTCGAAGAAGCGTACGCCGGCATTCAGCTGGAGGATCAGACGATGCGTTTCACCAAAAATCTGATCATAAAGAGCACATCCTCTCGCTACGAGTTGGGCGGTGAAGTCGATTTGCGCCGCAACCTACTGGACGCGCAAATGATTGTCACACTGCCGGTAAGTGACAGCCTGCCTTGGTACGCCGCATACTTGGCCTTCGTCAATCCCTTGGCGGGAATCGGCGTGGCCGTCGGGGAGCGGGTCTTCCGTAAACCCATTGAGCGCATGAGTTCTGCTAAGTTCTCGATAACGGGCACCTTGGAAGAGCCAGACGTCGTGTTCACCGAGCTGTTTAATCAAGATATTGAGGTAACGGATTCGGCGGGAGAGCGTCTGTCTCCGGATTTACTTAAGTCCCAAGATATGAATGGCGAAACGGTTTCGCCAACGCCTTGAATGAATCGCCAGTCTGCACACTAGGCTCCCAACGCAGTCGTAAACAGAAACAACCGGTAAGGTGCCAAAGATATGAATGAAGTAGTTGCAACCGTAGAGAAGCAGTTGTTGCAGGCAAAGGGCATGAGCCTGAGTGATATCGAACACAGTATCGGCACACTTCTAGGGCGCGAAATCGATTACGGCGAGGTGTTTATTCAAAGCACTCGCGGCGAATCCTTTGGTTTGGAAGATGGCATAGTCAAAGACGGCTCTTTTGGCGTGGAGGCGGGTATTGGCGTGCGCGCCCTCGCGGGTGAGAAAACGGGATTTGCCTACAGTGAGGACATTCGTCTCGACGGACTGCAAGAGGCTGCCAAGGCCGCTCAATCCATCGCTGGGGCAGGTGCTCCTCGTAACCTGCCTAGCTTTCGGGTTGGGGGTTATCCCTCTCTTTACGCGGCTATCGATCCCATCAGTAGTCTTAGCGACGAAGAGAAAGTCAGTCTGCTGCAAAGAGTGGATCAGGTTGCCCGAGCCCAGGACCCGAGAGTTCAAGAGGTCAATGTACGCATCTCGGGGAATCACGAAACCATGCTGGTGATGGCCAGCGATGGCACGTTGGCAGCGGATATCCGCCCGCTGGTGCGATTTGATGTTTCAGTGATTGTTGAACACAACGGACGTAGAGAGCGCGGTAACGCCGGCGGAGGCGGGCGCCGAAGTTTGGATTCCCTAGCCGAAGGCGAATGGACGGACAATTTGGCCAAGGAAGCGGTGCGAATGGCCTTGGTCAATCTTGAGGCCGTTGACGCGCCTGCGGGCCCCATGCCGGTTGTTTTGGGTCCCGGTTGGCCCGGCGTGTTACTGCACGAGGCGGTTGGGCACGGTCTGGAAGGCGACTTTAATCGCAAAGGCAGTTCCGCCTTTTCCAATCGCGTGGGTGAGCAGGTTGCTTCACCGCTCTGCACCGTGGTGGATGACGGTACGTTGGAAGCGCGCCGTGGTTCTTTGAGTGTAGACGATGAGGGTACGCAGACCCAGATGACGACCTTGATCGAAAATGGCGTATTGAAGGGGTACATGCAGGACAAACTGAACGCGCGTTTGATGAATGTTGCGGCGACCGGCAACGGGCGCCGCCAGTCCTATGCCCATGTTCCCATGCCGCGCATGACCAACACGTACATGCTGCCCGGGCAAGATATGCCAGAGGATATTATTCGATCGGTAAAAAATGGAATTTATGCGGTTAATTTTGGCGGTGGTTCGGTGGATATCACGTCCGGACGTTTTGTGTTTTCGGCCACAGAGGCTTATCGCATTGAAGACGGACAGGTGACGGCGCCGATTCGCGGTGCAACGCTGGTGGGTAGTGGCCCGGAGGTGATGAACCGGATATCCATGGTGGGTAACGACCTGGATTTGGATGGTGGTGTCGGTGTATGCGGCAAGGACGGTCAGTCTGTACCGGTCGGCGTCGGGCAGCCAACCCTGAAGGTTGATGAAATAGTTGTTGGGGGTACGGCCACTTCCTAAAAGCCCGGTGGGGTGATTCGGGTATTTTCAGAGTGTTAATCCAGTTGTTCTTCTGTTTCGCTCAGGGTCGAGCGCAAGAACTTAAACAGGGCGCGCAGTGCCCGTTTGTGGGCTTCGGACGGGTCTTGATCGGCGGCGGGTCGATTGGCGGAGGCTGCGTTGACCAACTGTCGCAACGTCTGTCTTTCGACGGCAGGGTGTTCCGAAATGAATTGTGTGAGGGCATCAGCGTCGTTAATGAGCGTATCGCGCCATTGTTCGAGGTTGTGAAAAAAGTGGCGCGCGGCAGCAGATTGCCCGTCGATGTCGGCCAGTTGGGCTTCGATGGCGGCGGTGTCGACCTTACGCATCAGTTTGCCGATAAACTGCATCTGCCGCCGGCCTCCCTCGCGGCTGTTGATTGCAGCGTGAGTTTCGATGGCTTGTCGCAGGGCATCGGGCAGATCGATACGAGCCCGAACGTCGGGCTTGAGTTGGGTGAGGCGCAAGCCGATTTTTTGTAGTCGTTGGGCTTCGCGCTTCAGCGCAGATTTTGAGGGTTCGTCGTGCATAACGTAATGATAAAGGAAGCAAAGCATTGGAGTTTATAGAGCATCAGGCCGAATTGACCGTATTGGTTGAAAAAATTCTCAGCGAGGCAAAAAGCCAAGGCTCCGATCAGGCCGAAGTGTCGGTGAGCATGGAGCAGGGCTTGGGGGTCAGCGTGCGCAAAGGCGAGCTGGAAAATCTCGAGTTCAATCAAGATCGCGGCTTCGGTATTACGCTGTATTTTGGCAAGCGGAAGGGCTCGGCTAGCACGACAGACAGCAGTGAGGCTGCGATCCGTGAGACCGTGGCGGCGGCCAAGGGTATCGCCAAACATACCGAAGAAGATCCCTACAGTGGGTTAGCTGATGCCAGTCTGATGCCTTTAGCGCCGGTGGCTTTAGATCTGTATCACCCTTGGGATATCGAACCGGAGCAAGTCGCCTCTCTGGCGATTGAATGTGAAGCAGCGGGCCTCGCCGTCGATAGCAAACTCACCAATTCGGACGGTGCTCAAATTAGCTCTCAGCAGGCGCTGCGGGTATATGGCAACAGCAATGGCTTTCTCGGAGCCTACCCAAGCACGCGTCACAGCATGAGCTGTGTCTTAATTGGCGAAGACAACGAAGGGATGCAGCGCGATTACTGGTACACGCTTTCGCGACGGTGGCAGGCGTTGGAAGCGGCCGCCGATGTGGGCAGAAAAGCTGGTGAACGAACCGTCGAACGGTTGTCACCACAGAAAGCACCCACGGGTAAATATCCGGTGATATTGGCCCCCAATCTTGCTGCCGGGTTGATCGGTCACCTGAATGGCGCGATCAGTGGTGGCGCTCAATATCGCCAAGCATCATTCTTGTTGGACGCCATTAACCAACAAGTCCTCCCAGAGTGGCTCACTCTGCAGGAAGACCCCGCAATGCTTGGCGGGTTGGCGAGCGCTTACTTCGACGGTGACGGTGTGGCAACCCGCAACAATGTGTTTGTTGAGAACGGTCGACTGGCCAGCTATATCCTTTCGACCTATTCCGCTCGCAAACTTGGGTTGGAAACCACCGGGAACGCCGGTGGTGTGCACAACCTGCACCTCAATGCCCCCATGGTGCCTCATGCGGACCTCATGGCCCAAATGGGTACAGGCTTGCTGATAACGGAACTGATGGGGCAAGGAGTGAATGGCGTAACCGGTGATTATTCGCGAGGTGCTTCAGGCTTTTGGGTTGAAAACGGCGAAATAGCCTACCCAGTGGCAGAGTTCACGCTAGCCGGAAATTTGAAAGACATGTTGCTGAACATTGTGGGGCTTGCCGATGATATCGATATCAGGAGTAGTATTCGGGCTCCTAGTTTATTGCTGGAGTCGATGACGGTGGCGGGTCAGTAGGGCTATAGGTAAGTCCAGCTGGCGAGGCCGAGAAAAATAAAAAATCCGGCCACATCGGTGATGGTGGTGAGTACCACGCCACCGGCGATAGCAGGATCAATGTCCATGCGTCTGAGTAAGCTCGGTAGGAGACTCCCTGCGACAGCGGCAATCAAGATGGTTGCAACCATGGCAACCGCAATGACGAGACCGAGCTTCGGGTCGTCAAAAAAGTAAGACGCACCAAGGGCGACTATGGTCGCCCAGAGCATGCCATTAAGAGCCGCGATGACGAACTCGCGATTCAGCATCCATAGCATATTGTTCCTACCCAGCTGACCGGTGGCCTGACCACGAATGACCAAGGTGAGGGTTTGGGTGCCCGCGATGCCGCCCATGCTCGCCACGACGGGCATCAGCACCGCAAGGGCAACCACCTTCACGATGGTGTCTTCAAACAAGCTGATGACCGCCGCTGCCATCAGTGCGGTGACAAGATTGATGCCCAACCAGATGGCCCGGCGGCGCACGGCTCGGCGGACGGGTGCGAAGGTGTCTTCATCAACGACCAGACCGGCGGGGGCCAGAAGAGCTTCTTCCGCATCTTCTATGATGACGTCGACCACGTCATCGATGGTAATTCGTCCCAGTAAGAAACCGTTGTCATCGACGACGGGTGCGGAAATCAGGTCGCGTTCCGAAAACAACTTTGCGACTTCGGTATCGGCTTCGCCAACGTGAATGGCCGGCTCCTCCGTATTCATGATTTCCCGTACGGTAACCGTGGCGTCAGCGGTTAATAGCTTGGTCAAAGGCAACATGCCCAGATATTCGTCCCGGCTGTTCACCACGATCAATGCGTCGGTTGTTGCCGGCAGATCTCGACGTAATCGCAGGTAGCGTAGGACCAATTCAACCGCGTGCCGGGGCCGTACCGTGATGGTATCGGTGTTCATCAGGCCGCCGGCGCTGTCTTCGGGATAAGGGAGGACGGACTCTACTCGCGCGCGATCTCGGCTGTCGAGGTTCTCGAGCACCTGATCGGTAATGGTGGTGGGTAGCTGCTGCAGAATGTCGGCAAAGTCATCGGTATCCAGATCATCCGCAACCGCCACGAGTTGGGCTGTGTCCATCGCCTCCAGAAATTCGGCGCGTACGTCGTCTTGCAGATACTGCAAACTCTGGTTACGCACTTCCTCGTCTACTAAGCCCCAGATAATGCGGCGAGTGGCCGGCGTGTTGGCTTCGAGAACCCCGGCCACTTCGCTAGGCCGTAGAGAGGCGAGCAGTACTTTTATATCGGCGGCGCTGCCGCGGCTGATACCTTCCAGAACCTCTTCAAAGTGCTGTTGATCGGGTGTCATGACGTTTCCATTTCATGAAAGCCCGCGTCGATGAGCTCGGTTAGCGCGGCCAAGGCTTCGTTTTCGTCTTCTCCTTGTACGAACAGTTCGACCTCGCTGCCAACCGGCGCGCCCAGTAACAACAAATTCATGATTCGCTTGGCATCCGCCTCAATACCGCCCGCATTGACCACTTTGACATCCGAGGCGAAATTCTTGGCGACATCGACAAGCTTGGATGCGGCTCTGGCGTGAAGCCCGAGTGGGTTAACGATGTGTAATTTGGCGTGTCGCATATCGATGGCGGATCAGTTGCACGTGCGAAACGGCGTCTAGTGCTTTCCCAACTCTCGGTGACGGACCAGCACCTGATCGAGTTGCTCAGAGAAGTGTGTCGCTAAACGCTCTGCCATATAGACGCTGCGATGCTGTCCTCCGGTGCAGCCTATACCGATGGTCAGGTACACACGGTCATTGTCGGCAAACCGAGGTATCCAACGTTCAAGATATCCTGTGATGTCGTCGAACATCTCATTAACCAGTGATTTTTTCGCTAAGTAACCGGCAACTTCTTGATGTAAACCGCTCAGCGGGCGGAGTGCGGGCTGCCAATGGGGGTTTGGTAGACAGCGCAGATCAAAGACGAAATCTGTGTCCACAGGGATGCCGTGTTTGAAGCCGAAGGAGCGAAACAGTAGGTTGACTGAGGCACCGTCGTTTTCGAGCACGCGGGTGACGATTTGTTCGCTCAATCCCTTGCTGGAAATTTTTGTCGTGTCGATGGTCAGGCTAGCCAGATCCGCAACACTGGTGAGAATGTTGGCTTCCCGATCGATCGCTTCCCGAAGATCAACCGCACTATTGGTCAACGGGTGGCGACGGCGCGTTTCGCTGAAGCGTTTTACGAGGGTTGGGCTGAGCGCATCAAGGTAAAGAACCTGAGTATCGATGCCTTGAGCGCGCAGTTGCAGCAACAATTCGGGAAAGTGTTCCAAGCCGGAGCTTCGCGCATCAATGCAGACCGCGACTTTTGAAAGCTGACCCTGTGCCGCCGCATAACGACGCATCAGGTCATCAAGAAGATCAACGGGTAAATTATCCACGCAGTGATATCCGGCATCCTCCAGAGTTCTCAGGGCTGTGGATTTACCGGAGCCCGAGCGGCCGCTGACGATGATCAGTTTCATGCGAGTTTACGATTCAGTTCAGGCTGAGTAAGCCCAGAGTCGATTCGCAGCAGTTCACTAAAGAGTTCGTCATCTGATGCCGTCGCGCGTAAATCATCAAGATTCGAGGGGTCGGAAAAAAGTTGGGCAAGTCTCTGCAGTGCAGCGATATGAGCTGTTTGCTCATCGCGTGGCACGAGCAAAACAAAGACTAAGTCTACGGGCCTTTGGTCTGGTGCCTCGTAATCAATAGGCTGTTCCAGCGTATAGAACGCACCGGCAATGGTTTTGCAATCGGTTCGGCAATGAGGAATCGCGACGCCATCGCCGAGAGCCGTACTGCCAAGCCGCTCGCGTTCAACTAATGCGTCGTAGATCTCATCAATCGCTTCCTCACCGTCTTCTCGAGTAGGGTCGACCAGCTCTTGTGCGACAGCTTGGAAGAGTCGTTTACGACTGCCAGCGCGTAAGTGGCAGTGCACTGAGGTCCTGCTGACCAAGTCGTTAACGGTTAATGTATTGCTCATAGCGGCAGACTCTCATGACTTACCAGTTGAATGTTGTTCATTGCCGTGTCGGTCACTGGGCCCGAACTTGCGGGCCTATCTTACCGCCCAATTCGCAGAGAATCTTGTTGCTGTGTATGACGCCTTAGCGAAGTTCGCTGGTTGTCAGCCGTTAAATCTCGTGTCGCGATGCTCTGTGGTGGCCGCCGTTGTGTCGCGCGACTGTTTTTTCTTTGTGTTTAAGGAGTTGTCGATCCATTTTGTCGGCCAGCTTATCAATCGCCGCGTACATATCGTCAGCTTCAGCATTGGCAAACAATTCGGCACCTGGAACATGGGCGGTAGCTTCCGCCTGATGGCAGTGTTTTTCAATATTTAACACCACATGCGTATGAGTTATTTCGTCACTGTGGCGTTCGAGCTTGCTCATTTTTTCTCGAACATGGTGCTGCAAGGCGTCGGTAAGGTCGATCTGATGGCCGGTGATATCGAGTTGCATAGTGTCCTCCTAAAGGATCCGGTGAGGGGCCTATCAACATAAGCAAGCGCGACAGATTAGACCAATTGTTTCCTTTCGTTTGAGGGCGGAATCGACAGTGATTCTCGATATTTGGCTACTGTTCGACGTGCAACATTGATGTTTTGCTCAGACAGTATTGCGGCAATTTTGCTATCGCTCAACGGTTTGCGGGGGTTCTCTTCCGCGGTAACCTTACGGATTAACGCGCGAATGGCTGTGCTGGATACCTCGCCGCCGCTGGCTGTGCCGACATGCGATGAAAAGAAGTATTTGAGTTCATACAAACCCCGCGGAGTCGCTAAGTATTTGCGATTGGTCACTCGGGATATTGTGGATTCATGCAGGTCTACCTGCTCAGCGATATCCGCCAAAATCAAAGGCTTCATCGCCTCCGGCCCGAGTTCCAAGAAATCTTTTTGCACTTCAATAATTTTTGTCGCGACCTTGAGCAGCGTGTCGTGTCGTGTTTGCAGGCTCTTCAAAAACCATTTGGCGTCCTGAAGGTTATCTCTCAGGTAGTCTTTGTCGGGTCCTGCAGGAACGCTTTTGATCATGCCGGCATACGTGCTGTTAATGCGAACCTTTGGTAACGTCTCGGGGTTGAGCTCTACCAGCCATCGCCCCTTTTCTTTGCGTACCAGCACGTCGGGCACTTCGTAGTCCGCTTGATTCAGCAACAATGCCGCGCCAGGTCTGGGTTGCAGAGTTCTTATGAGCGCTACTACTTGACTGAGTTCGTGTTCCGTCAGTTGAGTTTGTCGAACCAGTGCCGCGAAGTCCTTGCTGCCTAGAAGCGACAGAAATTGATCGACCAGTAGCTTGGCTTCGCTGAGCCATGGTGTTGCGTCATCGAGTTGCTCCAGCTGTATCAGCAGGCATTCTCGGAGATCTCGCGCACCGACACCTACCGGGTCAAAGCGCTGAATTCTCCTCAGAATTTCGGTTACTTCATCCTCGGTTGGCGGCGCATCGGTGCTCTGATTGTTTTGCGCCAAGGTTGCACAAATCTCGTCGATGGAAGTGCTCAACAGACCGTCATCGTTGATGGCATCGATAATTGCTAAGGCGATGAACCGGTCAGACATGGCCATGGGTGTGAGGTTGAGTTGCCAAAGTAAATGGCTCTCCAGCGTTTCCTCTGCGCTATCGTTGGCGCCCGCATCGTAGTCACTGTCGCCGGACGCACCCGATGGCGTCTGTGGATAGATGTCGTCCCAATTGGAGTCGACGGGTATGTCGTCGGCAAGTGGCTCGTGAAGCTGATCGCTCACTTCGGATTCCGTGATGCCGTCGATGGCGATATCGGCAACATCGTTGGAAACCATTTCCTCCCCATAGTTGTCGGGTAGTTCAACAAGACCGGGGTCTGCCGCAGAATAGTCGCCGTCGAAGTCACTGTCTAAATCGCCGGGCAAGTCATTGTCGTTGGTCTCGGCGGCGGCTGAATCCATTGCCTCGAGAGAGGCCTCGCCCTCGGAAAAATCGTCCTGAGAATCTGCAGATGCATTGTCTGGGGAATCTGCCCAATCGTCTTCGGTTTCTAGCATCGGATTGCCGTCGATGCTGTCTTGGATTTCCTGCTCCAGTTCCAAAGTGCTGAGTTGCAGCAGGCGAATGGCTTGCTGCAGCTGAGGGGGCATTTTCAGTTGCTGACCCAGCTTGATGGAAAGGCTTTGCTTCATCGACGGCGGCTGATGTGGATGATGCTAATCAGGTGCTGCATAACTACCCAAGTCGGTAAGGTTGGACCGGTGCAATGAACGTTCCAGCGATGCATGTTAACAACGGTATTTTGACGATGGACAGAGGTTAAGCAAATTCCTTGCCAAGATAAACATTTTGTACGGTCGCATTTTCCAGAATGTCCTTGGGCAGTCCGTTTGCGATCACCTGTCCTTGGTGAACAACGTAGGCGCGATGGCAAATATCCAGCGTTTCCCTGACATTGTGATCTGTAATGAGAATGCCGATGCCACGTGCAGCCAATCCGATGATTTCAGCTTTGATATCCGCAACCGATATGGGATCAACCCCAGCGAAGGGCTCGTCGAGAAGGATGAATTTAGGGTCGGTTGCCAGGGCCCGGGCAATTTCCAAGCGCCGGCGTTCGCCTCCGCTCAAGCTCTGTCCTAGGCTCGTTCGCACGTGTTCAAGTCCAAACTCTTGTAGCAGCGATTCCAAACGGCTCTGTCTTGCTAGGGCGTCAAGGGCAGGGTTGAGTTCGAGCATGGCCATAATATTGGCTTCGGCGGTCAGGGTTCGAAACACACTGGCTTCTTGTGGCAGATAGCCAAGACCTTGTGCCGCCCGTTTATGCATAGCCGCATGGGTGAGCTCTTGGTCGTCGAGCCAAACCCGTCCGGCATCCGCCCTGATCAGGCCGACGATGGTATAAAAGCAGGTGGTTTTGCCTGCGCCATTAGGGCCTAGTAGCCCGACAATTTCGCCTCGGTCAACGCTGAGCGAAACGTCTTCAATTACGGTCTTTTGCGCATAACGCTTTCGTAACGACTGGGCTTTCAGTGTCATGGTGTTGGCGGGGTCGTGTCTGGTGCGCGCGAGGGAATACTGAGTTGCACTCTCACTCGCTCAGAGGTTTCTTTGTCGCCGCGCGCATCCAGTTGTCTTTCGATGAGGTTGTATCGGATCAACGCGCTACGGACTTCATTGCCCGCTTGGATCAACGACGCGCCCCCGGACAGTTCCAGTAGCCCGGAACTTGGCAGGTAAACGATCGTCTCCGCCCGAGCGGTGGTGTCATCGGTAGTGTCAGGTTGCTCTTGCCAAAAACTGGCCGGTTGGCCGCTGGTTGTAATCCGCTCGACGCGATCGTCGCTCATTTGGACGAGCACGCGGTCGCCATTGATGCGCATGCCGTTCATAAAGGCGATCACATTGCCCGAATATTCGATGCTGTTCTGAGCCTGCAGAAATACGGCGCTATCACCTTCGATGGTGAGCCCGTTGCTTTGATGGGCAGTAGATGCCTCCGCTCTTGCGCTTAGTGCGTGCAGAAGTCCAAACGTAAAGGCTGCAGCTAAAACCCAATGGCGTAAAATTGTGCTCTCGATCACCCTACGTGCCCTTTGACTGTTGGTTGAGGAAAAGTTTGCTGACGACGCGAGTGTTGTCGCTCTCAGCAAAGCTCAGAGTGCCTGTCTTAAGATTCAGGTCAAGACCATGGCTAGTGGTGATGAACTGAGCGTGACGGACCACCACAGGCTCGTTGGTGACCGCTCGCTGCTGTGACGGAAAAATACTTAATTGAGGCGTAAACAGGCGTAAGGCATGACGTGGATCATTTTGATCTTGAGTGATTTGAACATTTCCGCGCAGATCCAGCTTGTTCGCTTTGGCAGACTCATTGACGCTTGGGTTTCGGGCGCTGGAAATTTCGCCTAGGGCAGCTTGAATCAGCCAAGGTCGCTGTTGATCGGTGGTCATTCGGATCAACGGCTGTTCGACTTTCATCAGCTGGAGCGCCTGGAATTGCTCTAACGCCAGAGCACTGACCTCGTAACTCAAGGCACCGGATTCGGAGAATACTTGCCAGGTTACTTGGGTTGCCGTGCTTGACGGTTTTAGCGACGCGAATAAATTGTCGCGTGCCTCGTCTCCATCCCCCTTCAAGGCAGCCGATGAGCTGGGTTTGTTTCCTTCGTTCGGCCACAGCAACAAAGCACAGAGCAATGCGGCTAAAACAATAACCGGTGCGCGCCATCCGGTGAGCGTGTGATTTGTGTCGGCTTGTCGAGTGGGTTCTGGCATAGCGACCTTCGAAAGAGCAGCTCAGAGACGCACTACGCGAAGTGCCATTGTTCCCGAGCGCGTAATAGAAGCTCGCTCAGTTCAACGATGACGCCTTCGCCTCCGCGGCGCTGGGTTACGAATTGGGCTTTGGCGAGCACGGCTGGGTGCGCGTTTGCGACGGTCGCCGCGAGTGTTACTGCGGGGTGTTCGAACAGTTGAAAGTCCTGAATATCATCGCCGATGGCGCAAAGGTGTGATGCGGGAAACCCCTCCAGAACCAGCTCATTTAATGCCTCGGCCTTGCTGTCTGCACCCTGGCGAATAAATGAAATGCCTAGCTCTTCTGCACGCCGCTGCACGATGCTGGATTGACGTCCTGTGATGATGGCAAGCGCAATACCGTGGTTGGCTAAGAGTTTGAGGCTGCCGCCATCCTGGACGTGAAAATGTTTTTGCTCGCTGCCATCCGAGCTGTAGATGATTTTGCCGTCGGTCAGCACGCCATCGACGTCGAGGACAATGCCCTGAATGGATCGAGCTAGGTCATACAGTGGTTTTTGTGTGTCACTCATGGGTTGCGCTTCCTATGCTTGTTGGGCCAGTAACGCGTTGTAGCCGATCCATGCCAACAACATAACCATGCCTTCGAATCGCGTGATGACCGCGCGTGAGTTCAAGCCATAAGCGAACAAAGCCAGCATGAGCGTTAAGGCCAGCATCATGCCGCTGTCTCGCCAAAGCGCTGAAAAATCCAGCGCCGTCGCGCTCACGATGCCTGGAACCGCCAGAACCGCCAAAATATTCAAAATATTCGAGCCAACGATGTTGCCGATAGCGATATCAGGCTGGCCCTTCATCGCAGCCCCAACAGTAGCAGCGAGCTCTGGCAGACTGGTGCCGACGGCTACAATAGTCAGGCCGATGATCATGCTACTGATGCCTAGCTCTAAAGCGATCTCAGTCGCGGCATAGACCAACAGTTGCGCGGCAGCGAGTAGTACGAGCAGCCCTGAGATCAGCCAAAAAACCGCACTGCCTTGATTCATCTGAGGCAGCTCTTCGAGCTCGCTGGCTAGCGCGCTGTCGGCTGGGTCCGTCTCTTTCTCCGAACGTAACAGCTGCCAGAGTATGTACGTCAGGCCGCAGAGCAGAATGAGGCCGTCTACCCGGTCCAACTCGCGGTCGAACATGAGAATGATGGCGAGTGTGGTGGCTCCTAGAAGCCAGGGAAGTTCGCGGCGCAGGACGTTATCGGAGAAAGGCAGCGGGGCGATGATGGCTGTAATGCCCAACACCAGACCAATGTTGGCGATGTTGGAGCCTATGGCGTTACCAACGGCCAATATGGCGTTGCCCTCTAATGCGGCAATCAAAGCGACAACGATTTCAGGCGCTGAAGTACCCAGAGATACGACGGTTAACCCAATCAAAATATTGGAAACGCCCAAGTTTGTTGCCGTCGCCGCAGCCCCTGATAAAAACCGGTCTGCGCTCCAGATGAGAGCCGCGAATCCTGCCGCCATCAATAGTAAGTTGACCCACATATGGGTATGTCCTGTGTTAAGAGCTTATGGCGTAGTTTCATGCAGACTGGTGCTGAGCTGCGTAGTCAACGGGGCTCACCGCGATATTAATGATGAGGGCTACCGTCTTTGCGCCACAAACGAAGCCGGTGTCAACGCGGTTTCGATAGAAATAATCGCTCGTCACCAATCGAGACACAGCACTTTAGTCGTATCCCCAGCTGTAGCCAAGGCATCCTTGGCAAGAAATATTCGGTTGAAGCCATCCGTTTGCCACGGCGCAGTGTTGTATTTGCCGATATCGCGTAACATAGCGGCCGGACGATTGCGGTATTCCCTGAGCTGATTGTCCAATGGGTAGAAATGTCCGATGCAAGATTAGATGGAAAATACAGTATGCAAGATGACGTCAAAAGCCGAGTAGAGACCGCTATCCCGGGTGCTCAGGTCACCGTGGAAATTGAAGGAAATCGTGCGGCGATTGCCGTGATCAGCGAGCATTTTGATGGCATGAGCCGAGTGAAAAAGCAGCAAGAAGTGTATGCGTGCATTCAGGATTTGATTGCCTCCGGTGCACTGCATGCCGTGTCGATTAAGGCTGAAACACCCTAAGTTTTCGATGGATAAATTACAGATTGAGGGCGGCATTCCGCTCAAGGGAAGCATTCGCATAAGCGGCGCCAAGAATGCAGCACTGCCGATTTTGGCGGGTTCATTGCTGTCAGCAGGGCCCGTGACGATATCAAATTCTCCCCACTTGCATGACGTCACCACAATGATCGAGCTGCTCGCCTGTCTGGGGGTAGACGTGACGCTCAACGAAAATATGCAGGTTGAAGTTGCCGCGAAGAACCTCTCCAGCTTTCGTGCCCCTTACGAATTGGTCAAAACCATGCGGGCATCTTTTTTGGTCCTAGGGCCTTTGTTGGCGCGGTTTGGTGAGGCTGAAGTTTCCTTGCCTGGCGGCTGTGCCATTGGCTCTCGGCCTGTGGATCAGCATTTGAAGGGTCTTGAGGCGCTCGGCGCTGACATCTCAGTAACAGACGGTTACGTGCGAGCCCGCTCGAACGGACGACTCGTTGGCTGCGATGTGCATATGGATTTGGTAACGGTTGGCGGTACACAGAATCTCATGATGGCGGCAACCTTGGCGTCAGGTACGACCCGGCTTTTCAACGCGGCCTGCGAACCAGAAACCGTCGATTTGGGTAATTTTCTGAATGCCTTGGGGGCGAAGGTGTCGGGTCACGGCACATCGACCATAGAGATTGAAGGTGTTGACGCACTGCATGGGGGTTCTCATCGCGTGATGCCGGATCGAGTGGAAGCAGGTACCTATCTTGTGGCTGCGGCTGTGACTGGTGGTCATGTGCATTTGCGTGATGTTGAACCCGAAACCTTAGGCGCGGTACTAGACAAACTTCAGCAAGCCGGAGCCGAGGTGACGGTTGGCGACGATTGGATCGCGTTGGATATGGCTGGTCGACGAGCAAGAGCGGTGGACATCGAAACATCACCCTATCCGGGTTTTCCTACGGACATGCAGGCCCAGTTCATGACGTTGAATGCGCTTGCAGAGGGCACTGCAACAATCAACGAAAACATTTTTGAAAATCGTTTCATGCATGTTCATGAAATGAAGCGGCTAGGGGCGGATATAGAGCTTCATGGCCAATCCATGGCAGTGGTTCAAGGTGTAAAAGAACTGCGTGCCGCACCGGTGATGGCAACGGACTTAAGAGCTTCCTCAAGTTTGGTCTTGGCTGCGTTAGCGGCCGTTGGTACGACAACAATTGACCGCATTTATCACATCGATCGTGGTTATGAGACCATTGAAGAGAAGTTGGGACAAATGGGTGCCAAGGTGCGACGCGTTAGCTAGTGTGCCGCAGTCTCGAAGGGTGATTTGGATAGACAATAAATACAGCGTGATCGCACAGTCGGTAACGGTGACCTTTTAACCCCCTGTAAGAAGGTTGATTCATTCATGGGATTAGTAATAGCCCTTAACAAAGGGCGAATTTTCGAGGAGTGCCTGCCGCTTCTGGCAGCCTGTCAGATACAGCCGACCGACGACCCCAAAAAATCGCGCAAACTGATTTTTGATAGCGTCACGGGCGGACACAAAATTATCGTAGCCCGCTCGGCCGATGTGCCGACTTATGTGGAGAATGGAGTCGCCGATGTCGGTATTACCGGCAAAGACACCATTTTAGAGTACGGCGATAATATGACGTTTTACGAACGTCTCGACCTAAAAATAGGCGCCTGTCGGATGATGACCGCAGGACCTGTGGGCGTGCCCGAGCCAGATCAGGGTATTCGCGTCGCGTCTAAATTTGTCAACATCGCGCGCAAGTATTACCAAAGTCAGAGCAAACAGGTGTCTCTAGTGAAGCTGTCCGGTGCTCTGGAAATCGCGCCGTTGCTCGGTTTGGCTGACTGTATTGTGGATATCGTCGATACGGGCAATACATTAAAGGCAAACGGTCTAGAGGCGAGAGAAACGATCTGCGACATCAGCACTCGACTCATCGTTAATCGAGCGTCGATGAAAACCAAATTCGAGGCGGTGCAGCGTTTGATTCGCCAGCTCGAGGCAGTGGTGGCTGATCAGGGCGTTCAGGAAGAAGGCGCTTAACGGTGCGTGAGCTTGACGCCACATTGGCCACGTTTCCAGCCCAGTTGGACCAACTGCTCGCCTGGGATTTGGGGGTAGACAGCGACATAGACGTCACGGTGGCGCAAATAATAAAAGAAGTACGTGGCGCTGGTGATGAGCAGCTGCTGACTCTGACTCGCAAGTTTGACCGCGTAGACGCTCAGAGCATGTCTGAGCTTGAGATTGACAAAGACGAGCTGGCGGACGCTTGGGCGCGGCTGGACATGCCTGCACAGCAAGCGCTGACTACCGCCGCAGATCGCATTCGTCGCTTCCATCAGCGCCAGCGAGAAGAGTCTTGGTCTTTTACCGATGAGTTGGGCTGCGAATTAGGGCAAAAAATCCAGCCGCTGGATCGGGTTGGAGTTTATGTTCCCGGCGGCAGGGCAGCCTATCCGTCTAGCGTTCTGATGACATTGATTCCAGCCAAGGTTGCCGGCGTGGAAGAAATTGTCGTGGTTTCACCTACCCCCTCTGGTGAGCGCAACGACATGGTCTTGGCCGCACTACACTTGGCCGGGGCCGATCGGGTTTTTACACTAGGTGGTGCTCAAGCCGTGGCTGCTCTGGCTTATGGAACGAAATCTGTGCCGCGGGTGGACAAAATTGTGGGTCCGGGCAATGCCTTCGTTGCTGCAGCAAAGAAACAGGTCTTCGGGCAAGTTGGTATCGACATGATTGCGGGCCCCAGCGAGGTGCTGGTCATCGCTGACGGTACTACCGAGGCGGAATGGGCGGTCTTGGATTTGTTTTCCCAAGCGGAGCACGATGCCTCTGCGCAAGCGATCTTGATCAGCACCGACCGCGGCTTTTTGCAGCAGGTGTCGCAGATGATCGAGCGGAAACTGCCAACCATGCAACGTGCCGACATTATTCGTGAGTCCCTTGACGGGCGAGGCGCGCTCATTTACTGCGAGGGTCGTGAGCAGGCTTTAGCTGTTGCCAATCGCATTGCCGCAGAACATTTAGAGTTGGCTGTTGCAGATCCTGATCCTTGGGTTGATGGGCTTCGTCACGCTGGCGCGATCTTCATCGGGCCGCATACCGGTGAGACTTTTGGCGATTACATGGCTGGCCCTTCTCATGTGCTGCCAACCTTCGGCACCGCGCGTTTTGCGTCTCCTCTAGGTGTGTACGATTTCCAGAAACGCAGCTCCATGATTCGCCTGTCGCCCAATGCGGCGGAATCCTTGTCCGCGCAAACGGATTTGCTCGCCACGTCAGAGGGTTTGGAGGCACATGCATTAGCCGCCCGTGTGCGAGGAAGTGGCTCTCAGGAATGAATGAGTCCGACGAGTCTGTTTTGCCTGATCCTGGCCGAACTGAAGCAACACCGGCGGTTCTTTACCGTAGGAGTATTGATCTCGGAGAGGTGATGCCCGATGCCGCTCAGGCCGTGGTGATTGATTTACTCGATCACCTCTTTGAGCGTGCTATGAAACGACAATCGGATAGCGGCGGATTCATCAAAGACTTGTTTGGCAAGTGGCTTGGGCGCTCATCATCCTCTGCCGAATCCGTGCGAGGTCTTTATATTTGGGGCGGCGTTGGTCGGGGCAAGACCATGATGATGGACATGTTCTGTAGCGCGCTACCGCCAGAACGACGTCAGAGAATGCACTTTCACCGGTTTATGCGACGTGTTCACGATGCCTTGGGGCGTCATTCGGGTCAGGCCAACCCGCTGTTTAAGGTGGCGGATGAGATCGCCGCAGACGGCGACATACTGTGTTTCGATGAATTCTTCGTCTCGGATATTGGCGACGCCATGATTCTCGGGGAGGTGATGACCGCTCTTTTTCAGCGCGGGGTTACGCTGATTGCAACCTCGAATGTGGAGCCGGTCAATTTGTACAAAAATGGTTTGCAACGTTCGCGTTTTTTGCCGGCCATCGATCAGATTTACGCCCACTGCGATGTCCACGAAATCGATCCGGGTCAGGACTTTCGGCTGCGCACCCTTCAGCAGGCCGAGCTATACCACTATCCATTGGGTGAAGCGGCAGAGCAAAGCCTGCTGGCCGGTTTTAGTGCGCTGGCGGCTGAATTGGAAAAGAACAACGTCAAGCTGAGAATCGAAAACCGGATGATTGAGACGGTAAAGGTTGCCGGTGACGTTGCTTGGTTCGATTTTCCCAGCATCTGTGAGGGGCCGAGGAGTCAAAACGACTATATTGAGTTGGCAACCCTGTTTACGACGGTATTGGTGAGTAACATTCCGCTGCTCGACGCGTCACGCGAAGATGCCGCTAGGCGTTTTATCAGTTTGGTCGATGAGTTCTACGACAGGCGAGTGAAATTGATCGTTTCGGCAGATCAGCCGATTACCAGCTTGTACCAAGGGCAGCGACTGACCTTTGAATTCGAGCGAACGCAAAGCAGGCTATTGGAGATGCAGTCAGAAGCGTATTTGAGCGAAGCCCATGTGACATCTTGAGGTTCAAAAGGCCAATTAAGTGAAATCTATTGGCTTCCGCGGCTTCAGGCCTGTTGTAAAGCGACAAGTGCTCCACTATCATTCGCGTCCCTTTTTTTAGGGTAAGTCGGCGAACCCTATAATTATTCATCGACCCAGAATTTTGCTAGTCCCGGATGGTTTGCCGTCATGCCAGTAGGTGTGGCAGCAAGCGCGGAACCAGGTCCGGCGTAGATCAAGTAAGAGGCAGAACATGAAAACGGTAAGTATGCGCGAGCAGGATGTCGTCCGGGCATGGTGGATCATCGACGCGGCGGACAAGACCCTTGGCCGTATTGCAACAGAGGTTGCCAGCCGGCTGCGTGGTAAGCACAAGCCAGAATATACTCCGCACGTCGATACCGGAGACTTCATCGTGATCGTTAATGCGGAAAAAGTACGCGTTACCGGTAACAAAGAACAAGGCAAGCTGTACTGGCGGCACTCGGGTTATCCCGGCGGCATTCGCAGCACGTCGGTCGAGAAGATGCGTGCAGAACACCCTGAGCGCATGTTGGAAATCGCCGTAAAGGGCATGTTGCCAAAGAACCCATTGGGGCGTGCGATGTTTCGTAAGCTCAAAGTTTATGCTGGGCCTGAGCATCCTCATGCGGCACAGCAACCTCAGGTCCTGGAGTTTTAGATGACTGATTACAACTACGGAACGGGTCGACGTAAAACCGCTGCAGCTCGGGTATTCATCGCGAATGGCACCGGGCGCATCATGGTAAACGCTCGCCCGCTGGATGAATTTTTTGGCCGTGAGACGTCTCGCATGGTGGTAAGGCAGCCGCTGGAGGCCGTCGATCTGACGGATAAATTAGATCTCAAAATTACAGTGCGCGGGGGCGGAAGCTCCGGTCAAGCCGGTGCCATTCGTCACGGAATTGCGCGAGCGTTGGTGGAGTACGACGAGAATTTCCGTCAGCCAATGCGCCAGGCAGGGTTTCTTACGCGGGACGCGCGAGCGGTTGAGCGAAAGAAAGTGGGTCTGCGCAAAGCGCGTAAGCGGCCACAATTCTCCAAGCGGTAATCGCGGAGGGGTTCAACCCTTTCTTGGTCAACTGTGGGATGGGGCGACAACTGTGGTAGTCTTCCCCCGCTCGGAAAAGGTCGTTCGAGAGGGAACGGCCAAGCCTGAAGAGATTTAAATTCTAAGGTCAATCCGAACAAAATGATGAACTGGCAGTAAGGCCAGCGATTGAGTCAGTACTGCTGCAAACGCGGCAGGATGGCGGCAGAGCGCCGCTTGTTCGGATGTGTCCGGGGCGAGGTTTCTCGGCCGGACAACCAAGGTGGCGCGATTTATCAGGGACAATAGCCGGATGAGGTATCTGTCCAGGCTAGGAAACTAAATAGACAAGGGAGCTTACCGTCGTGAGCGATGGCGCAGTGAAAGATGCCCCGGATGGGGAAGGTGAAGAGGGCGCAAACAACAGCCGCCGCTATTTCTTGATTCAGGCTACGTCAGCAGTGGCAGCCGTCGGTGCCGTTGGGGCAGCATGGCCGTTTGTCAAATATTGGACGCCCAGCGCCAAGGCAAAGGCGGCAGGCGCAGCCGTGAAGATTGATGTGTCTAAGCTGGCTCCAGGTGAAATGCTGAGCCCAATCGTTGCTTGGCGCGGAAAGCCAATTTTTGTTGTGTACAGAGATCAAGCGGTCATTGATTCGCTTGAAGTCGATACCAATGGACTGGCCGATCCGGATTCTGCGAACCC
>PAFU01000007.1 GCA_002704225.1 Gammaproteobacteria bacterium | reverse complement strand
TAGACCAAATTGGTGTGTACTAGCGCATTGTCAGGATAGCTCGCCAGACGGACGACCTTGGAACGCTCCCTAGTGAATTTACCCAGCGTCAGCGCTTTGCCCGGCTTGGCACCTGGCTTTTTCGCTGGCTTGATTTGCGTGAGATTTTCGCTCAATAGAACCGGCGTGAAATCCACAAGCACCGCGCTGGGCTCCGCCCCTGCTCCAGCATCCTCGGTGGTGTCTTGCGCAACAATGTCCATTACCGCCAACACGGCGTCCGGCGCGTTGGCATCCGCTGCACGGCTCAGCGGACTCTCAGGATCAAAGTAAAACCGGGTATTGGGCTGCACAACTTCGATACGATCAAAGTGGCGCTGTAACTTCAGGATCTTATTGTCACGATATTGCCCGCGAAACAGACCGGTTTCGACAACCCCATCGGTCACCGTAGCGGTGTAAATCAGCTCTTGATCCAGCTGATCCGCGGGAATACGCAGATATACGGTGCCACTACTGTTTTCTTGGTACAGGTCAAAAAAACCCGGCACGGCCACACTGTCTTCTATAAAGGATGCAATGCGTGGCAAGGCGTCACTGTCAGCTTCATCCGTATCGGACGTTTGGGCCGCAGGCTCCGCCGTTTGTGCCGCGATGGGATTGGGCGATACAGGCGCTACCTGCGCGCACGCGGACAGTACAACCACGCACAGCAGCGAGCCCAAGTTGATTGAGTTTGATTTTGTCCAGAGCATACGCCTGACCTCTTAAAGAGCGGTGGCGGGTTGGCTGTCACCGTCGGTTGCTTGGGGCCAAGCCACGTAGATCGCCTTAATTAGTGTGGCAAGAGGAATGGCAAAGAAAACCCCCCACAAACCCCACAGCCCGCCAAAGGCCAGAACAGCAACAATAATGGTGATCGGGTGCAAATCGACCGCTTCAGAAAAAAGCAGGGGCACGAGCACATTACCATCCAAAAACTGAATGACCGCGTAAGCCAACATCACCCAACCCAGATCCAAGGACCAACCAAACTGCAGCACCGCGATAACAAAGACGGGCAGCGTAACGATGGCGGCACCAATAAAGGGGACCAAGACCGAAAGACCCACCACCACGCTGAGCAAGGCCGCATAATTCAGGCCGAAAAACAGAAAGGTAATAAAGCTGACCGTGCCAACAACCAAAATTTCAATCGCTTTGCCGCGAACGTAATTTCCAAGCTGCGCGTTCATTTCCAAACCAACGGCATCCAATAACGGGCGGTCCTTTGGCAGCAGTGAAAGCACATGTGCCATCAGCGTTTCTTTGTCCTTGAGCAAGAAGAACACCGATATCGGCACGAGCACCAGATAGATCAACAAACCGAAGAGTGAGAACACCTGAGAAAACGCACTTTCCAACAAAAACGCGCTGAGATTCCCCAACTCCTTTGAGCTTTCGTTCACCACGCCAAGAATCTGCTCTTCCGTAATAAACTCGGGAAAGCGCGCCGCCAACCCAGACAAGCCATCACGCAACATACCAATGACTGACGGCGCCAGCGCCAGCAGGCTGGACGCTTGCTGCCAAACCAGCGGCACAACCAACAGCACGATGGCAAACACGCTACCAATGAGTACGACCATCGCAATGACGATGGCGAGCAGCCGATGGCAGCCAATACTCTCTAGCCGTTCCACAAGGCCTTGCAGCAAAAACGCGATGACCAAACCCGTAAGCACCGGTGCCAAGGCTCCGGCCAACACATACAGAACGGCGGAAACAGCGAGTATGGCGGCCACCAAAAAAATGGCATCTGGCCGCGAAAAATACCGATTTACCCAGCGACCCAACACACCGATAAAGTTCATGCTTTTTTCCGAATCCAGTAGGAGTAAACGCCATTGAGCGAGGACGACTCCAACAGTGTGTTACCACTCTGCTGGGCGAAGACTTGAAAATCACGCTCTGATCCCGGATCCGTTGCCAATACGTGCAACGTTTGCGACGCGGCCATGCCGTTCAATGCTTTTTTCGCTTTCAGCAAGGGCATAGGGCACATAAGACCCTGTAAATCTAATTCGACGTCAGCTGTTGGAGTAGGCTCGCTCATCCTGCCAATGTAACACAGCACCCCAAGAACTTGGCCTACAGACAGCGCGCTATGCGACGGTTTTATCATCCACTCCACCGGGCTTTCGCGTACTATTTAGGTATGGCTGCAACCAAGACCCACCCACAACATCGGCATCAGCCGCCATCTGCACCCCGCCGGGCTCGCTCCGTTATCGCACTTTCGTGCCTGATGGTGTCGCTTATGATGCCAGCCACTGCATCGAACCCTCACAATCTCCCCAGTCTGGGCGATGGCTCATCCAGTATCGTATCGCCGCAGATGGAGGCCCAAATCGGCTCGGTCTTCCTCAAGCAAATCAATGCCGCATTGCCGATGGCCGATGACGTCCTGATCCAGTATTACGTCGAACAGCATATTCGAAATCTGGCCCAATATTCGGACATGCGGCAACCGCTACAAGCCGTCGTCGTCGTCGACAACCCGAACATCAATGCCTTTGCTGCACCCGGCGGCATTATCGGCATCAACCTCGGCTTGCTGATCTATGCCGAGGACGTTGCCGAATACTCATCCGTTATTGCGCACGAAATGGCCCACTTGAGCCAACGTCACTTCGCTCGCGGCATTCAAGCGCAACAAGCCGCATCGGTACCCACGATGATCGGCTTGCTTGCGGCTGTTTTGGTTGGCGCGGCTGGCGGCTCTGATGCAGGGTTGGCTGCTCTGACAACGGCTCAGGCCATCGGCCAGTCAAATCAACTGCGATTCAGCCGCGAGCGGGAGCAGGAGGCAGACCGGGTCGGTCTCAGCACTCTGGTGCGAGCGGACATCGACCCCAACGCCATGGCGAGGATGTTTGAACGTATGCAGCAGGCGTATCGATTCACCAAACGTCCACCGGAATTTTTGCTTACGCACCCGCTTTCCGAGAGCCGAATCAGCGATGCCAAAAACCAAGCACGCAGTTACGGTGAGGCCAAACCCATCGATCCAACCTTGGCACTGGATTATCAAATCGCTCGGATCAGAGCCCAGCAAAATTACAGCGACAACCCAGCATTCGATGTCGCGAACTTCCGTAAATCGCTGACAAGAGCCCCCAATGATCTGGCCATGAAATATGGCTTGGCGCTGGCATTAAGCCGCGATGATCAACACGACGAGGCGCTACAACTGGTCGAGGAACTGTATGAGCGCAACCCGCAAAGCGTCCTGTATGTTGGGGCATACGCCGAACTGTTGATCAACGCCGAACGCACAGAGCAAGCGAACGAACTGCTGGGCCGCGCCCTCACCTTCTATCCCGACAGCTATCCGCTATCCATGCTGCACGCACAAGCCCTTATTGCGGATCAGGAATACGCTGGGGCGGAACGCATCTACAAACAGATCTCTCGGCAACGGCCACACGACCCGCTGGTCTGGTTCGAACTGGCAGAAACATCGGGATTGGCTGGCAACGTGGTCGATGTACATCTCGCCAGAGCTGAATTTTTCTACCTAAACGGTGCGCCGCATCGAGCGATTCAACATTTGGAGTACGCTAAGAACTTGGTCGCAGGCGGCAATCGGCAGCTGCACGCCAAACTGACCCAGCGCATTCAAAATCTGCGCACGGAAATTCGCGCGACTCGGGGTTAACGAGCCTGAAAGGCCAGCATTCGATCCAACGGCCGTTTGGCCCTTTGACCCAATTCCGGGTCCACATGGATCTCGCATTGGTTGCGATATTCAGCGTCCCTCAACACTCGGTCTAATGCCCTGAGCTCATTCATTGCCATCCAAGGGCAGTGGGCGCAGGAGCGACAAGTCGCACCATCTCCCGCCGTGGGCGCCTCGATAAAGGTCTTGGTCGGATTCTGCTGGCGCAGCTTGTGAAAGATCCCTCGATCCGTTGCCACGATAAAAGTGTCATTCGGCATGGCAGCCGCCGCATCGACAATGGCCTTGGTGGAACCCACGACATCTGCCGAGGCAATCACAGAACTCGGTGACTCTGGGTGCACCAAAACACCGGCATCGGGATAAACCTTTCTCAGGTCTTCCAACGCCTGAGACTTAAATTCTTCGTGGACGACACAGGCACCGCTCCACAGCAACATATCGGCTTGGGTTTGGGCTTGAATGTAACGACCCAGATGTTTGTCCGGGGCCCACAGTATTTTTTCGCCCTTGGCCTTGAGGCTGCTGACGATGTCCAGCGCACAACTGCTGGTGACGACCCAATCCGCCAAGGCTTTGACCTGAGCGGACGTATTGGCGTACACCACAACAGTGCGATCCGGGTGCAGAGCCGTAAATTCCGCAAAAGCATCCGGCGGACAACCCAAATCCAGCGAGCACTCCGCCTCCAGCGTTGGCATGAATACGCGCTTCTCCGGCGATAGAATTTTTGCTGTTTCGCCCATAAAGCGCACACCGGCTACTACCAGCTGTTCGGCAGAATGGTCACGACCGAAACGCGCCATTTCCAGCGAGTCGGACACGCAGCCACCGGTTTGTTCCGCTAAATCTTGGATATCGCCATCGACATAGTAATGGGCAACCAGTGCCATACCCTGACGCTGCAAGCTTTCGGCAATACGGGACTTGAGCATATCGCGCTCAGCGTCGTCCAACACCGGGCTGCCAACCAGCGGCACGTCTTCTGGCGCGAGCGAGTAATCGGGAAGAGTGTCAATTTTGCTGCTCAATTTAGCCACCGCGGTAGATTCGGAAGCCGATCATAAATCCAAACCTTGGGCTGTCACAAATCAGCGATTTGTGGCCTGATTCACTGCACCACTCAATGCGCTGCGGAAAGCCGGATGCCCAGGCCTCAGATACTGTTTTTGATCTCACCACATTCGCAGGGCAACCGGCAGGGCAACGACAACGCCCGAACATTACCCAGAGCGTTTCGTGACGCTGGCTGGCAAGTCAGCGAGAACAAACACAACTCGATCCATCGCACGCCCAGCGGCCTTGTCAGCAATGGCAACGCACTGGCCAACTACGACTTGATCTGGCCCGTAGGCTTCGGTCCCCGTCAAGGGTTTTTCGACTGGCTGCAACTGATGAGCGAGCTGCCCCCGCGAAAAGTCATCAATTCGCCCGCTGCCTTGGCACTCAAGCATGGTAAGGCGGCCTGGGGGGAGCATTCCGCCCGCCACTACATCGCCGCAGATCCACAGACGCTGATCGACGCCATGCAGGCGGAACCGGGACAGTGGATACTTAAGCCCTTGGCCGGTAGCTTTGGCGAAGGGGTCAAGCACCTGCAACCGAACGAAACGCAGACCGTGATCACTGAGATGCACAAACGCCCCGGCGACTACTTCGTGCTGCAACGTTTTCTGCCGGAGGTCGCTCTCGGGGAAACCCGCTCTCTGGTCGTCGCGGGTCGCATTATTGGCAGCTATCTGCGCGTGCCAACCGATCAACTGCACGCCAATCTGGCACAACAGGGCGAGGCACAGGTCACGGTGCTCGACCATAACCAATCGACACTCGTAGAGGCTATCGCCAAGGACCTGTTAACTCAAAATATCGGGTTCGCGGCCGTCGACACCGTGGACGATATTCTCATGGAGGTGAACATCGCCAACCCCGGCGGCCTTGGCACGCTCAACCGGCTCTACGACCAAGACTTTGGTCCAGCCTTGGTGCAGGCCGCCGAAGGCTTCATTCCTGCAACCTAAGCCCGCTACGGCGTACCGCCATCAACACGGATGACGGTGCCGGTGGTGAAACTGCCCCCAGGACCCGCTAGGTACAACGCCGCGCCAACAATTTCCTCGGGCTCTCCGCCACGTTGCAGCGCATGGCGCGACTTCGCCTGCTTCTCGAAAGAGACCATATCCCAAGCCTTAGAAATATCGGTCAAAAAAGGCCCAGCAGCGATGCCATTCACTCGTACCTTGGGCCCAAAAGCAAAAGCAAAGGAGCGAGTCAGCGCATTCAATCCCGATTTCGCAGCACCATAGGGTTCCGAATTCGGCGAAGGCTGCAGCGACGCAATACTGCTGATGTTCACAATACTGCCGCCTTCTCCGGCGGCCATGCGTTCGCCAACCGTCGCCATCAAACGAAACGGCCCTTTCAGATTCACCCCGACCACTTTGTCAAAAAGCTCTTCCGAAATAGACGACAGAGATTCGTAGAGCGGAGACATCCCCGCATTATTGATCAGAATGTCCACCTTGCCGAAGCGTTCATAAGCCGCTTCAACCATGGCATCGATCTCACCCCAGTGACCCACATGACAGCCGTAAGCCATGGCTTGACGCCCCAGCGCTTCAATTTCCGCCGCCACTGACTCACACGCATCAGCCTTACGGCTGGTGATGACGACGTCGGCACCTCGCGCCGCCAACGCCAATGCCATTTCCCGGCCAAGTCCCCGGCTGCCGCCGGTAACCAAGGCGACCTTGCCAGTGAAATTCAGTAAATCGTCCATTCTTCTCCCTCCAACATTTGGCCCCCAGGTTGACCATGGGTTAACTGGGCAAGGCCTCGATAATGACCCAGCACGAATGCCGGTGGTAGTATCAAAACCGTTCTATTGAGAACCAACGACAGATATGGGGAGAAATTTCATGGGAATGTTAGACGGTAAAGTTGCGCTGGTGACGGGCGCTGGTGGCGGACTTGGCCGCGCCCACGCCAGGCTGCTGGCTGCTGAAGGCGCCAAGGTTGTGGTGAACGATTTAGGCGGCGCGCGCGACGGCACCGGGGCAAGCACATCGATGGCCGACGGCGTGGTGGACGAAATCCTCGCCGCCGGGGGCGAAGCCGTTGCCCATTACGGCAGCGTGACAAGTCGAGAAGATGCACAAGGCATGGTCGACGCAGCGGTCAACCAATACGGCAAGATCGACATCCTGATTGCCAACGCAGGCATTTTGCGTGACAAGTCCTTTAAGAACATGACCGATGATATGTGGGATGTGGTGCTGGACGTGCATCTGCGCGGAACCTATCTCACCACCAAGGTGGCCTTCGACCAAATGCTCGAACAAGGCACCGGTGGGCGTATCATCATGACCAGCTCCACATCCGGTCTGCTGGGCAATTTTGGTCAAACCAATTACGGTGCAGCCAAGGCCGGTATTGCGGGCTTCATGCGCTGTCTTTGGTTAGAAGGCGTGAAATACGGCATCACGGTGAACGTCCTTGCCCCTACGGCCACCTCTCGATTGACCACCGATATCCTGCCCGAAGAGATACAAGAGAACTTCCCACCCGAAGCCGTATCACCGGCGGTTGTCTGGCTATGCACCGACGAAGCGAAAGACATCAGTGGTCGACAGTGGCTGGTGGCTGGCAACAATGTCTCTCTGCTCAGCTGGCAACTCACACCCATCGCACAAGCCAGTGCCGACGCAGAACCGTGGGCGGTAGCCGACATCGGCGAGAAAATTCTGGCAAGCAAAGACCAATGGCCGCCGGTGAACCCGTTGCGTGGCGGCTAAGAAACCTAAGTGATCACATCTAGAGAACTGTTATGAATTTTGGATTTACCGAAGAACAAAACTTGCTGAAAGATCAGGTGCAACGTTTCATGAAAGAAGCCTGCCCCATGAGTCGAGTGCGAGATATATCAAACAGCGACAGCACATTTGATCAGGCGCTGTGGCAGCAAGCGGCTGAATTGGGCTGGCTAGGGCTCACCATTCCTGAAAATTTCGGGGGGTTGGGCCTCAAATGGATTGACCTGATTGTGGTTTTAGAAGCTGCTGCCGAAGGATTATGTCCGCTCCCTATCGCTTCTCAAGCCTTGGCCAGCACAGCCATCTTGACCTGCGCGTCAGAAGCGCAAAAAGCGAGCTGGCTGCCCGCCATGGCGTCTGGAGAAGCCGTCGTCACCTTGGGCCTGTACGACGAAGCCCATTGGATTAATCCTGCCGCTGTCGCCGCCAGCGCCAAAGCCAACGGCGAAGGCTTCGTGCTGCAAGGTAAAAAACCCTTTGTGAACGACGCGTTGGCCGCCGACTATCTGCTGCTCGCAGTCCAAGGCCCCGACGGCCTCGCACTGGCAGCCGTGGGCAAGGATCAGGTCACGGTCACCGCGCAACCCACCATCGACAGCACCAAGCCCATGGCCAGCGTTGACATTGACGGCGTTGAAATCAGCGGCAGTGATTTACTGCCCATGAGCGAAGAACAATTAGCCTTTTTGACGGATTGCGGCGGCGTCGCCACCACCGCAGAAATGGTGGGAGCGGGCGCCGCAATTCTCGCCATGACCAACGGCTACGCCAAGGAACGCATTCAGTTCGGCAAGCCGATTGGTCAATATCAGGGCGTAAAACATCGCTTAGCGGATATGTTTGTGGATTTGGAAAGCTATCGCTCGCTGTGCTACTTCGCAGCCTGGACAGTAGACGACAGTCCTGAAGAACTGGCCAAGGCCGTTTCCATGGCCAAGGGCTATGCCTCGGATGCCTTCGCGCAGATTGGTATCGATGGCGTCGGACTGCACGGGGCAATCGGTTTTACCGCCGACTACGACGCCCAGCTCTATCTCAAACGATCAAAGTGGGCTCGCCCAATGTATGGCGACTCGGATTACCACCTGGACAGAATTGCAACTTTAGGAGGTCTGTAATGGACTTTGACTACACACCCGACGAACAGTCGTTTCGACAGGAAGTACGAAGCTTCATCGCTGAAAATCTGCCGCCCAAGGAGCAGCGCGAGAAAAACTTCCTCGGCACCTGGCTGGAAAAAGTACGAGCCAAGGGCTGGGTCGGTTTTGCTTGGCCCAAAGAATTCGGCGGCAGCGACGGCGGGCTGATCGAACAAGCCATCCTCAAAGAGGAAATGTCCCTAGCCAAGGCACCACCGTTGGGCACATCAATGATGGGCCTGGCCTGGGTCGGTCCCGGCATCATGGAATACGGCACGGAAGAGCAGAAGAAAAAGTTCATCCCCGATATTTTGGACAGCAAGGTCACTTGGTGCACCGGTTACTCTGAACCAAACCACGGTTCCGACTTAGCCGCTATCCAATGCAAGGCCGAGCTCCAGGGCGATCATTATCTGGTCAACGGCCAGAAAATTTGGACCACCGGCGCACCGTGGTCCCAGTGGATCATTTTGCTCACCCGAACCGACTTTAACGTCACGTCCAAGCACGACGGCATCACCTGCTTTTTAGTGCCCATGGATGCTCCCGGGGTTGAAGTTCGCCCCATTCAGAACATGGCAGGCGACAAACACTTTGCGGAAATTTTCTTCACCGACGTACAGGTGCCCGTTGAAAATCGGCTGGGCGCAGAAGGCGAAGGCTGGAAAGTCACCGTGTCGGCTCTGGCTAACGAACGCTCGAGTATTGGCGAGGTTACCCAGCTGCAAGCCAAACTGGATGACCTGAAGACGCTGGTAAAAAACACCAAGCGGCAAGGCAAGCCTGCGAGCGAAGACCCCAAGGTTAGACGCACGGTGGCGAAGTTTGAGATCAAAATTTCCGCCATGAAATACAATGGCCTGCGCTATCTCACCAAGCAGATCAAGGGTGAGCCTCTGACGTCAGAAACGTCGGTAAACAAGCTGCATCGCGCCAGTCTGGAAATCGAGATGGACGACTTCGCCATCGAGCTATCCGGCCAAGCCGGGCTGCAGCTGCGAGGTGGAGAAGAGGCTGTGGATAACGGCAGTTGGTCCAAGGGCGCCTTGAACTGGCCCAACGTGGTCATCGGTGGCGGCACGCCGAACATTCAGCGCAACATCATCGCCGAGCGGATTTTGGGGCAACCCAAGGACTGATCCGCAATCCGTTAAGCCGCCAGATGCCCGGCCTTCCGGGCATCTGCGCTACTGACCCGACCCGGCTCTAAGCGCCCCACCTAACGAACGCCGTCCATGCTCCCCGCAAAAATCGGCACCATCCCACACCCGTTGACCAGCGACATACACGCCGCCAACCACGCCATCTGATCGATTCACCAACTGGTGGCAATCAAACACATCGCGATACTGATATTGCACACTGGCTTCACCGTCATAAGTGGCCAACTGTTCGGGGTTCAGCAGCAACATATCCGCACGACTGCCGACTTTGAGGCTGCCAACATCCGGCAGCCCAAAGAATTCCGCCGGCTCAGTGGTCAGCCGCGACAGCATGTGACTGAAACATGCTTCGGATTCATCCAGACCAATTTGCAGCGCTCGCAGATTACCATCGAAGAAGGCCATGTTGGTGACATGGGCACCACTGTCGTTAAAGCCAGGGAGCAGCTTCGGGTGCAGTAACAAGCGTTTGATGACGCCCGGGTCTTTATTCGCCGCCACATAGCACCAGTGCAGGTCGGTATCAAAGTGCCGCAAAAGCCCGAGGAAAAATTCCCCGTCGTCCCGGATATCCTTGCCCAAGGCGGCAAAGGCCGCTGCCTCGGCCGCTTCTTCGATGCTCTCACTGTTGATACACCACGCGTTATAGCGGTGATAAATCCACGCCATGGTCTGCCCCGGCCAAGAAGCGATACTGGACCGATAAATCTGCATGTCGTTGAGGTCGCGGGTCAGAAATTCTTTTTCAAGGCGTAGCTTGCGTCGGAGATGACCGATATTGAAACCGCTCTTGCCTCGCGACCACATGGCTCGAAACGCCTCAATAAATTCCGGGTCCGACAATATCTCCCGGCGACGTTCCACGTCTTCTAACTCGGTTTCAATCAGCCGACGCAGCAACGGGTCAGCCTCAGCCAAGGGACTCACCGCTCCCTCGGAATACACTCGAAACGGGGCGCTCAAACATTGCAGCCGGAAATCACCCTGTAACGCCTTGCTGTTCAGCAGGTTGGCAAAGAGCAACCCGCGAGCCAGATTACTTCTGTTATTCACGCTGTCGATGGCAGCCAAGGCCGTCACCTTCAGCGGCTTGCCGTAAAGCCGGCCGCTGCTGAGCATAAACAGCCGTGCCGTCAAACCACCGTCATCGGTTGCTGGAGTCATCTGCCAGACCCGATCGTGTTTGCGCACCACGTCGGTGAGCTTCTTATATTCGCCAAATTCCGCGTATTGGGTTGGGATGCGTTTACTTAAATTCGGCTCGTTGGCCAAAAAGTGCAGTGGCAGTCCGTCGGTGGACAGCCCTAAGTACCCTTCTTGCATGGCCTCATCAAGAATACCGGCCATACGATCAAGCTCTGCGGGTGTGGGCTGTCGGGTGACGCTGTCTTGCAACCCCATCACTTCGATACGCAGCATGGAATGGGGTAGGAATGGGGCCATGTTGGCAGACAACGGCAATCCATCCAAATGGCTGAGGTACTCAGCGGGCTTAGACCATGTGGCCTTATCAGCAGCCTTAGACAAAACGGTCTTGGGAATATTCTCTACCCGCGCAAAACAGTCAACGATCGGGTCTTGGGCTGGATCCAAGGTGGATTGACGCTGATTGCCAAATGCCAAACCAATACTGCAATTACCAACAACCACACTGGTGGTACCGTGCCGCAGCACCTCGGGCAAGCCGGGGTCAAGTTCAGCCTCTAAATCTTCGTGGGTGTGGATGTCCAGCAAACCCGGAGTCAACCACTGCCCGTCCGCATCATGGACAGCCTCGCTTTCTCCGGTCGGCAATCGACCGCCCAAGGCGGCGATCTTACCGTTTTTAATCGCCACATCGCCTACTCGACCAGCACCGCCATGGCCATCAAACACTTTGGCGTTTCGGATGATCAGATCCCATTGCATAGTGATTACCTGCCCTGTCTATCCAGCCCCAAATCAGGAGGCCGGTTTTAAAGAAATTGGAACATCTGCTGCCATACCTCTCACTGCCGGAGAAAGCAGGTAAGACAAAACAATCAGCCCGCCGAAGGCGATACCGCTGACCGTCAGTGCCGTTCCCACACCATAGGTTTCAGCAACCCAGCTTATTGGAAAAACACCTATTGGCATCAATCCATGAAACATCATGTCGATACTCATAATACGCCCGCGCATGTGTGCGTCTACTGTATGCTGAAGCAGTCCCCGGTTTAGCGACATATTCCATGCGCTTACGAGGCCGATCAGTGCAATCGCTAAAATGGCCCATGCGACGCTGGAACCCATACCGAACGCGGCGGTCGCGCCCGCCCAACATAGGCTACTCACCACCAGCCAAAACCCTTTGCGTTTCATGTCTCCCATGGTTGCCATCATCATAGAACCCAGGATGGCACCACCGCCCATGGCCGACACCAAAATGCCCAAGCTGTCCGCATACCCTCCCAAGACGTCTTGATTGAAAGCAGGCAGCAGCGTATTCAGCGGCATGCCAAACAAAAACGGAATAATCGACAACAAGAGCAAGGCGAAAATACGCGGATGAGCGAACACGTACGCCAACCCCTCGCGCATTTCGTTGTAAGTACCGGTGTTTTGGATCTGCGAGGACTTGCCCGGCAAATCGACCAGTAACGTGGTCAGAGCGGAAGACAGGTACAACGCCGCAATAACCACGTAAACCACCCCCACGCCAAATGCCGACTGTTTGTCGCCGCCCGCCAGCCACGCAATCAGCAAACCGGCCAACGCAGGACCGACAATCCGAGACAGGTTCCAACCGGTGGTATTCAGCGCCATCGCTGTAAAGATCAGCGGTTGGGGGATTAACTCTGGCACGAATGCCTGACGTGCTGGCATCGATAAGGCCAAAATTGTGCCGTTGAAAAAACCGAACCAAATGAAATCCCAAAAGACGACTGTGCCAGAAAAAATAATCCAGGCCATGATCAAGGTGGCCAAGGCATTCAAACTCTGGGCGAAAACGATCAAGCGGCGCTTTGGCAGCCGATCTGCCAATACCCCACCGTAGAGCGAGAACAGCACCGATGGCAGCATGAAAGACAAAGTCACCCAAGCCAAATCCATGGCCGACGAGGTTAGGTCATAGACAAACCATCCGCGCGCAATGATCTGCATGTTCATCGCAAAAGACGAGCCAAGGCTGCCAACCCACAACCAGCGGAAATTCGGCACGGCCAACACAGAATAGATGTCGCGGCTCGCCATCTTCGCTGAACGCCCCTCGCCAAAAAGAACCACTATACCCCATTGGTGCCCGCAGACTGGGATTGCCGTTTCGACCTTTGATCATCCTTTTCATGGGATAAATGCAGCAGCTTCAAGGACAGAGCGGCATCAGGGCACTATAGTGCTATTGCCGATATAACGAGGAAAACCTGACATGCCTATTGCCTCTGAGTCTCTCGACCCCAATCCGTGGCTGATTGCCCTCGTTCTATGCCTGATTGGAGCCTCCTCACACTTACTGCCTCATCCAGCCGGCATATCTACTGTTGGAGCCATTGGCATGTTGGCAGCCGCCTACCTGCCCAAACATCTATTGCCACTTCCTGTATTGGTGAGCGTCGCGACCGTGGATGCCATTAACGGCACCTATCACATCACTGCCATGGCATTGGTTTATGCCGCGCACTTACTCAGCGCTGCCGGGGTAGCGCCGATTTTGCGGCGGGTTCGAGTTCTTCACGTGGGCGGCGCCGCGATTATCAGCGCCGTAATTTTCTACCTGATCAGCAACGTGTCGCCGCTGGCCATGGGTTTTTATCCCAACACCGTTGCGGGCTGGCTGGCCTGCTACGTGGCCGGTATTCCGTTTCTACTTCGGGGTATCGCAGCAAATCTGATCTTTGGTGCCGTTGCCTTTGGCAGCATTCGCGGCTTATGGTTCATCTATCAACGTTGGGTGCTCTTACCCAACGACTAGGAGGGGAACTCAAGCATGACGGATATGAACTACGACGGAATCGGCATCACCATCGAAAACTACGTTGCCGTGGTTGAAATACAACGCGGACCCAACAACTTTTTCGATACGCAGATGATCAAGGATCTGGCCGACGCGTTTGGCAAAATGGAAGCCAGCAAAGAGGTTCGTGCCGTCGTGTTGTGCAGCGAGGGCAAGCACTTTTGCGCCGGTAACAATTTCGGCAGCGCCTCTGGCAACGAAGAACGTGCCGACCGCAAAGTCGAGGCAGGCAATCCACTGTACGCTGCCGCCGTACGATTGTTTGATACCAACATCCCGGTTGTGGCTGCCGTGCAAGGCGCAGCCGTTGGCGGAGGCTTTGGATTGGCCGTCATGCCTGACTTCCGAGTGGTTTGCCCGGAAGCGCGCTTTACCGCGAATTTCGTGAAACTCGGCTTCCATCCGGGCTTCGGTCTCACCCACACGCTGGCGCGTCTGATTGGTCAACAAAAAGCGCATATGCTGTTTTTGACCGGACGCCGCATTACCGGCGAGGAAGCCTATGAAATGGGTCTGGCCGATGTGCTTACGGACAAAGAAAATCTGCGCAGCGAGGCCATCAAACTCGCTCAAGAGATCGCAGAGAATGCCCCGCTGGCGGTTGCTTCTGTGCGGGCCACCATGCGGGCCGGACTTGCCGATGCAGTCAAGGCACAAACCGACCACGAGTTCGTCGAGCAGCACAGACTGCAGCAAACCGCCGACCACCGCGAGGGCGTCAAGGCGGTAGCGGAGCGACGTCCCGGTAACTTTATAGCGGAGTAGTCGCTGTCGGGTTGTCGCTATTCTCAGCGCGCCGGGCATCCAGCTCGGTGCGGATCACCTCATAGGCCTTTTCATCCAGCGTGAAGCGGCTGAACAAAATCGCACCGATGGTGTAACACACCAGAGGGAAAAGTCCGTACAGGCTAACCATGGCTAATTTCACCTGCATGGTCTGTTCGACGTTCGGCACGAAGCCTGCAAAATCCAGTACAAAGCCAGTCAGGAGCAGCATCACCCCTAACGCGCTTTTGTACACAAAGTTCCACGCAGCGAAGTAAGAGCCTTCTTTGCGCTCGCCGGTTTTGTATTCATCGTAGTCGATCACATCGCCCTGTACCGACGGACCAAGGGTACCCCCGCAACCGTTGGCCAAACCCGCAAAGGCCGCGAGAAACATGATCAAAAACAAACGATGATCCATGCTCTCTATGAAGGGTAAAAAAAACATCCCACCAAAGGACAGACCCGTAAGAACCATGCCCGCCATCCACACTTTGATTTTGCCATAGCGTTTTGACAGCGGAATCCAAATCGGCACAAAGAGCGAGGAAGGCACCATATAGGCAAGAATAATCAACGGCGCCATAGCCGGTGCACCAACCACGTATTGAGCAATGTAGAGGGTTAACGCGGCAATCGCAGCACTGCCCACGTTTTCGATAAAGGTCACAGTGATCAACAATCTGGCATGAGGGTTACCCCAAATGTCTCGGAACGCGCGCAACGGCCCGCCCTGCTGCCGATTTTGAAATTCAGGCCGTTCACGCAGGTAAACAACGGCATAGATGACCAATACAGCCATGACACCAATAGCAATAAAGGCCAGATCTCGGGCCAAGAGCCGCACGTTGCCGCCCTCCGCGAATTCCTCGTTAATCAGTAAATACATGGCGCCAAGAGACAAAATCGACCCCAAGGTATAAAAGATATGCCGCACGCCAAACAGTCGACTGCGCTCGTGGTAGTCGGTGGACAGCTCGGCACCCAAGGCCATATGAGGAACGAAAAACAGCGTCATGGCCGAGTAGAAGCCGATAATGGCTATCGTCATCCAAAGTGTGAGCTCACTACCCTGCAGGGAGAACGGCGGCGCGAACACCGCGTAAAATCCAATGGAAATCGGTATGCAACTGCACAAAATCCAGGTGCGGCGGCGACCTAATCTGAACGTGGTGCGATCACTTAGATACCCCGCCAATGGATCTGAAATGGCATCCCAAATACGCGACAAGCTGAAAATTGCGCCCATAACCGCGGGCGCAATGAGCAAGACGTCGGTAGAAAATTTCATCACGTACAGGCTGAGGATCAAGTACATGTAGCCTGCGCCGATGGCTGGCGCACCGAAGGCTAACGTCGCGGACCAAGAGACTTTATCGGTTCGTTGATTCACGATCTGTGGCTCCACCAGCGGTGAATCGCCCAGCTATGCATTTTTGATGGTCAGCCCACCATCCACCGGCAGCGCGGCACCGGTCATAAAACTTGACGATGGCAAACAGAAATTCAATGTCCCATGCGCTACCTCTTCGGGTTCCGCATAGCGCTTCAACGCCACCCGACGACGGGCATAGACGACCTTTTGCTCATCGGGTATTGCCTGAGTCATGCCGGTGTTGATCGGGCCAGGGCAGATACAGTTAACGGTTATGCCCTCGCCACCCAATTCAACGGCCAGAGACCGCGTCAGACCAATAACGCCATGCTTCGCAGCCGTATACGGACTGCCCCCCTTCGTTGCGCCAAGGCCCTCGGTGGAGGCGATATTAACGATTCGAGGATTGTTGGACTGGCGCAGATGCGGCAGTGCGGCCCGAATGACTCGCTGCTGGGCCGTCAGCAATACCGAGAGGGAACGATCCCATGCCTCGTCGTAGCCATCGCGATCGATTGGGGCGGGGATTGAGATACCCGCGTTGTTCACCAACAGATCGATACCGTCGTAGTGCTCGGCAATCTCACTCATCACCCGGATTATCGCGTCGCCATCGGCGAGATCGATTTGCCACGCCTTGGCTGACTTGCCCGCGGCAGTGATCTCTTGGACAACGCCCGCGACACCCGCCTCGTTCAGATCCAATGCCGCTACCTTAGCGCCCTGGTCGGCGAACAATTTTGCGGTTGCTGCGCCCATACCACTGCCGGCTCCAGTGATCACAGCGACCAACCCCTCGATAGAGCGGCTCAATTGCGTTAACGACATAACTAATCCTTATACCTGCTTGTCCAGAGATCACGTCGGTGTCACATCGATCCAACGTTCGCGAGCGTTGCTTACAGTGCGTGCAGCTTTACCGGCAAGCTGGAGTAGCCACGCACAAAACTCGACTGCACCCGCTCGGGCTCGCCGACCACCTCCACAAAACGAAAGCGCTGCATAATTTCTTCCCACAAAACCCGCAGTTGCATCTCTGCCAGGCGATTACCCATACAACGATGCAGGCCAAAGCCAAAGGACAAGTGATGGCGCACATTGGGTCGGTCTATCCAGAAACGATTTGGCTCCGGGATCACCCGCTCGTCACGGTTGCCAGAGACATACCACATGGCCAATTTGTCGCCCTTACGCATTTGCTGACCGCGAAACTCCAGATCCCGTGTCGCTGTACGGCGCATAAAGGACAAGGGGGTTTGCCAGCGGATGATTTCGGAGACCATGTTGGGGATCAGTGAGTGATCGGCGCGCAGTTTGTCGTACTCGCCGGGGTTTTCATTCAACGCCAACACACCGCCAGAAATCGAGTTACGCGTGGTGTCGTTGCCACCAACGATCAACAAAATCAGGTTACCCAGAAACTCCATAGGCGGCATGTTTTGGGTATCTTTGCCATGGGCGAGCATGGACAGCAAATCAATTTTAGGCGGCTCATTGCCGCGCTTTTCTCGCAGCGCAGTGAAGTACTCCAAGCACTCCATAAGAGCGGCTCGTCGTTCGCCCTCCGGTGTCGGGCCACCAGCCAACTCGCCTGAGGTTGCCATATCGGACCAAAACGTCAGCTTGTAGCGATCTTCAAATGGGAAATCAAAGATGGTTGCCAGCATCTGCGTCGTGAGTTCAATCGACACCAGGTCGACCCAGTTGAACGTTTCCCCCACCGGCAAAGAATCAAGAATTGTCTCAGCTCGCTGCCGAATCAAAGACTCCATTTGTTTTAGGTTCATCGGCGCGACCACACCCTGAACCGTTTGTCTTTGTTGATCGTGCTTTGGCGGATCCATGCCTATGAAGTTTGGGGTCGAGAAATCTTCCGGGCGGTCCGTCAGCGTAATACCAAGATCCGACGAAAAATCCTGCCAGTTTTTTTCAATTTCCATGATGTCGGCGAAACGCGTGATCGACCAATAGGGTCCGAACATACTGTCTTTGCAGTAGTGGACTGGTGCTTCGTCTCTCAGCCGAGCAAAAAATTCCCAATGCTTATCGGCCTGCATCAGCTTGGCGCTGCTGACATCAAAATCTTCAAGCGCCGTTGCTTGAGCATCAAACTCTTCTGTTAATAATGCTTCACTCATAAATACCTCCCTTTCGTCCCTACGAACAAAACATACACGCTGTTTGGACGGGAGGCGAGAGCCAGCGAGAGACAAAACGAAAGACTATTTTTATCGTTTTGCAGACACCAGACGATTACCCTGTGTACTTCCTTGGCAAATTAACATGAATATGCAGTCATTGGTCTTCGATAACGTGTTCACGCAAAAGCTACCGGCGGATCCACACACAGGCAGCGAACGCCGGCAGATCCGCAATGCCCTGTTTTCCCGAGTGGAACCAACGCCAGTCGTTAGGCCCTACCTAATGCACTACTCGCCCCAGACAGCCGAGTTACTGGGTCTCGACGCTGCAACCTGTACCGGCGAAGCATTTCTCAAGGTGTTTGCCGGCAATCAACTGCTGCCTGGCATGGACCCACACGCCACCTGTTACGGTGGGCATCAATTTGGCAACTGGGCAGGCCAACTGGGCGACGGTCGAGCCATTAATTTGGGCGAGGTCAAAACCGCAGGCGGTCACCTGATGCTGCAACTGAAAGGCGCTGGAGAAACCCCCTATTCACGTACAGCCGACGGCCTCGCGGTGCTGCGCTCCTCCCTCCGCGAATACGTCTGTTCCGAGGCGATGTTCCATCTGGGCGTACCAACCACTCGGGCATTGTCGATCATTGGCACTGGCGAACAGGTCATGCGCGACATGCTATATGACGGACACCCAGCCTTGGAGCACGGCGCCGTGGTGTGTCGAGTCAGTTCGTCCTTTGTGCGTTTTGGTCACTTTCAAATGCTCGCCGCTCGCCAAGAAACCGAACTGCTGGCCACCTTTACCAACTTCGTGATCGAGCGCGAGTTTCCTGCCATTGCCAAGGCACACCAAGACGACACCTCTCGTTACTTGGCGTGGTTTGACGACGTTTGCCAACGCACAGCAAAACTCATGGTGGAATGGATGCGTGTCGGCTTTGTTCATGGGGTGATGAACACCGACAATCTGTCAATTCTCGGCGAGACTATCGATTACGGCCCATACGGCTGGCTGGAGGGCTTCGATCCTGACTGGACGCCGAACACCACCGACGCGGGACAGCGACGTTATCGCTACGGTCAGCAGCCCGCAGTAGCCCAGTGGAATTTGCTGCAGCTTGCCAATGCCCTGTACCCGCTGATTGAGGAAACCAAGCCGCTGGAAGATATTCTGGGCAACTTCGCCACCCACTACGAAGCCGAGTGGCAACGCATGATGGCCAACAAGCTGGGCCTGCCCGATTTTGACAAGAGTCTGACCAATCGCTTGCTGAAGCTAATGACCGAAACCGAAACGGATATGACGTTGTTTTTCCGACACCTAGCGGATGTCAAAAACGCAGACACCGATGCAGCCTACCTTCAGAACGCCTACTACACGCCAGAAAGGATTAACCTAGAGCTTCAAGCTCAGACCCAGCAGTGGCTTAGCGACTACTTGAAAGTCGCAGAGCAGCAGGGCCAGAGCCATGGCCTTCGTGCGGCATTAATGAATCGCACTAACCCGCTGTATGTACCCAGAAACTATTTGGCCCAGCTCGCCATTGATGATGCAGACCGCGGCGATTTCCAGCGGCTACATACTTGGATGGATGTGCTGCAGAAACCGTATACCTGGCAGGAAGGTATGGACGAATACGCCCAAAAACGTCCTGAGTGGGCAAGAAATCGGGCAGGATGCTCTATGCTTTCGTGCAGCTCTTAGCAAACGTCTGCACGGATCGCCCTAAAACCTCTGCACAGAGGCAGGTGATCCCTTACAAGCGATTATCTGAATAACTCATTGGGTGACAGTTTTGCCTGTGGCCCCGGTCAGGGCACGAGAGAGGTGGTGGGTCGTCTGGGATTCGAACCCAGGACCAACGGGTTAAAAGCCCGGTGCTCTACCAGCTGAGCTAACGACCCTTAGACTCTAAAGAGACTCGAAAGCGGAGCGCATTGTAGTCACCCGCGCAGGGTGAAACAAGCGTTTATGGCGCTACATTCGCGTAACGGGTGGGGTCGGGAACGCCGGCGCCCGCAAAACCTTCTCTGCGTAAAAAACACGAATCGCAAACCCCACAGGCAGCGCCCTGATCGTCGGCTTGATAACAGGATACCGTCAACGCGTAGTCCACACCCAGGGCAACGCCTTGCTGAATGATCTGAGCCTTAGTCAGATCAATTAATGGTGCGTGGATCGTCAGCTTTTGCTCCTCTAATCCCGCCCGGGTCGCAAGATTAGCCATCCGTTCAAAGGACTCAATGAATTCGGGGCGACAGTCCGGATAGCCTGAATAGTCCACCGCGTTGACACCAACGAAGATATCGCAGGCCCCCAACACTTCACTCCACGCCAGCGCGAGCGACAGAAATACCGTATTGCGGGCGGGCACATAGGTAACCGGAATATCGTCCTGACTGGCATTGGCTTCAGGCACGTCGATGTTCTCATCCGTGAGGGCTGAACCGCCAAATTGGCTCAAATCAATGGACACGATACGGTGTTCGATAACGCCGGCCCGGTTAGCGACCTGTCGGGCTGCTTCCAGTTCCGCACTGTGACGTTGCCCGTAATCAAAACTCACCGCATAACAGGCGTAGCCGGCCGCTTGAGCGATAGCCAGTACCGTAGCGGAATCCAAACCGCCTGAAACGAGGATGACTGCTTTTTTCATAATGTTCTGCTGTTACCTAACCGGGGTTGCGTCTAGCGACCGGGCACATCGCCCCAAAGTAGTTTGTGCATCTGCATTTGCATCCTAACGGGCAGACGGTCGGCCACAATCCAATCCGCTAAATCGCGAGGCGCCAGTTCGTGATGGCTCGGCGAGAAGAGCACGTCTCCCACTCGCTTATATAAACCGTGTTCGTCGCAACGCATGCGCGCCCAGTCGTAATCACCGCGACCACACAGGACGAATTTAATTTGATCTTGGGGCGTTAGGTATTGCAGATTCGTCCACAGATTACGGTGCGATTCGTTGGAGCCCGGCGTCTTTAGATCCAGCACCTTGATGACTGCATCTGGCACTTTCTCAACACTGAGCGCGCCACTGGTTTCCAGCGACACGGACAGCTCCATATCAATGAGACGCTGCATTAACCCTATGGCGTTGGGCTGAGCCAAGGGCTCGCCCCCGGTCACTGTTACATGAGCAACACCCAGCTCCTGTACTTGCTGGGTTATGTCATCCAAGCTCATCATGGTGCCGCCGGAAAAAGCGTATTCACTGTCACAGTACTGGCAGCGCAATGGGCAACCGGTCAGGCGCACAAAAACCGTTGGGCGGCCTACGGTGTTGGCTTCGCCCTGAAGAGACAAAAAAATCTCAGTAATTCTCAGGTCAGACATGAATACGGGTGCTTTCCAAATGGTATTCGGGCGGCTTACTCCATCTCAGCCAAGTAACGCTTCGCCAACGTTCCGGCGGAACTTTGAGGGTATTCGCTTTGTACCTGTTGCAGATAACGGCGAGATTCCGCCTCGTCCCCCAGCTGGAAATACAGGACGCCAAGTTTATAAAGCGCATCCGGTACCTTCTGATGATCGGGGTACAGGCGAATCACTTGAACAAAATTTTGTCGCGCCGGCTCTATTTGCCCTGTGGCCAAATTCAGCTCACCCAACCAATAAAACGCATTGGGCGTATATTGCCCATTCGGATATTTCACAATGAGTGCCCCGAACGCCTGAGTCGATTCGTCGAATCGCTTGCCGCGCATCAACTCTATCGCTTGGGCATAGGCCTCTCGCTCGGTCGTCGGCTGGACGTTTGTTTCAGACTGCGGAAGTGACACACTTGGCGCTGATGACTGTGTGCCCTCCAGAGACTCCGACCCTTCAGTCATCGCGTCCGCCATTGGCACCGGGGTTGGGCCCGGCGCCGGACGATTGGGCGCCAGCGCCGTCATCCGACGATCCAGATCCACGTACTGACTGCGTTGACTGCTCTGTAATTTTTGAATGAGGTAGGCCTGCTCTTCAACCGTACCGCGCAGATCCCGCAGCTCCTGCTGCAACATCTGAATTTGATAAAACAACGGCTGATCGCTGCCCACCGTCGCTCCACCAGCAACTCGTTCCTGACCGGCGCGAGTCCAAAGATCCGCGTCGTCATTCATACGGTCGCTATTCACACCGTCGCTACTCACGCCATAGGCTTTCGCATCGAGTTCCGCTGCCGCTCGCAACAGCGAGTCTTCTACGGGCACGGCGGCGATCACGCTTCCCGCGCTTGCCACACTCATCAGAACTCCCGACGACACCGCCAAACATGCCTCATGACCAATGACATTCAAGCGCTCAAAAGAAGTGCTAATGCGTGCTCGAATGCCCATGGCTAGATCCTAAATCTTCTTAACGGTAAGAGATCACTGCGCGACGGTTCTGAGCCCATGCTCGGGCGTTGTTCGCCGGATTTGCCAGTTCTTCTTCGCCGTAGCTGATGTCTTCAATCTGGCGCGAACTCACACCATTCGCCTGCAGAATGGAGCTTATGGCCTTGGCTCGGCTCTCTCCCAACGCAAGATTGTATTCGCGAGTACCACGCTGATCACAGTGCCCGGCAACAACCAGTTTGCGATCTGGGTTGGCACGCAAAATTTCCGCATGAACCTGCAACGCCGCAAAATCTGCGGGGCTGACAACAGCGAGATCGAAGTCAAAATAGAATGTACGAGACACTGGGTTACCAGAAGCATCAACTGGCGTGCTGTTGTCAGACGCAAAACCAGGACCAGCCGGCTTTACTACTTCAACAACTTCGACCACCTCAACGGCTTCCATCTCTGGTTGCTCCTCAACAACAGGCTCAGTGGCCGTGCTCGAGCATCCCGCGATCACCAGCGCACCAAACATAACGACCAGCAGGTGCTTTATTCTTCCTTGGATTTGCATCCCAATCTCCTCACGTGATGTAACAAAAAACTCTTAACTACCCGCCGATTCTAACTAAATTTTGCCCTTCTGCATCGAACCCCAGAGAGAAAACACGTGATTTTTCGAAAAGTCTGCAGACAATTCAGCGAATCTGCCCACCGAATAGACCGTTTCGCCTACTGGGAAGCCTGCACCACGTCCGGAAGAAACGGCGACCATGACGGTTCTCGAACATCCCCTGCTGACGAGGGCAGTCGATACTTTACCCGACCGTCTACCGACACAACCGCAAGAATGCCCTTGTCTTGATCTTGGGTAGCGTAAATCAGCATGGCACCGTTGGGCGCTAGGGATGGACTTTCATCCAGTTCCGATTCGGTCAATACCAATAGTCGGTCTTCCAATAAATCTTGCCAAGCAATATGAAACACGCCGTTGCGCCGATGCACGAAGACCAAGTGTCTGCCGTCCGGCAACAGCCTGGCTCGCGCGTTGTAATCACCAACGAAGGTGAGCCTCTCTAAAAAGTTGGTCGCAAGCTCCAGCTGATAAATTTGCGGCTTCCCTCCCCGATCTGAGGTGAAAATGAGGTACTTTCCATCCGGCGACCACGATGGCTCGGTGTCGATGGCAGGATGCCGGGTAATGCGACGCAGCTTGCGATTCTCCAGATTCATCACAAACACCTCTGGATCCCCACTGCGGGACAGCACCATGGCCAACTGCTTGCCATCTGGTGAAAACACCGGTGAACCGTTAATGCCACGGAAATTCGTCAGTCGCTCACGTTTAGGGCCGTTGACATCCTGCACAATGATGCTGGGCCGTCCAGTCTCAAAAGATACATAGGCGACACGCTCGCCATCCGGCGACCAGCTTGCGGACAAAATAGGTGCCGTAGACCGGTGCAGCGTGCGGGCCCGCTCACCATCAACGTCAGCCATCTGCAGGCTGTACGTCGCGCCCTGGGTACCCACATCTTGAGCAAGCACGTACAAAATTTTCGTGCTGAAAGCGCCACGAACGCCGGTGATTTCCGTGTAGACGAGATCAGCAATTTTGTGACCAACATCGCGCCACTGATCCGAAGTCACCCGAAAGCTCGCCCTCTGCAAGCTGGTTTGAGTCGCCACATCAAACAGTTGATACCTTACCTCGATCTCGCCCAGTGCATTGCTCTGGGCCTGACCAATCACCAGATAAGCGGTTTGCAAAATCCGCCAATCCCGAAAGAACACCGCATTTTCGGTGCTGGGATAGGACAACATATTTTCCGACGCAACGGGATCGAATTGACCGCTGCGCGCCAGGTCAAAACGTATCAGTTTGGCTGGATTGGCTTTGTCTGCCAGATCTTCACTGACCTCGAACGGCACAACAGCGATACGAATCGGGTCATCGACACCTTGGTCGATAATGATCGTATCCAGGTCCGCCCAACTGACGCTGAACGCAAAGAGGCTCAGCAGTAAAACAACAGCAGGCCCGGCCTGCTGGAGAAAGAAATTACGCGATATAGGTTTTGGCATCATTGGTTTTGCGATTGTTGGTGTGGACGTCCTCGAGGGATTGTCGTCGGACGCTACCGTAACAGATCCTCCGGGCGAAACAGAAAGTAGAAACGACGGAAATTTGCTTCGAAAAGCTCATTATCCTTGGGTACATCAAAGCGGCGTGCGCGCCGAATCGCCTGCTCTGCCGAACGGTCAAAAGACCCGTTACCGGAACTGTCGACCAAGGCGACGGAAAGCACCTCGCCAGTCGGAATAAGCTCTACTACGAAGCGTGCCTGCATACCATTGCGGGCGCTCGGCGGCCGACTCCAATTTTTCCTCACTAAATCGTAAATGCTCGCTTGATAGCTTTGTACTTCTTGCTCGTTTTGGCCTTCGAGCATCTGCTCTGCTTCCGCGTCCAAAGATCGCTGTAGCGAATCGTCCGCAAGCTCACCCAAGGCTGCCAAACGTTCGCGCCGTTGCTGGTCTGCCAGTGCCTTACGCTGGCGTTCCGCCTCTGCTAGGTCGAGCTTCGTCTCTTTCGATTGGGGCTTGCTCTCAACCGGTGGCCTTGTCTTGGCCACAGACGGTTTAGCGGCAGGAGGAGTCACAGATGGCGTCTTCCGCGCAGGCTTGGGTGCGGGTTTCTTTGCAGAGGGCGCTTCGACCACCATCAATTTCGCATTCACCACCGTCGGCGTAATGACTTGAGCTATGTCGTCCTGACTGCTGAAGCCTTGCAAAAAGAAGAACGCAACCAGCCCGTGTAACAGCACTGCACCCGTCAGGGGCAATGCGTAACTTCGCAGGGTGGCCATGAGCTATCTAGCCTTCAAGATCCGGCGGATCAGTAATTAAGCCCACACCACTCGCGCCCGCTTGTTGTAAAACCGTCATCACGTTGACTACGTCCCCGTAAGGCAGCGACGCATCGGCCTTGATGTATACCGGCACATTGGCGCGGGCGCGCAGCACCTTGCCCGCTTGTTCGCTGAGGGAAAAGATCGTCACCCGAGTGCCGTCTTCTTCTTTTTTTGTTCGGCTCGCCAATCCAATATTCAAAAACAAAGCGCCGTCTTTGCGCATGGATACCACTAACGGATCCGGTTCTTCGGTATCAATGGCCTTGGACGGAGCTTGGGGCAGATCAACCTGTACCCCCTGCGTCAGTAATGGCGCTGTGGCCATAAAGATCACGAGCAACACCAGCATCACATCGATGTAGGGCACCACATTGATCTCTGACATGGGTTTACGACGACTCATGTTACGCCCCATCACTGGTATTTGGGCGTGCATGGGCGGCCCGATGTAGAATCGCTGTCACTTCGTCGCAGAACCCTTCATAGCGTTTCATCAACACATCAACGTTTGCAGAGAAACGGTTGTAGCCGATCACTGCCGGAATGGCTGCAAACAAACCCATGGCGGTAGCAATCAAGGCCTCGGAAATACCTGGCGCTACCGATGCCAACGTCGCTTGGGTCATATTGGCCAGAGAGCGGAACGAATTCATGATGCCCCAGACGGTACCGAACAAACCAATATACGGACTGGTGGAACCGACCGTGGCCAAAAAGGGAAGATGCGTCTCAAGCCGCGCTTCCTCGCGCATCAGGGCCACGCGCATGGCACGTTGCACACCTTGCATGATGGCGTCGGCATCCACACCCGGCTGCTCGGACAAGCGCGTGTATTCACGAAAGCCGGCAACGTAGATTCCTTCAATACCGTTGAGTTGCTCTTCTTCAGACAACTCTTGGTAAAGACTTCGCAAGTCGATGCCGGACCAAAAGTGATCTTCAAAACTGTCGATTTCCTGCTTGGCTCTGCGCAGCAAATTCCAGCGCTGCAGGATCATCATCCAACTGACAACGGATGCGATCACCAACAAGCCCATAACCCCTTGAACCAGCAGGCTGGCATTGGCGATGAGTTCATAAACTGACAACGGTTGATTCATGTAGCGTTCCTATCTGTTTCCGATAACGTCATCGAGCACTAATCAGCGAGGTCCATAGACTCTTGGGAACCCTCGGCCGTTCGTTGCGCTGGGTCGCCACTTCGCTCGGGCACCGGCAACCCAAAGTGCAGGTATGTTTTGGCTGTTGCCACGCGCCCTCGGGGGGTGCGCATGAGATAGCCTTGCTGGATCAAATACGGTTCCAGCACATCTTCGATGGTGCCGCGCTCTTCACTGATAGACGCCGCTAGCGCATCAAGACCCACCGGGCCACCGCCGAATCGATCCACGATGGCCAGTAACAGCCTGCGATCCATTGCGTCAAAGCCCTGTTTATCGACATTTAACAAGTTCAACGCCTCGTCGGCTAACGCCGCAGTCACCACGCCGTCACCTTTAACTTCGGCAACATCGCGCACCCGGCGCAACAAACGATTACTGATACGCGGCGTGCCCCGCGAACGGTGCGATATTTCAGCGGCACCCGCTGGCTCTATTGGTAGATCCAGTTTATGAGCCGACCGAGTGACGATCTCTGACAACTCATCAACGCTATAAAATTCGAGGCGTTGCACGATGCCGAACCGATCGCGCAGCGGACTTGTGAGCAAACCCGCACGGGTGGTCGCACCGACTAGGGTAAAGGGCTGTAGCTCAAGCTTTAGGGAACGCGCCGCTGGGCCTTCGCCAATCATAATATCCAGCTGAAAATCTTCCATGGCGGGATATAAGATTTCTTCCACCACCGGACTGAGCCTATGAATTTCATCAATGAAGAGCACGTCGCCGGACTCCAAATTACTCAACATGGCTGCCAAGTCCCCGGCTTTTTCCAACACGGGACCGGAAGTTGATTTCAACGACGCCCCCATTTCCCTGGCCATAATATTTGCCAGAGTGGTTTTGCCCAGGCCCGGCGGGCCGAATATGAGGGTGTGATCCAACGCTTCGCCGCGTTTTTTTGCCGCTTCAATGAAGATCGACATCTGTTCTTTTACTGCGCTTTGACCGATGTATTCATCTAACCGCACCGGTCGCAGAGCGCGATCGTAACCGACATCGCTCGTGTCTGGAGCAGGTGATACGAATCGATCCGGTTCGATAGTCATGAAACACCCCTTGCCATGCTGCGAAGAACCCAAGTCACCAGTTGTTCTGTACCTAGATCGCCGGATTCATTCGCCAAGGCTCGCAGAGCTTGCTGCACCGCGTCCGTCGCCTGATTGGGCTTGTATCCCAAGGCAATGAGCGCGTCTTCTGCTTCTCGACCAACGGCGCGGTCAGCTGGTCCAACCGCAAGACTGACGGCAGACATTCCATCTGGCACCAACGTATCCAGACGAGACTTAAGCTCCACCATCAAACGCTCGGCGGTTTTTTTACCCACTCCCGGCACCTTGGTGAGAACGCCCACCTCATTGGCCTGCACAGCACTGACCAAGGTCGGCAGGCTGATTGAGCTGATCAAGGCTAACGCCATTTTGGGCCCCACACCGTTGATACGAATATAGGCTCGGAACAGATCCCGTTCTCGCTGATCACCGAAACCGAACAGCAGCTGTGCCTCTTCCCGTACAACAAAGTGCGTAAATAGGGTCAGTGGTTTGCCCGATTGAGGACTGGTGGCGAGCACCGACGCGCTGACCTCAACTTCATACCCTACCCCTGAGACATCCAAAAGGAGTTGGTTGCCTTCGATCAGGACGAGATTTCCGGTAAGCCTGCCAATCAAAGCATATGCCCTTGGTTTATGTTTCGCTAATCGAAGCAGTATTGACGTGGCACAGAGCAATCGCAAGAGCATCCGCTGCATCCGCCTGAGGAATACCAGGAAGTTTGAGCAAAACTCGTACCATATGAGCAACCTGCTCTTTATTTGCCCGTCCCGTACCCACGGTGGCTTTCTTCACCTCTCGGGCAGCGTACTCAAATACCGGCAAGTCCTGCGCCACACCGGCTGCGATAGCGACCCCGCGGGCCTGCCCCAGTTTCAACGCAGAGGATGCATTTTTCGCCATGAACACCGATTCAATTGCGAACTCCGACGGGCTGAAGTCTCGAATAATTTGCGTTATTCCACGGTAAATAATGCCCAGCCGCTCGGGCAGCTCGCCCTGCTGAGCGTTGATGCAACCACTCGCAACGTAGTGCACTTTGCGATCGGTGACCTCGATGACGCCGTATCCTGTCAATCGCGAGCCGGGGTCGATACCGATGATTCGGTACGTTGCGCGCTCCACCGGTTAACCCGGCAGCATCAGTCGATTACTCGTAAGCATCGTCTGGAAATTCACCGTTGCTGTAGACCTCTTGGACATCGTCCAGATCTTCCAGCACGTCGATCAACGTCAGCACTTTGCGGGCCTGCTCGGTATCGCATGGGCTGGTGGTTGATGCCAACATGGTGACTTCCGAGTGATCGGGCTCGTACCCGGCTTCCGTGAGCTTGCCAACCACTTGATTCAACGTTTCCCAGGGTGTTGTTACGGTGATCGCACCTTCGTCATCGCCTTCGATGTCTTCGGCCCCGGCCTCTAGGGCGATGTCCATGAGGGCTTCTTCGTCAGCACCGGGTGCAAAATTGATCACGCCCTGCCGAGTAAACAGATAGGCGACCGAACCATCGGTGCCAAGATTGCCCCCGTATTTATTAAAGGCATGGCGCACTTCGGCCACCGTTCGGTTCCGGTTATCGGTCATGGCCTCAACCAGTATGGCCACGCCACCATTGGCATAGCCCTCATAAACCAGTTCTTCAACGTCATTACCCTCACCGCCACCAGCGCCGCGCGCAATCGCACGCTCAATGGTGTCCTTGGGCATGTTCGCACCCAGGGCTTTATCCACCGCTGCTCGCAGGCGTGGATTGTCATCGACTACACCGCCGCCCAACCGAGCTGCTACCGTGATCTCACGAATCAGTTTGGTGTAAAGCTTGCCGCGCTTTTTGTCCTGAGCGGCCTTGCGGTGCTTGATGTTGGCCCACTTACTGTGTCCTGCCATATCTGTCTTCCAATCCTTGTTGTTCCAAGACGCGGATCAACCGCTCAGTGTTTACTCCGGCGCTTCAGAGCTGGCCGCGTCTCCTAGGGCGACATTGACTGGCCCGCGCAAGCGTATATGTAAGTCCTTTAGCTGCTGATCTTCAACCGCTCCTGGTGCCGCCATCATGACGCAGGACGCACTTTGCGTCTTCGGGAACGCAATAACGTCGCGAATCGACTGAGTATTGGTCATAAGCATCACCAATCGATCCAGACCCAGGGCGATACCACCGTGAGGTGGGCAGCCATACTGCAGCGCATCCAGCAGGAAGCTGAATTTCGATTGGCCGGTTTCATCCATTCGCAACACGTCAAAGACGGCTTTCTGCATATCGTTGTCGTGAATTCGTAACGACCCACCACCCAACTCGTAGCCATTAAGCACCACATCGTAGGCCGCTGCCTGAGCATTCGCCGGATCAGCCAACAACTCTTCTGGCGAGCAGGTTGGACGAGTAAAGGGGTGATGTTCCGCACTGAAGGCACCGTCACGATCCTGCGAAAACATTGGCCAATCCACAACCCAACACGGTCGATACTGACCTTCCAGCAAGTTCAGATCATTGCCCAGCTCTCCGCGCAGCGCGCCCATGGCATCGTTCACCACCTTGGCGCTGTCTGCGCCAAAGAACACGAGGTCGCCGCTTTCAGCGCCAACACGTTCCAGCACAGCACTGACCACATCTTCCGGGATAAATTTCAGGATAGGTGACTGCAAGCCCTCGGCTCCCGCAGCAAGATCATTGACCTTGATATAGGCCAATCCTTTCGCTCCGTAACGCCCGACAAAGCCAGTGTAGTCGTCGATCACTTTACGCGAGAGCGACGCAGCGCCGGGTGCTCGCAACGCGACGATACGCCCCTTGGGGTCGTTAGCCGGGCCATTGAACACCTTGAAATCGACCTTCGTAAACAGGTCAGCCACGTCGACCAGCCGCAGGGGGTTGCGCAGATCTGGCCGGTCACTGCCGAAATCGCGCATGGACTCTGCCCAGGTCAGCACCGGGAAATCGGGTAGCTCAACATCCAGCACTTGGTTAAACAACTTGCGCAGCATGCCTTCGGTCAGAGCCATAATATCGGCCTGACTGACAAAGGAAGCCTCGATATCGATCTGAGTAAATTCAGGCTGACGGTCGGCGCGCAAGTCTTCGTCCCGATAGCAACGGGCGATTTGGTAGTACTTGTCCATACCGGACATCATCAACAATTGCTTATAGACCTGTGGCGACTGAGGCAGCGCAAAGAACTCTCCCGGATGGGTGCGACTGGGCACCAAGTAATCCCGAGCACCTTCCGGTGTTGCACGACTCAATGTCGGCGTTTCAACATCCCAGAAGCCTTTTTCTTCTAAAAAAGAACGCACCGCACTGGTAATGCGTGCCCGGGCCTGCATACGCTGCTGCATTTCAGGTCGCCTAAGATCCATGTAGCGGTAACGCAATCGAACGTCCTCGCCAGCATCTGAATGCGCATCGAGCTGAAATGGCGGTGTCTTAGCGGCGTTGAGGATTACCAGATCTTTGCCTAATACCTCGATCTCACCGGTGGGCATGTCAGCGTTAACGGTTCCTTCGGGGCGTGGACGCACCTTTCCCTTGGCTTGCAGCACGTATTCGTTACGAACAGAGTCCGCCAAGGCAAAGCTTTGTTCTTCATCAGGGTCAAACACCACCTGCAGCACGCCGGTGCGATCTCGAATGTCGAGAAAAATCACGCCGCCATGATCTCGCCGGCGATGTACCCAACCATAAATTTCTACTTCTTGGCCAGATTCTGTGGCTCTTAGGTCACCGCAATAGTGGCTGCGCATGGCATTACCCTTTGTTTTGTTTAACTTGTGTTGCGCTGGTTACAACGCGTATTCAATGAGGCGCTAACCCTTAACTACCGGAATCACCGCTGGCGCCACCGCTACCCGATCCGCCGGAGCTGCTATCACCGCCTGCGACATTCTTTTTCTTGCCGGACTTGAAGTCCGTTTCGTACCAACCTCCGCCCTTCAGACGAAAGCCTGCAGCGGATATGATTTTCTTAAGCGTGTCATTGGCGCACGCTGGGCACTTCACTAGCGGTTCATCGCTGATTTTCTGTACGGCTTCCATTTCATGGTTGCAGCTTTCGCAACGGTATTCGTATATCGGCATCTATATTACTTAGGATGTTATTGATGTGTTCTAAAGGTCGCGCATGATCGTAAAAAAAACAGCAAAAATACAGTGATTTAGCGCCTTTTTTGTTGCCACCCCGTATTTGATCCGCTATAAATCCGCCATCATTTCATAAGAGATGACGGTAAAACCTTTGGGTGTCCTTTGACGGCAGAGCGTTTTCAAATCCATGCGTCGAATCGGTCGGAAATGCATCACCTCCGCTGGCTCGATCACTTGGGGGTCGATAATGAAAATCGGTCCTGTTCATCGTGCAGTTAACGATGCAGAGATAACAATTTTTATTAGCGACTATCAGGGTTTGGGAACGGGTTGGCGTTGTGGAAAAGAGCTGGGCCTGAGCCTACTTTCTTTCTGCTGATTGCTAGAAGGCACTGAGAGACAGGAACGCGGTAAAACCCCGCACTCGATTGCGATACCAGCCATTGAGCGGTGAGTGGAATTACGCTGTTTAACTTCAAGATAAAGGACCAGTAATATGGCTACGCAAAAGAAAGCTCCAGCTAAGAAAGCTGCCGCTAAGAAAGCACCTGCAAAAAAAGCACCAGTAAAGAAAGCGGCCGCAAAAAAAGCACCTGCTAAAAAAGCAGCCGCCAAGAAAGCACCAGCAAAGAAAGCTGCTGCAGCACCTGTAAAGAAGGCGCCTGGCATCAAGACAAAGATGACCAAAACCGCCATTCTTAACGAAATCGCAACAAACACTAACCTGTCTCGCGCTCAGGTCAGCTCGGTAATGGATGAGCTGGAATCTGTGATCGAAAGACACATCCGCAAGCGCTCTGCAGGCGAGTTCACGCTGCCAGGTCTGTTAAAGATCAAGGCTGCCAAGCGACCTGCGACCAAGAAGCGTATGGGCCGCAACCCTGCGACCGGCGAAGAAATCGTAATCCCGGCCAAGCCTGCGACCACTCGCGTTCGGGTAACTGCACTGAAGAAACTCAAGGACATGATCGTATAATTTGATCGGCTTTGAGCAATTGAACCGGCCTTTGAAGTCATTCACAGGCCGGTTTTTTTGCCTATTTTTTGATTACTGCCTCGGCTGAGGCTCATCGTACTTGTGGTGTGTGCCCACCATTGTGTCTAATGCGTGCTTCGCCACACAGACAACACCATCATGCGCCAATCCGCCTTGCTCCTCCCCACACTGAAAGAAGACCCCTCTGACGCTGACGTCATCAGTCATCGTCTGATGCTTCGAGCCGGCATGATCCGTCAACTGGCCAGCGGTCTTTATACTTGGCTGCCGTTGGGACTGCGGGTACTGCGTAAAGTCGAGCACATCATTCGTGAAGAAATGAACCGCAGTGGCGCGCAGGAAGTTTCCATGCCCGTCGTGCAACCCGCTGAGTTATGGATGGAAACCGGGCGCTGGCAAAAAATGGGTGACGAAATGTTGCGCATGCAAGACCGACACGACCGAGATTTTTGCTTGGGACCAACCCACGAGGAGGTAATCACCGATCTGTTTCGTCGGGAAGTGCAGAGCTACCGTCAGCTGCCCATCAATTTTTACCAAATTCAAACCAAGTTCCGTGACGAACGTAGACCACGATTCGGCGTCATGCGGGCGCGGGAATTCACCATGAAGGACGCCTACTCCTTTCATTTGGATCAAGACAGCTTCGACGCAACCTACGAGGAAATGTATCGCTGTTACGAGCGTATTTTGAATCGCATGCAGCTTGAATTCCGAGCGGTTCAGGCCGATACCGGCAATATTGGTGGCGACAATTCTCACGAATTTCATGTGTTGGCCCAGTCCGGCGAGGACACCATTGCCTACAGCGACACGGGGACCTATGCGGCTAATCTGGAAAAAGCGGCAGCCCAGCCCCCCGGCAAAGCAACAGAGCCCTCAGAGAATATGACCCGAGTGGACACGCCTCATGCCAAAACCATTGAGGCCGTCGCGAAACAGCTGGGCCTGCCTCCCGAGCAAAATCTCAAAACCTTGATTGTTGAAGGTGACGGCGAGTCCGAATCGAGCCTATACGCGATCATTCTGCGCGGCGATCACGAACTGAATGAAATCAAAGCCGGCAAACTCCCCGGCGTGAAGTCGCCTCTGGTATTTGCCAGCGAGGAGGCCATTACCAAGGCCATGGGCGCCAGCGTTGGTTCCTTGGGGCCGGTGAACTGCAACCTTCCTATGTTCGTGGATGCCAGCGCAGCGGCTGTTGCTGATTTTGTTTGTGGCGCGAATGAGGACGGCGTGCACTTTCGCGGCGTGAACTGGCACCGCGACGTCGAGCTGAATGACGAGCAAATTGTCGACGCACGGAACGTTGTCGAAGGCGATACCGCCCCAGACGGCAACGGACAAATTAAATTCCTGCGCGGCATCGAAGTCGGCCACATCTTTCAGTTAGATCGTTCGTACAGTGAACCCATGCAGGCCACGGTGCTGGATCAAGACGGCAACAACATTGTTCCCACCATGGGCTGCTACGGCATGGGCGTCACCCGATTGGTTGCTGCCGTCATCGAGCAGAACCATGACGACAACGGCATTACCTGGCCACTGCCACTCGCACCATTTCAGCTTCACATCATTGCCTTGAATGCGCAGAAGTCGGAAGCCGTGAAAGAGGCATCCGAATTGCTTTATACCCAAGCCTGCGAGGCCGGTATTGACGTGCTACTGGATGATCGCGCCGAGCGACCCGGAGTCAAATTTGCGGAAGCCGATTTGATCGGCATACCTCACCGCGTCGTTATTGGAGACCGAGGCTTGAAAAATGGGGCGGTAGAGTACCGTCAGCGTACTGATGCCTCTGCCCAGGACGTCCCTCTGGACGACGTGCTCTCAAAAATTACGTAATCTGAGGCCCATTGGGTCGGCGAGTTACAGCTGAGACGTTGCCTGTGCGGGGCCAGCCTTTGCGGCCAGCAGGGTCTCGGCGGTCTGAGGCCCCACCAAGATGCGATGCAGAACCCCCTCCGGAGAAATCAGCACGCTCATGGGCAGCACGGTTGCTTCGTCATAGCCCAGCAAAATCTGGGGGTCGTCAATCAGCGTAGGGAAGGCAATGCCAAGCGAGTCAATGGACGCCTGCAGTTCAACACCTTCCAGATAATCATAGTTCACACCAAGAACAGAGAAACCCTCTTCGGAAGCATTCAGATGGTTGAGCTCAGGCACTTCCTCTCGGCACGGCCCGCACCAGTCTGCCCAATAATTAATCAACACCCAGTCGCCTTGCCATTGGCTCGGGCTCGTTATGGTGCCATCCGCCAGGCGTAAGGGGTTGGAAGGCGCACTATCGACACAGCCCGCCAACAAAACACTCAGGGCAAGGGCCAGCAACCCTATTCGCACCCGCACGCGTTGGAACTGTGACGTCTGGTTTTGCAGCATAATTGTTTTCTTCAAGGTTTGGTTGGCGCGGCGCAGATTCTCAATCTGGCCATGTCTTCTTGATGTGAATACCACATCAGCGCGCCTATACTCCCTTTAATCTTCTTTGATGACGCCGAAATGCCAATTTACACCATTTACCACAACCCTCGCTGCTCTAAATCTCGACAGACCCTCGAGTTGCTCAAGGAGCGGGGCGTCGAGCCTGAGGTCGTGGAATACCTGAAGACGCCATTGTCCGCACACGCGCTACAAACTCTGTCACAGAAACTGCGCATCAGCGTGGTCGACATGATGCGAACCAAGGAGCGAGAGTTTAAGGAACTTGATTTGGGTAACACTGGCGTCACTGATGATCAGCTTCTTCAGGCTATGTCACAGAACCCCATACTGCTGGAGCGACCCATCGTCGTTTGTGGTGACAAAGCCGTGATCGGCCGGCCACCGGAAAATGTACTGGAGCTGATATGAGCACCCCCTATGTATTGATTCTGTATTACTCCCGAACCCAAGGGACGCAAAATCTCGCGCTGCATATGGCCCGAGGCGTTGATCAGGTGGCTGGCATTGAGCCGAGAATTCGTACGGTTCCACCAGTCAGTGCGGTAACCGAACGCACCGCACCCAGCGTTCCAAACGACGGTGCAGTATTTTGTACTAAAGAAGATCTGGTCGGCTGCAGCGCTCTGGCACTGGGCAGCGCGACCCGTTTCGGCAACATGGCCGCCCCGCTGAAATACTTTCTCGATACCACGGCCGACCTTTGGGCCGGTCACCATTTGGTCGGCAAGCCTGCTGGTGTTTTTTGTTCTACCGGTTCGCTACACGGCGGCCAGGAAAGCACTCTGCTCACCATGATGGTGCCGCTGCTGCATCACGGCATGCTGATCAAAGGCCTGCCCTACAGCTTACCCGGACTCAATCGCACCCAGAGCGGGGGAACGCCCTATGGCGTCACCCACGTCCAAGGCAAGGAGGATGGTGCGATGTTAACAGACGATGAAGCCCTACTTGCCCATGGTGCTGGCAAGCAATTGGCGGAACTGGCCTTACAGCTGCATAACCCCAAGTAACCCAAACCCTTTAACTGACGCTGGAATAACACCTCATGCAAGGATGGCTCTTTCTCACCTTTATTATGGTCGGCTCCCTACTCGGCATCACTGGCCTGCGACAGTTCTTCATCGACCCACTACCGACCACCACGTTGAATGCCGTTTGGTTTTTTATCCAAGTGTTGCCGCTGCTGCTTTGCCTGCCCAGCGCTCTGCGGGGCCAGCTCAAGGGTATGTTCTTTCTATGTCTTGTGAGCACCCTTTACTTCATTCACGGCGTGCTGAACGTCTTCGATCCGGCGCTGTTCTATTGGGGCGCCGCCGAGCTGTTCTTTGCACTGGGCCTGTGCGGAATCACTGCGCTTTACGTACGCAAGCTGCGGGAATTCAATGCGGCAAATGACGCTGAGGATTCCGCCGACCACTGAGCCCGGCGACTTGCCCTCAGTGAATGATGGGCGGCTGGTCGACTACGCCCCCCGCCTCTGAATCCTCTACTTCCTGTACAAGATATCGACGGGTGGTGATTCCTCCATCGGAAATTTCAGGCAGCTGCCGCAGAAACGCCTCTACTTGAGGCGAGGAAAGATGAGTCATTAGCGCATCCATACTTTCCCACTCCTGAAAAATGATCAGCGCATCCGGTTCCGCCAAGCCCCGATAGAACTCGTAGGTTATGCAGCCATCTTCTCCCCGCGTTGCGAGCACAAGCTCACGTGCCATTTTCAACGCCCGATCAAACTGGCCGGATTTGATGACGATGGTGCCCTGCATAATGATCACGTTAGTCCATCCACCCATTCGCCGTTAACGTTTCAAGCAGCTCTTCCACGATGGCCGGATCATCAATGGTGGAAGGTACGGTATATGGCTGACCATCAATCATCTTGCGAATCACCTGCCGTAAGATTTTTCCCGAGCGCGTTTTCGGTAACCGAGGCACTACGATAGCGCGTTTGAAGTTTGCAATCGGACCCACCGCATTACGCACCGACTGAACCAGTTCGTCCTGTAGGGCTGCAAAGTCTTGATTGATGCCATCCTTCATCAACAGCAAACCCACAGGAACCTGACCTTTTTCTGCATCGGCGATGCCGACCACAGCACATTCGGCGACGGCAGGATGTTCCGCCACCACTTCTTCGATACGACCGGTGGACAAACGATGCCCTGCGACATTAATCACATCATCGGTGCGACCCATAACGAATACATAGCCGTCTTCATCACGGTAGCCCCCGTCACCGGTCAAATAAAAACCGGGATACTCGCTCCAATAGCTGTCTTCGTAACGCTGATGGTCACGCCAGACCGTTGGGAACGCACTCGGCGGCAGAGGAGCCTTGACCACGATCGCGCCTTCCTGATTCGGCCCAACCTCTTTGCCATCGGCATCCAGCACACGTAGATCCCAGCCCGGTGCCGGTAGGGTGCACGAACCCGCCTTAGATTCCAGCAGTTCGATGCCGGCCATGTTGGCGCAAATCGACCAGCCTGTTTCGGTCTGCCACCAGTGATCGATCACTGGAACGTCCAAATGTTCTTTCAGCCAGTGATACGTCGGCGGATCAAGGCGTTCGCCCGCGACAAACTGATACTGCAAGCTGGATATGTCGTGCTGGCCCAGCAGCGCGCAGTCCGGGTCTTCCTTGCGCATGGCTCGAAAGGCCGTGGGGGCCACAAAAAAACTCTTCACCCGATGTTCGGCCAGAACCCGCCAGAAAGCGCCAGCATCCGGCGTCCTCACTGGTTTGCCTTCGTAAAGTATCGTTGTGCAGCCAGCGAAGAGTGGTCCATAAACAATATAGGAATGTCCAACCACCCAACCCACATCCGAAGCTGCCCAGTACACGTCACCTGCTTGAACGCCGTAAACCGCGCTCATGCTGTAATTCAGTGCCACGGCGTGACCACCGTTATCCCGAACGATGCCCTTGGGCTTGCCTGTTGTACCTGAGGTATACAAGACGTAGAGCGGGTCCGTCGCCTGCACGGGCACGCAGTCAACCGGCGACGCGGCGCTTTCCCAAACACGCCAATCAATGTCGCGCGGAGCCTGCAAGGTCGCTTCACATTGGTCACGCTGCAGCATGACCACGTGCTCGGGTTTGTGTTCGGCCAGATCAATGGCGTCATTCAACAACGGTTGGTAGGCAATGACCTTATCCACCTCGATACCACACGACGCGGCCAGCACGACCTTCGGACTGGAGTCATCGATTCTCATCGCCAGTTCCTTGGGCGCAAAGCCACCAAAAACGACGGAGTGAATGGCTCCAATGCGTGCGCAAGCCAACATCGCCGCGGCCGTTTCCGGCACCATGGGCATATAGATGATGACAACATCGCCCTTGGTCACACCAAGTTCGACAAGACCACCGGCGATGGTTGCGGTTTTTGCCAGCAGTTGCGAAAACGTAAAATGCTCGACTGTGTTGGTGACCGGCGAGTCATAAATTAGAGCGGTTTGATCGCCCCGCCCCTGCGCCACATGTTGATCCAATGCGACGTAGCAAGAATTCAGTTCCCCATCCGGAAACCAGCGCCAGACACCATTTTCGTCTTGATCAAGAACCGTTTTAGGCTCGGTGATCCAAGGAATACGGGAAGCCTGCTCCCCCCAAAAACCCTGAGGATCTTGCAAGGATCTTGCATAGATCTCGGCATAATCCGCTTGGTGATTGGCTGTTGGCATAAAAGCTCCTGAATTTTGTTATGGCAAATGGGCAAACGCGTCAGATCGCAGGCACACTGACGGTTTCGTCACAACAAACTAACCTGCTCAAATCAGAAGCACCACATCCGCCGACCAAACTCGCGAGATTTTATTGCTGAGTATATCGTTTGACTTGGGCGGGTTTCGGGCAACGCGCGATCAAATCTTTGTAAGCCTTCGTGCGTTTTCCGATGCGCTTGTGCTCACAGTAAAAATCGACCGCTCGCTCCCACGCGTCCACGCGTCCATGCTTGGTAATCGAGACTGTCGTGTTCACAATTTTCAGCCGAACCCGTGACATCACGCCAACCTGAAAGACCGGCGTCATGGTGCCGCTCTTCTCACGTTTCATCCGACACAAAATGCCCTTTACCTGCCCCGTGGCGTCAAGCTGAATCTCGCGATCGCTTTTGTCTCGGGCTTTTTGCTGCAGCCCTTTCAACTCCTCATCTCGCGCGCTTGCTACTGCCTTAATCTCAGCTCTCTTCGCGCCGCGCAATCGCTTGCTGTTCTCTTTCAGCGAGAAATATTCTTGGTATGTTTTACCTTCGATCTGGCGTCTCACTCGGTAACCATAAAACCTTGGGTTGTCTAACAATTCTAAACTCATGAAAAACTCTTCCTTGCACTTTTTTATTGTTCGGATGGGACCGTTACGCCCTCAAGTAACCGCGCTAACTGAAGCCAACCACTAGCCCAAGCTTACTAACGACTGTCCTCACACCTTTATTTTTATAACAAGGGTGTCCAAAGCATTTAACCCGAATTCTTGCGGGTTTTCACGATAGAAGAGAATGCCAGCCCAAAAAAAGCACCCTAGCCTGACACTACTCCCTGTTCTGTCAACTGAGCGACCTCTGTCGCGGTCAAACCAAAGTCGGCAAGCACCGATGCGGAATCCTCTCCGGGCACGCGCGGGGCCTGAATCGCTGCGGCAGGGGTTCTCGAAAATCTTGGCGCAGGTGCCTGTTGCAGCACACCGGCCACTTCCTGATAGCTGTTGCGCGCCACGTTGTGCGGATGAGTCGCTGCGTCTATCAGATTGAGCACCGGCGCAAAACATACATCGCTGCCTTCCATGATGTCGCACCATTCAGCTTGGGTTTTGGTCAGAAACACTTCCGTCAGCTTTGCCTTCAATTCGCCCCAACGACCTTTGTTCATCTGCGGCTGAAAGTACTCGGCATCAAGACCTGCCTTCTCCATCAGTAGGGCATAGAACTGGGGCTCAATGGAGCCTATCGAGACATGCTCACCATCCGCCGTCTCGTAGGTGTCGTAAAAGTGCGCACCACCGTCGAGCAAGTTCGTGCCACGCTGAGTGTCGAATGCACCACTGGCAGACATGGAATAAAACATCGCCATCAGCGCCGCAGTACCGTCAACCATGGCTGCGTCGATCACCTGTCCCTCATTGGACTTGGTGACCTCCAATAAACCGCAGACCATGCCGTAAGCCAGCAACATGCCGCCGCCGCCAAAGTCGCCTACCAAATTCAGTGGAGGAACAGGCCGTTCACCGGGCCTGCCGATGGCATGCAGCGCACCCGCCAAGGAAATGTAATTGATGTCATGCCCGGCAGCCTGAGCCATTGGCCCTTCCTGGCCCCAGCCCGTCATACGGCCATAGACCAGTCGTGGATTACGCGCTTGGCACTGCTCGGGACCCAAACCCAACCGTTCGGTTACCCCCGGGCGAAAACCCTCGATCAGGCCGTCTGCACCCTCCACCAACCGCAGCACCGTTTCGACACCTTTAGGATTTTTTAAGTCCACGGCAATGGAACGGCGGTTCCGAGTCAGCACGTCTTTCGGTGCCTCAGTCGCCTGGGCCGCAGCGATACGCTCCACACGAATCACTTCTGCCCCCATGTCTGCGAGCATCATGCCGCAAAAAGGTCCGGGACCAATCCCCGCCAGTTCGATGATTTTAAACCCGTTCAATGGCCCCATGATCTACTCCCCATGTCTCGTCGTATGTCTTTTAGCGTTCAGCCGGCAATCTTACTGGCGACGGTCAATTTCAGCCACCAGCTAAAATGCCATAAGCTGTCATTCGATAACCAAGAACGGGCCGAAGTCAAAACCCAATGCGAAAAATCATTCACTGCGATTGCGACAGCTTCTATGCGTCAGTGGAAATGCGGGACGACGCAAGCCTGCGTGAGTTGCCCATTGCTGTTGGCGGGAGTGCAAGTCGACGCGGCGTGATAGCCACCTGTAACTACGAGGCTCGCAAATACGGCCTGCATTCGGCCATGCCGATGGCGCAGGCACTTCGCCTTTGTCCCGATCTCGTGGTTGTGCCGACAAATATGGAAAAGTACCGGGTTGAAAGTCAGCGGGTGCAGAGCATCTTCTACGAGTACACGGACTTGGTTGAACCCCTGTCTCTGGACGAAGCCTTTTTAGACGTTAGCGAATGCAAGCAGCATCAGGGCAGCGCAACGCGCATCGCCGAAGAGATACGCAATCGAGTGCGAGAAGAGGTCGGCATCACCATTTCGGCCGGTATCGCGCCAAACAAGTTTCTGGCAAAAATCGCCTCAGACTGGAAAAAACCCGACGGCCAATTCACCGTGACGCCACAGGACATTGATGCGTTTATGATCGAACTGCCGGTGGCCAAAATTTTTGGTGTGGGCTCTGTCACGGCAAAAAAAATGAGCGCTATGAACATCCATACCTGCGGCGATCTGCAGCAGATCGATGCCAGCGAGTTGGCCAAACGCTTTGGCAAATTCGGTACCCGCCTGCATCAACTGTGTCGAGGTCAAGACGAACGTCCCGTCAGCCCCAACCGAATCCGCAAATCCATCAGCACCGAACGAACCTTCGCCGAGGATCTACCGACCTTGGCCACATGCCAAGCCCAGCTGCGCCCGTTATTTGAGGACCTAGAGCGTCGAATTACCAAGGCGCGATGCGAACATCGCATCAAAAGCCGGGGACTCAAGCTACGATTTGAAGGATTCGACACCACGACCGTGGCCAGTACCGGCCAAGACGTCACCATGGAGACTTACCTGCATTTGCTGGCGACCGCATGGGATCGCCAGCAAAAACCCGTGCGGCTTATTGGTCTGGGGGTACAGCTGCGCGAGGACGACAACCCGGATCAAACCAACTTGTTTGGCGAAGATCCCGAACCAGATCGCTAACTGGAAAACTGAATGTCAGCAAAGCGCGCGTATAGCTCGCTGTCCTCAACCAATTCTGCGTGCGTGCCGCTCGCAATTAATTCGCCTTCTTCAAAGACCAAAATTCGATCAGCCTGCCGAACCGTCGATAGCCGATGGGCAATCACCAAGATTGTCATCTCGCCTTTCAGCGCCTCCACACTTCTGCGGATACTTTGCTCGCTTTCCGCATCCAGCGCACTGGTGGCTTCATCCAGCAGCAGAAACGCGGGCTCAGCAATCAACGCCCGTGCGATGGCAAGCCGCTGTCGCTGGCCTCCGGACAATCCGACCCCATCCTCCCCCAGCATGGTCTGCAGCCCTTGAGGCAAGGCATCCACAAAGGCTTTCGCGTTGGCTAACGCCAAGGCGCGGTTTACTTGTTCATCTGTCGCACTTGGCTGGGCATAGATCAGGTTGTCTCGAACAGTGCCGGAGAACATCGACGGCGTCTGGGGTACGAACCCAAAGGCATTTCGCAGAGCATGCAAACTGAGTTCTCGAGTATCGATGCCCCCCATGGAAATCGACCCACTATCAACATCATAGAAGCGCTGCAGCAAATCGAAGAACGTGCTCTTACCCGCACCCGATGGGCCAACTAAGGCCACCATCTCGCCGGGCTGCACCTGAAAACTCAGATCGTTCAGCACGCGCTGATCCGGCCGACTGGGATACCGGAACCCCACACTTTCCACCGTCAGATCCAATGACTGCACAGGTGGCAGAGCGTCTACTGGGCCGTCTTTAATTTCGCTCGGCGACTCCAGCAACTCCACCAGACGTTCTGTCGCCCCAGCTGCGCGCTGCAAATCACTCCAAACCTCTGAGATAGCACCGACAGAACCCGCCACAATGAACGCATAGAAGATAAAGGCTGCCAGATCGCCGGGACTGGCACGGCCGCTCAAAACGTCTTGCCCACCGACCCAGAGCAAGGTGGCCACAGCACCAAACACGAGCAGCATAACCACCGCAACCAAGACCGCACGCAACCACACCCGCTGCAAGGCGACAGCCAAGGCCCGTTCAACAACCCGGCCAAACTCGGAGATATCCGCGCCTTGGTGGTTAAATGCCTGAACGATTTTGATGTGCCGAAAACTCTCGCTCACATGACTGCCCACATCGGCCAGTCGATCTTGATTCGCACGGGAGAGCGACCGTACTCGTCGGCCAAAGAAAATCACCGGCAAGACCACAAAGGGCACGCTGGCCAGCACGATCAATGACAGCTTGGCATTGGTCACAACCAACAGAACCATGCCGCCCAAAAACATCAGAATGTTGCGCAGCGCGATCGAGACCGACGAGCCGATCACGGTTTGCAGCAAGGTTGTATCCGTCGTGACCCGAGACTGAATCTCACTGGGCGCATTACGTTCAAAGAAACCCGGATGCAGGTGAACTAGGTGATTAAATACCGCGAGACGAATATCGGCACTCACCCGCTCACCCACCCAAGAGACAAAATAGAAGCGAATAAACGTGCCAGCCGTGAGCACGACAATAAAGACAACAAAGAGCGATAACGATTGATTGAGCAGGGCCACCTCGCCACTGGCAAAACCACTGTCGATTACCAGCCGAATGCCTTGGCCCAGAGACAGCGTCGCACTGGCGGTAACGATCAGCGCAATGCTAGCGATCACCACTTGGGGCAGATAAGGGCGCAGAAATGAAAACGCCGGACGAAGCCGGCGCATGTTCTTGGAGGTGGGTCTTTCTTCTTCTGTCATCGCCGTATTATGGCGCGTTTGACCTGTCGCACACCACCTCGGAGCAGCCCTACTTAGAAATCTTTCGAACACGACTTTCCGAAGTCTTTGGTCGACCGTTAAACAATTTGTAATCGGCGCCCATAGTGCTGGGGCATTCAAAGCGATTTGAGATCAAGTGGCTGAGCCGTTATCTTGCCCGATCTACTTGGCATACTCGGCGAGCCCGGAGGCATCTTGGAAACATTGGAATTTCTTGAAAACGAAACCGGCGAAAATCCCGCTGGCTGCGTCATCTGGATGCATGGCCTCGGAGCCGATGCCACAGATTTTGAACCCATCGTGCCGCTGCTGCCGCTGGACGTAGACCTGCGCTTCGTTTTTCCCAACGCGCCGATTCGGCCCATTACCGTCAACGGCGGCATGGAAATGCGCGGTTGGTACGACATCGACCCGTCATCCCCCTTGGCCAGTAACGACGATATCCGCGAGTCCGTAGACACCATCAATCAATTGGTAGACGCCGAAGTGGCCCGCGGCTTTGCCTACGATCAAATTACCATTGCCGGTTTTTCCCAAGGCGGTGTCATCGCGCTGGAACTCGGTTTAGCCCATCCACAACGGTTACGCGGGATCATGGCGCTTTCCACCTACGTGAATGACCACGAACATCTCACCGAGCGGGTTGGGTTTGCCAATGTGGAAACCCCGATTTTTATGGCACATGGGGTTAACGATCCGATGATTCCCATCACTCGCGCGATTACCTCGCGACAGGCGTTGATGGATCTGGCGTATCCGGTGCAGTGGCAGGAATACGCCATGGGTCATCAGGTTTGCCCGCAACAAATTACGCACATAGGCCAATGGCTGAACTCAATCTACACCCCATAGCCAACGCCCCAGACACGGCAGAGCTTACCCCGTTGGCGGCAACGCCTGAGGGATGGATAGAGATCGTACTGGCAGATTTCGATGCCTTTCTTCAAGACCATGCGTCTGCCGAAAAAAAAGCGTCCGGCATGGCCCTGAGCATGGTTTCTCACTACCCAGATCAGACATCGTTGGTAGCGGCCATGGTCGACTTAGCGGTGGAAGAGCTCAATCACTACAAAGAAGTGATGCGCTTGCTGATGACGAGGGGCGTGACGCCAGCAGCGGACCGCAAAGACCCCTACGTTACGCGCCTCAATAAACTGGTACGGAAGGACTCCGCATTCTTTTTGTTAGACCGCCTGCTTATCGGAGCCATCGTCGAACGGCGGGGCGCGGAGCGTTTTGGCTTGGTCGCGAAACACATTGACGATGCCGAACTGCGAAAGTTCTATCATGCCATCGCCAAAAGCGAAGCCCGTCACTGGCACTTGTTTGTCACGCTCGCTCGAAATCTCTGTCCACACCTTCCTGTGGACGCGCGGTTCTGCGAACTCGCTGAGTTAGAAAATGCTCTGGTCGCAGAATTACCACTGCGTCCGGCCCTGCATTAAACGACGCCAAGCATCGGTGATCGAACGCTATCTCGCCAACTACGCCGAGCCTGAAGCCCAAGCCTTGGCCTCTGCTTATACGTTACCAGAGAACCTGAACGGTAAGCCGCTGCACGACACCCGGGTGTGGCAGGGCTGCTTGGTCATCCCCGCCTTTGACGAGATCTTCGAGCCGCTGCATCGGCAACTCACGTCGTTGGCCTCAGCCGATGTGCTGATCATCTTAGTAATCAACGCGCCTGAAGACGCGAATCCAAGGGCTATTGCGGACACACAGATGCTGCTCAAGCAGCTTTACGAACAAGACTATGACCATGTCATTGTGGTGGACCGAGCCAGCGACGGTCTGCGTCTGAACCCCAAACACGGCGTCGGCCTGGCTCGTAAAATTGGCTGCGATTTGGCGCTGGCGCTACGATTCGCCGGTCGCCTGCGTTCGGACTGGGTGTTGCAGAGCGATGCCGATGTGGTTTTCCCGGCGGGCTATACTGACTTGCTGCAGGCATGCTCAAGCGACGATTCGGCTGGCGCACGAATCTTTCCGCACCGTCATTACAGCAGCGATCCTACCCTGCACTACGCCGGCCAACTTTACGACCAGCATATGAGCTACTACGTTGCAGGACTGGCCATGGCCGGCAGTCGCTACGCTCATCACAGCTTGGGCAGCACCGTTGCTGTTCACGCCAAGTCGTATGCTGCCGTTCGCGGTTACCCGAAGCGCAGTGCCGGCGAAGACTTTTATCTGCTGAACAAACTGCGCAAACTCGCACCGGTTCAACGCCTGCAAGGTCCAACCCTGTCTATTGAGGCCAGAATCTCCGCCCGGGTGCCATTTGGCACAGGGCCTGCCCTGAGAAAAATCGTTGAAAGCTTGGCTGCCGACCCCTCCGGTAGCAGCTACCTCAGCTATCACCCGACCTGCTTTCGCTTACTTGGCAGCGCCCTGGACGCGTTGAATCAATGGGCCGAAGAACCACATAAGGCCATTCACTCCGACGTTTCCCGCCGTTTATCGACGCTAGGCTTCGATGGCTTTGCCGGCGGATTAAGCAAACAGCAAACCTCCCGGGCCCACAGACATCGCTCAGTACACGATTGGTTTGACGGGCTGAAGACCCTGCAGTTTATCCACGGCTGCCAAGAGACCTATGCCGACCAGTCGCTGACTCGCACACTGGCCAATCTAGAATCTGCATTTCGTGCCAAAGTCTTTGAATTTCAAACAAATAGCGGTTAACAGACAGAGCCTTTGAACGTAAACTGCGTGCCGCTGACGCGCGCGTTTGCCGAGCCACCGATGAGCTGCCGATTCGCAGGCGCGCTGAGATACCATGAACTCTTCCCGAGCCCACATTCAGGGTTCCAAGAACAGAAGCAGATGAACAAGATATTTATCGACGGACAAGCTGGCACAACGGGCCTGCAAATCAGCGAGCGCTTAGCGGCCCACGCCAATATTGAGGTGCTGCAGGCTGATCCCGCCACTCGCAAAGATCCAGCCGCCAGAGCAGACCTCTTAGCCAGCGCCGACGTGGCAATTCTATGTCTACCCGACGATGCCGCTCGCGAGTCCGTTGCATTAGCCGCCGGTAACACACGAATTTTAGATGCGAGTTCGGCGTTTCGAACCCATGCGGACTGGCAGTACGGGCTACCAGAACTGACCGCAGACAGCCGCCCGGCCATCGCCAACGCCCAATTTGTGAGCAACCCGGGCTGTTACCCGCAAGGTTTCTTGCTGCTTGTTCGGCCACTGATTGATGCGGGGCTGCTAGCCCCCTCAACACCGCTGAGGTGCAACGCGGTCTCAGGCTATTCTGGCGGCGGGCGTCAAATGATTGAAAAATTTCAGGCCATGGACAGCGCCACAGCCAACACCATTGCCGTACAAAGTTATGGGTTAGACCAGAGTCATAAACATCTGCCTGAGATGAGCCAGTACAGCGGCAGCAGTGTCAGCCCGATGTTCGTGCCAACCGTCGCCAACTACGATCAAGGCATGCTCACCCAAGTGCCGTTGTTTGCCAGCGAGCTTGGCGGCGCAACCCCCCACGCGGTGCATGCGGTACTGGCCCAACGTTACGCCGATGAGCCTTTCATCCACGTGAGTGACTTGGGCGATCGCAGCATGTTGGACGGCAACTACTTGAACCCCACGGGCCGGAACAACACGAACCACATGGATTTATTCGTATTCGGTGACGAACAACGACTGGTGCTGTGCGCCCGGTACGACAACCTGGGCAAGGGGGCGGCGGGTGCTGCCATACAGAATCTAAATTTAATGCTAGACATGGAAGAGACCACAGGACTATGACCACGACTGCCCAATCAACGCCGCTGGCGGAACAACCAGAGCAAGCGATCCGCGAACAATTGTCGCACTGGCATGACCAATATAATGGTCTGGGCGGCGGCAATTTGAAACTCGACCTGAGCCGCGGCAAGCCAGGCGTTGAGCAGGTCAGCTTAAGCGATGGCTTGGACGGCATATTACAGGGCAACTACATCGCCGCAGATGGCACGGATACGCGCAACTACGGCGGCACTCGTGGGATTCAAGAAGCGCGCGAACTCGGCGCTCAGATTATGGGCGTTCCGGTCGAGCATACGATAGCGGCAGGGAATTCCAGCCTGAGCATCATGCATCTGGTTCTGCGGAGTGCGATGGATCTGGGCCTGTGGGGTGACGAGCGCCGATGGTCGAACAACACATCCGCAACAAACCGACCCAAACTGCTGGCCCCGGTGCCCGGCTACGACCGTCACTTCGTTTTAACCAGACATTTCGATATCGACCTCATCCCCATACCGATGACCGAGCATGGGCCGGATATGGCGGCAGCCAATGCAGCAGTAGCGGACCCAAGCGTTAAAGGCATTTGGTGCGTTCCCAAGTACTCCAACCCGACAGGCTGCACCTACAGCGACGAGGTTGTGGAACAAATGGCGGCGCTGGCGAACACTGCTGCTGCCGATGACTTCGTTGTGCTGTGGGACAATGCCTACGCGGTTCACGACCTCTACGAAACCGGTGACGCACTGGCCTCTGTCTTTACCGCAGCTACCGCGGCCGGCACGCTGGATCATGTTGTGCAATTTGCCTCCACCTCAAAAATTACTCATGCCGGTGCCGGTGTGGCGTTTGCTTCGGCCTCGACCACAGTGCTCGACGCGCTCGACAAACATTACTCGGTTCTCACCGTTGGGCATGACAAAGTCAATCAGCTGCGCCATGTGAGGTTTTTGCAGGGCCGTTTAGCCGAGCATATGGCCGCACACGCCGCCATCATCCGGCCCAAGTTTGAACTGGTCGAAGAAATTTTTTCCCGCGAGCTCGGCGGTCTCGGCATTGCGTCTTGGACCAAGCCCAGAGGCGGCTACTTCGTATCGCTGGATGTCCCCCCGGGATTGGCCGGCAAAATAATTGCCATGGCGAAGGCTGTGGGGCTTACACTCACACCCGCGGGCGCCACTTTTCCAAACGGCGATGACCCGCAAGACCGGAATATTCGCATCGCACCGACCTTTGGTTCGCTGGAAGAAATTCATGCCGCCATGGACATTCTGACGCTGTGCATCAAAACAGCTTCAGCAGAACAGATCTTGGACCGCGGCTAACGCTGTCTGCGATTGATCACATACCAAACAGATTAGGATCCTATGTCAGATCAACCCACAAAAACCGAATCCGAACTATCCGACGACATCGCGGCGTTAGATAACGCTCGCGTCGCCGACGATCAACAACCCGATGCCACCGAGACGGAAACCGCAGAAACAGAATCTGTAGAAACGGAAACCGAAGAAACAGAATCTGGTGCCGCGGAGACAACCGCCACCGCAGCAGAGGCAAGGGAAGCACCCGAGACTTCCGAGACCGTTGACGCCGTCGAGGCAATCACGGAAGCGGCTGAACCGGAAACAGAACAGGCAGAACCGGTAGACGATGCGGTAAACGCAGCTGACGCGAAAACAGAAGCAGAACACGCTAACGAATCAGAGACCCATACAGACGCGACCGCAGCACCAGCCGACGTTTCGATCAAGTTTGAAGAGCTGGCCCTGCCCAAGCCCCTGCTCAAAGCGATCACAAAACTCGGCTTTGAAGAATGCACACCCATTCAGGGACGCTCCTTGCCGTTCAGCCTGTCGGATTACGACGTCACCGGCCAAGCCCAAACCGGCACCGGCAAAACCGCCGCTTTCTTGATAACCCTGCTGACCCGGTTCTGGGAAAACCCGCCCCAAGAACGCCCAAACCTTGGCACGCCACGAGCGCTGGTACTGGCGCCCACTCGTGAGCTGGCGATGCAAATTGAGGGTGACTCGAAGGGGCTGGCTAAGTACATGGATATGCGCACGGTCTGCGTGGTCGGCGGCATGGACTTTGATCGCCAAAGGGCCGACTTAGCCAAGGGGCCGGTAGACGTGTTGGTCGCGACTCCCGGGCGTTTAATCGACTTTCTGGAACGTCGCGACATCAACCTTAGCAAGGTCGAATGCCTCGTGATCGACGAAGCCGACCGTATGCTCGACATGGGATTCATTCCCGATGTGCGCCGCATCGTGTATCAAACACCGCATAAGCGAAAGCGCCAAACGCTGTTTTTCTCGGCGACGTTCAACGACGCCGTGATGCGATTAGCAGATTCATGGACCATCGACCCCGAGCACATTGTGGTAGAGCCCGAGAGCGTGGCCACAGACACAGTGGATCAGAAATTCTGGTTGGTAGAGGGCAGCAAGCGGCGACGTATCCTGCTGGATTTCATCCATCATGTTGAACCGGAACGCGCCATTATTTTTGCCAATCGTCGAGACCGAACCCACAAGCTGGTGGAATACCTGAAGAAAAAAGGTATCCCCTGCGAGGGCTTGGCCGGCGATGTGCCGCAGAAAAAACGCCTGTCGACTCTGAACAAATTCAAAAGCGGCGAACTGAAATACTTGGTCGCCACCGACGTTGCCGGTCGAGGCATCCACGTCGACGGCGTGACCCATGTGATCAACTACGAGCTACCCGACGATGCGGAAGACTACGTGCACCGCATCGGGCGTACCGGTCGTGCCGGTGCCTCGGGTACCGCGATCAGCTTCGTGTCTGAAGACGATGCCTTCAATTTGCCCGCACTTGAGGAATACCTGAGCGCGAGCATTAAGTGCATCCAGCCCGACCTGCTGCCCGAGAGCTAGGCTCTATGAGCGATGCCTGCGACAACAACGTGATACCACGGGCGACTCAGGTCGCCGTTGTTCAGCACAGCGCGGGCACCGATGTGGAACACAATCTCAGTACGCTGGAAACCCTGAGCACTCAGGCCGCCGGCGAAGGCGCGCAACTCATCACCTGGGCAGAAGCCTTTGCCTACTTAGGTCGGCATGACGGCAAAAAAGAGATTTTGGAGCCCCTGCCCGACGGTGGCCCCATTCTCAAGCGCTGTCAGGCGCTGGCAGCGAAACTGAACTGCGACTTGTTGTTGGGCGGCTTCCACGAGGCCATGCCCGGCGACCCAGACCGCTGTTACAACACCAGTGTGTACCTAAACAGTCTGGGCGAAATCACTGCCACGTACCGCAAGATTCATCTGTTTGATGTGAGCATCCCGAACGGCCCGCAGCTGATGGAATCCAAGCAAACTGGGCCGGGTGACAAAGCCGTCTGTGTCGACAGCCCGATGGGCACCTTGGGTCTTACGGTCTGTTATGACGTGCGGTTTCCAGCCCTCTACCAGCGCTTGGTCGCCATGGGCGCCGTGGCGCTGACGGTTCCTTCTGCCTTCACCGCCACAACCGGCGCAGCGCACTGGCATGCCTTGCTGCGAGCACGCGCGATTGAAAGCCAGAGCTACGTCATTGCACCTGCACAACATGGTGCTCACAGCGCGAATCGGGCATCGTATGGGCACTCCATTATTATCGACCCATGGGGCGAGGTGATTGCCGAATTGCCGGAAGGCGACGGTTACGCCATCGCCGAAGTAGACCCGGCGCGGGTTGCCGACATTCGTCGCCAAGTACCCAGCCTGGCTAACCAGCGCCCCTTCACCTAGGACCCCGTTAACTCAGGCAACCGCAACGAGCAAAGGCCATGACAGAATTCGATCAAAACAACCAAAGGGTGAGTAACGCCGGTCGCGGCCTGCTGATCTTTGCGGCCCTCATCGTCATTCTGGCGGGTCTTAAATCCGCGCAAACCATTGTGGTCCCCATGCTGTTGGCCGTATTTATCGCCACCATCGCCGCGTCTCCCCTCTTTTGGTGCAAGTCCAAGGGCATGTCCAATGGCTTGGCGCTGACCTCCGTGGTGTTAGGCATCTTCCTTGCACTCGGTCTGATCGCCGCCTTGCTCACCCAAAGCACATCGGAATTTTCCGCCAAATTGCCCTTCTACCAAGAACGGCTATCCAACCTGCAAAACGAGGCCTTGGTTCTGCTGCAAACCTGGGATATCCCCTTAGATCCGGCCCTGCTCGCCGACGCGTTTCCTCTGGGCTCGCTGCTCACCCTCGCGGGCAGCGCCCTGCGCAGTTTGGGCTCTGTACTGAGCAACGGGTTTTTGATTATTTTGACGGTGATTTTTATTCTGGCCGAAGCCACCAGCTTTTATCCCAAACTACGTGCTGTACTGACCCATCCTGAGCGCGATCTCGCACACTTCGGTCGCGTCACCGGCACCATGAACCGATACATCGCCATCAAAACCTCCGTCAGTCTTTTTACTGGCGTGATGGTCACCGCTTTTTTGTGGGCCTTGGACGTGGACTTCCCAGTGCTGTGGGGACTGGTCGCCCTGTTACTGAATTTCATTCCCACCATAGGTTCCATTATTGCTGGCATCCCGCCGGTACTGTTGGCCTTGGTACAGCTTGGTCCCACCGAAGCCGGCCTAGTCGTACTGGGCTTTTTCCTCGTCAACACGATTGTGGGTAACATTCTCGAACCACGTTACATGGGCAAGGGCCTCGGGTTGTCGGCTCTGGTGGTCTTCGTCTCATTGATTTTCTGGGGCTGGCTTCTCGGACCCGTTGGCATGCTGCTGTCCGTGCCACTGACCATGAGCGCAAAAATCGCTCTAGAAGCAAATCCGAACACAGCGTGGATCGCGCGTCTACTGGCACCCGCTCAGGAACTGGCCGGACTGTCGCCTGACGCTGAACCGATACAGGAAAAAACCAACAACCCGGATGCCGGCACCTCACCGGCAAACGCCAAGGACGGGGCACCGGTGTGAGCCAATACGAGCGCCCCAACATTGCACAGATGCAAGGCTATGCCTCCGGTGAGCAACCCGAAGACGGCCGCAGCATCAAGCTCAACACCAACGAAAACCCATACCCGCCCAGCCCGAGGGTAGCGGCCGCACTGGCGTCATTCGCCACCGAACAGCTCCGTATTTATCCTCAGCCCGACGCGCGACTGCTGCGTCAGGCCATCGCCGAACACCATAACGTCAGCGTAGACAATGTGGTCATAACCCACGCGGGCGACGAAGCACTGCGTCTGGCCATCACAACCTTCGTTCCCCCCGATGGCACAGTGGCCTCTACCGAACCAACCTATTCTCTGTATCCGGTACTGGCGCAAATTCAGGGCGCGAGCATGTCTACCCACGCGTTGTCCGCCGATTGGTCATTGCCCAGCGATTTCGCGGCCAAGGTTAACGCCGCCGGCGCTCAGCTCACCTGCGTGGTGAACCCCCATGCGCCCAGCGGCCACTTCACCGCCATTGAGCGGCTGCGCGAACTGGCCAGCGACCTAACCGGCGTGCTGTTGGTGGACGAAGCCTACGCTGACTTTGTCGACATCCAGGGCACCGCGGATGCAACCGATCTGGTGCGCGAGCGGGATGACGTGCTGATCCTACGCACCTTCAGCAAAGGCTACAGCCTAGCCGGTTTGAGATTGGGCTATTTGCTAGGCCACCCGTCGCTGATTCAGCCGATTCTGGAAAAAACGCGGGACAGCTATAACGTCGACGCCATCAGTCAAGCGGTTGGCTTGGCATCCATTCAAGACCAAGACTACGCCCAACAAACCTGGGCCGCGGTACGCAAAGACCGCGAGGTGCTCGCCACCGGACTGCACGCCTTGGGCTTCAGCGTGGCGGCCAGCCAAACCAATTTTTTGCTCGCCCGGGTGCCCGCTGATGCGGACGCAGAATCGCTGTACGAGAAACTCAAAGCCTCGGGCATTCTGGTGCGCTATTTCGCCACGCCACGCCTCCGCGATTCTCTGCGCATTACCGTTGGGACCCCAGAACAGAACGCGCAGCTTCTGAGCCTGCTGGAAACACTGCTGAAAAACTGAGCGCTAAATCACCCACCGGTTTGGTGATCGACGCTAGCTCGCGTAGTCTTCCTCCTGTTGTTTTACCACTTGGAGAGGAGAGACCATGACCCAACTACCTGCCGTCAGCTTAGCCGCCGTGCCCGGCCGCCGTTTACGCACCATCGAACTGGCCCAAGAAATTGAACGCCGTGGCTTCCCCGGCATTTTCGGACCCAGCTTGGGGGACAGTCTTTCGCTGTGCAACGCCATCGCGTTAAACACCACAGACGTCATGATCGGTACCAGTATCACACCGATCTACACCCGCAACGCGACGGACTTTGCCCAGACCGCAGCGTTCTTACATGAGGTCTCCGAGGGTCGTTTCCGCTTTGGCGTTGGCGTCAGCCACGCGCCAGCCCTGAACCGCATGGGCATTACCGCCGGCAAGCCACTGAGCGATATGCGCCAATTTGTCGAAGACATGCAGGCCGTGCCACGGGTAGGTGAACTGCCGCCCATCGTGTTGGCTACCCTGCGGGACAAAATGATTCAGCTGGCCCAAGAGATTGGCGGCGGCATGGTATTCGCTAATGGCGCACGCTCACATATGGCCCATTCTCTTGGCAATCTCAGCGACGAGACCAAGGCACGGGACGACTTCTTTATTGGCAACATGATTCCCACCTGCGTCAGCGATGACAAAGACGCAGCAGCAGCGGTATGCCGTAAAACGTTAACCAGTTATGCCTTCCTGCCCAACTACCGTAACTACTGGAAAGAAGCAGGCTTCGAAGAGGAAATGAACGGTGTCGAAGCCGCCATTGCCGAAAAAGACTATGACCGCGTGCCGGAATGCTTGTCCGACCGCTGGCTGGCGGACACCACGCTGTTCGGCTCTGCTAGCGACGTTCGTCAAGGGATAGAAGCTTGGTTCGACGCCGGCATCAAAACGCCAATCATCGTGCCTTCTGCTGTCGCCGGTGGCCAGATGCAGGCCATGGACGAGTTCTTCGCCCTCTGGGACTGATGTCCACCACTCGCCGAACATTGTGGTTGATCCGCCATGCCAAGGCCGACAACCCGGTGTTTGGCCAGACCGATGCCGAACGCCCGCTCGCTCCTCGGGGGCGGGCCGATGTGCAACGCCTCGCGAAGCATCTGGCGCAACATAACCCGGCGCCGCCCCAGTGGCTGTGGGTTAGCCCGGCAACCCGCACACGACAGACCGCCGAGCCTTTAGCCGACCTGTGGCACAGTCAGGTGATCTACGAGCCGTCGCTGTACCTTGCAGACAGCTTCACCTTGCTGAACTGTCTGCAAGGCACACCGGATGACTGCTCAAGTGCTGCGCTGATTGGGCACAATCCGGGCATCAGCGATTTGGCGCACGTCGTACTCAAAGAGGAAGACCGGCACGCAATCAGCCCGAACCTGCCGACCCTCGGCTTGGTCAGACTTACCTTTCGGGGCAATTGGCACGAGTTGATGGCAGGAGGCTGCAAGATTGAGGAAAACCTGACGCCACAGAGGGAATGTAAACGTTAACTCTTTCATAGAAGGTGAAATCGCCAATCGAAGAGGCCAATCCAAGGGTGCCTTTCCACATGGTCTTGGATACCCTAGCCCTTATCACTACTCACTATCTTTCACCCGAAACGAGGAACCGTAATGGTTTTTTTTTCTTTTCTTGTACTTTGTCTTATTACCTTCTTCCTGTGGCGCATCAGCGATCAAATGCCGGACGTACTGTTCCGTTTGAGCGAAATACAGAAAGACATCGCTGAACTGCGTCGGCAGCGCGACGATTCAAACGAAACCTAAGCCACTATGAAAATGGATTGGCGGATTTTCATGGGCCTGTCGCTGACGTCGATATGGCTGATTACCGGATTCATTTACGTCAGCAGCAGCGTGGGCTGGGCAGGTTTTGTGAATCTGCCCGTTGAAGAGGTTGGCAGCTTTTTGGAGGGTGCCTTCGCGCCGCTGGCTTTCCTGTGGCTGGTTATCGGCTACTTTCTGCAGCAGCAAGAACTCATTCAGAATACTCAGGCCATGCGCGCCCAAGCGAATGAAATCGCCCGCACCGCCGAGCAGGCAATCATTCAATCTGAAAAGCTGGCAGCCAGCGAGACCTACGCGCGGCAAGAGGCGACTCTGCGCCTAGCCGAAACCGTGCGCCATCAGCTCGGGGGCATATCGGGCATGCTCTATATATCGAGCCACGGCCCGCTTGCAGATTACCCGTCCGGTGAAATCAACAGCGAACAAATGTTCTCGGAACAAAGCAAGGGCGACCCCGAGATTTTCAGTCGCAAACTGCTGGAAATCTCGTTTGCGCTGGGTGAGACCACTAAGCAATTCGAATTGTTTTACAAAACGGAGATCCGCGCACGCCATACCAACCAGTTTATTTTTGTGTTTGAACGGCTGATGAATCATGTCCGCCATTCCGACACCGACAACATGCTGTTTGATTCGCTCAGCGGCAACGCGCACGGCCTCCTCTATGCCCGAATGAAAGGGCATCAGGCCAATGCGCCGGAACAGTGGAGCGACCACAGCAAGACCGCTCGCACCGTCAATGTCTAAAGGCGACAGCCTGGGCAAAACGCCGGATCTTCCGGCATTCATTATTGGAGTTGACCGTATGAAGATTATTCTTGCAGTACGATTTACAGCTTTAACAATTATTATGTTGGTAAGCCAACCGCTGGTCGCTGCAGACCGCTTCGCCGATGTCGACATCGCAACCCAGCAGGTAGGTAAAAACGTTTACATGCTGCAAGGAGCTGGCGGCAATATCGGCGTGACTTCGGGTGCCGACGGCACGCTGATCATTGATGATCAGTTTGCGCCGTTGGCAGGCAGAATTGAAAACGCGCTCAAAGCACTCGGCGGCGACCGTCCCCGCATCATTCTCAATACCCACTTCCACGGCGATCACATTGGCGGTAATGCGGAGTTTGGCCGCACCGGCGTAATCATTGCCCACGACAACGTCCGCGCGCGTTTGCTGTCTCAAGACAATCTACCCACCAGCGCCCTGCCCTTGGTGACCTTTGCTGATTCTGTAACCATTCACTTCAACGGCGATGAACTGGCGCTGATTCATTTGCCGCAAGGGCATACCGATGGCGACACCATGGTGTGGTTCAAACAGGCCAACGTACTGCATATGGGCGACCAACTGTTCAATGGTGCCTTCCCCTACATTGACATGCCTAGCGGTGGCAGCGTCGACGGCTACATCAGTAATCTACGGCGGGTAATTCGTGACATGCCCAACGACATTACAATTATTCCCGGTCACGGCCCCATAGCGGATATTGCGGCGGTAGCGCGCTGTTTAGAGGTGATCGAGGATACACGACGAATCGTCGCCCACGGCTTGGATGCTGGCAAAGACGATGCCTCTATTGCCGCAGATCTCGAGGGCTACGCGGCTTGGGGCCAGGGTTTTATCAGCGTAGATCGTTGGATTGGCATCATTAAGACCCACCTCGCCCAGCGTGGATCGCTCGAATGAGCGATCCCATGGCGCGTTTCGCAGCGGATCGAGAGGCAGCCAGAGAAGCCAAGGATCCCATGGCGGCGGTTTGCGTACTGGCCACCGTAGACGAGGCTGGTCTGCCTCAAGCTCGCACGCTCGTGCTGCGCGACATTCCTGAGGGATTAGCCATATACATCAATGCCAGCAGTCCCAAATGGCAGCAAAGTCAGCAGCAGGTGGCCATTCAGGTCTGGTGGCCCTCAATCCAGATTCAATACCGCATACAGGCACGCTGCGAGCCATTACCTGCCGAGCACATTGCCGAGAGCTGGCAACTGCGGCCGGATGTACCGAAGCGGATGGACTGGCTTTACCAGCAACGGCCCCAAAGCAGTGAGATCAGTGATCGGGACGATCTGCTGAACTTGTTGGAAAACATCAACCCACCTGTACCGCTGGTGGCTCCAGAAGGCGCTCGCGGCCTACTGCTGCTGCCTGAGAAGATCGAGCGTTTGGATCTCAATCAGGCAAACGGTGTGCACGATCGTACCCGCTATGTGCTCGACACGGGTCGTTGGCTTGAGCACACACTCATTCCCTAAACCCCCTTCAGAGCACTAGGCCGGTCGCTATCGCAAGCATGGTGCAGCCAACAAAAATATTAAGGTAGCGCCAAGCTTGAGGCTTGGCAAACAGGGGGCCTAGATAGCGCGCGCCAAAACCCAGCGAGAAGAAGAATACGAAGCTGGCAGTCACCGCGCCTAGCGCAAAGAGTTCACGTTGCTCTGCGTATTGGGTCGAGACCGAACCAATCAGGACTAGGGTGTCCAAATAGACATGTGGGTTGAGCCAGGTAAAGGCCAAACAGACGAGCAAGGCCGAGCGCAGGGACTGGGGCTTTTCCGCTGCAGAGTAATCCATCGCCGATTCGTCATAAATGGCGTCTTTGAAACTGAGCACCGCATAGGCCAACAAGAACAGCGCGCCACCATAGCGAGTCAGCGGGTCAATCCACGGGTACAAGGCCATCAAGCTGGCAAAGCCACCGACACCGGCAACGATCAACAGCGCGTCGGAGACCGCGCAGCACAGGCATATCCAGAACACGTGATGTTTGCGAATGCCTTGTTTGAGCACAAAGGCGTTTTGAGCGCCAATGGCCAAAATAAGACCGAGGCCCAAACTAAAGCCGGCGATCAGGGTGTTGAATGCGCTCAACTAGCCGAGCTCTGCCGTAACGATGCCCCTTAGATTAGCGAAGCACACCTCCTTGGCTACGTCGATGAACGCTGTCATGAACGGTGCGTCGGCTTGATCCTTGCGCACTGCAGCGTACAGCGTAGGCCAGATACCCTCTTCGCCCAACGACTGCACCATGACATAGTCGCTTTGTCGATATTCGTGTAAGGCCCAGTTCGGCAGGCAGGTCACGCCGCGCCCGCTGGCGACTAACTGAACAATCATTGTGGTCAGCTCCGCATGTCTCACCCTCTCTGGTTCCACGCCCGCTGGCTGCAGAAAGCCGGTAAACAGATCCAGTCGGCTTCGATCAACCGGATAGGTGATCACCACTTCGTCCGCCAGATCCTCGGGCTCGGCCCAGGGTTTATCAACCAAGGGGTGATTTTTCGCTATGGCGAGTTGGGCTTCGTAACTGAATATCGGAAAGTAAGCGATACCGGTTTCGTCCACCGGATCCGCCGTGATCACGAGGTCTAGGTCACCCCGCGCTAGGGCGGGCAACGGCGCAAAGTGAAAACCACTGGATATGTCCAACTCCACATCGCTCCACTCATTTCGATAGGCATCAATGGCGGGCAACAGCCATTCAAAACAACTGTGGCATTCAATGGCCATGATGATGCGACCCGTTTCGCCACCAGCAAAGCGCTGCAGATCCAGTTCCGCCTTGTGCAGTCGTGGCAGCACTTCATCCGCCAGTTCCAGCAACCGATTACCGGCGCTGGTAAATCGCACGGGCCGAGTTTTGCGCAAAAACAACGTGCAGCCCAGTCGCCCCTCCAGTTCCTTGATCTGGTGAGAGAGGGCGGATTGAGTCAAAAACATGCGCTCGGAGGCTTCAACCAAGCTCCCGGTTTCCCGTAGGGCAACCAGCGTCCGCAGGTGGCGTATTTCAACTTGGGACATGAATGAAATTCATCTGTAAAAAATGTGAATCAAATTCTATTCATGTTCTGTGCTTGCTGCCAGAGTAAATCTGACGATTTGTGGCGCAGAGCCACCGATGCGGTCTATTCAGAAACCAGCCGGTGTTTTACCATGCGCGATCTTTCCGGCTGGACTAGCCCACATCATGGACGCAACGCTCGCCCCGCATGTCCCCGGCCCTGACAGGCCATTAAAGGTCGCCTTGCTGGGCTATCGCAGCAACCCCTTCAGCGGCGGCCAAGGTGTGTATCTCAAGCATCTGTCCAAGGCCTTGGTGGACCTAGGGCACAGCGTGGATGTGATCTCTGGCGAACCCTATCCTGATCTGGATCCTCGGGTCGGTCTTATCAAGCTACCCGGCCTGAATCTGTACGAGCACCCGGAGCCCATACGGGCATTAGCCCAACAGAGGTGGATGGATCCCATCAACCTATTCGAATGGCTGTCGTTTTTAAGCGGCGGTTTTCCGGAACCCTTTACCTTCGGGCACCGTCTACTGCGCTATTTCAAAACCCAGCGACCGGACTACGACATCGTTCACGACAATCAAAGTTTGTGTACCGGCTTGCTGGGATTGCAGCGTCGCGGTTATGCGGTCACCAGCACGATTCATCATCCGATTACGTTTGATCGAGACATCGCGCTGCAAAACAACAATGACTGGGGTATGGGCCTGTTGATACGGCGCTGGCATCTGTTTCTGCGCATGCAAATACGCGTGGCCCGCCTGCTACCGCATATCACCACGGTAAGCAAAAATTCCCAGCGCGACATCAGCCGTTCCTTCGATATCTCTGCAGCGCGTATTTCTGTGGTGCTCAACGGTATCGACAGTGAACTGTTTCAGCCAATGCCTGAGATTGCCAGAGAACCCTTTCACCTCATCACCACGGCGAGTGCGGACCAACCGCTAAAAGGCACACAACACCTCATTCCCGCTGTCGCCGTGCTGGCGAAGCAGTACCCCGATCTGAAGCTCACTTTCATTGGAGCGCCTAAAAAAGGTGGTAAAACCGAGAAGCTCATCCATTCACTGGGCCTGAATGAGCGCATTGAATTCCATCACGGCCTGTCCTTCGACGACATCGTCAGGCTTTACGCCCGAGCCAGCGTCGCCGTTGTGCCCTCGGAATACGAAGGCTTCGGCTTTCCCGCAGGTGAGGCCATGGCCTGCGAAGTGCCCTTAGTTTCCACCGACGGCGGCGCGCTACCCGAAGTGGTCGGCGATGCAGGTATGATCGTGCCCAGTAAAAACCCGCAGGCCTTGGCCGAAGCCATTGCCTATTTGTTTGATCATCCTGCAGAGCGTTCGCGCTTGAGTCGGGCGGGCAGACAACGCATTGTTGAGCGATTTTCCTGGGCACGTGCTGCTCAGGAATTTACTCAACATTATCATCAGGTAACTGCCCGTGAGTCTTGAAACCATCGACTTTGACCGATTGAACGTACGCCCCGGAGATCGGCTATTGGACCTAGGCTGCGGTGAGGGCCGTCACAGCATTTCCGCCTACCTCTTGGCCGATGCGGAAATCGTCGGACTGGATCTTGGCTTGAACGACCTAAAAACCGCCAAAAACCGTTTGCAGGAATTTCTTATGCCTGCCAATAAGGGAGGATACTGCGCCTTTATCCAAGGTACCGGTCACCAACTGCCCTTCGCTGATAACGCCTTTGATCATGTGATTTGCTCCGAAGTGCTGGAACACATTCCAAACTACGCCAGCTTTCTCAGCGAGATTCAACGAGTACTGAAACCCGGCGGATTGTTCGCCGTCAGTGTGCCGCGCTATTTCCCAGAATGGGTCTGCTGGCAGCTCAGCGATGCGTATCACGAAGTCGAAGGCGGACACGTCAGGATTTTTCGTACCGGCGAGTTGAAGCAGGGGATCCAGAATTTGGGCATGAAATTCCTGACCCGCCATTGGGCCCACAGCCTGCATGTACCCTACTGGTGGCTGAAGTGCTTGTTTTGGAAGAACGCCGATGAGCATTTTCTGGTAAGGCAATATCACCGCCTGCTGGTGTGGGATCTGATGCATCGGCCATGGTTGACCCAAACACTTGAGCGATTCCTTAACCCCTTGTTGGGCAAGAGTGTGGTCATGTACTTCAGGCAGCCCTGATCCATGGCTGACACATCTGTCACACTCGCAGAGAATTTACAGGCCACAGCCGATTACATTCTGCGGCTTCAGTTACCCAGCGGCGCACTCCCGTGGTTCGCGGGCGGCATCACCGATCCCTGGGATCATGTGGAAGCGGTCATGGGACTGACCGTCGCTGGCCATCATCAAGCGGCCCTGAAGGGCTTTGATTGGTTGGCCAACAACCAACGCGAGGACGGTGCTTGGTTCGCGGCCTATCAAAACAACGCTGTCGCCGATGACACCCGAGCGGAAACCAATTTTGTCGCCTACGTGGCAACCGGTCTTTGGCATTACCACTTGGCCACTGGCGATACAGCGGCGCTGGACCGATTCTGGCCCATGCTTAGAAAGGCCATAACCTTCGTTTTAGGGCAGCAAGCACCCAGCGGTGAGATCTATTGGGCCGTAGACAGCCGAACCGGCACGTCAAAAGACGCGCTGGTCACGGGCTGCAGCGCGATATACAAATCCCTCGCCTGCGCCTGCCATGTTGCAGACGCCTTGGGCGAGGACTGCACCCGGTGGCGGTCCGCCCGACACCGGCTTGGCGATGCCCTACGCAACAAACCTGAACGCTTTGATCGCACATGGGAGTCTAAGGCGCGCTATTCCATGGATTGGTTTTATCCGGTTTTGACCGGCGTGCTAAGCGGCGAGGCCGCCACAAAACGTATCAACGAAAAATGGGAGACCTTCGTGGAGCCGGGCCTTGGCTGTCGCTGCGTCGAGGAGCAGCCCTGGGTCACCGTGGCCGAAACCTGCGAACTCATTATGGCCTGCGTTGTCGCTGGGGAGAGCGAGCGAGCTGCCACGTTGTATCAAAACATTCAGCGCTTTCAGCTCGACGACGGCGGCTGGTGGACAGGCTATGTCTTTCCTGATGATGCCTACTGGCCGGACGAGAAACCCACATGGACTGCAGGCGCTGTGCTGCTGGCGGCGGACACGCTGTTTGATCTCACCCCAGCGGCGCGATTGTTCAAAACCATCGAACCAGCTTAGGGCTCAAATCCGACGAAGTATCGCCAAGGTACGTCGCATCTCCACTTCTTCAAACAGACCCGAGGCGAGGGCCAAGCGGTAAATTTCAAAGGGCGCCTGACCACCGTCTGCTGGATCTGGAAAGATGTCGTGAATGGCCAAAATGCCCCCGACAACAACATGCGTGCTCCAGCTTCGGTAATCCGTCATCGCAGCGTGCAGACTGTGACCCCCGTCGATGAACACCATGCCCAGCGGGATCGTCCAATGTTTGCTGGCCTGCGCGCTAGCGGCAACCACAGGAATCACCCAAGGTTCTAATTCCGCTCGGGACAGGGTGCGTCGCAAAGCCGGGAGAGAGTCCATACGTTGCACTGTTGCATCGAACAGTTCCGGGTCGTGGTATTCCTCACCGCGCTGATGCTCTTCGGAACCTCGATGATGATCAACGGCAAACATTTGGCCGTCAGCGTCACGCGCCGCAGTGCCAAGATACACCGTCGACTTGCCGCAGTAGCTGCCCAACTCCAAACAGGGCCCCAGTGATGCCGATGCCTGCGCGTACTGGTATAACGCCGCACCTTCATCCGGATGCAAAAAGCCCTTAACGCTGTCTATGTCGATGGGGAGCTGCATGGATCTAAGGCGTTAACCGCCAATACCAAAAAAGACGATCACGAAACTGACTGGGAGGGCTCCAAGACCATAGATCACGAGGTTCGCCAAATCGTTTTCGCGAGAGTCGTCAACAAACTGAATACGGCTAACGACGACAAACCAAAGCAGACCGGCCATCACAAAAGCCAATATTAACGTAAGTATTAGGGCTGCCATGGATTGAGCTCCCGTTTATTGACCGATCAGCCATCGGGGCTGATGGCTTCCAACCCCGATATCTTCTCCGCTCTAGTTAAGCTGCAACATGCCTCGTGTTTTCACTTCGGCCATATCAACAATCGCCTCGTAGCTTGACGCCACATCATCCGCTGTCGCATCAACGCCTAGATTCACACCGTTGTTCTCCACTACCGCGGCTAGGGAGTACTGGCCGCCTTGGGCTTGCAAGATGACACCATTTGGCGCTTCCTCGCTGACTAAGAAGATCGCCGCAGGGGTCACCAGTTCTGGCCCCAGCTTTTCCAGCACTTCTTCAGGCATCAGGTTCTCGGTCATACGGGTAGCGGCGACCGGCGCGATGCTGTTGGTGTGAATATTGTTCTTAGCCCCTTCAATTTTCATGCTGTTCATCAAACCGACCTGACCCATTTTCGCTGCGCTGTAGTTGGTTTGACCGAAGTTGCCGTACAGACCACTTGGCGATGTCGTCATCAAAATACGACCGTAGTTTTGCTCGCGCATAATTGGCCACACGGCGTGGGAACAATAGGCTGCGCCCATCAGGTGTACGTTCACAACCATCTCAAAATCGTCTAGCGTCATTTTGGAAAATGACTTGTCGCGCAAGATGCCCGCATTGTTGATCAACACGTCAACGCGCCCCCAAGCGTTCATGGCATCGTCCACCATGCTTTGGGCACCGGCGCGATCCGATACAGAACCGCCATTGGCAATGGCTTCACCGCCCATGGCTTTGATTTCCGCTACCACGGCTTCTGCCGCATCGGAGGATCCGCCGCTTCCGTCCATGGTACCGCCCAAATCGTTGATCACGACTTTGGCGCCTCGACGGGCCAGCTCAAGGGCGTGGCAACGACCCAATCCGCCACCCGCTCCGGTGACAATGGCAACCTGATCGGCAAATGAAATAGACATGTAGTTCTCCAATTAACGGTGTCGTTAGACAAATTATTCAAACGCCCTTGGGCGTCGCTTTACGGTCGCGCCGGAAAATGCGCTGGGCCAACCAGCGTATCCAACTGTGGCTGAATCCACTCGACCCATTCACATAGCACCGGGCGGGTTTCACGTGGGTCAATCAGCTCATGAACAGCAAACGACTCCGCGCGAGGAAACGGTGACCGCGCCTCGCGCAAACGATCTTCTAGTTCCCGACGCTTTGCCTCAGGATCCGGCGCTGCGGCAATTTCACGATGAAAGGCGACCGCTACGCCACCCTCAACCGGCAGCGGGCCGGATTCTACGGAAGGCCAAGCCAATATGTAAGCTCCGGGGGCATAGTGCGCTGCAGTGGCCACACCGAAGCCCTTGTGTACTTGGATGACTGCCCAAGGCACCGTGGATTGAGCAGCAGCGGCTACCGCTGCCATGCCGTAGCGAATGGTGCCCGCGGCCTCTGACTCAGGTCCGATCATAAAGCCCGGTTGATCGATCAAATTCACAATCGGCAAATGAAAGGTATCGCACATCTCTACGAAACGTCGGTATTTTTGCGCCGCCTCGGCGGTCATAGCGCCGGCATAGTGCAGGCAATCATTCGCCAGCACGCCCACGGGCTGTCCGTTCAACGTCGCCAACGCACAAATCTGACTGGGCCCGTACAATGCGCCCATTTCAAATACGCTGTCGACGTCAAAAATCATGTTCAGCACAGCCCGCATATCAAAGCCGGTATTGCTGTCACGAGGTACCACAGACAGCAGAGCCTGTTCCTGACGATCAACCGGATCGTCTGTCGTGTGGCGCGGTGTGCGCTGCCAAATACTGCTGGGCAAATAGCTCAAATAACGGCGTATCTGAGCCAGTGCATCGTGCTCATCAGCAGCCAAATTGTCGACAATACCGCTGCGCAAATGCACCGACGCACCGCCCAGCTCTTCCTTTGTCATTTTGACCCCTAGAGCTCGTTCCACGAGGGCAGGACCACCAATCAAAACTTGAGCCGTATGTTCGGTCATGACGGAGAAATGCGATGCCACCAAACGGCCGGCGGGAAAACCGGCAACCGCGCCCAGGGCTGCTGACGCAACAGGCACCACGCCCATGGCATCGGCGATTATTTTGAATCGCGGCTCGGTATACACTGGCTCGCCTACTGTACCGCCTTTTTTGCCGCCGCCTTTGACGCTACCGCCGCCGCCTTCGAGCATACGCACCAAGGGGGTTCGATACTGTACCGCCAGATGTTCGGCGTAGACGCTTTTACGCAAACCCGCCGCATTGGGCGAACCGCCTTTCAGCGTAAAGTCTTCGCCGCCCACAGTGACTCTGCGACCGTCGATGGCACCAAAACCTACGACATAGTTCGCAGGGGCATATTCCACCAACTCATCGTTATCATCGTAAACCGGGCTGGCGGTTGCTCGGCCGTGCTCTCGGAACGAACCATCATCAAGCAGCACATCGATGCGCTCGCGGATGGTCATTCGTCCACGCGCATGCTGCTTGGCAATACCAGCCTCGCCACCCTGCTGCTGCGCCAAATAGCGTCGCCGCTGCAGCTCTTTGACTTCGTTTTCCCAGCTCATAGGCTACGAGTGTTCGTGCGTTGAAGACGCGGGGGCAAAGCTCGGCGGGCGTTTTTCGAAATTCGCCTTAACCGCCTCAATCTGATTGGTTGAGCCAATTAGCCCGGCCTGCAATGACGCTTCAAGCTCCAAGCCCGTGCGCGCATCGGCGTGCCAAGCTTGTTCGTACAGCGCCTTACCTGCGCGGACTGCATCCGGTGATTTACCGGCAATCTCTTCAGCCAGCGCCATCGCTGCCGCAAAAGGATCGTCTGCAACCCGCGTGACCAATCCGACAGCCTTGGCTTGTTCGCCATTGAGAATGCGACCAGTAAACGTCAGTTCCTTCGCCACATCCATGGGCATCAAATCGCGCAGAGTTTGGGTAATGCTCATATCTGGGACCAAGCCCCATTTGATTTCCATAATCGACATTTTCATGTCCGGAGCGGCGATACGCATGTCCGCGCCGAGGGCAATTTGGCACCCGCCACCAAACACCACCCCATGCAGCGAGGCAATGACGGGCATCGGCAGTTGCTTCCACACCAGGGCCGGGCGCTGGGCGCGATTTTCCGGCCGCTCGTCTTTCTTCAACAACGAGGCGGTACCGGATTGAGACTGTCGCGAACCATCAGACATCGACGCAAAACTTGCCATATCCAGCCCCGCGCAAAAACCTCTACCATTGCCGGACAACACCACAGCCGATACGTCGTCGGCACTCGCCAGCGATTGTCCGGCATCTATGATGGCGTCAAACATGTCCTGACTGAGGGCGTTATATTTTTCTTCTCGGTTTAGACGAACATCGGCGATGCCGTTATTGATATCAATTGTGACTAAATCTGAACTCATTGAACTCTCCGCTAAATTTCGTGGCTGTTTTGGATGCGCATTAGCTTTCGATAACGGCGACGACTTGGTCTTCTTCAACCTGCTCTTCCGGTTCGACCAAGACCTGCGACAGCGTGCCAGCCGCTGGGGACTCCACAGGAATTTCCATTTTCATAGACTCTAAAATCATGATGACTTCGCCTTCGGCAACGCTGTCGCCGACGCTCTTCAACACCTTCCACACGTTGCCCGTGACTTCACTTTCTACGTCTTGCTTCGCCATCTTCCTCTCTCTCCTTTTCCCGATCGGAAAATATAGCATCGCGGCGGCTTTTTTCAGAGGGCGGGAATCCGTTGGCCTGTGCGTAAGATCCGGGCCACCATGCCGGTATCAATATCACCGCGCAAAAAGGCCGTATCCCGCAACACACGCAGCAGCAATGCTGCATTGGTTTGCACGCCCTGAATCGTAAACGCTTGCAGTGCCACGACAGCCCGTCCAATGGCCTGCTCCCGAGTACTGCCCTTAGCGATTATTTTGGCCAATAGCGCGTCATAGTAGGGACTGACTTCCTGGCCTTGCTGATAACCGGTTTCCACACGCACGCCGAAAAGCTGGGGCGGTTGGAAGATGCGCAGCACACCGGTCGACGGCATCAGAGTCTGGGAGTCTTCGGCGTAGAGTCGCACTTCGATCGCATGACCGCTCAGCTCAGCGGGCTCTGGCAGTTGGCCACCGGCAGCGAGCAGGATCTGCTGTTGCACCAGATCGACCCCGGTCACTTCTTCGGTTACCCCGTGTTCCACTTGGATACGGGTATTCATTTCCAGGAAGCCGCTGCTGCCATCGCTGTACAGGGTTTCTAACGTGCCCACATTGTTGTAGCCCAGCCGGGCACAAATTTCTGCGCCGCGTTCGGCTTGTTCACGTAGCACAGATGCATCGATCCCTGGCGCCGGACTTTCTTCGATCAGTTTTTGATGACGACGCTGAATCGAACATTCGCGCTCATACAGGTGCATGGCGTTGCCGTGCTCATCCGCCAGAATCTGATACTCGATGTGGCGAGGCTGGGCAATCCAGCGTTCCAGATAGACATCACTGCTGCCGAAGGCCGCCGCGGCAACGGTCTGAGCTTGGGTCAGCGCGGATTCCAACGCGTCCATCTGCTCTACCACCTGCATGCCCATGCCGCCGCCACCACCCGACGGCTTCACCACAAGCGGAAATCCAATGGTCTGAGCAACCTCGCGGGCTGTGGCCATATCGGTAATGAAGTCGCTGCCGTCGAATACCGGCATGCCTTGTTCGGCCATAATACGGCGGGCGTTCACCTTGTCGCCCATACGATCCAGCCATGACGGATCGGGGCCAATAAAGGTGAGGCCCGCGTCGAGTACCCGTTGTGCAAAGCCCGCGTTTTCCGACAAAAAACCGTAACCGGGGTGCACTGCGTCGGCGCCGCTGGTGCGTGCAATGCTCAACAGTTGGTCTTGATCGAGATAACTGTCTGCTGGCCGTAGACCGCTCAGGGCATACGCTTCGCTGGCCTCTTGTATATAAGGCGCATGCGCATCAACCGAGGTATGAACCACGACGCTTTCAAGACCCAACTCGTTGCAGGCCCGCACGATACGACGCGCAATGGCGCCGCGATTGGCGATGAGTATTTTGCGAATCGCCCCGGACTGGGACGACGTCTGTTGTTCAGGCTGGGTCATACTAACGCCCGCTATGTTCCGTGGCCCGCCACCGTATCAATTCTTCGCAGCTCTCGGCAAAGCCTCCCAGACCTCTGGCGCGGGTATCGGGGGTGAATTGATGGGTGTCTTTCGCGCGCTGGATCACAGCGAGCAGCAAGCGACACTGAGTTTCGCTCAGTGTGACCTGATGCATGGCCGTGCGCTCGTCGCCTGAGTGATCTGCCGGTTGCTTAAGAGCTGGCATCTGGCAGTCACGTCGCAGCACTTCCGCAACGGTTACCGATTCCTCGCTATCGCTGTCGATCAATAGCTGGATGCACTGGGCAATCATCCAAGCGGACCAATAGTCCGCTTGATCACAGAGTCGTTTGTAGGTTGGCCAATCCACGCGCCGACGCGAGGGCTACTCGAAGCGACTAAAGCGAGAGATGCTCGCCGGTGAGCAGGTGATAGGCTTCCAAATATCGCGCAATACCGCGATCGATCACTTCGGCAGGCAGAGCGGGGCCTGGCGGGTTCTTATCCCACTCACCGCTGGCGACAACGGTCTCAAGATAGTTACGAACAATCTGCTTATCAAAGCTGACCTGTTCACGACCCGGCTCCCAGTCGTCCGCTGGCCAAAATCGGGAGCTGTCTGGCGTAAAGATTTCGTCAATCAGTATCGGCTCACCAGAGCCGCCAATCTGACCAAACTCAAACTTGGTGTCTGCGAGAATGATGCCGCGCTCGCCAGCATAGTCTCGGGCCGCACTGTAAAGGCTCAGCGTCTTCTCACCCAGCCACTGCATCAGTTCTTCACCCACCACCTCGGCACCCTCAGCAAAGCTGATGTTTTCGTCGTGGCCATCGACCGCCTTGGTTGACGGCGTAAACAGAGGCTGAGCCAAACGATCCGAATTACGCAGACCCGCAGGCAACTGGATACCACAGACGGCACCGCTGTTTTGATAGTCCTTCCAGCCGCTACCCGTGATGTAGCCACGGGCAATACACTCAATGGGCACCACTTCGGTCTTACGACACAGCATGATGCGACCACTCAGGGCTTGGCGTTGGCCATCGGTCAGGCCAGGCACATCGGCGACGTCAGTGCTGAGCAAATGATGATTGATTTCGCTGGCAAAGTGATCAAACCAGAACTTGGAAATCTGTGTTAGCACCACGCCCTTACCGGGCAGTCCGTTTTGCATAACCACATCGAAGGCACTGATTCGATCTGTGGCGATAATCAGCAGGGCCTCGTCGCCAGATGCCAGCGTCACGTCATACAGATCACGCACCTTACCTATGCGCTTGTTGGGTAGGGTTAGGTCAGTAGCAAGTAGGGCCTCGGCCATGAATCTCATCCTTTTCTGGTTCATTTAGTGCAGGAAAAGCGGAACTTTAAGCTGTGTTGCCACCATCTGCAAAGTAAGTTGAACCGGTCACGAAATGGCTCTCGTCGCTGGCTAAAAACAACATGATATTCGCAATATCTTCCGGCTCTGCGTAGCGCTGCATCGGGATATTGGTTGCCATGGATTGCTGAGCTGCCTCCGGATCCTCAGGCCTTATGCCCGCCTCAATCGAACGCATCATGCGTGTTTGAACCGGCGAAGGGTTTACGGTATTCACCCGAATGCCTTCGGCTGCGAACTCGCGAGCCGCCGACTTCATCAAACCGATGACTGCATGTTTACTGGTCGCATAGGGTGCCAAACGCGGGGTACCACGCACGCCTGTAATGCTCGACGTGATAATCATACTGCCGCCGCCGCGCAGCCGCATGGCGGGAACCGCCGCTCGAAGGGCCAAGAACGGCCCCTTTACGTTTACCGACATCACCTGATCAAAACGAGCTTCGTCGTAATCGAGAATCGACGCGACATCCCCCTCAATCCCCGCATTGGCCAGAAAGATATCGACACCCCCATAGCGTTCGGTAGCGGTCTCTACCATGCGCGCATTGTCGGCCGCACGGGTCACATCGCCGACCAAATAGCTGACGTGGTTGCCACCTATTTCCGCGCAGGCGTCGATCAGGGCTTGCTCATTCAGATCCACCAACAGGACTTGCGCGCCCTCGGCGGCGAAGCGTTTGCCTGCTGCCATACCAATACCGCCCGCACCACCGGTTATGATGGCTACTTTTTCCGCGAGTCGACCCATGTTTTTCTCCTACCCAAACGCTGCGGCGAGATCCGCCAATAAATCCTCACTGTCTTCGATACCACTAGAAATTCGAATCAAGGACTCGTCAATGCCCATGCTGGCTCGACGCTCTGCTCCCATTTCGAAATAGATGGTATGGGCGACTGGAATCGCTAGCGTGCGATTATCGCCCAAATTGCTAGACTTCACGATGACGTCCAACCGATTCAAAAACTCCCAGAGGTCGACCTCCGGCTGCAGTTCAAAACTGAACAGACCGCCAAAGGCACGAAACAGTTCTTGAGCACGCGCATGCTGGGGGTGATCGTCGAGGCCCGGGTAATAAACACGTTTGACCTTGGGGTGTGCCTGCAAATACTGGCAGATGGCCATGGCGTTATCGCTTTGCCGCTGGACTCGCAGAGCCAACGTCTCTGAGCCCATGGCGATGTGATGAGCGGCCTCTGGACCCAGACTGGCACCCAGATCTCGCAAACCCTTTTTCTTGATCTGGGTAATCCCCCATTTGGTGGGTTCACCGCCCTGATACTCAGGATAAATGTTCGGGAAGGTCGACCAATCGTAATTTCCCAACTCCGTCACCGCGCCACCTAGGGCATTGCCGTGACCGCCGATATATTTGGTCAAACTGTTCACCACCAAGCTGGCACCAACCTCCTTGGCTTGAAACAAATAGGGCGACGTCATGGTGTTATCCACCACATAAACCAACCCATGTTGAGCGCAAAACTCGCCGATACGCGCCAGATCTGCAACCTGTGTACGCGGGTTAGCGATGGTTTCCACGAACACCACGCGAGTCTTTTCTGTCACAGCGGCGGCCACTGCGTCTACAGACGTTGCATCGACAAAGCTCACATTGATATCCATCTGGCCAAAGGTATTGAACAGACTGTTGGTGTTGCCAAACAAAAACGCGCTGGAAACGATGTGATCGCCAGATCTCAGCAGGGCAAACATTGTGGTGCCAATCGCGGCCATGCCAGTACCGAAGCAGACACTGGCAACACCACTCTCCATGACCGTGACCTTCGACTCCAGCGCAGTGACCGTCGGGTTGACCTGCCGGCCATAGCTGTAGCCACTTTTTGCACCCTGAAAAACCGCCGCCAATTCCCTGGCATCGTCATACCCGTAAGCAACGTTGGCGTGGATCGGCTTATGTAGCGACCCGTGCTCGATTGAGTCTTGACGGTCGTTATGTACAACCTTAGTCGTAAATCCTTTCACTGGAAGGTCCATGATAATGATGGAGTGCAACTATACGTCTAACCGATCGCTTGCGCTCGGACAACCGTTCGAACCGATCCGGTTTGACGACAAACTCAACTACCACTGCGCCTTTTAGAAGTTGTTAAATCTATGATGTCTTTGTAGCCACCTTGAGCAAGCACCGACAACATCTCTTTCTCATCACACGGCTCGCCAAACAAGTAACCCTGAGCTTGATCACAGCTTTGTTGGCAGAGGTAGGCGAGCTGTGCCGGCCGCTCAACTCCCTCGGCAACCACACTCAACCCTAAGCCTTTCGCCATCGCGATGATGGCATCCGCCAAACTTACTCCGGCCTTCGCATCGCTCTCGGTTTGTATCTCTTGGATAAAGGTCTGGTCGATTTTCAGAACATCCACCGGGAATTGGCGCAAATAACTGAGCGACGAATAGCCCATGCCGAAGTCGTCAATCGCGACTCGCACACCCTTGGCACGAAGTGCCTGAATGCTAACCGCGGCACGTTCAATCTGACGGACTAACGCCTGTTCCGTGAGTTCGATTTGCAGGCATTGAAGAGGAAAAGTCGTTTCCTGGCAAAGCGACTCAATCACTTGCAGAAAATCGGGGCGTTCAATTTGCGCTGATGAGCAGTTAATGGATGCAACCAGGTCGTACCCAAGCTCTCGCCAGCGGGCGACACTACGCAGCGCAGACTTTTGCACCAATGCGTCAATGTCAGGTACCAAACCCGCCTGCTCGGCTAAGGCCAGAAATGCACTGGGATCCAGCCACCCTAATCGGCTATGACGCCATCGCGCCAGCGCCTCAACCCCGACCAGCACGCCAGTGGCGAGATCGACGATAGGCTGAAAGAACGCGACAAAGTCACCTTGGGCGAGAGACTGACGCAGTTCTTGCTCCAGTTCGAGTTGGGAAAATCGCTCCTCATTCATTGACGCATCAAATACCGCACAGCCTCCGGCACCCAGGCTTTTGATGTGATACATGGCGGTATCCGCTGCCTGAATAAGCTCATCAATAGTGGTGCCGTGATCCGGATAGCGAGCCACACCGAAACTGGCGCCGCAAGAGAGTGAATAACCGGCGACCGCTGCCGGCTCGCGCATCAGATCCAGTGCTCTTAAACAAAGATCGGATGCTTCATCCAAGTCGGCAACATCCGGTAAAAAGAGGATGAATTCGTCGCCGCCAAATCTTGCAAAAATTTGATTTTCTTTAAACGACGCTTGTAAGCGGGAACACAGCGCCGCAAGAAATTCGTCTCCAATACGATGGCCTAAGGCGTCGTTAATGTTTTTAAAGCGGTCGAGGTCAAAGAACACGAAAACAAAGGGCGCGTCATGTGGAGAAGCCTGATTTCTACCAATATGCTTTTCAACTTGGGCAATCAGGTTGTAGCGGCTCGGTAGCCCTGTCATCGCATCAACATTCAGTTGTTGACGAATCCTGACCTCTTCTTCCCGTTGAGTTATGTCTATCAGACTGAAAAAAACAGCGCGTTATTGCTGTCCGGATTTGGGAACAGGTCAATCGAACCGGCACGCAATGCGGCCCAGCGGATCGAGTCGGACGTGGTCTCGCCGACAGGGGCGATACGCACATCTAAGGGTCCAAGCTTTGAAAATGGCTTCCCCACCAACGGCAGCAAGGTATCCGCAAAAAATTGGCGATAGTCGGTGCGGTCCTGTACGTCTATGAGCGTCTCAAAAGCCTCACCTTCCAGCGTCTGCGCGCTGACACCGGCCAGTTCCAAACACGTACTGCTGGCAAACAAGATGGTGCCTTGAGCGTTCACGGCGAATAGAAAATCCGGACGAGCCCCAATCATCGCATCACACAGCATTTGTACGGGTGGAGACAAACTTATTGTTTCTGCACCCAGAATTCGATTGAACAACGCCGCTAGACGCTTAACATCGGATCCTTCACTGCCTACTAATACGTCAGCCATAACCTCAGTCCATCGAAAGTTTTACGGATCGGCTTGCACAAAGGGCATCGGCCAAATCGGGAATACCCGGGCCAAGGCCGACAGCGCTAGGGCATGCTTCAGCTCGCCGGATTCCACCGCTTTGCGCACGTCGTTCTGAGCCATAAACTCCAGCGTAATGGCTTCGCCATCGCCAAGATCCTGCGCTTTCGTCGGCACGACATCCTTCGCTAACCAGTGATGACACAGATGGTTGTGAAACGCTGGATTCGGCTCTACTGCGCCCAGATAGTGCCAGTTTTTGCTGGTGTAGCCGGTTTCCTCGAGCAATTCCCGGGCCGCAGCCGTTTTGCTGTCTTCACCGGGGTCCACCATTCCGCCGGGCGTTTCGAGGGTGTTGTAGCCAACACCGAAGCGAAACTGGCGAATCATCAGTGATCGGCCTTCTGCATCCAGCGCTACTACGTTGACCCAGTCCACGGACTCTAAAACCAAGCGATCGAAGGTCTGACCGTTACGCGGATTGCGTAACGTATCGATACGCTTTTCAAACAACATCAGACCAGCCTCTTCATAACGAGAGGACAGATGCTGCCACGTTAAATCATCATCACTCATTGGTTAGCCTTAAGCCGGGAATCATCGTGACCTGCCCGAAAGGGCTGCATACCGTCACTGCCCAAGGCGGGAGTCCAGGGTCTGACGTGTCGTTCGGCTCGAACCTCAGCCAAGGCCTCCTCGATGCTGCTAAACGCTGTCAACGTATCCAGCGAGCGCAGCGTGGGCCCAATCATTTGCCAGTCCCCTTGCCGGTGATTTTCCAGTGCCTTAGACGGCTCAATCCATTCCCCGGCAATGGTTTCTTGTGTATCCGACAGAGCCACCTCACCTTCGGGCAATGCGGCAAGAAAAAAACGTGTATCGAACCGACGCGGCACTGATGGCGGAGTCAACCAGTGACTGAAATAAACCAACCTGTCACTGGCGATGGTCAGATTGTGCTCGCGCAGCATGTCATGCCATGTCACATCGTCTTGCAGCAAGCGTTGCCGCTGGACACGCAGTTGTTCCCGGTACGCAGCAGGTATGCCAATTGCTCCTGAGGCGTCGCGAGACAGCAGAACACCGCACTCTTCAAAGCACTCCCGAGCAACGGCGACCCAGTAACGCAGTCCGCCTTCGTCTATGCCAAGGCGCCGACTGGCTTCACTGTCAGCCATATCAGGACAGAGTTCAGGCTGCCAATCCGTCTCTTCTACCTTACCGCCAGGAAAGACGTGCAGGTCTGGAAAGTCTCCCCGCCCCGGCCGCTTCATCATAAAGACTTCAATGGCTGGACTCGGTGAATCGGGTTTGTCCCGAACGATCATCACCGTTGCCGCTAGCCGAATATTTTCTCTTTGTAAGGGTTCCAAAAACGCTCCTCAAACATCCGAACAATTCCACAGAATGCCACAGAATGGCCATCGCCGATTTGACTCATACATTTATTTTGGCGGGCTGATCTTCCGCTCCAGCGCGCCAAAAGACAGTTCAACGACGACGGCAAGCAGCGCGGCCGGGACGGCCCCGCGTAAGATCATATCGGTGTCGTTCAGCGACAGCCCGACGACAATGGGCTCGCCCAGCCCACCAGCACCAATAAAGGCGGCCAGCGTTGCGGTACCAATGCTGATGACGGCGGCGGTGCGAATACCCGCAAAAATCGCCGGCGTCGCCAAGGGCAGACGAAGATAGCGTAACTGCTCCCAGGCATTGAGACCCAGCGCCCGTGAGACCCTAACCAAGGTCGGATCCGTATTGGCTAGCGCGGTAATGGCGTTACGCACAATGGGTAACAGCGAATACAGAAACAACGCAATGATCGCTGGCATAAAGCCAATACCAAACACGGGAATCATCAGCGCCAGTAATGCAAGCGACGGTATCGTCTGCATCAGGCCACAGACGTAGACAACGCCCTCAGCCAGCCGACGGCGTCGATAAGCCACAAGACTGACGCCCAGTCCAACAACAATGGCCCCGATCAGGGCGGTACCGGTGAGTTGCAGGTGCCTGACAAAGTGTCCCCACAACTCGGCAACCCAGACTTGCTGCAATACGGTTTTTTGGGGAATGGAGGACATGGCAGCCGTCTGCGCGGGCAGACCTAGGGCGGCCGCATTAGCGCGTACAAACTCGGCCGCCACTTGCTGGAAGCTTATTTCTTCTACGACCACCCGAGCGTTCAGCGCTCGAACGGCGTTTTCATCAAGCATGTTGTGCATGCCTGCCAAGGCCTCACGGAGGCCGGGTGGCGCGCTGCGTTGCACCAAGGTCGCCGCGCGATACTCTGGGAAATAGCCCAGGTCATCGTCCAGTACCCGAAGCTGGTAGCGCTGCAGTTCACCATCGGTGCTGTAAGCGTCTGTGACATCAATAGCGCCGTCAGCAATCGCCTGATAGGCAAGACCGTGTTCGATACCGGTAACGGACTGGTTTAGCCCATAGTCCAAGGACAGTCCGGGCCAGCCATCTTCGCGCTGCAAAAATTCATGACTGAAGGCCAGGGTTAAATCGTTGCCCGCAAGATCACCGACTCGCTGCAAACCCAGTTTTTCGCCCAGCGCCTCACGAACCACAATGGCATAGGTGTTGTTAAACCCGTACTCCTCGAGCAGTTCGAGCCCATCGGGAACTAGTGCGTCATTGATCTGGGCTCGGCCTGGATTGCCGGGCATATTCAGTACCGCCTGACTCAAGGTACCGGTGTATTCCGGATACAGATCAATTTCACCATTCTTCAGAGCCTCGTAGCAGATCAGTGTGCCACCAAGGCCAAGCTGCCGAACCACGTCGAATCCCTTTGCTTCGAGCACCTGAGCCGCGATTTCCGCTAACAAGTAGCTTTCACCAAAGTTCTTACTCCCTACGACGACGACATCCGGCTCTTCAGCGCCAAACGCAGAGCCAGTCATGCCGACCATCAGACAGAACCACAGCATGAGCATTTTCGTCTTCACGAGAGCTGACTCTCGATCAACCGCTCGGCATAAGGTGTTGCCGGATGCTCGAGAACCTCTTGAGGAATACCGCTTTGCACCACCTTGCCTTGATCCAAAATCACCAAAAAGTCTGCTAATCGGCGGGCTTCGCGGAGGTCGTGAGTCACCAGCACGGTGGTGGATGGGTGCGTCTGACGCACCTGCTCAAAGCTTTCGTACAGGCCAAGTCGGGTAATCGGATCGACCGCGGAAAACGGCTCGTCCAGCAGCAAGATGGGCGGCTGTAACATCAGCGCACGACAAATACCCAATCGCTGCTGCTGACCGCCGGAAAGCTGCCTTGGTAGACGCTCAGCCAGCTCAGCTGACAAACCGACCGTATCGAGCAGAGAGCGAAAGCGCTCTTCCATTTGCTCTTCGGACCAACCCTCAAGCTTGGCGACGAGGGTGACATTTTCCCGAGCCGTCAAATGAGGGAAAAGCCCAGCGCCTTGGACTGCGTATCCAATACCGCGGCGAAACGCCTCGAGATGCTGTGTGGGCACCGCTTGGCCCAAGACCTCAATCTGACCAGCATCGGCTCGCTCCAAGCCATTGATCATTTGCAGCAGAGTGGTTTTGCCGCTGCCACTGGTGCCGACGATTGCTGTGGTCTGATCCTTGGGCAGCCTCAAGGACAGATGACGAAACACCGATAAGGTGCCGAAGGATTTGTCCACGCCATCAAAGAGAATGGCTGGCTCCACCGGCAGCTCCAGTTCAGCCACGATCGTCCGCCAACCCATACTTGTCCTTCAGCGCGACGCCATAGTGACGCAGCTCATTCAAAACAGCCTGTTTGTCTGCGGTGAGCGAAGCGCCGTTTAACTCATCCAAACGCTGGTTGAAGCCCGACAAGTTCAACCAATCACCGTCGCCAACCAGCTTTTCAGCGACGTATTCCCGCCAGGCATCGGCCTCTTGGGGCGCCAGTAAGTCGGGAAAGGAGCGCGCCTTCATCCGCGCAGCCAAGGTGGGCAGACGAGCATCACGGTAGTCCATATCCGCCCAGCGCCCTTCGGCCAGCTCTGAATACAGGTGATTAGAACGTGCCTTATCTTCTTCCTGCAGGAAGGCTCCATAGAGTGCTGCATCGGCGTCTTTTTCTTGGGGCATACCGTCTTGCACGAACGCACGACGGACCTTTTGCGACAGCGCAGGCTGATTGAGGCGTCGCCAGCGCTCCTTAATGACTTTTTTGGACAACGACAGCTTTTCAATGTTCTCGTCGGTGAGCACCTCGAAGGGTGCGATGAATGGGCTGCGATTCACCTTCACCTCACGAAGCGGCGCGCGAGTTTCGCCCCTGGGCACAAAAAGCTTGGTGCGAATCTCATCCTCGGACCAGTCCAGCAAACACTCGATGTCTTCACCCAAATCCGCCACCACGATGGCGTTAGAATTGCTCGGGTGCCGCGTAATGGAGACAACCGGAGCGACGTTGAAGCGATCCTTTCCATACATCGCAGAGACGTGGGCGCACAGGCGCGCACCTAACGGTTCCAAGAGCGACTTCACATTTTTCTTCTGGCGCATGCCGTAGTAATACTCGAACAGTTTCGGCTGCTGCTCTTTCAGCAGTCGCGCCATACCAATGGTCGCATGAACATCTGACATCGCATCATGGGCCTGACCGTGATCGATGCCGTTGGCCTTGGTCAGCTCTTCTAACCGATAGACAGTCTGGCCATTCTCATCGGTGGGCCAATGGATTCCTTCAGGACGCAGGGCTCCGGCCGCACGCACCAAATCAACCAAATCCCAGCGGGTATTGCCGTTGCGATACTCCCGCGCGTAAGGGTCCTGCAAATGGCGGTAGAGCGCGTAGCGCATAAACTCATCATCAAAACGCAGGCTGTTGTAGCCAAGGGTGCAGGTGCCTGGCGCATTAAATTCCTGCAGTATGTTTTGCAGTGCATCGAACTCACTGATGCCTTCAGCCGCCAACTTGCTCGGTGTGATACCTGTGACTAGGGACGCATCGGGGTTTGGCAATACGTCATCGGGCAGTCGAACGAAGAAGCACAGTGCCTCGCCGATGGGGTTTAAATCCAAATCGGTTCGAATACCCGCAAACTGCACAATCCGATCCCACTTCGGATTCGTACCCGTAGTTTCAAGATCGTACCAATAGAAACTGTCAGCCATGTCCGCTACCCTCGCCAGCCATGTTAAAACCATACCCTAATCCGCGAACACTGGCCCTGTACTTGGGTCCGTTTATTGCGTTTTGTGCGTTTTTTGCCTTGTGGCAAAGCAGTGGTGACACCGAGGCGGCTATCACGCTAGGGGTAACTCTGTGGGTCGTGGTTTGGTGGATCTTTGAGCCCATTCCGATTCCCGCGACCTCCCTGTTGCCCATGGCGCTGCTCCCGTTATTTGGGGTTTTGTCTGCCAAAGAATTAGGTGCCGCGTATGGCAACCCCTTGGTGCTTTTGATGTTGGGTGGTTTTTTGCTCGCGACCGCTCTGGAGCGCAGTGGCGCTCATCGTCGTATCGCTCTGTATATGGTTCGCGCTTTTGGTGGCAACAGCTCACGCCGCCTCGTTTTCGGGTTTATGTGTGCCAGTGCATTTTTGAGTATGTGGATTTCCAACACGTCCACCACGTTGATGCTGCTGCCTGTGGCCCTCGCGGCACTAGAGAAGTCTGACGACGCGAAGCTGGCGGCTCCGCTTCTGCTCGGCATCGCCTATGCCGCTAGCATCGGAGGCATAGGCACACCCATCGGTACGCCACCCAACATGGTCTTTATGGGGGTTTATACGGAAGTGACCGGCTCTGCCATTTCCTTTGGTCAGTGGATGATGTGGGCAGTACCCGTGGTCGTGGTGCTTCTGCCTATCGCAGGATTCTGGATCACGCGGGGTGTGTCCAAACGGGGCGGCGTCGCGCTGCCAAGCAGTGGCGAGTGGACCCTTGCCGAGCGCCGGGTGCTCACGGTTTTTTCTGTCACCGCTGGGTTATGGATGACCCGCAAGGGTCCCTGGGGTGGATGGAGCGAATGGCTCTCCCTGCCAAATGCCAATGACGCCATGGTGGCGTTTCTGGCTGTGGTTGCGCTGTTCGTTATCCCCAGCGGCCAGACCAACGGCAAGGGCGAAACCGAGCGCCTACTCGACTGGGAAACCGCTGAACGAATCCCCTGGGGCATGCTGCTGCTGTTTGGAGCTGGCATCACCATCGCGACGGGCTTCATCAATTCAGGCCTCAGCGGCACGATTGGACAATCGTTGGAGCAGCTCTCTACCCTGCCTTTGCTCCTCATGATCGCGACGATCTGTTTGGCGGTCACCTTCCTGACGGAAGTCACCAGCAATATGGCGACGACAACCCTGCTCATGCCCATCTTGGCGGCCGCGGCGCTGGGAGCTGGCACTGACCCTGCGTTGTTCATGATCCCGGCGGCCATGAGTGCTTCTTGCGCGTTCATGCTGCCAGTGGCCACTCCACCCAATGTCATTACCTTCGCCACTGGGCGCTTTTCTATCCAAACCATGGTGCGCGAGGGCGTGGTATTAAATTTGGTCGGGGTCGTGGTAATCAGCCTCGCCTGCGTGCTCTTGCTTAGAAATATTTGATGTACTTGAGCGCTAACTCATGGAACCCGCACACCAACGGTTGCTGGCCCAACCCGACAGTGCCACCATGCGGCAACCGACTTTTGACTGATTGATCATGCATGTTGTAAAGGGCATTTTAGCCTGTATCTCTATCGCCATCGCCACCGTTGGTGTCTGTGCTGTCCTACTTGTCTGGTCGCTTCACTTCGCTATCGCGCCAAAAGCCAGCAAACCCGCTATCCAAAAACGAATGGATTACATCATCATCTGGTGGACCAGAGCCAATCGTTGGATGATCCACCGCCTGAATCTTGTCTCACCCGAGATTCTCTGGGAGGGACGGGAACACTTGTCACCGGAGCAGTGGTATCTGGTGGTTTGTAATCATCAGACTTGGGCTGACATTTTGCTGCTACAAACCTACTTACTCGACGACATTCCTCCACTGAAATTTTTCACGAAATCTCAGCTGATTTGGCTCCCCTTTGTCGGCCAGGCGATGTATGTGCTGGGGTTCCCCTTCGTAAAACGCGTCACTAGGGAGCAAATAAAGAAAAATCCACGTTTGCGCAGTGCAGACAAAGACAACGTGATGAAAGCCTGCGAAGGGTTAAAGAATCACCCGAGTACGATTCTAAATTTCGCCGAGGGCACACGTCGAACGGACGAAAAACATCGCCTTCAAGATTACGCCTTCAAACATCTGCTGAAGCCCAAGGCTGGCGGCATCAACTACACCCTCGAGGGCATGGGCTCCCATTTGAACGGATTGGTCGATGTCACGATCATTTACCAGGATGGTGTGCCTACATTTTGGGATTTTTTGCAGGGCAAAAGCGGCCGAGTCATCTTCGATGCCCGCTACCGCCCTTTGCCTGAATTTGCCGCGGAACCACTAGGTGAGACCCAGCGCAAAGCTCAAGTCGCCCAATGGGTCCAACACCTATGGGAAGAAAAAGACGTCCTGATATCACGTCATCTTACAGGCGACTGAACACGTCGCTCTTGGTCTGTCCTCAATGGGCCTCAATCCAAAGTGATTGGTGCCGCAGCTTGAGGCCTTTCGGCGTTGGCATTTTGCATCCTCGCCAGCTCACGCTCCACTGCCACCAAGCGTTTGTTTGAAGCGATCCGAAACGCATCAAAGGCCAGCACTGCCTCAGTATTTTCCAACACCTGAGGACGTAAACCCGCCTCGATCTTTGCGAGGTTTTGACTCGCTACATTGGTCTTATCGACCAATTCGCGCTGGGATCGCAACATCTGCTGCAGCTGAAGCTCGAGACTGGTGACCTGATCGATGAGTTGTTGCTGAACCTTCAGGGCCTCTTCGTGACGCCCAGTGGCCGCCTTCAAATCGCGGTTAGTCGCGCGAATACCGTTTAACGTCGCGCTGACGGTTTTGAGCCGAGACTGGTTCTCCTTGATCCAATCTCTGTTGCGCTCATTCGCAATGGCCCAGAGTTTGCGAATCTCGGATTCCCACAAGTTAATTTGCTGTTTCGTATCCTGGCCTTCTTGGCTCATCGCATTATCGGTTGCTGACAAACGTTGTTCGAGAACCGCCAGCCGTCTGTTTGCGTCGTTCAGTCGATCTTGCTCTGCCGCGAGCATCTGTTGTTGGTTGGCGATAAACCAGCCCGCACCAGACAAACCCGCGATCATCAACGCCAACAGGAGCGTCGTACCCATCCCGCTGCTGCCCGAAGACTTCGTCGACGGCCTGCGCGCGCCACCGGAACGATAGCGATCATTCTCTTCAGTAGACAAAACGTCCTTGGGGGATTCATCCATGGGTTGCGCTCTTTTCATCGACACAGGGCCCTCGATTATAGAAACGATGCGCATCACATGACAGCGGCGAGTATAAAAATCCTAACGCAGACCGCTGATCCAGATAATGCTACAGCCTGTCGGTTTCGTATTTTGAGTGCAGCCTGCCCCCGTAGTCTCGACCTTCTTGGCTTAGCAGGGTTTGCAATGACTTTTTTGGGCGCACTCCGCGATCTTCAAACAGTGGTCGTTCACAAGAGTCACGCAAAACCAAGCGTTTCCGGTCATGGGCGAAAGCTCCTCACATTAATCTCAATTTCAGGCCTCTTGTTATGACGAAAAAACCTACGAAAAAATCCATCGCGCTTGCGGCAAGCGCAGCGCTTGCGGCATCGACCATGGCTCATGCGAATTCGCCATCGAACAATTCCTCGCTACTCAACGCTTCCACCTTGGAAGGCGGTTATATGCAGTTCGCCATGGCTGGTGAAGGCAAATGCGACGAGGGTAAGTGCGGCGATGCCAAGGACGACAAAGGAAAGGAAGGCAAATGCGGCGAAGGTAAGTGCGGCGATGCCAAGGACGACAAAGGAAAGGAAGGCAAATGCGGCGAGGGTAAATGCGGGGGTGCCTAGTCCATCCCTGACTCGAGCCGCTGGAAGCGGCAGTAACGAAATACAGGGTGCGGGCTTAGGCCTGCGCCGCGTATTTTTAGACGAATTCGCTCGTAAACCTCCAGCGCATACGCACTTCTTTGAAGTAGCTCCGGAAAATTGGATCCATGTCAAAGGCCGATTTGCCTGTCTACTCGACCAAGTCGCTGATCGTCTGCCGATGGTATGTCATGGGTTGTCGTTAAACCTTGGCGGACAGGCGGATTTGGATATTGGCCTCATCAAAGACATCCAGCACTTTCTGCAACGCTACCAAGCGGTCTGTTACAGCGAACACTTGAGCTACTGCGGCGACACAGGCCACCTCTATGACCTGCTGCCCATTCCCTTTACCCAACAAGCCATCGAACACGTCGGTGACAGGATCAAGCAGGTTCAAGATGTCCTAGGACAGCAAATGGCCATCGAGAACGTGTCCTATTACTGCGCCCCAGGCCAACAAATGCCAGAGATCGATTTTTTGCTCGATGTACTGGAGCGAGCCGATTGCTTGCTGCTGCTCGACGTCAATAATGTTTACGTCAATAGCGTGAATCATGGCTACGAGGCCGTGCAGTTTTTGCGGCAGCTGCCAACGCAAAAAATCGCTTACGGCCATATTGCCGGTCACTACAGGGAACACGAGAAACTGCTCGTGGATACTCATGGCAGCAATGTCATCGATCCGGTTTGGGCCCTGTTGGCCGATGCTTACGAAATTCACGGCGTTTTCCCGACGCTGCTGGAGCGCGATTTTAACATCCCGCCCCTACAACAGCTGGAACAAGAGCTGCAGCACATCGTCAAAATCCAACAACACACAACCGCCATGCCATCTGGCGCGAAACAAGCGGTATCGGGCACTTGAACGACGCGCTGGACATCGTTCAAATGCGCTTTACGGGCTACCTTCGTGACCCTATTGCGGTTCCGATACCCTCAGATTTACCGGCAGAGCGGATGCAGGTTTATCAAGACTTGGTCTTTCGCAATCTTGACAGCTTGCTTGCCGGCAGTTTTCCCGTTGTTCAAAGCATCACCCAGCCCCATGACTGGGAGACACTGATTCGCGGATTCATTCGAGATTACCGAGCAACTACCCCACACTTCCCGTTGCTGCCCCAAGAATTTCTCGGCTATTTGCAGGGCCTTTACCAAAGCAATGATTCGATTTTTGATCGCTGTCCGTTCATTTGGGACCTAGCCCATTACGAATGGGTAGAGCTCGACGTTCAAATCGCCGACACCCCGGAACCAACACGGGTTACCACGACAGCGCAAGCCGACGACGTGCTCGAACTAAACGCTACGGCTCATGTGTTGGCTTATGAGTGGCCGGTGCATCAGATCGGCCCCGAATTCATACCAACCGAGCGACCGGAGACACCCACGTTCTTGACGGTATTTCAAAACGCCGAAGCAGATTGCGAGTTTATGTCGCTAACACCTTTGGCCGCCCTACTGCTGGAAAACATCGAACATCATGCCGCCTGTTCGTTGGCCGATCATGTGGCCATTCTCGCGAAACAACACGACACGCTATCCCGTCAAAGCCTTTTCGACGACACCGTGAACCTTGTCGACCGGATGCGAACAAAAGGCTTAGTGTTCTGCCGTGCAGCGGCAGGCTAACTTATCTGAAAAGCGGTCATAGGCGGACCGTTGGAGGCGATATGCGCAACCCGATACAACGAGCAAACACGCTGCTGGACTACCTAGAACCCGGAGAGCTTTTCGCGGCACTTGCCCTTCGTCTTTACCTTGCACCAATTTTTTGGATGGCGGGCACCCGCAAGTTGAACGATATGAGCAGCACGATCGCTTGGTTCGGCAACGCAGATTGGGGGTTGGGATTGCCTCTACCTGCCGTTTTGGCGTGGCTCGCCACGTTGACGGAAGTACTGGGGGCACTGTTGTTGCTCATCGGCCTTGGCGTCCGCTGGGTTTCGATACCACTCATGGTCACCATGCTGGTCGCTGGGTTGGTCGTCCACTGGCAAAACGGATGGCTGGCAATCGCCAGCGGATCCGGGCTTTTTGCGACCGAGCGTACGATAGAAGCCACAGAACGGCTGGGGCGGGCCAAAAGCATTCTTCAAGAACACGGCAACATTGATTGGCTGACAGAACACGGCAACTTCGTCGTGCTGAACAATGGCATCGAATTCGCTGCCACATATTTTGTGATGCTGTTGGCGCTGTTGTACTTAGGCAGCGGTAAGGCGGGGGCAGACTACTGAATCAATCGCCGGTTTCATCTGGGTTTATAAGGCAGGTGACCTGTTGTGACAAAGCCATGCCCAACACATCAACCGTCTGTGGCGCACACAAAAAAGGCCCACCAGTTTCCTGATGGGCCTTTGTCATTGCTTCGTGCGAACCTGTCGACTACAGGAAGTTCAGAATCGCTACCAAGACGACGGTCAGTGCCAGTCCACAATGAATCACGCCGCGAACCGTGGTCAGTGGACCTTGCTTACCAAATATTGCGTTGGCTTCCAGCGCCGCGACGATGGCGACACAGACCCATACCGCGGTCGTGCTCGAGGCTAGGCTGCCACTGGACAGGTGTGCGCTCGAACCCATGAGATACAGCATGGGCATGGAGAACAGCGTGTTTGTGCGAGAGGCCAGTGCAGCCTTCGGTGCAGCCGCTGCAGCCTCGGGGTTTGGCTCGTTACCGGCCTGTACACCCTGATTGGACTCCACGATGATTTTTTGATTCGGCCAAATGATCAGCCAGACATTCAAAAACATCAGTGTACCCATCAGGGCGCCAACCGTGATGTCTGCGGTTAATCCCGTATGACGATAACCCAGCAAGATAACACCGGTCAGGAAGGTACCCATGGCACCCCAGCGGAACCACCACAGGGCGCGAGGCGCGAGCTTTGAAAACGCGTCAACGCGAGCAGCCGGCTCGGCTTCTTTAAAATACTCTGTTTGTACAAAGTTGAAGTAATACAGTAGGCCTATCCATGTGACACCGAACAACATGTGTCCGAATCGCGCCAAATAATCGATAAACATCATGTCCATAGAGTTCCCTCACCCATAGTTTGAAAATACCGAGAAAGAATAGCTAAACAACCACAGCGGTACCAGCATTAGCGACAGACAACTTTGTCGAGGCGCGGCAAATCGGATGAAGCAGGACGGCTCGACCGAGCGAAATTGATGCAAAAAAAAGCCCGCAAATCGACGATTCGCGGGCTTCTCGGGGCGTAAGCGTCGCTTACATCATGCCGCCCATGTCGGGCATGCCACCAGGCATGCCACCGGCCGCAGCGCCTTCTTCAGCTGGCAGTTCGCTGACCATGGCTTCGGTGGTGATCATCAGACCCGCCACGCTCGATGCCGCCTGCAGCGCCGTACGGGTGACCTTGGCTGGGTCCAAAATACCCATGGCCAACATGTCGCCGTATTCACCGGTGGCTGCGTTGTAACCGTCATTGCCAGACAAGGCTGAAACCTTGTCCAGAACAACGGCGCCTTCAACACCGGCGTTGGTCGCGATCTGACGCAATGGCGCGCTCATCGCACGCACGGCCAGGGCGATACCGACGTTTTGGTCTTCGTTGTCACCAACCGTCGCTTCCGCTGCTGCAATGGCGCGAACCAGTGTGACACCGCCGCCGGGAACCACACCTTCTTCCACTGCTGCGCGCGTGGAGTGCAGAGCGTCTTCAACGCGGGCTTTCTTCTCTTTCATTTCAACTTCGGTTGGCGCGCCAACCTTGATCACAGCAACACCGCCAGCCAACTTAGCCAAACGCTCTTGCAGCTTTTCACGATCGTAGTCTGATGATGTGTCTTCAATTTCCTGACGGATCTGCTTGATGCGACCGGAAATATCATCCTTCTCACCAGAACCGTCGACAATCGTGGTGTTCTCTTTCGTGGAAGACACACGCTTTGCCGTACCCAGATCTTCTAACGTCGCGCCTTCGAGAGTCAGGCCCACTTCTTCAGAAATGACGGTCGCTCCGGTCAAAATAGCGATGTCTTGCAACATCGCCTTACGACGATCGCCAAAGCCAGGAGCCTTAGCCGCTGCAACTTTCACGATGCCGCGCATGTTGTTCACAACCAGTGTGGCCAAAGCTTCGCCTTCGATGTCTTCAGCGATCACAACCAATGGACGACCGGCCTTGGCAACGTTTTCTAGTACGGGAAGCAGATCACGGATATTTGAGATCTTCTTGTCACACAACAGGATGAAGGGGTCATCGTGCTCTGCAGCCATGTTGTCCTGATTGTTGATGAAGTAAGGCGACAGATAACCGCGGTCAAACTGCATGCCTTCAACAACGTCCAGTTCGTTCTCTAGCCCCGAACCTTCTTCAACCGTGATCACACCTTCTTTGCCGACCTTTTCCATTGCTTCGGCAATGATTTCACCAACAGCGGTGTCGCTGTTTGCCGAGATCGTGCCTACCTGAGCAATGGCCTTGGAATCTTCACATGGGGTCGCTAAGCCTTGGATGTGTTCGACCGCCGAAGCAACGGCTTTATCGATTCCACGCTTGAGATCCATTGGGTTCATGCCCGCAGCAACAGACTTCAGGCCTTCCTGCAAAATCGCTTGGGCCAGCACGGTCGCTGTGGTGGTGCCGTCACCGGCTTCATCAGAAGTCTGGCTTGCAACGGTCTTAACCATTTGCGCGCCCATGTTTTGAAACTTGTCTTTCAGCTCAATTTCTTTCGCTACTGACACACCGTCCTTGGTTACCGTAGGCGAACCGAAGGCTTTGTCTAAAACCACATTTCGGCCCTTAGGACCCAGGGTCACCTTGACCGCGTTTGCTAGGACATTGACGCCTTCCAGCATTTCAATGCGGGCATCATCTCCAAATTTTACGTCTTTAGCGCTCATCGCTTAATTCCTCTTAATCGTGTCTGACTCTTAACCGTGTCGTTTGGGTCGAAGGTCTAACCTTCCAAAACGCCGAAAATTTCGCTTTCGCTCAGGATCAGCAATTCTTCGCCGTCAATCTTTACGGTGCTGCCCGCGTACTGACCGAAGATGATCTTGTCACCAACTTTTACGTCGAGTGCGCGCACATCTCCACTGTCTGTCGCCTTGCCTGGCCCTGCAGCAAGGATTTCTCCTTGTGAAGGCTTCTCTGTCGCAGAATCGGGAAGAACGATGCCACCAGCGCTGGTGGTTTCTTCTTCCAACCGGCGCACAACGACTCGGTCGTGTAAGGGTCGAATATTCATGAACTTTGGTCTCCCAGTTACTCCAATTTGAATCCGTTTTCTCATGCCCGGGCTGATTCTTTGTTTTCTGAGTGTTCCCAGAACCAGCGCCTTAACCGGCAGATTAACGCGTTAGCACTCACACCACATGAGTGCTAGCGCGAGTGCATAATAGAGGCGACACCCATGTTTTCAAGGCCTTCGGGATGGAATCAGGCAAATTTTTGCGGTTTTTCGCATCAACGTGGGATACGAGGGGATTGAGCGTCCATCAGTCGTCCCTGCGCTGGTATTCACCCTCTATGGTTCGCGGCTCGCTATCGCGCTCGGCATGATCCGATGAAGCCTGTTGATGCGGGCTTTCCGGTCCGTGGAAACTGTGCGTTTGTACCCGGGCCAGCATCATGTGTGCAATCACCAATCGGGTCGGCGGAAACAGAATCAAAAAGCCGATGGCATCGGTGACGAACCCTGGCGTAATCATCAGCGCACCGGCTACCGCCAGCAACAATCCTTCAGCGACCTCTTGCGCAGGCATCTGACCCGAACGCATCTTTTGCGTGCCACGCATTAACGTTTCCAGTCCCTGATACCTCAACAGGGTGACGCCAATCACTGCGGTCAACATCACCAATCCGATGGTGGGCAGGGCATCAATGTAGCCAGCTACCGTGATAAGCAGATACATTTCGATAATGGGCATGGCAAAAAATAAGAGTAACCAGGGCATAAGCAAGGGCTCGGGCGGCGTTGATTTGAAATCTGAGGGTAAATCCGGCGCAATTCAAGGCTCGTCCGACGATGTGCCTCAAGAACTGACGAAAGCGGAGCGCATTTGGCAGATCGTCGCCTGCATCCCCAGCGGACAGGTGGCGAGCTACGGACAGATCGCCACACTCGCAGGACTGCCGGGATACGCTCGCTTCGTTGGCACGACGCTCGGAAAGCTACCACGAGATACGTCGTTACCTTGGCACCGAGTGGTCAACGCTTCGCTGCACATCGCACCTCGAAACAGCGATCGCATGCGAGAGCAAAAGCGACGACTACGAGGTGAGGGGGTTACATTCCAAGGAGACAAGGTCATCCGATCCTGTCATTGGCAGAACTAGCCTTGAGGTTCGTATTTGGCGTTAAACGGCGCCACCCAGAACAACAGCAGCAGACCGGGAATCGCCAGCAGGGTGCTGAGATAGAAAAAGCTGGTCCAGCCGATGCTGTCGACAATCATGCCGCTGAAGCTGGATGACACCACTCGAGGCAATGAGGCGAGGGCAGTAAAGAGCGCGAACTGGGTCGCCACGGCTAAACGCGAGGTTTCCCGAGCGATAAAGGCCACCGAGGCCGAGGTACCCATGCCGACACCCACGTACTCACCGGCAATCACCGCGCCAAGTATCCAAGGGTCATTGCCGGCAAGAGAAAGCCAAACAAAACCTAAAATAGTGACCATTTGCACTATGCCGAATATCCACAGAGATCGATTGATACCGATGGCGGCAACCACAAAGGCCCCGATCACACTGCCGACAATGACCGCCCAAAGCGACACCCCTTTTGCGACCAGCCCAATGGTTTCCGGACTGAAGCCCATATCCAAATAAAAAGGGGTCGCTAAGGCTGTGGCCATGTTGTCACCCAACTTATAGAACACCATGAACGCCAGCACCGCCAGCGCCGGTCCAAGGGCCCGACGCTGAAAGAACTCCTGGAAGGGAATGACTGTGGCCTGCCACAAGCTCTGGGGAGGCGAGTCGGAACTCTGAGGCTCCCCGATCAGAAGCGCCAAGCCCACACCAACACTCATGAAGGCTGCCATGATCATGAAATTGAGATCCCAACCGATGCTGCCGGCGAGAATCATCCCTAGCGTGCCCGGTACGAGACCGGCTACCCGGTAGGCCTGCACATGCACCGAATTGCCCATGGCGAGTTCGCCGTCGGTGTGCAGAATTTCCCGTCGATAGGCATCCAGTACGATGTCCTGTGTGGCGCTGAACACAGCCAAGCCAATGGAGATGAGCACAATCGCGGTCATCGCATCTGAGGGACGCCAAAAGCCCAGTGACCCAATGAGCAGGATCAGGGCGATTTGGGTCAGCAGCATCCAACTTCGACGTCGGCCCAGACCCGTCAATGGAAAGCGTTCAACCAAGGGTGCCCACAGGAACTTGAGCACGTAGGGGTACTGCACCGCGGTAAAAAAACCGATCGCAGTCAAAGACACACCCTCAAGACGCAACCACGCGGGGATCAATTGCATAATGATGTACAGAGGCAGACCCGAGGCAAAGCCTGTGGCCATACAGATCACCATGCGACGATCCATCAAGATACGTCGTATGGAACCGAGCGCATTCATCGCAAACTCTCTATCACCTTAACCGGCCACTGCCTGTGCAGACCGCTGGGATCAATCACGAAAGTTGTTGTACTGCAGTGGAATATTTAAGTCGCTTGCCTTCAGTGCAGCCATGGCTGCTTGAAGATCGTCACGCTTTTTCCCCGTCACCCGGACTTTATCGCCGTTGATTTGGCTCTGAATCTTCAGCTTGGACTCTTTCAGTACCTTGGTGACCAAACGTGCGTTGTCCTTATCCAGCCCCTGAGCCATGGTCAGTCGCTGACGCTTTACCTTGCCGGCACCCTCTACGTCGCCAGACACCAGCGACCGGCTATCGACGTTTCGGCTGGCCATTTTGCTACGCAAAATGTCTTTGAGCTGCCCTATCTGAAATTCCTCCGGGGCAGTCAGCAGAATGCTCTCCTCTTCCAGTTCAATCTTTGCTTCGATTCCGCGAAAGTCGAAGCGGGTACTGAGCTCACGAGCTGCTTGATCAACAGCGTTACGAACCTCGTGTAAGTCCATTTCGGACACCACATCAAATGAAGGCATATTGTTTCCCGCGCTTTGGCCACGATAATGCGGCATGGATGATGAACAAACCCGAGCGACACGGGTTGATAATTCTACGCAGGTTAGCACTATGCCTGTGCAGCTCAAACACTAGGCATTTATGACCAACGACACATCACGCATTACCAAGGTCACGACACGCAACGGAGATACCGGCCAAACCCGGCTTGCGACAAACATCAAGGTCAGCAAGGCTGACCCCTGGGTACGTTCCCTAGGCAGCACCGACGAACTGAACAGCGCTATCGGCTTACTGCGCTGTCATGTGGCGTCGGCAGAATTCGACGACATGCTGGCACAGCACCAACAATTGATGTTCGACATCGGCGCGGTTCTGGCCATGGGTGGCGATTACGACACCCCTGCCGTTGCCGCGGGACTGGCCGCAGTCACGTCGGATACCGAAGCCTTGAATAACCAACTCCCGCCACTGAAAGAATTTGTGATTCCCGGCGGCAATCTGGCTGCAGCACACGCCCACATGTGCCGCACCATCTGTCGCCGAGCAGAAACCGACCTTTGGGCGGCGATTGACGCTTGGGAAAGCGACCTCGGATCAGAAAAGATCGCGCGATTGCAGCAGACTGGCGCATGCCTAAATCGACTCAGCGATTTCTTCTTTGTCTTGGCAAGACGGTTGATGCAAGGACTACACGAGCCGCAATGGCACGGCCCGCAAAAGAACGAGGACCCGACCCGTTAAGGCTAAAGCGACAATCGTCGAATATCGCCCAGCAACTCTACCAGCGTGACCATAAAGTGACCGCCATCTGTGCCGTTAATCACTCGGTGGTCATAGGACAGGCTCAAGGGCAACTGCAAGCGGGGCTCGAAACCTTCACCTCGCCAAACTGGCTGCACCCCAGACTTACCAACGCCCAAAATGGCCACTTCCGGCGCATTGATGATGGGTGTGAAGCCTGTACCGCCGAGCGCGCCCAAACTGGAAATGGTAAACGTACCGCCGCTGAGATCGTCCAGCGCGAGTTTTTTGGTGCGGGCTTTCTCTGCCAACTCCTGTGCCTTTTCCGCCAAGGCCCAGATACCCAACTGATCGGCCCCGCGTATCACCGGCACCACCAAACCCTCTGGTGTATCCACCGCGATACCGACGTTTATGTAGTGCTTGAGCACTAGGTTTTCCCCGTCGGCGCTGACCGAGCCATTCAGCTTGGGGTGCGCGGCTAAGGTGTGACAGACAGCTTTGATGATGAAAGGCAGCGGCGACAGCTTGACCCCACGGGTCTGAGCTTCAGCTTTCATGCTATGGCGGAACAGCTCCAAGTCGTCGATATCGGCCTGGGCGTGCTGGGTAACATGCGGAATATTCACCCAGGAACGATGCATATTCGCCGCCACCTGCTTTTGAATCCTGCTGAGCGGTTCTTCTTCCACCGAGCCGAATTTCGCAAAATCTACTTCGGGCAATACAGGCAAGGCCGAACCAAGGGAGCTTGGCGTATTTGCCGCTTGGTTCAGTTTCGCTTTCGCCCACGCCTTGACGTCGTCCTTGGTGATGCGACCGCGGTTGCCGCTACCCGACACGTGTTCCAGTGGCACGCCTATTTCCCGGGCTAGGCGGCGGGTCGCAGGGCCTGCATAAACGGTAGCGTCATTGCCAGATCGTCGAACCTGGCTTGGTGACCCATCCTGCGATGGCTTGGCCGCGTTGGCCGGCGTCCCAGCCAACGCTGGCTCAGGTACAGATTCAGGCTGAGCGGCCATCTCTGTATCGGATGTCAGTTGGATCTCAACTTGCGCCATGGCCAGCAAACTGCCCGCGCTCACTTGATCACCCACCGCCACGTTGATTTCCAGCAGCGTGCCGCTGACTTCAATGGGAATTTCCATGGAAGCCTTGTCGGATTCCAAGACCACCAACAAGTCCCCCGGGCTGACCACAGTACCCGGTTGCCCCGCTACCTCGATGACTTCCACCTGTTCGATATCACCCAAATCCGGCACGAGAATCTGCACAGTCTGCTGACCACTGGCGGGGACCGCAACAATGGCATCGTTGGGGGATTGCTCTGGCTCCGATTCCACGCGGGCATCTTGGGGTGCTGGTTCCGCGGCGGATTCAGCCGTTGTTGCCTCCTCAGATTCCGATAGGCTGCCGATGGCTGCCCCCTCGCTCAGCATGTCACCAACGCTGATGTGGAGTTCTGTCACGGTGCCCTGATGACCCGCCGGCACCTCCATGGATGCCTTGTCGGACTCAATAACGATGATGGTGTCTTCTGCACTCACCACGTCGCCGACGGTCACACAAATCTCAGTCACTTCGACTTCATCTATATCGCCTAAGCTTGGCAAAACAATGTTCAAACCATTTCCTTAAACATGTAACAGCGCTGTTTCCCAGCGCGGATATTTTGGCGCCGCATCAGTGCTGGCGCGGATTCGGCTTATGGGTATCAATACCCAACTGCTCGCGCACATGACGCAAATCAAGCTGCATATGTCCCGCCGCCACCAGCTCACTCAATGCACTGTACTGAATAAAACGACGATCGACCTCGAAAAACGCACGCAGTTGTTCACGGGTATCGCTGCGCCCAAAGCCGTCAGTCCCCAGCACTCGGAATGGCGAATCGATGGCGCTACGCACCTGTTCAGGAAGAGACTTCACGTAGTCGGACACCGCAACCACTGGCGCCTCACTCCAATCATTGTTGTTCAGCAGATCGCTGACGTGGCATGACACCGATACATTCTCGCCGTCCAGCAGCACATCACGCTGATGATCCTGCACGTTACGAGCCAGCTCGGTATAACTGGTCACACTGTAGACCTGCACCTGAAGACCGAAGTCATCCACCAACCGCTGGGCGGCGCTACGGGCCTCTGGCAACAGCGCACCGCTGCCCAGAAGCCGGATCTTGGGTGCCGACGCCTCTCCCAGCGTTTCCAGCAAATACATCCCCTTGACGATATCGGCCTCGACGCCTTCTGGCATCGCAGGATGTTGATAGGCTTCATTCATGAGGGTGAGGTAGTAGTACACAGGGGCCTGCTCTACGTACATATGCTCCAGCCCGCGACGAATAATCACAGCCAACTCAAAGGCATAGGCTGGGTCATAGCTGATGCAGTTGGGTACGGTGGCCGCCAGCACGTGGGAGTGGCCATCCTGATGCTGCAACCCCTCGCCATTGAGCGTCGTTCGGCCAGCCGTACCGCCCAGCAGAAACCCCTTGGCTTGCAGATCGCCTGCTGCCCATGCCAAATCACCAATTCGCTGAAAGCCGAACATAGAGTAATAAATGTAGAACGGCAGTAAGGTGTATTGATGGGTTGAGTACGAGGTGGCAGCCGCCATCCATGCCGCAAACGCACCCGCTTCGTTAATGCCTTCTTCCAAGACCTGGCCGGATTTCGATTCTTTGTACGCGGCCAACTCATCGGAATCCTCGGGTTCGTAGAGCTGTCCCTCAGAGGAATAAATACCCAACTGGCGGAACATACCCTCCATGCCAAAGGTACGCGCTTCATCCGGCACGATAGGCACGACGCGCTTGCCCAGATGTTTGTCTCGCAACAAAGTCGCCAAAATTCGCACAAAGGCCATGGTCGAGCTGACTTCCCGCTCACCGGTGCCGCCGATCTGTGCTTTGAACGCGGATAAAGGCGGCACCGTGAGCGTTTCCTGATCGACCAGCCTTCTGGGCATAAAACCGCCGAGTCTCTCTCGGCTTTGACGCAGGTACTGCATTTCAGAGCTATCCGCTGCGGGTCGATAATACGGCACGTCCTGCAGCTGATCATCGCTCAGCGGCACGTCAAAGCGGTCACGGAAATACTTCAGTTCATCGAGATCGAGTTTCTTCACCTGATGGGTTGTATTCTCTGATTCTCCGGCATCACCCATGCCGTAGCCTTTGACGGTTTTGGCCAAGATCACCGTAGGCTGCCCGGTATGGTTCGTTGCCGCATGATAGGCCGCATACACCTTGTACGGATCATGGCCGCCGCGGTTAAGCCGGTAGATGTCGTCGTCGCTGAGATGCTCCACCATCCGCAGCAGCTCCGGATCCTTGGCGAAAAAATTGTCCCGCACGTACTTTCCGCCCTTCGCTTTGAAGTTCTGGTATTCACCGTCCACGGTAGCGTCCATCGCACGCTGCATCAGACCCTGACTGTCTTTCGCAAACAGAGGGTCCCAATGCCGGCCCCAGACAACTTTGATGACATTCCAGCCGGCACCTCGAAAGTACCCTTCCAGCTCTTGGATGATTTTTCCGTTGCCACGCACTGGCCCATCCAGGCGCTGAAGATTGCAGTTAACAACAAATATTAAGTTATCGAGTTTTTCGCGACCGGCCAAGGACAGTGCGCCAAGGGATTCCGGTTCGTCACACTCGCCATCGCCAAGAAATGCCCACACCTTGCGATTGCCCATTTCGACCAAGCCGCGAGAGTCTAAATACTTCATCACGTGGGCTTGGTAGATCGCTTGCAAAGGGCCCAGTCCCATGGAGACCGTGGGAAACTGCCAGTAGTCGGGCATCAACCACGGGTGGGGGTAGGAGGACAGGCCGTCACTGCCGGTTTCACGACGAAAATTATCCAGCTGCTCTTCGCTCAGACGCCCCTCCAAAAAGGAACGAGCATAAATACCCGGAGAGGCATGACCCTGAAAGTAAACCAAGTCACCGGACCGACTGACGTTGCCGTCAGCATCCGCAGGCTCCGGCGCCCGGAAAAAGTAATTGAAGCCAACATCGTAGAGTGTCGCGGAAGAGGCAAAGCTGGAGATATGCCCGCCCAGATCGCCAGGACGCCGGTTGGCGCGCACCACCATGGCCAGAGCATTCCAGCGAATCAGACTGCGAATTCGACGCTCCATGAACAGGTCACCGGGCATCGGCGTTTCGTCAGCGGACGGAATGGTATTGCGATAGGGAGTCGACACCGCAAATGGCAAGCTGGCACCGGTTCGTGTCAGTCGCCCCGCCAAACTTTGCAGCAGAGCGGAAGCCGCCGCCACACCTTCACGCTTCAAAACGCCTTCGAGCGCATCCAGCCATTCTTCTTGTTCTTCAGCATCAAAACCTTGCAGGTCTGGATGTTTCACTCACTCACTCCTTTCACTCGTGCTTAAAAATTGGGGCCATCAGACTGCACCCATGACTAGCCGACGATGCAGCGGCACCAGCAGCCGAGGCCAATCAAAGCAGGGCCCCGGGTCTTGCTTGCGACCGGGAGCAATTTCTTGATGGCCCACAATGGCGCTGGGACTCAGACTTGGGTAGTGCACACACAGAGCGGCGCAAACTTCGGTCAAGGCAACGTACTGGGCATCTGTGTAACCGCTATTCCATGTGCCTTCGAGCTCGATTCCTAAACTGAATCGATTGCAGCTTGGACGGCCCCGCCAGCTGGACTGACCGGCGTGCCAAGCCCCGCGGTCAAAGGCAACAAATTGTTCAATATCGCCCGTCCGGTCGATGAGCAGATGCGGCGCAACCCGCAGACCGTCAAGATCTTTGAAACTCGGGTGTTCGTTACAATCGAGTTCACCGGTAAACAGTCGCGCTGGTGCGCCTGTGCCGAACTCGCCTTCCGGCAGCGACACACAATGCACGACGATGGCGTCCCATTGAAAAACGTCGAGCGCTTCTTTGTCTGTGCTGCGAAGCCTGTCGCAATGCTCACTGGGCCGCCAACGAGCACCGGCCAAGCGATGTGTCGAGTCGATATTCATGTCATGATTCCCGTCCAGCAACCTTACCTAAGTGTTGCCTAAAGCCAAGGGAAATGCGTTGAGACGGATCATTTGTGCAACGAATACCTTTGGGCAGCGCACACAGTAGAGACATCAACATGCATTCTCATTTGCACTTTCACCCGATTGATGGGGAAAGCCTAGCCCAATCTGTTGTCAATCATGTGACACAGGCCGTGGCTGAAGACCTCGGCACCGGGGATATTTCCGCTAGCTTGATTGACCCTGATGCTCAAGCCACGGCTCGGGTGATCACCCGCCAGCTTGGGGTCTTTTGCGGGGCACTATGGGTCAACGAAACCCTGCGACAAATCGACCCGACGATACAGATTCAGTGGGAGGTCAAAGACGGCGATCGCGTGGCGCCTGACCAAATCCTCTTCGTGCTCAGGGGCCGAGCCAGAAGCCTACTCAGCGCCGAGCGAACCTTGTTGAACTTTGTGCAGTTGCTTTCCGGCACCGCCACACGCACAGCCCACTATGTTGCGCTGCTGTCAGGCACCGATACCCAGCTGCTCGACACCCGAAAAACCATCCCGGGCCTGCGCATTGCCCAGAAGTATGCGGTCAAATGCGGCGGCGGCAGCAACCATCGCATCGGCTTGTTTGATGCGTTTTTGCTCAAGGAAAATCACATCGTCGCAGCGGGCAGTATCGGAGGCGCGATCGAAGCAGCGAAAACCGCATTTCCGGACAAACCCGTAGAAATTGAAGTAGAAAATCTTGAGGAGTTAGCAGAGGCCATGGCCGCAGGCGCGGACATTGCGCTCATCGATAACTTCTCTATTGCTGATACGCAAACTGCGGTTGCCATCAGTCGGGGCAAGATCGTGCTTGAAGCCTCTGGCGGCATCACCCAGGACAGCATCGCTGAAATTGCCCGCACCGGCGTCGACTACATCTCCTGTGGCGACCTCACCAAGGGTGTCGAACCCCTGGATTTGTCTATGCGCTTCGTGCTGGATCAATAACCCTATTCCGCTTGGCCCATAAGATAGGAGCCCAGCACAGACAGATCACCGTCTGTTTCCCGGCTGTTTGGAATGCCTAACAGACTCAGCACCAGCGGGTAGATATGCACGTTGTCGACATCTGGCACTTGGGTATTCGGCGCAATACCCGGGCCCGTCGCAAAAAATATACCCTTCATCGTCGGTGTTGTAGCAGACAGATAACCGTGGGCTCCCTGGGGCGGTTTGCGCCCTTTGCCTCTGTGAAACCCGATGTACTTTGGCGCCTCAACCACGGCGACCAGATCCGGTATACGAGGCCCGCTTTGTGGAAAGTTCAGTACACCGGGAAACTGTGCCGGACGCAGAACCGTCAAACCGTCGACTCGGTTCAGGTCATCAAACGTCTGGCTTACGAGCTGTACATCATCGCTGTAGAAAAAAGCATAAGCGCCTCCAGGAATGATCTGGTTCGAACCACGCCAGCGACCCAACGCCATTACGTCAGCAAGGAATACGGTTTGGTCCGCATCCACCTGCTGCATACCGTGATCCGACGACACCATCAGATAGACCGGATGATCAATTCCAGCAAGGCCCGTCACCAATCGTCCAACTTGCTTGTCCACACTGGCCACCGCTTGTTTGACTTCGGTACTGTCGGGCCCGTATCGGTGGCCTGCCGAATCCACCGTGGAAAAATACAGGGTGACGAAATTCGGGCGCTCCCCAATCGGCAGTTGCAGCCAGTCCAGCACTTGATCAACCCGCTCGGCATTGGCGATGCTGCCGTCGTAAGTTTTGTAGTAGCTTGGTCGTATACCCTGCACATCGGCTTCGCTACCCACCCAAAAGTAACTTGCCGCCCGCATACCAGCTTTTTCTACAGCAACCCAAAGCGGTTCCCCTCCATACCACGTGCCGTCTTCTACGGCCTTGCGATCACCCAGACGGTAACGGGCATCTCGGGCGCGGTCGTAAAAACCGTTGCCGATGATGCCGTGGCGACCGGGGTAGAGCCCGGTCACGATACTGTAGTGGTTAGGAAACGTGCTGCTGGGAAAACCAGGCAGCAACCCTGATGTCTTTAGCCCTTGGTCGGCTACGCCCCGCAGATTGCGGCTTTGGTCAGGGAACTTATCGAGATAATCCGCGCGAAAACCGTCCAGCGACAGCATCACGACGATGGGCGTTTTCGCCTGACGATCAAGATCGGCAACACCTTGGGCTGGCCAAAAAAACATCGCCAGACTTGCCAGCAACACCCCAAACTCAACAAGTCGCCGATGCGTTGACCGAGACAGGCTGGGGTCAAACAACGTTGAATTGACGACGTACATCATCGCCCAATGCCTCTTTCAGTGGATCAAGCCATGGCTCGTAGTTCTGCCAGGCGTCCAGTGCCGTGCGGAAAATGGGCTGACGGACCTGCTCAGAGCTTGGGGTGCGAACGCTGCGCTGAGTCTTGTGAAAATCGACACAGCTTTGCTCAAAAGGCAGATTGCAAAAATCCAGCATACGCCGCACTTGGGTTTCTAGATCGTCGACAACATCCTCATGCTGGACGCGCAAAACAAAACCCGGGAGGACTTCATCCCAATGATTCATCAATTCAACGTAGTCACGATAGTAGGTGCCTATCTCTTCTAGGCCATAGGTGAACTCTTGCCCTTCAAAGAACAATTGCTTGAACCCACTAAAACAGCAGGACATAGGATGGCGACGGGCGTCTATGACCTTTGCATTGGGCAGAATCATTTTGATCAGCCCAATATCGCGAAAATTATTTGGCATTTTGTCGATGAAAAACTGCCCACCTTCTCTGTGAATTTGGGTCTCATCGATATAGGTCTGTCCGAGTTTTCGCGCCATCTCAGGTGTTAACTGGCCTAGTACTTTCGGATATCGAGGTTCTTCATGAACAGTACGGCGCCCATTCAGCTTATGAGCTAACGCGGGGATATTGTTCAGCTCCAACGTCCCGTCTACTTGGGAATGGGAAGCCAAGATCTGTTCGAGCAATGTTGAACCTGCGCGAGGCAAACCGACAATAAAAATAGGATCAGGCGCAGGACAGCCCGCATCGCCAAAACTTTCGAACATCTGCGCCGTACAAAACCGTTTTTGCTGAGCCAGCTTAAAACTCATTCGCTCCTTATCGTATTGAATTTTCCCATTCTTCAATTCATTGCCCAGAAGATAATAATCAGCCGCAGACTGGTAATCTTGCTTATCTTCTAATGCCTTGCCTAACGCAAAGCAGAAGTGGATTTTGTCCTCTAACGAAGTCTCCTCGTCTTGTTGTTTTTCACGCATCTGGGCAATTTCTGCCTCTTCAAATCTGTATGTCTTTAGGTTGGCCAGGCTCCAAAATGCGTCACCAAAGTCTGGTTTTGCTTGGTAGACCGCTCGATACGCTTCAACGGCTTCGTCTATCCGGCCTATGGTTTTTAACGCATGCCCTCGGAGCAAATGCACTGGCGCCGCATTCGAGTCGGCTGCGATGAATTCATCGTAAAGGACCAACGCTTCTTCAAAACGGCCAACGGCGACACACTGATTAGCGTAGGCGAAACGGTATTTCTGATTGTCAGGCTCGGCGTCGAGCAAAATCTGTGCTTGGGCCATGCTCAGTTCGAACCGCTGCCTCTTGTAAAGCACGTTCATATAGTCGAAGCGGACTAACGTATTGTTCGGTTCGTAAATCAGGGCGCTTTCAAGAACGAACTCTGCATCATCCAGAACGTTCGTTTTGACGCCTAAATCTGCCAAAAGTCGCATCCCCTCAATGTTTTTGGGGTGCCTTTGCAAAAAACTGCGACACAAATGCTCGGCCTTAGCCAGCTTTCCCTCTTCCATCAAATTTCGAACGCCCAATAGCTCCGGTGGAAGTGCGGCAAGGCGCTGAAACTGATCCCGAAAATAATCATGTTTTTGGGGATCCGCGTCACGATCCGTCAGCTCAACAAGCATCCGCCAACTCGCAACCAGACTGCTATTTTCCCGCACAGCTCGCTGAAACGAGGCGTGCGCGCCCGCTTTATCGTTGCTGGCAAGTAGCGTATGCCCCCTCTCTTGCCACGCACGTCCATAGGTTGGCTCCATATCGATCAGTTGTTGCAGCGAGGCCATGGCGCCCTCGAGCTTTCCCTCGAAACGCTGTGCCACTGAAAGAAAATACAACCCTTCTGAGTGATTCGGGAAGTCTGTCAGCAATCGCTCTAGCAGCTCGTGAGCAACTGCAAAGTTACCTGACTGGATTTCAGCCTTACCCTGTACCAGCAGATCGCTCGCTTCTTTTGGGAGAAGCTTCGACTGGTCGCCACTAACATCGTTTGAGTCACCGCCAGACATAGAAATTACCGTTCCATCATGAGTTATTGTTTTCACATGCGTTTGATTTCAGAACGCTGTCCCCGAAACAAGAAAGGCGAGCCTAAGCTCGCCTTTCTTTATACTTCGCCTTAACGAATAGTGACTAGCACTTATTCATTAAAATCGTAGCTAAAACGCATTCCAATCGTTCGAGGGCGATTGGTCGTCGTTCTTTCGAGGAAGTCCTGGCGATTGATATGAAGCTGCGCGCGCTCATCCGTCAGATTTTCCACATACAGCTCAACACCCAGCCCCGTATCGGTCGTCATGCCGATGGCCGCGTCCATGATCACATAGCTGTCCTGCATCGTATTCGGCTCTGTCGCTGTATCAACAATAGAGTTCAGTGCCTCTCCCGAGTACTTGCCGCCTATCTGCCAGTAAGCTTCGTTTCCTCCTGACATGTTCCAGTAGTAACGTGCACGCAAATTACCTTGGAATTCTGGCGTGAGGGGCAGAGGGCGTCCTTCGTCCTGCACTACGAAGGAAAAACCGGGATCGACATAGACCAATTCAGTATCGTTATAGGACATCGCGCCGAACAGGCTCAGATTGTCGCTAATCGCCCAAACCATATCCATCTCAATACCGTTGATCTCAGCATCACCGCCGTTATCCACAATGGTGAAAATGGAGATATTTTGTGAATCAAATTGAGAGACCTGAATATTTTCCCAATCGATTTGGTAGATCGAACCGTTCAGACGCATTTGACCGTCAAGCAAGGTTGCCTTCCAGCCTAGCTCCAGATTTTCCACCGTATCCGAATCGAACTTATACGGCAGACAATATCCTGGAAACCCGTTGGCTTCATTGGCATCTACCGGGGCACACTCGGTACCAGGGCTGTAGGTACCTTTCTGAGCCGCTCCGCGATTGAATCCGGGCGGCCGGTACCCTTCGGATGAGGTCACATAGAGCAACAAGTCATCGGAGGGCGTCCAAGTTACCGTGAACTTCGTAATGGTATCCGTGGTGCTGATGGGCTGAAGCACATTGAATTTCTGGCCGTAGTCTCTACCACCAGTAATATTGGGCCTCACGTCGTTTGTAGGATCCGCATCGTCGACAAAGAGAGGCCGGTTGCCATAGCGCCAAGCCCCATACCCCGTGAAGCCGTACTCTAAATCATAGTAACGAGCCGAACCTGCGATCGTCAGAGTCTCCGTTAAGTCGTAGGACAACTCACCGAATACCGCGATTTGTTCTTCGGTACGATGATTATCATTTCGGAATTGGGTAGCCGGATTGACCGCCCCGCGAGCATTTGCTGCCGCACCGTCCAGCGAAGAGTTGAGATTAATATCTATTGGCGCGAAGCCTGCTTCGGCTGGCGCCAGATAGTTGAAATTACCAACGTGGAGAATTTCAGAGTCCTCATAGAAAACGCCGCCGGTAAACCGGAGGGCGTTGTCAGGATCCGTCGAAACACGCACTTCATGGGTCATTCGCGTATTTTCGTTTTCAGCGTTGAAATTGTTCGCTGGATTGCCACATTCGATGACTCCAGTGTTACCACTCAAGGTAGGATCCCAGCTGTAGTTTGCCTGGCCTACGTCAAGTCCGTGGTAATAAGTACCCGTCAGATACTCGCACTGATAACCGGGTATGAAAGCACCAATATTGGAATAACCGGTGTAGTCCATGCGTTGAGACACTTCACGATCTAGAAACGCTCCGGTGTAGAGCAAGTCCAAAGCACCTGCGCGACCCTCAATTGTCCAAGCGAACTGATTAAACTCGTCCTCAAGGGAGTCCTCAGTAAAACGAGCGACTTTTAAATCCCCCAGCGCTTCGTCGTAATCAAACACACCTTGGGTCTTGAGCGACTGCTGAGTGAACTGCACCAAGGCTGACCATTCATCATTGATCAGATACTTCGCTCCCAAACGCACGCCCTGGTAAGAGGCATCATTAAAGTCATCTTCAACCAAACCCGAGCTGGTGGCCGTTGCATACTGCACGGGGATCGTAACCCCACCCGGGCCTACGACGGTGCCATTACCGAAGACGTGACCCTCTTCAAAGGTCACAGAGGATCCAGGGTAGGCCGGATTCACGCTGGGGTTAGCCGTGAAGGAACCCTCAATGTTATCGATATAGCCGCCCTTGTTGTCGCTATAGACAGCGGCACGCACGGCTAACTTCCCGTCGATGACAGGGATATTGATCATTGCTTCTACTTTGTCACTGGCCTCGCCGCCAGACGTGGTAGACACATCGGCTGACATGCTCGCAGCAAACTCGTCAATCACGGGCTTGTTCGTAATCAGACGAACGGTGCCTGCCTGAGAGCTCGCTCCGTAGAGTGTTCCCTGGGGCCCTGGGAGTACCTCAATGCGCTCCATGTCAGTGATATACACATCCAGGTTTCTACCACCCGCGGTAACTGGCTGCTCATCTAAGTAGAGTGCGACGTTGGGCGCTGAGCCCTGCGACTCGGCGACTGTGATATTAATCGCATCGACGGCTGCACCTCGGATATAGATTTCGTTTTGACCGGGACCACGACCGCCCGAAGTAACGCTTGGGAGGTATTTCACATAGTCTTCAAAACTTGTGACGTTTTGCTCTTTGAGCGTGTTTTCGGTCATCGCTTGAACAGCAATCGGAATGTCTTGCATGCTTGCGGATCTTTTGGTGGCAGTAACCACCACCTCTTCGATCACATTCTGATCTGCAGTCGCTTGGCCAGCCGTCATCGACACAATAGCAGCGACCACTGCTTGGTTCATTTTCGTTCGTTGGAAATTCACAGACTCTCCTTTTAGTGATGACACGGTTATGCGTGCCATTTCTCAGTACCGGTAGGCGATCGTCGCCATTACTTTTGGGCCAAATATTTTGCAAACGAATGAAATTATTTAGGCCCGCCCTCCAGTGTTGCGCAAAATTATACAGCAATCTGAGTCAAAAAGGCTTAATTGTCTGGAAAAGGTCTATTCTTCGAGAGGCGCTCGCGAACCAGCATCACGAGCCGTCAACCACTTTTATTTCGCGCACTAAGCATTCAGACTGTTGTTCACTCTGGGAAAGCTTCGCTCGCATCAGAATACGCATCAGGCGAACCGTGGCGCCGCCTTCGGTTGATGGATTAAGATGCGCCCGCCAGCATGGACCCAAGGGCACCCGTTTGACGCGAACCGAGGTGGCTACTGCACCGCGGCAATCACTACCGAGGAAAACAATAATCATGAGCCAGGAAGTAGACGTACTGATCACGATACGCAAGATTATTCGAGCCACGGATCTATACTCACGACAGCTGAGCAAAAAATCTGGACTGACCGCACCCCAATTACTGGTTTTACAAGCAATCCAAGAGATGGGGGCCGTGGCCATTTCTCGACTATCGACCCATGTCAGCCTCAGCCAGGCAACGGTCACCAGCATTTTGGATCGACTGGAAAGCCGAGGCTTGGTGGCAAGGCATCGCAGCACCATGGATAAACGTGTGGTTCATGCCACACTGACACCACAAGGCGAGGCGATGATCGTGCAGGCCCCTAAGCCTCTGCAGGATGTGTTCAGTGCGGCGTTTGACAAACTCGAGGAGTGGGAGAAATCCATGATTGTTGCTTCGCTGCAGCGGGTGGCCTCGATGATGAATGCTGAACACATTGACGCATCGCCCATGCTACACGTCGGTATTGCTGACGAACCTGCCATGGCCAACACCAACCAGCCCAGTAACAATAATACAAACACGTAACCGGCCAATGGTCCGGCGTGCTCTTGGGGGCGAACCACGCTGAATGCTCGACTTTGAAATCACACTAAGCCTGCTGACCATTGCCGCATTGGCCGGATCTGGCTTGGGCTATCTGGCTGTTTTAGCCGCTGATCGCATATCCGAGCCGCTCTGGGAGCCAGAGGAACCTACTCGTCCTCGCGACACATATCACCTTGCTGAAACACTGGGCGCACTGTTCATTGGAGCAGGCATCGTCATCCTATTGATTCTGACGCTTGGCCTGACCAACAAAACGATCTTTGCCACTGTATTCGGCATCACGCTGCTGGCGTTGTCACTGATCGACCTCAGGCACTTCGTGTTGCCGGACATACTGACGCTGCCGCTGCTTTGGGCCGGATTACTGACCAATTGCTGGGATTATTTCGCCGCCCTGCAAGACGCCGTGATCGGAGCGGTACTGGGCTACATGTCACTCTGGAGCATCTATTGGCTGTTCAAACTGCTCCGCGGCAAAGAAGGTCTGGGCTACGGCGACTTCAAACTAACGGCAGCCATTGGCGCTTGGCTGGGCTGGCAAGCATTGCCCACCGTCATCTTCCTTGCCGCAATCGGCGGCCTTTGCGCCGGTCTGATCTTAGTGATTGCCAAACACATGGACTCGCAGCAACCGCTACCCTTTGGCCCCTTTCTTGCCAGCGCTGGCTTTATCACGCTGAGCACCAACAACACCCTTTGGGGGTGGCTTTTCTAGATCTGCAAAATCCAGTGCAGCGTAGTTTAGCGCAGACAAAACCGTTTACGCTGGGCACCACCCTCTCTAGAGTGCGCTGAAACACCTATTTGGATAACGCCATGTCCCCCACCTTTGCAAGTTTGATCACAACCTCATTGGCGCTTTTGCTGCTCAGTGCTTGTTCCGAATCAAGTCCGCCAATGATGTCTGATGCACAGTCGATACACCGAGACGCTATCACTATTGATGCCCACGCGGACATCGAGCTACCCGGTCAACCTTCCAGCTACGTGGGCTCCGATGGCCTATCCAAGGTGTCACCTGAGAAGATGCGCTCAGGCGGGCTGGATGCCGTCGTGATGTCGATTGCCGTCGGCCCGAAACCCAGAACAGCAGAGGGCTACGCTGAAGCCCGACGAATTGCCGAAACCGAACTTGCTGCAGTGCAGACACTTGTGGCCGATTCAGCGGACAACATCATTCTTGCAACTGACCCTCGCGCCCTGAAGGATGCCCACGCCCAAGATCAACTGGCATTGATATTGGGCATGCAAAATGCGCTGATCTTAGGCTCCGATGCGGCTTACCTGGACGAGCTCTACGGCGCGGGCGTTCGCGTCTTCGCTCTCACACACATGGGCCACAACGACTATGCAGATTCCTCTCGACCGCTGTTTAACGCCGCCACCGGCAGCCGAGAACCTGATGCCGAGCATGGTGGCCTGTCTGACCTGGGCGTCGCTGCCATTCAGCGCATCAACGCGCTGGGCGGGATTGTGGACATCGCCCAGTTGTCTCGCCAAGCGGCATTGCAAGCGATGGAAGTATCCACATCACCGGTTATCGCTAGCCACTCCAACGTGCAGGCGCTTACAGCAGTTAGCCGAAATCTCAGTGACGAAGAAATTGATCGCATCGGCGCGACCGGTGGCGTGATACACGTCGCGCCTTTTCGAGGCTATCTGTTTGACTCTGCAAATCCTCAGCTTGATCGCGCAATTCGAGCGGCACGACGTACTGCCGGTATTGACGAAGATTATCTGTATCCCTTCGAGCTGTATTGGGAAATACAGGACCCGGCGGTGAAAACAGCGTTTCTCACCAACGTCAGCGAGCTCCTCAACGACATTACTCTCAGCGACATGCTGGATCATGTCGATTACATTGCCCAGCGCATTGGTGTCGACCATGTTGGCATTGGGACCGACTTTAATCACGGCAGTGGCATTGAGGGCTTTGTGGATGCCAGTGACGCACTCAACGTAACTGCCGGGTTACTTGATCGCGGCTACAGCAAAAGCGATGTCGCTAAAATCTGGGGCGGTAATTTTTTACGCGTTTGGCAACAATCTGCGCGCCAAGAGTAATCAGCGATTGGTTTTTACGGCACTCTCTGCCACCCTCGCCAATCTATGAGAGGCCGGAGAGCTGTGTGCTATCGAGAGAGGAACGTCGCAATCAGATTTTAGAGGCAGCAGGCGGTCAGTTTATGGCGTACGGATTTGCAGGCGCCTCGATGCAAGGCATCGCAAAAGCCGCAGGCATCTCCCGCGCCTCGCTCTACACCTACTTCGGCAATAAAATGGAGGTGTTTCATGCAGTCATCAAGTTATTGGAAAGGTTCATTTCTCAACAAGCTCAACGAGCCGTCGATGAATTGAACCCACGTGCGCCGTTTGCTGCGCGCTTGATTGCCACATTCGATACGAGGCAAACAGCATGGCTCTCCGTAACAAATATACAATCTCCTTACACTTACGAGCTGCTTCAACTGCGCGCTGAGAACACCGCCAGATTCGAAAAAACTCCTTTTGAAGAGCTCATCGTAACGATGATTGAGGACGCAACAGCATCCGGCGAATTCACGCCGAAAGCCGGCACTCCTCCAGCGAGCGTGATCGCTACCATACTAGTGCAAAGCACGTCGGGCATTGCTCTGTTTGAAGGCGATGACTTAAGCGCAAAAAGACAGAACCTGCGGCTGTTAATCCAATCCTTTCTCGACGGATTAACGGGCTGAACGATCCATTTAACCGCATTTAGCTCCTAAAGGTGACCGTTTCCGTCAGCGAGGCGCGCTCTGTGTGCGCTTTATTCACCCGCATCGTAGGATCTTCGTATCCAAAACTGATACCAAACAGCACCTTCACTTCTGGCCCCAAACCAAAGGCCTCTCTGACGAGATCGGGGTGGTGGCCCATGGTTCCCTGGGCACAAGAAGCCAAACCGTTGGCCGTCATTGCCAACATCAACGTCTGGGCATACATACCAACGTCCCAGGCGCTCCCCAGGCCGAAGCCTTCATCCATACACAGAAAGGCCACGTGGGGTGCGTCAAACAATTCAAAGTTCCGAAAACTCGCCGCTGCCCGCGCGGGTTTGTCTTCCCAATCGATACCCATGGACCGATACAAAACCGCCGCGCACTCACGCCGGCGATCCTTATAAATTTGGCCAATACTTCGCTTGGGGTCTTTATGGTCCTGATCTGGCGCAACCTTAGATTGCACACGAGCCATCATTTGTTCTCGCAGTGTGTCACGCAACTCACCAGAGGCGACAAAGGTCTGCCAAGGCTGCATATTCGTGCCTGAAGGAGACCAACGCGCAATGTCGAACACCTTTTCCATGACGTCTTGCGGTACTGGACGATCAAGGAACCCACGAACCGAACGGCGAGACCTGACAGCATCTTCAAATGACATTTGCGACATATTACTTCTCAATACTACGTTAACCCCTAAGATTAACATTCTTTGCCGATGACGCTCATGACCTAGGAACCATCCACATGCGACCAATTAATCGCCCCATCCGCTGGGGCATTCTTGGCACCGGCGCCATCGCCGCGGCCTTTGCCACAGCGCTTCGACAGGTCACTGATGCCACACTGTTTGCCGTGGGCTCCCGCAGCCAAACGAGTGCCGATGACTTTGCTCAGACCCATGACGTAGGCCGTGCTTTTGCCAGCTACGCCGAATTGGCTGCCGATCCGGACGTTGACGTGGTGTATATCGCCAGCCCTCACACCGCCCACTTTGAGCACACGATGCTGTGCCTTGGCGCGGGCAAACATGTGTTGTGCGAGAAACCCTTCGCCCTGAACAGCACCCAAACCGAACAGATGGTGGCACTGGCCAAACACAACGGGCTGTTTTTGATGGAAGCCATGTGGATGCGCTTTATTCCTCTCATTATCGAACTACGGCGCAGGGTCGACGCCGGTGAAATTGGGCAAGTACGGATGATTCAGGCAGACTTTGGTTTTCGCGCCCCCCGAAACCCACACAGCCGTCTATTCAATCCTGAGCTTGCAGGCGGCGCGCTACTCGATCTTGGCATCTACCCGTTGGCATTTTCCGCTCTGCTGCTCGGCGCGCCCACGGAAATCACTAGCCTGGCGAATATCGGCACGACAGGAGTCGATGAACAATCTGCCTATGTCTTGAAACATGAGGGAGGCGAACTCAGCGTTCTTGCGTCGGCACTACGCACCCAAACATCGATGAGTGCTTGGGTCTATGGCACAGACGGCCGCATTCATTTACCCAAGCAGTTTTGGCGTGCCAAGGAAATGGTGCTGTATCGCAATGAAATGGAGCCGGAAAGCATCCACCTGCCCTATGCGGGCAACGGCTATCAGTTCGAGGCCCAAGAGGTGGTCGATTGTTTGCGCGATGGCAAAACAGAAAGCGAGATCATGCCGCTTCGCGATAGCGAATCGCTGATGGGGACGATGGATACCATTCGACGACAGTGGGGCCTCACATACCCAAACGAGACCGAATAAGACGCCCAACACGCAAATGATTCGTCTTCTAAAGTTTCATAGGCAAAGCAAATCTCGCCCGAGTTAACCGGCACTAACGACACCTGTTCGCGAAACACCCCCCGGAATCAGCTTTTTCAAGCGGAAGCGGATGCATCCACGCGCGGCATGACGCGGCAAATCCGCAAAATTCCTTCGAGGCCTGAAGATTGAACGGTCAAATTGCGCGCCCAACGGCGGATTTTTTGAGGAATCTTTTAGGCCCCTAAGATTAATTTAACCTGTTGTTTTAATTAGTTTTTTTAACGCGCAAAAAGATATTGACTGGGCAAAAAAAGAGAGGATGATGCCGCGACTTTTCATAATTTCAGCAAGCGAATTCGCCGAACTTGTGACACGTGTCCAACGTTAAATTTTAGTCGACGGGGTATGCCAATGAGCCCAAGAGAAACAGACCTGAATCCCGATGTTGCATACATTGCAGAACAATATGCTGCGCCGCCGGTCAGAAGCAGCCGGGCCGGCCAGCTGGCAGTGGAATTAGCCGCCGAGAAAAAACGCCTGATCGATGACCTTCGTGAACTGCAGGCCGAAAACGAAGATCTAAAATCGACTACACCCGTCGGCACCATCGACTGGTATGTCAAATGGGCAGCTACCTTTCTTTCGGTCAGCGGAATTTTTTTGATGTCTGCGGGCCTTGGCATGCAGGGTCAAGTCGCCTACGTCATCAGCGCCGCCGGCTGGGTGTTTGTGGGGGTGCAGTGGGGCGATCGGGCAATCATGATCGGTAGCTCAATCAGCGCAACCGCCGTGATGATGGACTTAGTGCGCACGTTAACTGGCTAATGAGCGAGGCTCCATCGGAACACCACGAGTTCACTGGACAGCTGGAGGTTTCGAGGTCCCAACAATGGCCTAGTGCCCGCATTATCCGTGACCGGCAGGCTCACTTTTTCGGTCGGCGTCGTAGCAGGCTTGTAGGGCGGTATTCGTTAAATCGCCGACGATACCTCGCATCGTCGGTTCCGGGGCATGCACCATCCGCGCACGTATCGCCAATGCCATGCTCACCGCCTGCAGGATGTCACCATTGGACGTCTCACCAAGAACTTTCAGGTCGCTGGCGAGGGCGTTCATCAGGGTCGTTAATAGCTGGTGTACACGAACACTGTCTTCGGTGTGAGCGCTCAGCGGAAATTCGATATCGAATGTATCACCGGTATCCGTGGTCACTGCGTAAGGCAAAAAGTCCATAGAACACTCCTTTGAGAAGTTGCTAAACCGCGTTGACTACCGGTCATCCGGACCATTCTCCCAGCGGTTGTTGATGAAAAACTCCAAGCCTAATCCCACCATCCTTTGGCCATTGATGATTTTATCGCCTGCGGGCGACTTGGTTTGGTAAGACGTATAACCAACCGCTGGCTCGTCCCCGACGTCCGAAACGGGCACGTTAAACAAGGTATGGCCAATCGTCGCGCTCAACAGGAGCACGACGGCGGAAAAAGCCCTGAGCACTTCAAAGTCATAGCGTGAACCATCAGTGGTCTCCCGCAGGGGAGCACAGTGGCCAACTGATTTCAAACGCCCAGGCAAAATATTGCGATCACGCCCGTTTCGCGTCAGCCAAAATATCTGCGAACGCACCCCCGGAGATTCGCTACACTGCCCGCCAAACAGCCGACAGAGAGCTCTACGGTGTCACTATCGAATACGCAAAAATACGCTTCAATCGCCACGCAAAAACGCGACGGGAGTTGGGTGTGGACCCCCGTTTGGTTTGCGCTGGCTGATGGTTCTTACTATTTGTTCTCCGCCGGCGCCGCCGGCAAAGTGAAGCGCCTGCGAAACTTTCAAAGCATACTGGTAGCGCCTTGTACCGTCTCCGGCAAGGTTACTGGGGAGTGCTTCACCGCCAACGGCTGGCTAGAGAATGACGAAGAGAAGATTCGACGAGCCCACTGCGCACTGCGAAGTAAATACAGTTGGCAGATGCACCTACTCGACTTTTTCAGCAAGCTCAGCGGCAACTATCAGAAAAGGCAGTGGGTCGGGTTTTCCTTTACGGATAACGATGCGGCCTAGTGGCCCAACCAACTCAGGTTAGCGACATGCTCGCATCGCTCGACCAGTTGCCATGAAAGCCAAAGGGCACTCGCTGGGGCAGCTTTACCTTGGCGACATACCCACGATCAAAGTCCTGAGCGTCCATAACAACGAACTCGGTTGATGCATGACCAAGGTCATGAAGGAACGTGATCACATAGCCCGCATCTTCGGCGTCGGAATTTTCTTTCGCGACAAACACAGGTTCGCCGGCAGCCATGCCGGGACCATGGTCAAAGACCGCTCGCGAGCCTGTTTTCAGGTCGTGTTTCAGGGTTGGCCACCCGCGTCCGGGCACATTACTTGGTGAGGCGCAGTAGCCGAACCGATAGGGCTGGTTTCCAACATCGTATCGGTGCCGCGGAAATTCATTTGGGGTCTCGTCAATCACCTGAATATTGATGCGTCGAGTCGCCGGGTTCAACGTCCAGCGCTCGAGCCGAGACAGCGAGTCGCCAAACGGCCCGAGTAAGTCCCGGTCAAACATCGTTGCGTAGTTGCACAAATCGATGGTGACACTGCCATCGGCATTGTCGTAGGCATTCATGGGGTGAAAGCAATATCCCATGGGCACATCGATCCAAACGATATCGGCGGCAGAGCCATCTCTGGGCAGTAAACCCACGCGATTCCCATAGTCTGGATTCCACTGAAATGGAAAGCTGTGTGTGGCGACCATATCGAAATTCACGGTTACCGGCTGATCGTAGATGATCACGTATTTCTCGGTCAGCGACATGTCGTGCATCATCGTCATACCAGGCAAAGGCACATCAACGGTTTTGCGTACTTTGCCATCAGTGCCCACCACGACGTATTGAACATGGTCCATCCACTGCGGCCACGCATAGACCATGGCATGCATCTCACGCGTCACCGGATCAATTTTGGGGTGTGCGGTAAACGCCCCAGGAAGCGTGCCTTCAAAATCGTTTCTGCCCACGGTTTCCAACTCATAGGTCAGTTCAACCGGGGTACCCCCAGCTTCAACCATTGCCCAAGTTTTACCAGCAAACGTGCCTACGTTGGTATTCGGGCCACCCGTTGAGTCGTTCCAGTTTGGCCCTGAAATGTCGGGCTGCCCTCTGAAGGTACTCAGCTCTCTCGAGCCAACGTAGCGATTGCGATACCACTCTGCCTTGCCATCCCGCAGGCGAATGCCATGAACCATGCCGGAGCCAATAAACCAGTGATGGTTCGACCGAGATGTCAGATCGATGGGGTTTGGCCCGTTCCGCAGATAGCGGCCGTTCAACTCTTGCGGCAACTCGCCTTCAACCTGTAGGTCGGTTGCGGTCACTTCTTCAGTAATTGGCGCAAAGTTCCCTTCCAGATACGGGTTATTACGCTCTTGTACCGTTTGCTCTGACATCACGAACCTCCCGCTCACAGGGTTATTTCGAAGCGCTCAATGAGGCTCAGGCGCAATATATACAGAGCGACGTATTAGGCAAAGATACCGATTGCGTTAGCTGCAGTTAATTGAAGGGTGCCTCACAAGTTGTGAAGTCAAATGTGCCACTTGCGTCATCGGTATTCGACTAAGGACCCAACGTTATAGCCTGAGGTTGAAATAAGACCGCTGCCTCCCAGTGCCGGCAAATCGATCAGCGCCAAAACCAAAATATTTTCGCGTGGAACTCGGAAGTGTTCATTGAGCAACTCTGCACACGCAATCGCCGTGCCACCAGTAGCAATGAGATCGTCAATGATCACCACTCTATCCGCCGCGTTTAGCACGGTATTCTTTTGGATTTCCAGCGATGTGCTGCCGTACTCTAAATCAAATTCTTTGCGATAAGCGTCGTTGGGCAGTTTGCCCGGCTTCCTCGCCAACACCATCGGTAAGGAAAGATCGCAAGCGATGGGGCCGGCGAAGATGAAGCCACGGCTTTCTATGCTAGCCACCGCGGTGGGAGCAAAGGCCTTGCTCATCCTGCTCAATTCCTGACATGCCTTGACGAATGCTGAGGGGGTTTCCAGCAGACTGGTAATGTCTCTGAATGTGATGCCTGAAATGGGATAATCTTCAACGGTTCGGATGGATGGCTTAAGACCAAAAGGATCGCTCACTTTTAATTCTCTTTTTTAACGGATGGTTGGCGCTACTGAGGGGCCCGAAAATCATAATCGACACCGGAAAAGCCCGCCATAGCAACCACCACCAGAAATGATCTGAGACCGATTCTTGCCAAAGGCCCTTGGGGCAGTGCTGTACGCTTTTTTGTTACGCTCCGTTAAATGCACCACTAGGGCAGGGCAAACAACTCCTCAACCGTGCAGTGAAGGGTGTTCGCGATTTTTAACGCAAGGACCGTCGAAGGCACATAGATCCCATTTTCTATCGCGTTAATACTCTTTCTCGACACTTCGGCTCGCTCAGACAGTTGCTGCTGAGTTAACCCGGCCGATTTTCTGTGCTCTTCGAGGTTGTTTAAGAGTTTTTTGTGGTGCTTGCCCACGCCCTATTTCTCTTCAAACTTCTCAACGGCATCGGTCAGCTCTTCGCTGGTATTAGGGAAGAAATATCCAGCGATCATTGTGCCGACTCCAATCGCCCCCACCAAAAGGCCAACTCCCTCAAAAAACTTACCCATCGCAACGGCACCCAATAAATATAGGCCGACGCCCACAAACAGGGTAATCACTCCACCTCTTCGATAGTCGATAGGCTGCTTTTTTCTCTCGTCAAAGATACTCAGCAAATCATCGACTTTGGACGGGTCGTGAATATGCTTCGCTATCTCGAGCACAGTCTCCCGCTTCCCCTTCTCCTCGTGATAGAGCCAAACAAAAACGGCTAGCGGAATAATAATTCCCGTGAGAATCCCCAAAACAGGTACCAAGTTATCCATACAGCCTCTCAATAATGAATGTAACGTAAACGTATCATGCAAATTTTGAGAAGTAAAGGTTACATCTGCCGTGGCGGGAGGGAGAGTTGAAATCGGGCTGCCGAGAACTCGCAATCATAGGAAGCGTCAATACGCTGACAGTACGACGTAACTCGCCAGCAACAACATAATGGACGTTATTGGCGCCCACAAAAGCCTCTCAGGCTTGGACGGTGTCATCCAATTTAACGTTGTCACCACAGTTTGTACGGTGACGGCTACAAGGCCCGTCCAAGGTGCCCAGTGCGGGTAAAGGCTTGCCGCTGACGCGATGCCTGCCGCCATCAGGGCGAGTATTGGTATCGAGAATGCCGCGACGACTCGACCATTTGGTGGCAATGCACCAATGTGGCCACCACCTTGCGTCAGATGCCCCCATGGCGCCCCGCCAATCAAGCAGGCCTGCCAAACGATCACCAGCAACACAATACAAACATAGCAAGCTGCTGATATTTCCAGCCAAGTCACAGCCATCCTCCTCAAAAAAATAACCGTTCGGATCAGAATCAAAAGCAAATTTGCGGTGGTATTTTTCAAGCGCCGTTGATCCAACCACTTATCACGCACAGAGCCTTACTCAGCGCTACCAACCAAAACACACGCTGAGATGACAAGGGCGTGTAACGGGTTGAACAGGAGAATGTCTAAACGTTCACTGACGTTTGTTACCGTTACGACGGCATACGTGAAACCTTACGCCGCAGACACAGTGCTGCTGAGTTCTGCATCTACTCCGTAATATTCCTTGGTGCTGAAACCAAGGGCGACACTCGCCAAGGACAACAAGGGCCACCCCATCGCCAGACGTTTACAAGCGCTCATCTGCACTGCACTTCTCTTCACCTCAGACCACCACATTGCTGTCTACCATGTCACTTGATGCGCGGATCATAAAACCCTAGGGCGCGATACATATCGAATCCCGCGATTCTTTTTTGTTCTGACGTAAGTGTGTCCAGAACGTGTTTTGGAACATTCAGATACTGGTTTTCCTCCTGCCGGACCCAGCCCAACGAGTAGGTGAGAATCACGCCATAGCGCCAGTCTGATGAGGTATTCGCACCTCCGCCATGTAGCGTGCCGCCAAGCCAAAAGAACAGCGAACCCGCGGGCATCTCTGCACTGGTGATTTCATCCGGCTCGGGGGTTCGGTCAGCGGGCCATGTGTGACTACCGGGCACAACAAGGGTAGCCCCACTGTCCGCACGAAAATCAGAAATCGCCCACATGGTGGCAAGAATAATGTTTGGTCGCGGCTCGGCGAAGTAGGTAAAAGAATCTTCTTCTCTGTGCAGCACCTGAGCGCGCGCGCCAGGGCCAATGTTGAGGGCCGCGCTGACATGTAGCTGGTAACCAAACTCACTGTTGGGCAGCAGGAAATGATCACACATTGATGTTGCTTCTTTGTGCAACATCAATGCTCTTACGGTCTCGGAGCGGGTAACAAGGCCGCTGACTCGTTGCGTCAGGCCGGGATAAAACTCATCTGGATCATCGTCCACCCTAACCTTGGCATTGTCCATATGCGTTTGCAGTTCAGCGACAAGGTTGTTTCGCTGGGTTGTATCCGCGACATCTTGGATGACCATACAGCCCGCTTGTTGCAAAGCTGAGGCTTTTGCTTCCAGTGAATCCTTGTTGGATAGCGTTGGTATTGTGGCGCTCAAATGCTTTTCGCTCCCCTTTTGTTGTCTGTTTTTATTCGTCTATTTGCAAATGTCTATGTGCAAATAGTGGGGCGCTACATCGACGCACCGCAACAGACATCCTCGCTGAGATTTCGGTTTCATCGTGCCGAAACCCAGAACTCGCGGCCTCCGATTCGGCCAGGTTTTTGCGGAATTACGTTTTCTTCCGCTTCCATGTGCCGCCGTAAACGTATGATTCTGAGCATTCGCCTTTGACCTTCAGTAGACAGGACTCACAGAGAAACTGCCAATCAAGCGAAGCGTATCTGCATCTGTAGAGCACCTCGCGGTCTTCTAAGCACTCAGCGCAGTTCTTCTGCCTCACTTTCAACCACCGACCCGCATCAGCGTCCAAATCAAACCTGTGACGACGTGGTTCATGAGCCTACGCAAGAAAAAATGATGTCCGTTCTTGGGAAATTGCCGGAAAAAAATGGGCCCTCTGCGTCTTCAAATGTCATCACACGAACGTTTCTCTTCTGCGACTGACAATACAGGTAAGCGTACCAACGCGCCTCAGACCGCAGAATACTCAGACGAGTATTCGGTGACCCGCCCTTATGCGAAAGACGAATCGTGTTGTCAGGCTGCAATTTCATCGTAGAGGGGCTCGCACATCCCCCAGCTGAAATCATAACAACCCAAAACACCAACCCAAGCGCCAAACGTCTCAAATTCCTCATCGACTTCTTGTCTCCACGATTAAAGCAAGCCCGAGATGATTGATTCATGCACCCAACCCGCTTGCGACAGCCCCCTGATTCATCTTGCGCCGTACATACCTCTATTTTCATCTGGCAGTGAACAGGTTCTTTGCATTCGCGTCTCGGTTCCATCGACAAACGTAAAGATCATGTCTTCTCCTTCAAGATGTCGGCTTACGGTATCGAACAGATTGAATAACCGGAATACGATCTTACCCTCCTCATTCACCTTGATCGCACTCGCGAGGTTTGTGCAATTGGCCTGTATGTCTCTTGCGCCATTTTTGAGAGTGCCATCAATACGAAAATCGTGAATGAGCCCTGCAGTTGTCACAACCATCCTGTTGCCGCATTGCTCGACTCTTTCGATGTGCCCCGCAAATCCTGATTTAGCCAGCCACAGACCTCTCATATCTGGAATGCCTGCTGCAATTGGTTGTCGGCATTTGTGCAAAACGGGCATTGGCATACGAGAGTAGCCGCAATCCGGCGTGTAAGCCTTCGGTATGTCATCCGCAGATGGGCCTTGGCCATCTAAGTTCGCGGGCGTGCAGTAGTTCAACTGAGCGCCATCTGCACTGAAAACCCAAGGTTCTGTGGTATCAATTGGGCGAGGCCACAAAGTAAGAAAAATAAAAATGCAACTGGCCAGCAGCAACCCGCCAAAGAAACTATAACGCAGTGCTTGCCTCATCGAGATCTTATCTCCGCTAAAGACCACCACAGTACTCGCATCAGCCTTCGTCAAAAATGAACGTCACAAAGAATGCGACAATGGCCCCATACATAAATGCATTAACAATTATTGATCGAATGAAACTTTTTACAAGAGGTCGCATTTTCTTTAGTCACTTCTAGCCCTCTGTAAATTCGGTAAACCAACTCCTGCACCAAACCTCTCAAGTTTCTCATCCGATTCTTTTCCCCACCAAAAAGCATCACGTCGGTGCTCGCCCCCTTACGCTCCTGTTCCCGCATGGTCAGGTGCGCAAATATCGCGCGCTATTCTTGATGTAGTACCCCAAGGATTCATTGTGGCTTAAGCCTTCTGCGCCATACTGCAATGCTATCGTATTCGCTTTCTCACCAGACCAGCCGACAATGGCCGCAGTAGTCATGGAATGAGCAAAAACATTCTGAGCCTCTATTCGTGCTACCCGTATTTCCTGCTCACTAGCTGCCGCAGCGTCCAGCTCTAATGGGCTTCAAGGGGATTCCACCCTGGAGATAGAGTTTGGCTCTTCGCTTCTTGAGGCACTCAAGTGGATGAGCTAGCCAGCGAAGTAGCGTTTCTAGGCACTGCTTTAGAAGCTTGCGACAGTCCGAGGGGCTTAACACCCCTCATAGGGTGATTGCTAGACAAGGAATGGTGCCGGAACGCGGAATCGAACCGCGGACCTACTGATTACGAATCAGTCGCTCTACCAACTGAGCTATCCCGGCCTGTTGCTCGCTCGCAAATCCGCGGCGCGCTGGGGCG
>PAFU01000006.1 GCA_002704225.1 Gammaproteobacteria bacterium | reverse complement strand
CATCTTGCGGATTGATGTGTTGTTGCAGTGTCACCTTTGTCTGAAAACTGCCATCAGACTGAGTCACGTGAGAGACATCTGAAACATCCAAGTGGACTTTCTGAGAACTCATTGAAAAGGCGTTGGACCTCAAATCAACATTGCCCGAAATAAAACCATCCAATGTAAGCCGATAACTTCCGTCCGCATTTAAGCTTTCCCCAACCACCCTATATTCTCGATCGTCGATCGACAGCGCTCCATCTTTCTGCGCGAAATAGGATACCTTTTGAATCGTGTATGTATCTGCAAAAGTAAGTACTGACCTTACTGATCCAGAAGACTGGGTGTGATCAGCGACCTCTGCGGAGCCAAGTTGATTGCGCTGCCTCCAGCCCTGCGTGTCGGCCACGCCTTGCATATCCGCATCATTTGCAACAAAGCCATCAATGTCTGCATAAAACTCAGAATTTTCGTCCACGCCAAATCCAATTACATCCAACTTATGGCCATTGGAGATTAGTGTTCCAGTAGACGCTGCATGAGCAAAACTGCGACTGTTATAATCATCTTGCGAGTTGATGCGAATTCTGGAGATGACTTCCCCGCGATCGTCCAGGCTGTGACTCGCCGTTACATGACCAAACCAATGGTTACTACTCTGCCTATCATCGTACACGGAGCCGAGACCTCGATTTGCTTGCACATATCCCTGAACGGAAATCGAAAAGCTTCCGTTTTCCTCTAGCGCTTCCGAGATCACGTCGAACGGCAAGCCATCGATCAGGATCTTCCCATACTTATCGCCAACGAAATCAGCCCTTTGGGCCTCCCAATTTGCACCGAGCTCGATCTTGGAGAGAATTTCGCCCGTACTCGACATAGAGTAAGACACGTTGTTTGTAGAATTAAAGCCGTTCTCGTTTGGCAGGGTTTTAGAGAGAGAGGCGGGTGCGTCAATATTCGGAGAAGCGCCACCGTAGCCGTCAATTTGAAGCTGAAGTTGCCCTGAGGAAGTAACAGACTGAGCCAAAACGCTAAACTCTCGACCATTTACAACAACCGTTCCACTCTCGCTGACTGCAAAGCTAAGCGACGTTGTATTCCCCGAAACGTCGAGAGCAACGGTCGAAATGATGTTGTCGCTGTTTGGGCTGGAGGCATAAGATACAGAATCAACACTCGAGCCACTCCAAGCGGTCCCGACCCAATTTCGATTGATTAAATTAAGGTAAAAATCTTGACCTTCCTGTTGTTGAACGCTTCCTTTAACTTCTATGTAGTACTCACCTTCGTCGTTAACACCCTCACCCAACAACACCAGCAAGTGTCCGCCGTAAACAAACTGATCTTTGCCTCTCACAGCAGAAGAGGCTTGAGTAGCCGCCCAGGAGTCGTCGAAATACACACGCGTGCTACTGAAATTGGATTCAGGCGGCGCCGCTAACTCGAGTGCGCTAACACGCAAACTATTCAACGAATACAACCCGTCAAGATCGGAGGGATTAGAATATTCGACCCACGTCCCGGCTCCGACGAAGCCGTTTACACTGACAAAGTAATTGCCATTATCTCGTTGTCCCTCGGACAGAACGTCAAAAGAATTACCGTTAAGCTCTAAAGATCCCGTTGAGTTAATTCTTTGTGAGACTAAATTAGCCTCAAAAGCGTTGGAGAACTCTAACTCACTTGTGACTGCCCCCTGAAGATCAGAAGTTTGTGAAACCGCAAAAATCGGGGCTCCCGACCAAAAATACGGATTGTGTAAAGAAGAGACGGTCATCTGCGCGCCAGGGGTTATTTCTCCCTCAACATCGATGTAGTAGTCTCCGCCGCTTGTCATTCCGTTACCAAGCGTGGAGTGAGTAGTGTCATTCAAAACAATTGCGCCAAGCGCCATAAATGTTGAACTGGCAAGCGAGGCTTCCCAACTATTAAAGGTCACTCGAGAAACGATGTCCCCGTTGTCATCGGAAAACTGTGAAACTGCCTTTGTGGAAAACGTGTAGTCTGCCATATCGTTATCGGCTCTCATCTGAGACGTTATGAAGCCGCTGACATAACCTTGGGTAACAAGCCCATTTACTTCGAGATAAAACAGACCCGTACCATCATCAGTTCCTGACGATAAAACTTCGAAGTCGAGATTGCTTAAAAACACGGTATCGCCCTGATTGGCATATAGTTGGGCGCGTTCTGGGCGATCGTTAAAGAGAAGCTTGCTGGTAATAGATCCATCGGCCTGTATGACGTTTTCGACTTCTGCCGCCATCACACTCTCAATGTTTAAATTTCTCTGTAAATCTGAAGAAAAGTTACCTTGGATATTGACCTGTGTATCAAGTACTAAGCCGTCCACCGTCAAATGGTAGGCGTCACCGTCCATGCCGTGTTCACTTACCTTGTACTCACGACCTTGGATTATTACGCTCCCAGTTTCTCTCGCAAAATAATCTGCTCGCTGGTGGCTTACCCCGAAGTCATCGCCAAAAGAAATTTTTGATGCAAATCGGCCGTCCGGCTTTTCTACTATCTGTACCGACCCCGAATTGGCGATGAAGGTATTGCCGTAAATTTCATGATGATTTTCAAGTTGGAGAGAGTGATCGCTAGTGACATATCCATCCACCTCGACAAAGTAGTTGCCATCTTCGATCCCATGACTCAGCACTGCGTAGTTCAGATGTGCAATATTCGCACTACCATTCTTGGAGATTTCATGAGCTATTCGGGTTTGATTTCCTCTATCGTTCTGATCAAAAAATATCTTGCTCGAAATACTGCCGCTTGATTCAACAGAGTGACTAGCCGAAACAATATTTTGGTGATGGGTGCCGATTTCCATTTGTGGCACATAGTCAGCGCGAATAAGCGACCCTTCGTCTATAAGCCCATCAAAATCCAAATAAAACTGACCATTGTCTAAGCCGGTTCCTTTTACCTTGTAGTTCCAGTCGTCGACCTGAAGGTCTTTAGAATCAGACGCGTAATGCGACGCTCTGAGTGCGTCCCAGTCATTTTCAAAAAAAGCCCTTGTTATTATTTCCCCTTCATCATTCTGTGAAACGCTTACCGATGAAATACGAGCAATATTTTCCTTGAGTTCTTTGGGGTCGCCGTAAACAAGCCCCAGATCTTGAGTTTTGATTGACTCGAATTCAAAAGCCACGGTCTGCCCGCCCTCGCTGCCAACTTGAAAGCCGCCTTTGCGAGAGCCATCGAGTAAGTTTTGGTTGTTGTACTGAGCCGAGCTGGCAATACGATCAACTTCTTTTAAAAGCGACTCGACCTCTGCGTTCAGATGATTCCGATCCGTTTCTGAATTCGTATCGTTCGCTGCTTGAACAGCTAACTCTCTGACTCGTTGAAGTATTGTTAACGCGTCTTGTGCCGCTGATTCACCCGCGGCAAACATAGATAATCCGTCGTTTACATTTTTGATAGCGGCGTTAAGCCCGTTTATCTGGGAGGTCATGCGTTCAGCAATAGCAAAACCAGCTGCATCATCTGCGGCAGCGTTAAGCTTTTTCCCGGTAGATAGCTTTTCCGCCGCTGTATTAAAAGCTTCGCTACTCTTACTGAGCAAACGTTGGGTATTAAGCGAGCTAATATTGGTATTAATTATCAGGCTCACAGCCGAGTTTCCAAATGGAGCGGCGGCCGCAAGGACCGAAAAACTAATACCCCGTAAATGCACGCAGAAAGAAGCGCGCACATTTCCCTGCCCAGGGGAACCATCTGGCTCAATCCATTCGAAATGCCTAGTTCCCCAAACCTAACGTTCATAACCTGTACGTGGCCCCGTCATTTTTTTTATCCAGCGCTCAAGCGACATATCAATCTTGATCATCATCCTTTTCGATCTTCCACTCAGCACGCGGAACGGCAAAACCCTGCCGCTCTATCTCAAATCGACTCAAAATCAAAAAACTTGAGAAGGAGCCGGCAATTTCTTGCCGCTTTTCGGACCAACAAGGTTCAGCATAAAAAAATTTAATCCGATGCGTAATTTGGAAGCGGTTTCGGAGCGCCTACCCTCTTAGCAGCGAAGCCACCACCGCTTCCAACTCTTGAGGCGGCAGATCTTTGAGCGCGGCCATGCGCTCATACACCGCTGCCGCGCCTGCGTGCAGGGCATCCGGCAAGCCAACATCCGAGTAGGTCTCGCTGATTTCCAGCATTTCGCCTTCGAAGCGCCAGGCTTTACCCGAGGTCGTTTGCGCCGCCCGCTGACTTTGTTTGAGCAGGCTCGGGGCAGAAATGGCCCATTCAGCGTGCAGAGCTTCAGTGACACCACCGGCCTCGGCAAGAGCATTCGCCGAAAGTAACAGGGCACTGGCTCCCTTACTGTACGCGGCGTAACTCATTTTCAGCATAGACGCAGCGACATGTTGCTCGACCACGCGTGACGCGTTCTGGGCTTTTTTCTGGGCTGGAACCATGGGTATGGCTTGCAATGCCCCGGCACTGAACCACTCCGCCACGCCAGCGGCATGATGGCCGGACAGATACAGACGCGTGGTGCCCGGTTGCAGTGCCGGTGGCCCAATGATGCCGCCATCGACAAAGGCCCCTAGGCCCATGATTTCGCCGATCCGTAAGGACGTTGAAGGCGCCAAGGCATTGGCATCGATGTACAAACCGCTAAATGCCGTCGCATGGACTCGTTGGGCCAGCGCCACCGCGCCGTGCGGCGGACAGATACTGATCAAGGCATCGGCCCACACGCTGATCTCGTCTAGGGAATCAAAGGCGATCAGACCCTGAGCCCGCTCTTGGGTTTCAGCGCTGCGGCTGGCAGACACCCAGCCCACGTTATGACCGCTGTCTTGCAAGGATCGAGCGACACTGACTCCCATGGCCCCAGGGTGCAGCACACCAATGTTTCGGGATGCATTCTTCGTCATTCGGTTACTTTCGATAATCCAAGGGCGGCTCACGATCTCCAAGCAGGGCCGCATAGACGAAGTCTGGCCCTTGAGATTCCAGCAGTTCAGCCTTCGCCTCAGCGATCACCGCCGGCTGCAAAATCAACTGGGCCGCAGACTTCGCCAGCAGCCGAGTCGCCAAGCCCATGCCTTTGTGCCCAATACTCATGCCGCCAGCGGCTACCGCCTGCCAGCTGTGCGCGGGGGTGCCGGGCACCCAAGTCGCCGTCGTAAAACCCACCGTAGGCACTAGCCAACTGACATCGCCCACATCGGTAGAACCCATAGACTGGCGCACTCGATAGGGTGCAACGGTTTGCTCCGATCCGAGTTCGCGTCTGGGATTAATCAATGTGGGGCGAATGGTTTCAGCGAATTCCTGCTCGGCAGGGCTATAGGTAATGCCGCCCATGGCTATGAGGTTGTCGTTGACCAAACGAGCCAGAGTCAGATTCGGCAACACGGGATAATTACCGTGCATGACTTCGACATCCACCCGGGTTTCTGTGCCCATGGCCGCGGCCTCTGCAGCAGCCACCACGCGGTCGAACAATTGAACCACCTGCTCTTTCTCAGGATGGCGGACGTAATAATAAACCTGAGCGGTTTCAGGCACGATGTTCGGCGCATCGCCGCCATTGGTAATGACGTAATGCAGGCGGGCGGTCTGCGGTACGTGCTCGCGCATCAGATTCACCATGAAATTCATGGCTTCCACGCCATCCAATGCCGACCGCCCTCGATCGGGTGCAGACGCTGCGTGGGCCGCTCGACCAGTGAAGGTAAAGCGTCCGGACTTATTCGAGGTCGTACTGGAGGGAGACGCCGAGTTACCGTCACCAGGATGCCAGTGCAACACCACATCCACTCCGTCGAACACCCCCGCTCTGGCCAAATAGACTTTTCCGGAACCCCCCTCTTCGGCAGGCGTTCCCACCAGTTTGATCGTTGCACTCACTTGGGTGTCTTGCAGCCACTGACTCAACGCCACCGCCGCTGCGGCGGATGCGGCACCAAACAGATGATGCCCGCAGGCATGACCCGCTGCGCGTTCTTCGGTGACCTGGCGATAGGGCAAAGCCGCTTGATTCAGGCCGGGCAAGGCATCAAATTCCGCCAACAGGGCCACCACTGGCCCAGCGTCCACTTCTGCGCCAGAACGAAACGTCGCCACAAAGGCGGTAGGTATGCCGCCAACCCCGAGTTCAACCGTGAAGCCATGATCGGCCAAATAGGATTGCAGTGCCGCGCTGCTTTGATACTCCAGATACCCTAACTCGGCCAATCCCCAGAGCTTGTCAGCCAGCGCCACACCTGCGCTTTGTTGTTCCAAGGCAAAGACGGCTGCCCGATCCGACAACGCCTCAACAGGAACATCTGCTGACACATCGGTTGACGCACAAACGGCGGAGGCCACCAACAACAAGCCAGCGTTCAATAGAATTGGGAGTCGCATAGGTAATCCTCTCTTTGCAATAGCGCCTAACGTATCAGTCGTTCACGCAGGATGCGGCCAATGAGCTTATCGCCACGCCACGACTGCCCTGTCGTATCGAATTCCGGTCATGCCCCGGGGTAAGATAGGTGAAGCTGATACCGGTGGCAGGATCGGCCCACACCAGTTGGCCTCCTGCGCCATTATGGCCAAATGCCTCCGGCGAATTGGTTTTACCGAAGCCCCTGAAACTGCGGCTGCTGTCACCACTAATGATGAGCCCCAAAGCCCGATTAGCGGGCTTTTTGAACATCATATCCGTCATCTCGCCGGAACGAACCCGGCGCGCATCCAACAGGGTTTCCATTGGCCAAAGCGTTGCATGATCATTGCCACCGGTCAGCAGCGCCTGATAGAACAGGGTCAGGGCTGACGCGGTGGCAAACCCGCCGCCACCCGGCACGCCTACTGCCTGCACTTCGGGTTTATTAAAGGACAAAATAGCACTTTCGGTGACCTCAGTTTCTGGTGGCACCGGCATTCCTAGGTTCTTGTATTCCTGCTCGGTCATCGCGTCGCCAACATAGGTGCATGGCAACGTCCGCGCAGTCTCTGATACGGGCAAGCCCACATACAGATCGTCCAGCTGCAGAGGCTGTAAAATACGCGTCCGCACAAAGTCTCGATAGCTGAGACCAGACCGGCGCTCAATGATTTCCGCAATCACCCACATGGAAGAAGACGGGTGGTATTCGAATCGAGAACCCGGCTGCCAGTTCAGACGCCATTTACCAAAGCGGCCGTAGCGCTTGTCGCGGTCATCCCAATCCAAGGGCGCGAAGGGTGCCGTGGGAAACCCAGCTGTATGGGTAAAGAGCTGGCCTACGGTGATGTGATCTTTTTCGTTGGTACCAAACTCCGGCACGATATCAGCAACCACCTCGTTTTCCGCAAGATCGCCGTTTTGGAAAAGCAGCCACGCCGCCGCTGACGTAATGGCCTTGGTGGCCGAAAAAATACACGTCAACGAATCGTCCCGAGCGGTGCCGTAATTGTGCTGAAAAACCACCTCGCCTTTGCGGGCAATGGCTATTTGTGCCGCCGGGAGCAAGCCTGCCGCAACTTCCTTTCCAGCGCGTTGCAGCAGCGCCTCAACGCGCTCTATGTTCAGGTCAAATTTTTCAGCGCGTGCGGCCTGCTGATCGCTTATCAATCTCGTCATCTTGTATCCATCCTCTCCATGACCTCAAGTACGCCCCTAGACTACGCATGGACGCACGCAATGACTATCCACATTGCAGCGCCACCCATTTGCTCACAGCTCTCGCCACACCTAAACTGCCTGCTGTTTTGTTAAGAGCACCGCTATGTCCATTGTTAACGGCCTGATTAGCGCCATAGGCAACACGCCACTCATCCGCATCAATAGCCTATCCGAAGAAACCGGCTGCGAGATTCTCGGCAAGGCTGAGTTCATGAATCCCGGCGGATCGGTCAAAGACCGTGCGGCGTTGTGGATGGTGCAAGAGGCGGAAAAAGACGGTTCATTGAAGCCCGGTGGCACGGTGGTAGAGGGCACTGCCGGTAACACGGGCATTGGTCTGGCCCATGTCTGCAACAACCGCGGGTACAAGACCATCATTTACATGCCAGACAACCAGTCACAGGAAAAAGTCGACCTGCTTCGCACTCTCGGCGCCGAAGTCCGCGTGGTCCCAACCGTACCCTACGCCGATGACGAGAACTTTCAGAAACAGGCCGGACGATTTGCAGCCACCTTGGATAATGCCATTTGGGCAAATCAATTCGATAACACGGCGAACAGCTTGTCCCACTACGAGTCCACGGGGCCGGAAATCTGGTCCCAAACCGACGGTGGAGTTGACGTCTTTACCTGCTCCGTAGGCACCGGCGGCACGCTGGCGGGCACATCAGCCTATCTGAAGGAAAAAAATCCAGACATCAAAATTGTTTTAGCAGACCCCATGGGCAGCGCTTTGTACAACTGGGTAACCACCGGCGAAGCGGTGATGACCCCAGGGCCTTCGATGACCGAGGGCATTGGCAACTCGCGAGTCACGCAGAATCTGGCCACAGCAACCATCGACGAAGCCGTGCAGGTGGACGATCAAGAAATGGTCAATATGGTGTACCGACTGCTGCATCAGGAGGGTTGGTTCTTTGGATCCAGCTCGGGCATTAACTTGGGGGCCGCGGTGAAGATCGCCAAGGAGCTTGGCCCCGGGCATACCATCGTCACCATTCTTTGCGATGACGGCGGCAAGTATCAGTCGCGACTCTACAACCCCGCATTCTTAGCCGAGCGGGATCTCGCCGTCCCATCCTTCGCCTAGACTGATGACCCCAGCAGAAGATATGAGTCCGTGGCAGCAGCCTGAGGCCATCAAGGCCTGCCTGTCTGGCCGTCGTATCGCCGTGGTCGGTTTGTCCAGTAATCCTGCGAGACCCAGCTACGGCGTCGCCGCCTATCTGTTGCGGGCGGGTTTTGACGTGATACCAGTGAATCCACAGGAGGACGTCATACTCGGCTTGCCCTGCTACCCGGATCTGGCCTCGGTTCCCGGCACCATCGATCTCGTGGATGTCTTTCGCCAGTCAGACGCGGTTTTGGCCATCGCTGAGAGTGCCATTGCCGTTGGCGCTAAGGGACTGTGGCTTCAATTGGGCGTCTTCCACCCTACTGCCTTACGCTTGGCTGAGGATGCTGGCCTGAACTGCGTTGCCAATCTGTGCACGAAAATCGAACACGCTCGACTGAACGCCTAAGCGATACCGACCAAGCTTTTCGCCGCGTCACAAAACGCCTCTACCGCCTCGCGCATATCATCCCGCCGCTGTTGCCCAGCGCTCTCGCTGAAGCAAAAACTCAGCCGCAGCTGGTTCATGCCGGCTCCTGGATCGCGCTCGCGCGCGTCCTTGGGATAGAAGTCGTACATGGGAATCACGACAAGACCGTGATCCATCACCATCTTTTCGATCATGGCATCGTCGGTGCGCACGGGCTCCGCAGCACCCGTGTTCAGAAACGTGAACACGGTGAAAAATCCGCCTTCGGGAATGGTCCAGCTGAAGTGCGCCTTGTGCATACCAAGTTCGCACTCAAAAACGTCCAGCAAGATTTGTCGATTTTCCCGGTAAACCACCAACTTCTCTTCCGCCAGTGGCCAGATGCTCTGACGTTCAACAAAGGCTTCCGCACCGTCTTGAGCCTGACTCTCGGGCTTCTCATGCAGCAGCGCCTCAAAACCACGCAGGGCGCCGGGGCTGTGAAACAACAACTCACTGCTGGATTCCACCAGAGCCAGCTCAGACAGGGCCACTTTTTTGCCTTCCGAAATTTCCAGCTCGGCTTCGCTGTACAGAAAACCCACGCGCGGCCCAGGAAAACCGATCTTCGAGCCCGTAAACAGGTGCACGGTTTGTTCTGGCGCCATGCTGAAGAACGGCTTGGCCCGATCCGCTGGCGCAGCGAAATTGATATACAGGTAGGGGGCATCCTCGAGAATCAAAATACCTTCTTCCCGGGCCACCTGAAGAATGGCCTCACGGCGTCGCTGACTGAACGAAAAACCGCCGGGATTGTGTCCATCCGGCACGGTGTAATACAACGGCACGAAGTAACCTTGCTCACGCGCCGCTCGGATCTGAGCACGCATTACCTCGGGAAGCGCACCCTCGCCATCCATATCGACACTGAAGATCGTTGCGTGTTGGCACAGCGCAACCCGCGCAGTAAAGCCGGCGTAAGTCGGTGCGTCGGTAATGTAGGCCACCTTTTGACCGGGATGCTCAAACATGGAGCAAATCAGGTTTATGCCACCGGATGCGCCCACCGTTGGAATGAGTTTTTCTGGATCCAAGGTCAAGCCCCAATCCTTGCCATAGACATTGGCAAACGTCTGCCTCGCTGACACGGGTCCCAGAGTATCGGTATAGGAGTAGGCCTCGCGCAGGTACTCGGGGAGCACCGTCGGATCGTTCAAACCTTCGCGATCACGCAAAAACTCAAAATAGGCTTCCTGATGTTCTAAAAACCCGCGCGGATCCGTCACTTCCGGATGGGGATAACCCGCACCTAGGTGGTGAACTTTCAAGCCCCGTTGGGCTGCGATTTCTCGGAGACCCGGGAGCGATGCGGACATTTTGCGTGTAACCGAAACAGCCTGTTGCTGGACGTTAGGCGCGACTAGATTTGCCACTGACAACCTCGTAAACCAAATGCACTGATCGTGGTGCAGACTCGTGCCCCACTGCGACCCCCGACTTTAGGAGCTTTGGGCTGCGGTGTCGATGTTCTACTGCTCGACGTCCCTTCCCCGATGTTTATTCTTCACAGCGTTACGCACCTTTTTACCGAAGGCTCGTTCTCGACTGTGGCGGGCTGCTAGGGATTCGCGGTTACGCATCTCTTCGGCCTTGAGCGCCTGATAGCTGAGCAATCGTTGCTCATCCAACTCGCCGCTTTGCAGTGCACGGACCACCGCACACCCAGGTTCCGCGCCATGAGAGCAGTCATTGAAGCGGCACATGGATGCCAGTGCATCGACGTCGGCAAACAACTGATCCAAGCCGTCTTCGGCTTCCGCCAGCTGCAGTTCACGCATGCCGGGGCTGTCTAAAATCACCCCACCCTCGGGCAACCGGTGCAAGGATCGATTGGTGGTGGTATGACGACCCTTGCCGTCCTCTTCCCGAATGGCTGCGGTTACCTGAACTTCACCGCCCAACAGCGAATTGACCAGGGTCGATTTACCAACACCCGAAGACCCCAGCAGGGCGATGGTTTGGCCGGAACCGCACCAAGGATTCAGCCTTGCCACGTCCTCGGCGTTAAGCGCATTAATCGACAAACGCGGTATGTCTGGAAATCGCTGGGCCAAGGATGCGGTGTATTCGGCTGCATCCGCTGCCAAATCCACCTTGGTCAGCACCAAGACAGGCGCGATGCCCGCCTCCATCACCACAGACAAATAACGTTCCAAACGCTCTGGGCTGAAATCTGCATTGCAAGACGTGACGATCAACGCGGTATCGACGTTTGCCGCGATCAATTGCAGCGCCCCCAAGGGATTGACGCGTTTGATCACACTGCGCCGCACCAACATATCCAGCAGCGTGCCGGATTGGGCATCAATAATGACCCAATCGCCAATGGTGGGCCGCGTTTCTTCGTCGCCACGAAACCAGCGCCCGCTCATCGGTACGCGATCTGTGGGCAGGCTGCCGTGAGGCGCAATGCTCAGTCCGGTCCGCTCAACGCCAATCACTCGCGCAACAAAACTAGGCGGCAGAGAATCCGCCGCGTCGCGAAGCTCGGTCACTTGGGCTTGGAAATGGTCATTCCAGCCGAGCGCTTGGAGTTGTTGCGCATCCACGTCGAGCAAGGACTTACCGGTCTCCGTCATGCCACCGGCCTGCTGTGCGGATGCGCGAACATCAAAAATCCCAGCCGGGATTGGGGTGGGCCGGAAAAACCCCATCCAAGGATTCAAGCAAGTGCGAAGGCGCCTTGAGCCCGTCTGAAACCGCCAAACTGCTGGCGCTGGCCACACCCCAGAGCAAGCGGCTGAAGCTGTTGACCGTGCACTCCAGCGTCGGCAACGCCGCATCGGTGGCAGATACCGCCGTCGATCGCCTGCCTAAGGTCACGACCCAATCGCCGCTAAGGGAACGCCAAGCTGCTCGTTCAACCGCCAAATCCTCTGCTGCCAGAACGCTGTCAATGGGGTCTTCAAGGCGCAGTTGAAAGGCCACATCCGGCCCCGAATACGACAGCGCGCCCAGACAACTGGCCAAATCCAACACCCGCAGCTGATACCACGCATAGGTATTTTGATCCGCGTAGAACTTACCCTTTTCGGCAATGGCCTGACTGCGGAACGGTCTTTTGAGCATACTTTGCAACTGCACGTGGGGAGGTTCGTGCATGCGTATGGAGTAAACCTGATCCGCCAGAGACTTGAGCAGTGCCAGCAGCTCGAGCAGGCCATCTCCGTTCTCGTAGCCCATCCATTTCACCTGATACGGGCCGTTTTCACCCTTTGCGCGCATCCACACAAAGTGGGTCAATCGCGAACCGTCGTAATAGCCCAGACCAAAGGCATTGTCGTCCATGGTCAATTCGGCCTCGAAAGTGCGCGGCAAATTCAATACCACCGAACCGTGCACCCGCGGACGAGCCACCATGGCCCCGAGCATTTGATCCGCCTGCTCGACACTCAATCGCACCGGCGTTCGAGCTTTGAGACCGACATCCAACAATCCGGGATCGAAGGCAAATTCGTTCGTGTAGGCACCGGTTCCAAAACCCACTTTGTTGTAAAAGCCTTGATCAAACATGCCTAGAGTCGCGACCGCGGCACCCGCTTGCTGACCTTTCACTAACTGGCGGGCAGTGAGCTTTTGGGCAAGAGACAAGCCTCGAGCGATACGACTGGTGGTCACAGCCGAAACAACACACAGGGGCAGATCGTGATGATCCAGACGCATGGTGCCGTACTGAGCCAGCACCGCGCATTCTACCTCGCCGTTAATCAGCGCCACCCCGGTCTCACCCTCGGCATAAAAGTCGAGCATGGCACGGTCGGTTTGCTTGCTGTCTGACCATCCGATCTCTCGCCATACCCGTCTCAGGGCAGGCATATCGGCATCAATCTCAAGGTCGCGTAGGTCTATATGCAGTTCGTCGGACACGGTCTGGCCCCGTTCGTACGTCTCGTTTTATCTTTTGTTTTCCTTCGGCAACACGGGCCGCATGGTGGAAAATCGCTGTTTGTTCACGGACATCTCCAGCAAGGCAGCCTTAGTTGGTGACTGAGCCAAGGCTTCCAACTGAATTCGCGTGACGTTCATCAAATCAAACTCTTTTGCCGCATGCCTTTCCAGCGCTTCCTGTGGCGTTATCCAAATACTGTCTACTGTTTCTTGTTCATCGTGGCTGCCGCGCTGACTTTCCGGAGCCGCCGCAATGAAAAAGCGCGTATCAAAACGTCGGGGCCGCCCCAAGGGGGTCACAAAACGGTTGTAGAAATGGATGTGATCCACCGCCAGCTTGAGGTTTTCTTTGCGGCAGATGTCCAGTAGGGACAGCGTGCCGTCGTGCAGCGGGTCGCGGTAGCCTGCAAAACGTTCCTGCACAGCGGGATCGGCAAAGGATACCAACTCGCCGTCGGGCGCATAGGCCAGCATCAGACCCGCCTCTTCGAAGGTTTCACGGATGCAGGCAATCCAAAATCCGCGCCACTCATCACCCAAGGCGGCCACTTGGGGCTGTTGTCCATCCGTTGGACCGTGACGATGGGCATCGTAAGCATGAAGGTGGTCGTCCGAATCCACGCGACCTCCCGGAAACACATACATGCCCGAGGCGAAACTTGCCTTGCTGGTGCGCTTCAGCATGAATATTTCGTAACTGCTTGGCGCCTCTCGCACCACGATGACCGTAGCCGCGGGACGAATGGGTTGGACCGGGGCCCGGGGAAAATCCAGATCAAAAGCAGAAGACATAGAATGCACCGATAGTTAACAACGCCACAGGCTACAAGGTTGGCCTGACGCTCGCTAGGCCTGTATTACCGGTAACGCTTGGTGCAGTATCTGAGCCTGGAGAAAGAGGGGAATTTTCGTGAACACCAACAACAATGGCTACTGGAAGGCCAATCTGCGCCTGCTCGGTATTTTACTCAGCATTTGGTTTACCGTGTCATTTGGCTTTGGCATTTTGCTCGTCGAGGAACTGAATCAGATTCCTTTTTTCGGTTTCAAACTGGGATTCTGGTGGGCACAACAAGGGGCCATCTACGTCTTTGTCGCCCTGATCTTTGTTTACATTCATCTGATGCAAAAACTCGACCGCCAATACGGGGTGTCTGACGACGAGGATGAACCGTCAAACCAGGAGGACGCGTAACATGGATGCTCAATCCCTCACTTACTTGTTCGTCGCCCTGTCTTTCAGCCTTTACATCGGCATTGCTATTTGGTCTCGCGCCGGCTCAACCAACGAGTTCTATGTCGCCGGTGGCGGCGTTCACCCCATTGCCAACGGCATGGCCACCGCCGCTGACTGGATGAGCGCAGCGTCGTTCATTTCCATGGCCGGCATCATCGCGTTCATGGGTTACGACGGCGCCGTGTACCTGATGGGATGGACCGGGGGCTACGTTATTCTGGCGCTCTTACTCGCCCCCTATCTGCGCAAATTCGGTCAGTTCACCGTGCCGGATTTCATCGGCACTCGGTATTATTCCACCACGGCTCGCGTGGTCGCAGTGGTCTGTCTGATCCTGATTTCGTTTACCTACGTCGCAGGACAAATGCGCGGCGTCGGCATCGTCTTCTCCCAGTTCCTCAACATCCCGATTTTCTGGGGCGTCATTGTTGGTATGGCCATCGTCTTTATGTACGCCGTTCTGGGTGGCATGAAGGGCATCACCTACACCCAAGTGGCTCAGTACTGTGTGTTGATCTTTGCCTATCTGGTGCCCGCCATTTTCATTTCCATGCTGATTACCGGCATACCAGTGCCGCAGATTGGACTGGGCGCGGAAGTCGCAGACGGCTCTGGCTTATCGGTGCTCGACAAGCTTGACCAAACCCTGACGGAGTTGGGCTTTGCCGCTTACACCCAAGGCGGGAAAAGCACCATCGACGTATTCGCCATCACCATGGCGCTGATGATTGGCACCGCTGGATTACCCCACGTTATCGTGCGCTTCTTTACTGTGCCCAAGGTTTCCGATGCGCGAAAGTCCGCAGGCTATGCGTTGATTTTCATTGCTCTGCTGTACACCACCGCACCCGCGGTGGGAGCCTTTGCGCGACTGAACTTCGTCGAAACCATCCACAACACGCAGTACACCGATGTGGCGGGATGGTTCAAGAGTTGGGAAAACATTGGCCTGATTGGCTGGGAAGACAAAAACGAAGACGGCCGCATTCAATACCATCCCGGTGCGCCATTTGAAGGTAAGCCTACCTTTGGCCCTGACCGTCGCGCCGACGGCTCTCGGGACGTGCTGAATACACCAACAACCAGCGACAACGAAGTGTATGTGGATCGGGACATTATGGTGCTAGCCAACCCGGAGATTGCTGCTTTACCCGACTGGGTGATTGCGCTGGTCGCTGCCGGCAGCTTGGCTGCTGCCCTATCGACGGCGGCAGGGTTGCTATTGGTCATATCCACATCGGTCTCCCACGACCTGATGAAGAAAACGTTTGCCAAGGGGCTGACGGATCGGCAAGAGTTGTTTTATGCCCGCTTGGCTGCGGTCACAGCCATTGGCATTGCCGGATACCTTGGCATCGATCCACCCGGCTTTGTGGCGCAGGTGGTCGCCTTCGCCTTCGGATTGGCAGCGGCTTCGCTGTTTCCGGCAATTTTGCTCGGCATTTTCGATAAGCGTATGAATCGAGAGGGGGCGATCGTCGGCATGCTCGCCGGTCTGATATTCAGTCTGACCTACATCGCTTACTTCAAGTTCGTGTCGCCAGAGACCAACAGCGCCGAATACTGGCTCCTTGGCATCTCGCCTGAGGGAATCGGTACCGTAGGCGCGGCCATCAACGTTGTCTTGGCCTTGGTGATTTCACGCTGCACGGCTCCCGCCCCGGATCATGTGGTGGCGCTGGTCGACACTATCCGTATTCCCAAGGGTGTCGGCGAACCGCAAAACCACTGATCAGGAACGCACACCACCGCTGGCGAGGATGACCTCGCCGGTAATCCAATCGGACTCCGGCGCGCACATCAGATAAATCGAATTCGCCGCATCTGCCGGAGTGCCTAGGCGACCCAAGGGCGATGCCTGCTTCGCTGCTGCGAGTTGCTCGTAGCTCAACCCGACTTTGCGCGGCTGGCCTTTCACCATGGAAATGTTGGGCTCGCGTTCGTAAGGACTGGTAAGCCGCGTCTCAATGGCACCGAAGGCGACGGCGTTGACCGTGACATTGAATCGGCCCCATTCCTTGGCCAGCGTTTTTGTTATGCCCACCACAGCCGCCTTGCCTGCAGAATACGCTAACTGTGTCGCGCCGCCGTGCACGCCCATGGTCGAAGACACATTGACGACTTTGCGTGTTGGATCGTCAGGCCCAGCATGTTCACGAAGCCAACGCCCGTAGGCACGCAGAATACGAAATTGGGCACTGGCATGAATATCGATCATGGCATCCCACTGTTCGTCACTCATGTTGTGAATGGCGCTGTGCCATATGTAGCCCGCGTTGTTCACGACGATGTCTAAACCACCGAGGGCGTCAATCGCCCCATAGACCACCTGATCCGCTGCTGCTGGATCGGTGAGGTCTGCAGGGAACGCGACCGCGCCGGGGATTGACGCCGCTACCGCTTCCGCCACATCAGCATCCAAGTCATTGACCAGCACTCTCGCCCCATGAGAAGCCAGCTTACGTGCGGTGGCTTCACCAATGCCTCGGCCGGCTCCGGTAACTAACGCACTCTTGCCTTCAAGACTTCCCATCCTGCACTCCCTTCCTTTCCACCAACCCGACTAACGGTTTTCCCGAACAACGATCCAACAGCCCTAGCGGCCAAATTTTGCCTTGGCTTCCCGGCGGCGTGCGTGCAGTACTGGCTCGGTATAACCGCTGGGCTGTTCGATTCCAGCGAAAATCAAATCGCAGGCCGCCTGAAAGGCCACACTGTCATCGACGTTAGGCGCCATGTTGCGATACTCGGCGTCCCCCGCGTTTTGACCATCGACCACGGCGGCCATACGCGCCATGGTTGCACGAACCTGTGCTTCGCTGCAGATTCCATGGTGCAGCCAGTTGGCGATGTGCTGACTGGAAATACGCAGAGTTGCCCGGTCTTCCATCAGACCCACGTCGTTGATATCCGGCACTTTGGAACAACCCACGCCCTGATCTACCCAGCGCACCACATAGCCCAGAATGCCCTGAACATTGTTATCCAGTTCCGCCTGCACGTCTTCAGCGGACAGATTTTTGCCAGCCAACAATGGAATTTTCAATATATCGTCGACGCTGGCCGGCGCTCGACCGCGCAGTTCGTCCTGCACCGAGGCGACGTTAACTTGGTGATAATGCAGCGCGTGCAACGATGCAGCAGTCGGTGATGGCACCCACGCGGTACTCGCTCCCGCTCTCGGATGATTTGATTTCGCTTCAAGCATTTCTGCCATCTCGTCAGGCTTGGCCCACATGCCCTTGCCAATCTGCGCCTTGCCTTGAAAACCGGCGCGCAAACCCACGTCTACGTTATTGTCTTCGTATGCGGTGATCCAGGTCTGAGCCTTGATGACATCCTTCTCCAAGACTGGGCCCGCTTCCATGCTGGTATGTATTTCGTCGCCGGTACGGTCAAGGAAACCTGTATTGATGAACACGATGCGATCCTTGGCGCGCTCAACACAGGCTTTCAGGTTGACACTGGTACGACGTTCTTCGTCCATGATGCCCATCTTCAGCGTGTTAGGTGCGACACCAATGGTCTCTTCCACTCGCGCCAGTAAATCGACGGCAAGAGACACCTCGTCTGGGCCATGCATTTTGGGCTTAACGATGTAGACGCTCCCGGTGCGGGAGTTGCGCAAATCACCGCTGGTCTTGAGCAAATCGTGCTTGGCTGCCAAGCCGGTAACAAACCCGTCTAAGAACCCCTCGGGCACTTCGTTGCCCTGACCGTCTAAGACCGCGTCCGTGGTCATCAAATGACCGACGTTGCGAACCAGCATCAGGCTTCTGCCGTGCAGGACCAACTCACCACCGGCTGAGGCGGTGTATGTGCGGTCGCCATTGAGTTTGCGAACAACCCGGCGCCCACCCTTTTCCATCACCTCTTCTAGGGTGCCCTTCATCAAGCCCAGCCAGTTGCCGTAGACGACGCATTTGTCTTCAGCATCCACCGCGGCCACAGAGTCCTCACAGTCCTGAATGGTCGTCATGGCGGACTCGGCGACCACATCTTTCACGCCCGCCGGGTTTACCGCACCCACCGGATCGTTTCGATCAATCAAAATATCCAGATGCAGACCATTGTGCTGCAGCAAAATACTGCTGGGGTCTTCTTCTCCAACAAAGCCAACAAACTGCGACTCATCCTTTAGTGCCGTATTACCGCCATCGGCTAAAATGCACCGCAAGTGGGCAACACCGTCAGAATCCATGCCAATGCCATAACTCACCACATCACCGTGACTGCCATGGGCCAAGGGGGTTACTTCGTCGAGAATCTGCTGGACTCGCGCTACGACCAACTCGCCCCGAGCCGGGTTGTAACTGCTACCTTTTTCTCGGCCCGGTTCTTCAGCAATGATGTCCGTACCATAAAAGGCATCGTACAAACTGCCCCAACGAGCATTCGCCGCGTTCAGCGCATAACGTGCGTTCATGACCGGCACCACCAGTTGGGGGCCCGCGAGCGCGGCAATTTCGCGGTCGACGTTACTGACTTGAATCGAAAAGTCTGCTGGCTCGGGCAACAAATAACCAATGGACTGCAAGAAGGCTTTGTACTCGGCTTCGTTGATCGGTTGACCCTTGCGGGCCAAATGCCAGTCGTCGATCTGTTTTTGCAGGCTTTCACGCACAGCGAGCAGCTCACGATTCACAGGGCCCAGTTCTTTCAGACAGGTCTCAAAACCCGCCCAAAAGGCTTCCACACTGACGCCAGTACCGGGTGCAACTTGATCCGCTACAAATGCATCCAATTGAGCGGCGATTTGCAATTCGCCGCGATTCACTCTGCTTTGAGACATCTTTTTTCCTGTCTGGGGATAAAACAGCGCGCAGTATATCGCCACCGGAATGCAAATGGCTGGAATACCACCCATGCGTTTTTTTCACTACTTATGCCTCGGTATTCGGCAACAAGGTGATCCATGCTACTGTCATTGCAACCATTCAGACTCGGGTATTGGGGGGATTTGATGAGCGGACGTCTTGCAGGTAAGCGCGTGTTGGTCACACAGGCTGAAGACTACATGGGGCCAGCGACCATCGAACTGTTTCGTGAAGAAGGAGCAGATGTCATTGCAGACAATTCGGATTTGACTCAGCCAGACCGCTGCGAGGAACTCATCAGCAGCAGTGGCGAAATCGATGTGCTGATCGCGAACCTGGCCTCACCGAATTTCACCGGCATACCGGTTACCGAGCTGGCTGCAGACGATTGGCACTGCACCTTTGACATGATGGTGCCCCCGCTGCCCCGCCTGTGTCAGGCCGTCCTGCCGCAAATGATCGCAAAGCAGGCCGGTAAAATTGTCGTCTTTGGCAGTGCTACTGCTCTGAAAGGCATGCCGACGGTGACCGCCTACAGCGCCGCACGAGCCGCCCAGAGCGGTTACATCCGATCGCTGGGCGTCGAGGTCGCCAAGCACAACATACAAGCCAACTTGATCGCGCAAAACTACGTGGAAAATCCGGTCTATTATCCGCCCCAACTGCGTGAAAAAGAGTCCTTCCAAAAGTCTTTGGCGCGGCAAGTACCCTTGGGTAGATTGGCGACCGCCAGAGAGGACGCGTTGTTCGCGCTGTTTTTAGCCTCACAAGAAAGCAATTTTTTCGTTGGTCAGTCCATTCCGTTCAGCGGCGGTTGGACCCAGTAGTCCCGAACCGTTTGTTTTTAGTGGACATACGCCACGGCGAAACTCAGGATAAGCTGTATACATAACCAGTTAGAGAGAGCCGATGCAGCGTTTGGGGCGGCGAGTTAAGCGCAGAATACGTGCCGGTCAGCGCGTCATCATGCAACGTCAGGAGCTGTGTGCCCATTTTGGTATCGATAACGACAAACTCGAGGTGCTGCTGCTTGAACGAGAACTGCCGTTTCACAAAGACTCGAACGGTCAGATCTGGGCTTCTATCGACGCAAAGACGACGACAGCAGGGCCGCATTGACGCTTCCGTCATGTAGACTCGTTGCTCTGAGCATACGAACGGAATCAGGAGGGGTTCGTGAAGTATTTGCATACCATGGTCAGGGTTACTGACATCGACAAATCATTGGCATTCTATTGCCAGGCGCTTGGGCTGACGGAGCTTAACCGCTACGACAGCGAAGAAGGCCGTTTTACTCTGGTCTTTCTTGCCGCCGAGGGAGACGAAGAAGCGCAGGTTGAACTGACCCACAACTGGGATCCAGAACCTTACGACGGCGGGCGTAACTTCGGCCATCTGGCCTATAGTGTTGAAGACATTTACGCCACCTGCCAGCGACTGGCAGATAACGGCGTCGTGATCAATCGTCCGCCCAGAGATGGGCGCATGGCGTTTGTTCGATCACCTGACGGCATTTCCATCGAAATACTCCAGCAGGGGCAGGCGTTGGCGCCGATGGCGCCATGGCAGGACATGGAAAATATTGGCGAGTGGTAATACACCTGAACGATAACGAAACGGAGCAATCAAATGAAACTGTATAACTCAATGGGACCTAACCCGCACATGGTGCGAATGTACGCAGCAGAGCTCGGGGTTGATCTGGCACTGGAAGACGTCGATCTGATGGGCGGTGAGAACCGACAAGCGGCGTTCTTAGCCAAAAACCCGTCAGGCCAATCTCCCGCGTTGGAACTGGATGATGGAACGGTTCTGGCGGAAATCACCGCGATTTGCGAGTATCTCGACGACATCACCGACGGAAAAACCCTGATCGGTAGTACCCCCGAAGAGCGAGCGAATACGCATATGTGGACCCGGCGGGTAGACCTAAACATCTGTGAACCCTTGGGCAACGGCTTCCGCTATGCGGAAGGCCTGCAAATATTCGAAAGCCGCATGATCACCATTCCGGAAGCGGCGGACGGCCTTAAGCGCATTGCCCAAGCCAAGCTGACATGGTTAGACGAGCAGATGAGCGACGGGCGGGAATTCATTGCTGGCGCAAGCCTCTCCATGGCAGATATTTTGCTCTATTCCATGATGGTCTTCTTCGCCGGCGTCGGCCAGCCGCTGAACCCTGAAAACACCAATGTTCAGGCTTGGTTTGATCGGATGGCAGCCCGCCCAAGCGCACAAGCCTAACCCCATCCACAGGTCTGACTGGACGCAAACTGCGCTCAGTCAGACACATCTCTCAGGCGCCTCTCGTCGCCTGACCCGCAAAGTCAGACCACCCAATGTTGACGCGGTGATCCAATTTGTCCCTTTTCTTCACAATACTTTGAACTCGTTCACTCTATTGTTCACGCCGGTCGGTAGACTGATGCCATAACCGTAGGAAAATAAAAGGCTTATCGTGACGCAGCAAAACAAACTGAGTTCTGCCTCTTTTTTAATAATGTTACTTTGCGTAACCTTCCGCCCAGCGCCCCAAGAGGCGACACCACTGACTGTTATAGGAACACCACATTCATGAGAGCCACCTATCTTTGGGCCGTCGCAATCGCCGTGTTACTGGTCAGCTGGTTGGCTTCAGGCCAACTCGATCAGGAGGCCGTGGCTTATGAGGCCTCCATTGCCGAGCGCAATGCCGAGAGCCGAACATTGATGAGTGATCAAGCCCCTACACAAGTCCGGGTGATGCTTTCACAGGCTCAGATGCAAACCCGGTACGCCAAGGTTCGGGGCAAGACTCAAAACAAGCGAACAGTAGAAGTTCGGACGGAAATCCAGGGCCGGGTCGTCACTCGTGCCGTTGAACGGGGCCAGCCAGTGGCTGCCAATCAGCTGCTTTGCGGATTGTCCATCGAAGACCGCAAAGTGGCGCTTATTGAATCCCAGCAGCGCGTTAACCAAGCGCGAATCGACTTTGACGGCGCCAAGCGACTGCGGGCTCAAGGCTACAACTCCGAGAGCGCTATCGCCGCAGCTCGAACCCAGCTTGCTGCTGCTCAAGCCGAATTAGCGCGCCGAGATCTGGCGCTTGAGAAAACCTCAGTGCGAGCCCCATTCGCAGGCTTCATTGAAGACGTGCATCTTGAAATCGGCGATTACGTACAGGCCGGCGAGCCATGCGCCACCTTAGTCGACATGAACCCCATGCTGATGGTCGGCCGAGTGAGTGAACGGGTTGTTCAGCAGATCAACCCCGGCATCGAAGCCATCGGCTCATTCGGCGACAGCACAGAGGTTCGCGGTCCAATAACCTTTGTCGGCCAGCAAGACGATCCAAGAACCCGTACTTACGCCATTGAGGTCGAACTGGATAACGCAGACGGTGACTTACGTTCGGGTCTTACAGCTCAGATCCGCATCCCCGTCGCGCAAGCATTGGCTCAGAAGGTATCACCCGCCTTGTTCAGTTTGGATGACAATGGAGGCTACGGTATTCGCGTGGTCAACGAAAACAACCGAGTGGAATTCTATACCGTCGATGTCATCGCCGAAGAGGACGACGGCGTCTGGGTCACTGGACTGCCAAATAAGACCAAGATCATAACCGTTGGCCAAGAGCTGGTCGTCAGCGGAGAACGCGTGGACCCGGTTCTCGTCAACACGTCCCTAGCGACGTCATCTGCTTCCAGCCTCACGCAAGCCGGCAGCTAAACGCTTAGACAGGCCGCTTCCTCAACCGCAACGGATGGTCGAGGCGAATCGGTCGACCACACACAGGACACTCATCGCAATGAATGCTCTAGCCGCCATTATTTCGCGCTCACGCACGACCCTTCTTTTGCTATTCATGATCCTGCTCGCTGGGTCTATTGCACGGGTCGCGATCCCCGTTGAGGGTGACCCGGAGATTGATGTGCCCTTCTTCGTGATTACGGTCGTTCACGAAGGCATTTCGCCAGAGGATGCCGAGCGCTTGCTCGTGATGCCATTGGAAATCGAGCTTCGTCAGGTAGAGGGGATCGAAGAAATCAACAGTTTCGCGGCAGAAAATGCCGGCACTGTGATGGTCGAATTCGATGCCGACTTTGATCTGGACCAAGCCCTCCTAGACACTCGCGAGGCCGTGGATCGGGCCAAGGTTGAGTTCCCGAGCGATGCGGAAGAGCCCATCGTTCAGGAACAATCCACTTCGGACTTTCCGATTCTGCAGATTAATCTGATTGGCGACGTACCAGAGCGGATGTTGTACAACATCGCGCTGAATCTCAGGGATGAAATCGAAGCTCAAGACGGCATTTTATCAGCCGACATGACCGGACAGCGCGAAGAACTGATGGAAGCGATCATTGATCCGACCATTATGGAAACCTACCAGTTGTCCACCGATCAGATCATCAACAGCATCGTAGCCAATAACCGCCTGATTCCAGCGGGGAGTTTGGACAATGGCGAAGGACGCTTTTCCGTCAAAGTGCCCAGCATCATTGAAGACCCTCGAGATGTGCTGAACATCCCGGTCAAAACGTCAGGCGACACCGTTATTACGATTGGTGACGTGGCTCAGGTACGCCGCACGTTTAAGGATCGCACCAGCTACGCACGCGTGGATGGACGCAACACCATCAGCCTGCAAATCGTTAAGCGAGCGAATTACAACGTTCTTGATGCCATTGCCAACGCGAAACGCGTCGCAGAACAGTTTCGGCCCCGGCTGCCGGCCAAGGTCAGTCTTATTTACTCTCAGGACCAAGCACCTTACGCCGAAAGCCAAGTCGTCGAGCTGGAGGGAAATATCGTAACGGCCTTGGGTCTGGTGATGATCATCGTCGTCGCGGCAATGGGTCTACGCAGCGGCATCATCGTGGGTCTCGGTATTCCAGCCTCTTTTTTGTTCTCACTGATTTTTATTTACCTGCTGGACTATTCGTTCAACTTTATGGTGATGTTTGGCATGTTGCTGGGCTTAGGCATGCTCATTGATGGTGCCATCGTCGTCACCGAGTACGCCGATCGAAAAATGACCGAGGGTTATAACCCGCATCGTGCCTATGTGATGGCATCCCAACGCATGTTCTGGCCAGTGACGGCATCCATTGCAACAACCCTTGCGGCGTTCTTACCGCTCATGTTCTGGCCAGGCGTTTCCGGCAAGTTCATGCGTTTCTTACCCGTCACCGTCTTTACCGTTCTGTCTGGCAGCCTCTTATATGCCCTGATCTTTGGCCCCGTGATCGGCTCCATTTTTGGCAAGGCCGGCAGCACCAATGATCGCGCCCAACACAAGCTCGATGTCTTGGAGCACGGCGACCCAAGAACCCTGAAGTCGATTACCGGGTTGTATGCCAGAGTCCTTGGTGTCGCGACCCGATACGGCCTGGTCACCATGATTGGCACCATTGCAATTCTGTTCAGTACCTTTTGGGCCTATGGCCAATATGGCGGCGGGTTGATCTACTTCTCCGATGGCGAAAACAAATTCGCCGTGGTCAATCTTCGCGCTCGGGGCAATCTAAGCGTCGATGAAACCAACGTATTATTGAGTGAAGTGGAGCAACGCATCCTCCAGGTCGAAGGCATTGCCCACGTCAACGCGTACACCCAATTGTCAGGGCGTCCCAGCCGCGATGGTGGCACTGATCGGGTGGGATCCGTTTTCCTTGAACTCTACGATCGGTCTGACCGGCGCGTCGATTCGGAGACCGTACTTGAGGAAGTCAGGGCTCTAACCCAAGACATTGTCGGCGTGCAAGTTGAGTTGCAGCCCATGGATATGGGCCCGCCCACCGGTAAGGATCTGCAAATAGAACTTTCGTCGTCCAACCGAGCACTCATCGAGCCGGCGGTGACGAAGATCGTGGAGTATCTCAACACCAGCGTAGAGGATGTTCGAGACATTGATGACACCCGCGCCTTGCCTGGCGTGGAGTTCAAAATCGAAGTGGACCGTGCGCAGGCTGCCATCTATGGCGCCGACGTCACCCAAGTGGGTGTGGCAGTCCAGCTACTTACCAACGGCATTAAAGTTGGCGAATACCGTCCCGATCGATCGGAAGACGCCGTGGACATTCGCGTGCGATACCCATCCGAACAGCGAGGCGTCATGGCCCTCGACGAGTTGCAAATCGTGACGCCAGACGGCCTTGTGCCGTTGGCGAACTTTGTCACCGTCAAACCCTCGAATAATGTTGATACGTTACAGCGGGTCAACGGCACGCCCATTATGATGATTCTCGCCAACGTCGCACCTGATGTGCTTGCGGACACCAAGGTTAAAGAAATACAGGCGTGGATTGACTCCCAAAACTGGCCGCCGGAACTTCGCATTCAGTTCCGCGGCGCCAATGAGGAACAAGCAGAGTCCCTCGCCTTTGTTGGCGTCGCCTTCGGCATGTCCTTGTTGCTCATGTTTGTACTGCTGGTCACCCAATTCAACAGTTTCTACCAGAGTTCGCTGATTTTGTTTGCCGTTGTTCTATCTACTGCTGGGGTGCTGATTGGGCTGCTGATCACTGGCAATCCGTTCAGTGCCATCCTCACAGGCGTAGGCGTGGTGGCCTTGGCCGGTATTGTGGTGAACAACAACATCGTGTTGATCGACACCTACAACGAAATTCGCGACAAAAACCCAGACATGCACTACGTGGACATCATCGTACGCACCGGAGCCCAACGCTTGCGGCCCGTGATGCTCACCACCATTACGACAGTATTCGGGCTGTTGCCCTTGGCGAGCAACTTGAGCATCGACCTGCTTAACCGAACCATCGAGTACGGCAGCATGCTGTCCAGTTTCTGGGTACCGCTGTCACAGGCCATTGTTTCGGGACTGACCTTTGCCACATTGCTGACCTTGGTTACCACTCCGGCGATGCTTGCCATTCCCCACCAGATCAAGGGCATCATGCGGCGCTTACGCGGTATGCGCGGCAGCGCTGCTGACCAATTGGCAGGTGACTCAGCGGGCTAGTGGCTTAACAACCAGTTCACCATATCCGGATAGGCTCGCTTATCCTGCAGAAAAAACAGATGCCCCCCGTCGTAAAGGCGCAGTTCAGCGTTAGGCAGTGCGTCGCAGAGGGCACGCATGTTCTCCGGCGGGGCAATGCCGTCGTAGCGTCCACCCGCCAGCAGTACCGGCATGGTTAACGCCTCCAATCGATCAAAGGTGTCGTGGAGCTTACGCGCGTTGAGTTGCTTAACTGCGCCTTCTTCATCGCGGTCCGCACGCCTGGATGCCAATGACAACGTCACCAACTTTTGCCAAGACTCTGGGTTGTCAGCAATCCACTGATCGGTGCGCCGAGTATCAGTGATTTGCAGATTGCGGCGGATTCTTTCAGAAGTTTCCAAAGCTTCGAGTTCATGCAGCGGATAGGAGGGCTGACCCTCGCCGCCAGACGACGTGCAGGCCAACACCAGCGAACGAATTTTATGGGGATAACGAATGGCCAGTTCTTGGGCCACCATGCCGCCAAACGATACGCCAATCACTCGCAACGTTTCGCTTTCGCTGATCATATCCAGGACCGCAGCGGCGTCATTGGCGTAGTCCACCATGGTGTAATCACGCGGTGGATTTTCACTCTGCCCCAAGCCGCGTTGATCAAAGCTCACCAAGTCAAAGTGCTGGCCGAACGGCGAATCAAACTGATTCGGTGTGTTACGCAGATCCGCGCCAGTACCACTGATATAGAGAAGCGTGTCGCCCGTGCCCTTTCGCTCAGCATAAAGCCGCAGCCCGTTGGCCTCGACGAACCCAGAAAATTCTTGCTCCAGCATCCTTTGTTCCACTTAAACCTTCGTTCGGCGCGCTAGCGCATCAGCGAAGATTACGACACGCTCCGCTTCCTCCGCATGTAAATTTTCGATCAATTGTCCGTCCAGCTCGGCAACGCCCTTGCCCTGCCCCAATGCGTTCTGCCATGCGGACAGAATCGCACGCGCCTTGGTTACCTCATCGTCACTGTAACCAAAGACATCGTTAGCCACCGAAACCTGATCCGGGTGAATGAGCGTTTTCCCATCGAATCCCATCGCCCGACCCGCTTCACAGGCCTCACGCAGACTGTCCAGATTACGAAAGTCCAAGTGCACACCATCGAAAATCTCTTTGCCTAGGTGCCTGGCCACAAGAAGACACTGCTGCAGCGCGTAGGCGAGGTTATCCCGCGAAGGCGTGTGTTGAGCACGCAGTTCCTTCACCAAGTCACTGGTACCCATCACCAGAGCCGTAATGCGCGGGTCAGCCGCAAAGTGCTGCAAATTCAGCACGGCTGTTGGCGTCTCAATCATGATCCACACGGGCAAGGGGGAACCGTGGCTGGCTAGCGCATCCTTGATCTCACGGATCTGAGCTGTGCTCTCGATCTTGGGAAACAACAGGGCTCCAATGGGTGCGTCGGCAAAGCAGCGCAGGTCATCCATGCCCCAAGGGGTATCCAACCCGTTACATCGGACCACCAACTCACGATGGCCATAGGTATTGTGCGTCAGCGCCGCAAGCACTTGAGATCGGGCCTGAGACTTCACACTGGCGGCCACGGCGTCCTCGAGATCAAAAATAATGGTGTCACAATCCAAAGACTGCGCTTTTTCCATCGCGCGCGGGTTTGCACCGGGCATGTACAGCAGCGAGCGGCGGGGCACGAGGAACGCTTGGCCAGTCATGAAAACAATCCTTAGGGTGTGTAGGCTCTTACTAAAGTGCCACGCTGACATCTTTTTTGCATTAGCATCGCAACTTTAACCCGCGCGCGTTCGCCGGCAAATGTCTTCACAAAAGGAACCCTGACATGCAGCAACCGTTTAATCTCAGTGGGCACGTCGTTGCCATTACTGGCGCTTCATCAGGCTTTGGCCACCACTTCGCCGGCGTACTCGCCAGCGCAGGTGCCAAAGTGATTCTCGGCGCACGGCGCACCGATAAGCTGGCAGAACGTGTCGAGGAGATTACGGCCAACGGCGGTGAAGCGTTAGCCGTGTCCTTGGATGTGCGCGACAAAGAAAGCATCGGGAACTTTCTGGACGCCGCCTACGATCAATACGGTCGGTTGGATTGCGTGATAAACAACGCTGGCGTGGAAGCCGGTGCCAAGACCTATCACACGATCGACGAAGACGACTGGGACTTCGTGTTAGACACCAACCTCAAGTCTGCATGGTTAGTCTCTAAGCTGTATACCGACCGTGTGGTAGCCCACAAGCAAGATGGTGGCAACATCATCATGATTTCCAGTATCACAGACTCTCGCACCATCAAGGGCCAGTTCCCCTATGCGGTATCCAAAGGCGGCATGACCCGCATGACCGAAGTCATGTCGCTCGAAGCAGCAAAGTACAACATCCGCGTGAACGCTTTGGCCCCCGGATATTTTCTGACCGATGTCAGCCGTATCTTGCTGGAGTCTCCCATGAGCACAACCTTCGTCAATGGCATCCCTATGCGTCGCGTGGGTGAGTTCCCAGACTTAGACGGTCCGCTCTTGTTGTTGGCCAGCGATGCCTCGCGCTATATGACTGGTTCGGTGCTGGTTGTCGATGGCGGCCATATCTGCGCCTCGCTGTAATTACTTGACCAAACAACAGGAGGTTTCATGACCGCTATCACACCCTTCGATATCATCGTCAGCCATGACGATGTGGCAGACCTGCAGCAGCGAATCCGCAATACCCGCTGGCCAGACGCAGAAACCTCAGACGATTGGAGTCAGGGCGTGCCGCTGGCCTATGTGCAAGAACTGGTTCAATACTGGGGTTCAGAGTACGACCACCAGCGCTTGGCTAACCGTCTGAACGCCTACGACAATTTCAAAACGACTCTGCTGGGCCTTGGCATTCACTTCATGCACATCAAGTCCAGCAATCCGCAGGCACGGCCCCTGCTACTCACCCACGGTTGGCCGGGCTCTGTCGTGGAATTCCTCAAGGTCATCGAGCCACTCACCGAACCACAAACACATGGCGGCAAGGCCGAGGACGCATTCCATCTTGTCATACCGTCATTACCGGGCTACGGCTTTTCCGACAAGCCTACGACCACAGGGTGGAGCGTGGAGAAGACGGCTGACGCTTGGGCTGAACTGATGGCTCGTCTTGGTTATCCGCGTTACTTCGCTCAAGGCGGAGATTGGGGTGCCGTGGTCACATCCCATATTGGCCGACGGGACCCCGAGCACTGCTTGGGCATTCACCTCAACATGGTCACGGTGCCACCGGATGCCAGCGCCAGCGATTTGACCGAGATTGAGCGCTCCGCCTTGGCCGGGTGGCAGTTCTATCAAGAATCCGATTCCGGTTATTCCAAGCAACAGGCGACCCGGCCGCAAACCCTGGGTTACGGTTTGGTGGATTCTCCCAGCGGACAAGCCGCTTGGATTGTTGAAAAGTTTTACCAGTGGATGGACTGTCAGGGACACCCGGAAAACGTGGTCAGCCGCGACGAACTGTTGGATGACATCATGATGTACTGGCTCAACGGAGCGGGCGCTTCGTCGGCCCGGTTGTACTGGGAGAGTTTTGGCGGGGCGACAGGCAATAGCATTCCCGTCGAAATACCCATGGGGGCGTCCATTTTCCCCAAGGAAATTTTTCGCACCAGCCAGCGTTTCGCCAGTGCGGTCTACAAAAACATCGTGTTCTGGCGCGACAAGGACAACGGCGGCCATTTTGCCGCCTTTGAACAACCCGATGTCTTCGTCGGCGAAGTCAGGGATTGCTTTGGGCTGATGCCACAGCCCTGAGCCCACAACAAGAACGACGCCGCTTAGGCTGGATCGAGTTCTACCCCTTCGATGGTGACTCGGTGCATCTCTCGGCGGCTGCCGTGATAGTCGTTGACCGCCCAGTGCCAAGTCGCACGGGTGTCCCAAAAAGCGAGCGCACCGTCACTCCATTCAAAGCGAATGCTGTGCTCGGCACGGCCGATATGTTGGTACAAGAAATCGAGTAAGGGCGCAGACTCTTTGTCCGTCCAGCCTTCGAACCGCAGAGTAAAACCCGGGTTGATGTACAGAGACGGTCTCCCAGATAACGGATGCCGAATAACAACCGGGTGCACCGCATCTTGCTTGGCAGCCTCTGCATTACCCAAACGCCCCTTCATCGTCTCGAGGTATTCGGCCTGTGCACCAAAGACGTGCCGCGAGGAGTGCACTGCCCGCAAGGTGAGCAACATCTGCTGCATACCCTCAGACAGCGTAGCAAAGGCCTTGGTGCAGGAGGCAAATAACGTATCGCCTCCGATTGGCGGAACCTCTCTGGCTAACAGCATCGATCCGAGTGCAGGGATTTGATCGTAAGAGTGGTCCGTATGCCAGTAACCGCCAATATTGCCTTGCTGCTCGGGCTCTTTGATCACCTGTGCGATGGCAGGATGCCCGTCGACGTGGGCAAAAAAGCGATTTACGTTGATCTCCCCCCACCGTTCAGCAAAGGCGAGGTGCGCTTCTGGCGCTAGGCTCTGATGCTCAAAAAACAGCACTTCGTGATCCGCAAAGGCTTGCGCGAGTTCGCCCATTTGCTGAGGGGTTACCTGTGAGAGATCGACGCCTTCAACCAAGGCGCCTAACGCACCCTTGCTCGTTATCTTTAGATCACCGCTCATTCAACTGTCCCCCTGTCCTTCTGTCCTTCTGTCCT
>PAFU01000002.1 GCA_002704225.1 Gammaproteobacteria bacterium | reverse complement strand
GCTTTTTGCGCTTCTGCAAAACGGCGCACATTGTCGTGAGCAAAATCAATGTCGCGCTTTAGACGTTCAGGAACCAATGCGACGGCCGCGTTGATTTCTTCTTTGGTCAAAATTACATTGCCAGAGTATTTGTCAAACTTGGCGGCATATTCTAACGCACCAGCATCACCACGGGTTTCGATATCGTTGAGAATACTCTGAACAGTAGCGCTTACATCTGTAGCATCAGAGGTTGAGGTCAGGGTTGCTTTTTTGAGGTATTCTCTCGTCATGTAAGGTTCCTACTTGTAAAAGTCTGGCAAAAGTGTCGTCGACAGTGCCGGGATGCATGCGATTAAGATCACCACAAACAGCATGAAAAACACGAACGGTGTAGCTCTAGCAGAAATGCGAAGTATCGACTTGCCTGTCAACCCAGAAACAACAAAAAGGCTTAATCCCAGCGGAGCCGTGACAAACCTCAAACCAAGTGCGGTGATAATCATCCAAAAGCGGCAAATTGCAAAATGAACCCACGATAAAGGCGCAACCGAAAACCGTGAACTCAAAGCAGATTGGTTTAAGGACATGTTCATTACAAGCTCGTTAATAGATGATTCTGGACATTGTGTAAGCGCTTGCATTTATTTCTGCAAGCGCTTACATCAGTGTTTGAGTTTTTTTTTGAAACCGCTAAAGTGACTGGAATTAACACTAAGCTGGCTGCGAGAACGTTAATGACCCAAGGATCGACAGTCCCAACTTTAGCTGATGTTGCGCGCCAAGCGGGTGTTTCAACCGCAACTGTATCGCGCTGTCTCAACACGCCTGAACAGCTTAGCAAAACAACGCGCGAAAGGGTTCTACAAACCGTTCAAAATATGGGATATGCGCCAAATTTTAACGCGCGCGCGCTCGCCGCAAAAAGAACAAACACGGTTGGAGCCATTATACCATCTATGGAGAACGCGATTTTTGCCCGTGGCTTGCAAGCCTTTCAAGAAGAACTAGGACTGCTTGGCATGACATTACTGGTGGCAAGTTCGTCCTACTGTCACAAGTTAGAAGAACAGCAAATAAAAGCCTTAACGGCCCGAGGTGCGGATGCACTTCTCTTAATTGGCCACCACCGATCACCAGAAATTTATGACTTTTTGGAAAAAAGAGGGGTCCCGGTTTTGGTATCCTGGAATTACCAGAAAGATGCGAAACAGATTTCTATTGGATTTGACAACAAAAAGGCAATTGCGCCCTTGGCCGAAGAAGTCATCGCACTGGGGCACGAAAATATTGGTTTTATATCCGCTCCAACATCGGAAAACGACCGGGCCCGTGATCGGGTGGAAGGTGTCCGATCGGTCATGGAAGCATCAGGTTTGGACCCGAGAAACCTCAGCTTAATAGAAATTCCTTACTCAATTGAAAACGGAGAGACCGCTTTCGAGAAACTAATGTCGTCTAAGACCCCCCCTTCCGTGGTTATCTGCGGAAACGATGTATTCGCAGTCGGCGCTGTGAAATGTGCAAAACGGCTTGGTTATACTATACCGAAGGACATCTCTATCACTGGCTTTGATGATATAGAGTTGGCTAATGTGATTGAACCTGGGCTGACGACTGTCCATGTTCCGCATCGGAAAATGGGGAACATGGCGGCCCGAATGTTGGTTGACATGATTGATCATAAAAAGCCTGAGAGCCACGAGCTAAACACAAGTGTGATTTTCAGAGGAACGCTTGGACCACCAATATCGTAAGTCTTAATAAGGACTGTAAAATGTTGGCGTTTTAAATATATTAAATAAAAAACTACAGCCTGAGGAAAACCATGATCCGAAAATTTGATACATCCACAGCCCTGCTTTTGATTGATGTTCAAAAAGGCGTCAACGACACTCAGTATTATGGCGGCTCCGAAGGAAAGAGAAATAATTTGGATGCCGAACCGAATATTCGTTCAATACTAAAAAAATGGAGGACCTCGGACAGGCAAATTGCGTTTACCAAACATGACTCGCGCGAGCAGAATTCGCCTCTAAAACTCTGCCTTGAAAGCGGTCAGCAGTTAGACGGCATGGAGCCAAATGAACATGACCTAGTTGTTGAAAAAGATGTAAACAGCGGGTTCGTTGGGACCTCGTTAGAATTGGATTTACGCCGAGCAGGTATTCAACGGCTGGTCGTTGTTGGGTTTTTCACAAATGTCTGTGTTGAAACGACGGTGCGGATGGCGGGTAACATGGGATTTGATACATATCTCGTACATGATGCCTGCGCCGCCATGAACGGCATTGGCCACGATGGCGCCTATTTTGATCCTGATCTAGTTCACAATATGGCAATTGCAAATTTACACGGCGAATTTTGCACTGCGATGACAACGAAGGATGCTTTGCACCTTTGCGATCAGGACGCTGATTTTCTGGACCGCGTGCAGGGCAACGAGTGATGTTTGGCGTTGCCTCGATGACAGCCCCTTTGCAAAAGGTGGCTGTGATGAAACCGGGCATGTCGCTTACAACTGCCGACCCTGAAAAATGGCACTACGGGCCCCTTTTTGATCCCGATAAGGTTGCCGGCATCCACAATGACTTTGTGCAGATGCTCCAAAAATCCGGTGCAGAAGTGTTATGGATGCCAGAGGATGATCGCGGCATCGCCGATGCGGTCTTTACCTATGATGCATCGCTGATGACAATGTCAGGCGCGATCCTGATGTCACCAGGCAAAGCTTTAAGGTCCGGCGAAGAGGCCATCCACCGCGAATTTTATAAAGCCCATAATATTCCAGTGATCGGCGAAATTACCGGTCAAGCCCGCGCCGAGGCAGGGGATACATTATGGCTTGATGAGCGCACATTGGTGATTGGACGAGGCTTTCGCACGAACCAGGCCGGAGTTGAGCAGTTAAGAGACATCGTGATACCTTTAGGGGTCGATGTTCATGTCTTTGATCTTCCGGTTTTTTCAGGAAAAGCTGCCTGCCTTCATTTGATGTCTCTGCTTAGTCTTGTGGACACATATTCCGCCCTAGTGTGCCTGCCACTTTTGCCGGTCGGTTTATTTGAATTGCTGGAAAATAGGGGATTTTCGATGATTGAAGCGCCATATGCGGAATTTTTATCCAGCAATACGCTAAGCACAAACATCTTGGCCACAGCGCCGGGCGAATGCATTATGTTGGACAGCCTGCCACAGACTCACTCAGCGCTGGTTCGTAACGGAATAAATGTTCAGGTGTTCCAAGGGGATGCTCTTTGTATCGGCTGCGAAGGCGGGCCCACATGCCTGACGCGGCCTCTGCTCCGTTCCAGTGGATAAACCTATTTTAGGTTTAACTGGTCGATGCTTTGAATTTTTCCACCAGATAGGGTCCGGATTTCACCACCGCATAATGATTTGAATTATCAAGCGGGACAATATCGGCATCCCAGTTTGGCTGATGGAAAAATGCAAGGCTTTTTCTGCTTGGCTGATCAGGAAGTGCCACCACACGGTGAAGCGTTGAAACCCATCGATCTGATGTCCACCTGGACATTAAATCCCCAATATTGATGATAAAACAATCTCTCTGCGTCGGCACAGTAATCCACGCCCCGTTTAGAAAAATTTGCAACCCGCTTGAGCCGGCTTCAGGCAATAAAATTGTCAACGACCCATAATCTGTATGCGCACCGGCACGCTGCTGTTTGGCCGCTATTTCGCCCCGTGTTGCAGGGTAATTCAACGCCCTAAGCGCCGATATCGGGGCATCAATGAACTTGTTGAAGAACGTACTTTCCAATTTCAGTGCTTCGGCAAAGGCCGACATAAGGCGCGCCGCAAGGTGTTCCATTTCGCCATAATAGGCTGTCCAAGCCGCTTTAAAACCATCCAGTTCGGGCCATAGAGTTGGCTGGTAACAAAAATCATACGCTTGCGGATCTAAAATATCATCGGGCGTATGCAACGGCCCACCGTTAAAACTTTCCTTTAAATCCGGCGGTGTTTTTTCGCCCTTAGAAGCGGCCAAAGCTTCTTTATCCGGACCAATCCAGCCATAAGGATAACCAGGATACGGCGCAGAAATTTTAGCCTTTTGCTCGCTAGATAGATCAAAAAAGGCCGAAACAGCAGCCCATTGATTTTCAATTGTTCTGTTTGGGACAGCATGACCACTGAGCAAAAGAAAACCTGAGGACATGAGAATACCGTCTAGCTTTGCGGCCAAATCCAATCTTTTGCTGCCGCGCGAAGCCTCAAACTCATTCAGGTTGAACGATGCAAATTCCATGCTTTTTCAACACCCCTCATACTGAAATGTTTTTTCAGCTCTTCAAATTGCTAGCTATGCGACCAATCGTTGGGGTCATCTGAATTATTGGGTGACAGTCCAATAATATCTCCTGTGGTACGACAGCCTAATCCAAGAACTGTTCGGTTGGCATATCCGAAATATGCAACCACTTGGTTTATTTCCAATATCTCACCATCGCTAAAGCCAGCCTCTCGTAACTTTAAGACCTCGTCTTCTGTCACCTTCGGTGGATGTTGCGTTAGGCGCCGGGCATAATGCAGGGCCAACTTTTGCTTTGTGTCTAATTCGGTTGCTTCAATATCGCCTTTGGTTATCGCGGCTTTAAGAGTTTGCGCCCTGGCCTCATTATTTAACAAACGCTTTAGGCCTTCAAAATGGTGATCAACACAATAATCACACCCATTCAAAGCGCTGACCCAAACCCCCAAGGTTTCAAGAAACCACTTTGGTAGGGTGTTGGATGAGTGATGCAAAACATACTTGTAAATCGCCATATGGCCTTCCATTGTGTGCGGCCGCAAAGAATGGAGCATCATAATATTGTCGACATTATTGTCTGGTCCCTTGACGCGGTCGTAGAGTTTCCGCAACCGGCCAGAAGAGCTTTCATAGGCAATTGTTTTGATCCAAGACATAATCACTCCTAGGTTTTTAACGATCATCACAAAGGCTAATGATCTTGTAAGCGGCTATTTTCGTTGGGGTTTCAAGCTGCTTTTTCACGCCGCAAGGCTTGCGCCATGCAATGTATACCGCCCCCGGTTTTTGAAATTTCGGCGGTCTCCACGGCGCACACATCAAATCCACGCGCCCTTAGATTTTCGGCCAGTGTGGTTGACGCGGTGGGTACAATCACACGGTCCCGACCAAGCGACATCAAATTGCATCCAAGGTTCATGGTTTGTTGAAACGGCACATCAATAATCTCGTGCCCTTTGGACTTTAGCCAATCAACAATACCCGGCTCGGTACAGTCCAAACAAACAGCCGTTAGTTTTTCCGCAATCGGCACCACCATCAGATCAATATGGACGTAGTATTCATCAATAAATGCGAGCCTCACTTCCCAGCCTTCGGCCTCAAACCAACTTGCAACCTGACGCGCGCCCTCTTCTTGGGTCCGCGCGCCCCCGCAGCCAATCAAGACACAGCCATCTTCGATGACATTGAAATCCCCACCTTCAAATGTGCCTGCTGTGACCATGTCATAAATCGGGATGCCCAGCTTTTCATAGGCCCGGATCGCCGCATAGTTTTCACCGCGGCGCCACCACTGCGCCATGGCTGTGATAATCGCACCATAGGGCGTCATCACACTGGAGTCGCGTGAATACACCTGCATTGTTAATTCCGGCTCTGGGTCCAGCATATGCACATTGACATCATAATGGCGATAGGCAGAAACAAGCTCGGCGTGCTGTGCTTGGGCAAGTTGAATATCACAAGGCGCATCGCGCAGATGCTTGCGTGAAAGGCTTGAGGTTGCACGGTGAAAAAGATGCGCTGGCGAGCCCAGCAACACATCTGTTAGAGGGTCCGTTTCATTATCAAACCCCCAGGCTTTCAATATCGGGGTACCACCACCCAAAACCCTGCGCTGCAGACTAAAAGAGCTCGTTTGATCTTTTGCCGACATGTCGTTGCTCCCTGCTGTTAAAAGCATTTCTTTGACCAAGCTTAGCCCTAACGGGCGTATCAAACCAGAATTTTATGCTGTATAAATTCTGCGAATTATCTGTGCTTCAAAGACGAAGAAAGGCGCAGGTTGACGTCCCAAAACATAAAAAACTCCCCACTGGGAGTTTGATCTATTTGACGTAAAATTTGGTTGCGGGAGTAGGATTTGAACCTACGACCTTCAGGTTATGAGCCTGACGAGCTACCGGGCTGCTCCATCCCGCGCCAAGTGAGATGTCTTTAAACTGGCTCACGCTTGGCCGCAACCCCTGATCGCAAGAATTGAGGCACAAATATGCAAGCCTGCAGTCTGCGTCAGGTTTTTTGACCCAGCTCTAAAATTGTGCACAACGATGCTTGTACATAAAAAGGATTTTTGTGCTAAAATGGGATCGGTGGCGACGCCTTGATCAAACCGCCGAATTTATAGTGTTTTCAATAAAAACGCTCATAATCAATAATTTAAGGAGAGTTATATGGCCGACCTAAACACCCGGATTGAACAGGGACGCGGCGATGAACCTGCCGATCTTGTACTGACCGGCGGGAGGATATTTGATCTTGTGACCGGCACATTTATCGCAGGCGATATTGCCATTTGCGGCGATACGGTGGTCGGCATTGCGGATCAGTATCAGGGCCGCGAGGTTATAGATGTCAGCGACTTAATCTTGGTGCCTGGATTTATCGATACCCATTTGCATATCGAATCAAGCCTCGTGACGCCGTTTGAATTTGACCGCTGCGTTGCACCGCTTGGCATTACCACGGCAATTTGCGATCCCCATGAGATCGCCAATGTGATCGGCGCGAGCGGTATTAAATGGTTTCAAAACGCAAGCGAGCATATGGTGATGGATCTGCGGGTGCAGCTTAGCTCATGCGTTCCCTCAACCGATATGGAAACCGCAGGGGCAAGGATTGACGCCGCAGACATTGCCAGCTTAAGGGATCATCCCTCGGGCATCGGGCTTGCCGAATTTATGAATTATCCCGGCGTAATACACCGCGACCCCGATGTTTTGGCCAAGCTAAAATTATTCGACGGACAGCATATTGATGGGCATTCTCCGCAACTTAGCGGGCGTGACCTGAACGCTTATATCGCAGCAGGTATCCGGACCGAGCATGAGGCAACAACCGCGAAAGAGGCGCTTGAAAAGCTGCAAAAAGGCATGCGGGTGCTGATCCGCGAAGGCTCGGTTTCCAAAGACCTGACCGCCTTACAGCCGGTTTTAACCGACCGCACCGCCCCCTATATGTGCCTGTGCACCGATGACCGCAATCCGCTGGATATCGCCGAGCACGGCCATCTGGATTATATGATCCGCCGGTTGATCGCCTTGGGCACATCGCCGCTTGCGGCCTATCGCGCGGCGTCGCTTTCGGCGGCCGAAGCCTTTGGCCTAAAGGATCGCGGGCTTATTGCGCCGGGCAAACGGGCCGATATTGTGGCGCTTGGATCGCTGGAAGCTTGCGATGCACAGATGGTGTTTTGTGCAGGCCGCCGGGTGGAACCCGCCCGCTTTGAGGCCCGCCCCCCCTTGCCGCAGGTGGGGCGCAATTCTGTGCACACGCGGGCGCTGAACGCGGCCGATTTTCGCAGCGCGGAAAACCACCGCACCAGTGATGTAATCGGTATTATCGAAGGCCAGATTATCACCGAACATCAACGGGTTGAGATCGATATCGTAGACGGCGACAAAGCCCCTGATCCGACCCGTGATCTGCTGCGCATTGCAGTGATCGAGCGGCATGGGAAAAATGGCAATATCGCCACCGGATTTGTGCGCGGTTTTGGGCTAAAGGCGGGCGCCATTGCCTCGACCGTGTGCCATGATCATCACAACATTGCCTGCGTTGGTGCATCTTACGCCGATATGGCGCTGGCGGCGAACCGGCTGAGCGCGATTGAGGGCGGTTTTGTGGTGGTGCGCGATGGTCAGGTTCTGGCCGAACTGGCGCTGCCCGTGGCCGGCTTGATGAGCCTTGAGCCGTTCGAGACCGTGCGCGACAAGCTGGTTGATTTACGCGATGCGGCGCGGGGTCTGGGCGTGGTTTTGGACGAGCCGTTTTTGCAATTGGCCTTCCTTGCGCTGCCAGTGATCCCGGCGCTTAAAATCACTGATCGTGGATTGGTGGATGTGACCCGCTTTGAGCTGATCAGCTAAAGCTGCGCAGTGATCACCACGGCAAAAAAGCCCGATTTGGCACATCAGTATCGCGGCAGTATCGCGGCGTTATCGCGGTGGTGGCAGCGCACGGCGCGGTGAGCCGATATTAACCCGCTGCGGGGCATCATGGCGGCAAAGGAGAATTGCGCCATGCCCCACCGTCCCAGTAAATCCGAACTGCGTGCCCGCGACCGGCTGCTGTATAACCTTTACTATCTGCAGCGCGATGATTTTATCGACATCACCCTGCGCGATCAGGTGCCCGAGGCCTGGCACACGCTTGAGCTTGATGTGGACTGCAGCGAGCCGAAAGAAAAAATCACGCTCTATCTGGATCGCTCGGTGGTGCGGCTGTTTCGCGCCATGGGCCGCGGCTATCAGGGGCGCATCAACCGGCTGCTGTCGACCTGGGCGCAGATGAAAATCGCCGGTGAAGTTGCGCTTGAAGACAAGCTCAAAGCCCGCCTGGCCGACCCCGACGCGCGGTTTTGATATGCACGCAGTTTGGATTTTTCCGCCCAGCTCTGCCATCGCAGCCACTTTGGTCACGTCGAAAGCCCGAACCAGATTGTTTTTCCAAGTGTGAATTTTTTATCGTTTTGATAATTTTTATGATATGAAACCCTATATTGGTAACGAATATTAGGGGGTCACTATGAGGTTTTTAGCAACCTTTGAAATTACATGCAGCTTTGAGCGGTGGTTAAAGCTGGTGGATGATTTGAAGCCGCATATGGACAAGCACGGCTTGAAACTTATCACCGCGATGAGCAACGAAGATCAAACCCGGGTCTATGATCTTGGCGAGGCGGAAACCATGGCAGGGGTCGAGGCCTTTGTAACCGACCCCGAGGTGATGCAGATGCGCCGCGATGCGGGCGTTATTTTGGAAACGCACGAGGTCATCACCGCGATCAGTGAGTATCATATCTTTTAGTCCCGCTGGCCAAATGACAATCGCCGAAAGATGCCATACGACCATGCGGTTTCTATTTATCATCCCTGTGATGCTTGTGCTGGCAGCGCCGCTTGGCGCCCAGGATTTTGCCAAAGGCCTGCAGGCTTTTGAGGCGGGTGACTTTGCCGCTGCGGTCAAAGAATGGAAACCGCTGGCCGAAAGCGGCAATTCAGCGGCCCAGAACAGTATGGGCGATTTATACTACAGCGGCCGAGGGGTGCCGCAAAACCACGCCGAGGCGTTTCGCTGGTATCGTTTGTCGGCCCAGCAGGGCAATGTCGACGGGCAGGGCAATCTGGGGTGGATGTTTGAGTATGGGCTCGGTGTGGCCCGGGATTTTAGCCGGGCGGCGAAATGGTACAAACAAGCCGCCGATCAGGGCGATGGCTGGGCGCAAAATAGTCTGGGGGTTTTGTATTATCACGGACAAGGCGTGCAGAAAGATATTGGCCAAGCTTTTCACTGGTACAAGCTGGCCGCAGCGCAGGGGCAGCTTTACGCCCATCAAAATCTGGGCTGGATGTACGAGCATGGCGAGTTCGTGGACCGAAACACACTGATTGCCTTTATGTGGTATGATCATGCCACAAACCGCGGCCTAACGGATGCTGCCGAGGCGCGCGACAGCATCGGGGCACGGCTGACCTATCTGGAAAAACTGCTGGTGATGGGCATGAGCAAGCTGTGTATGGGCAACGCCTATAAAGACTGCGGAGATGCCCCCCGCGCGCGCTATTCTTATTAGGCTATTAGGCTAAAGTCTTAAAATTAAAAACTTCTTGCCAAACCGTTTGAATGTTGGGGATACTCATATTGATATTTTTTGAAAAAGATTGGGGGGAAAAATGAAGACGGCATCGTGCTTTTGCGGGCAATGCTCGCTTGAATTCAAACATGATCCAATGATGCATTTCATGTGTCACTGCGAAGATTGCGAAGTTTTATTCAATGGGGCGTTTCGGGGATTTGCCTATACTGAAATCGATCTTGAGCTGAAAGGCCCGCATGACACCTATTCTTATGAAGGCGGCAGCGGCAGTCTTTTACATCTGACATTTTGTAAAAACTGCGGGATGAACCTCTTCTCAAAGCCGGACCTGCTAGAAGGTCTGGTCTATGTTTTTGCCGGCCTCATGAAAGAGCATTACACCTTTGAGCCGAAAGTTGAAATCTTTGCGCACAACCGTTTGCCATGGGTAACGCGGGCCGACAGCGTGGTACAAACCTACGACCACAATGGCACCATCGAGCGGGTCTCGGAGCTTTTGGAAAACATCGATCAAAGGGGATAAGGCGGGGCAAGAAAGGCGGGCGGCCAGTCTTGCCTAACCTCAACGCGTGGACAAACTGACATCGCACCCTGCCACCAAGTGAAAGGCACTTGATATGAAGTTCATCGTTAATGCATTATGGCAGCATGAAAGCCCGATAGACGAAGAATCCTACCGGGACTATATGGCCGTTTTGACTTCCACTTTGGGCTCTGCGGACTATGTCGAGGAAACCATTTGGTATAAGATCGACGAAAAGACCCACGGTTCGGTCGCCATTTATAAATCCGAAGAGGCGTATCACGCTTTTCTTGAAAAAAATGAAATGCAGCGCGATTATGCAAAGGATGACCGAAAGGTCACGATGATAGTTGAGTATAAAGGACCTGCTTTTGCAGTGCAAAGTGATGTTGATTAGAACAGTATTGATGCTTTTCATTTTTATGGGGGTGGTGTCCTGCGGGACCGCAAGAGGCGTCTGGGACGGCGCTGGCGCCGTGATCAACGGTGTTTCCGAAGACGTCAAAGACATTGGCGATATGCTGCTCTAGGCCCATTTTGCGCTGTGCGGCTACTTTGGCCTGCCCAAGGCCCGTCAAGATATGGAGGCCGGGATGGTCAATATTGTCACCGTGGTGAAATACAAAGG
>PAFU01000062.1 GCA_002704225.1 Gammaproteobacteria bacterium | reverse complement strand
CATTTCTCCTAGCAAGAAACGAATCATGGACGTAAGCGGGTTTTTTAGGCCGCTAGTGCGTAGTTTTCGTCGTTGGCAACTATAAAAGTTACAGCGATTGTTTTACGAGAGTCACTACCCTCTCGGCATGCACCGCAAACTTTGATACCCGCGTCGAAACCAAGTCGCCCCCATGTTCTTAGTGAGCGCGTTTCTAACGCGTTCATAACATCGGTCATTGTTCAAAAGGGTCGTTCGCTGTTTTTAGCTCCCGCTCTGTTCGTTGTTGAATCGTCGTAAAGTATAACACATTCGCGTCATTGCCCTTAGCGTTAACCGCGGTTTGAGCCGATAAGTGAGGCTGTCGTCACATCATAAGTTTTCTGGCGGCGGTGTATGCTTTCTGGTACAAAATCGCGTTGTAGTAAAAAGCCGAGTAGAGCGCATGAGTGTAGATTCCAGACGAATCGAAAAAGTCTTCTCCGTTATGCAGGGAATCGCCGAAGCCGGTGACGGCCTTGTGCGTGTCGGCGCAATCGCAGATGTTCTGCGCGAAGAGAACGCCCCGGTGCCAGCCTGGCAGTTGCGAGCCGATTGCAGCGCGCTCTCGGACGCAGGCCGCATCACCTTGGATACAGGATCTGGGGCTTGGCTAGTCGTACCTGAGCAGAGGGTCGAGGGCGTCGCCTGAATGAAAACCGTGGTGGATACCTCGGGCTTGCCAGCCATCGATCGGCCGGGGCGTATCTGCATTCTGCAATCGAAGTGGTATCCGGAACTGGTGCAGAGCATGACCGAGGCCTGTCAGCAGGTATTGGGTCAGGCAGGCTACACAGATATCCACACCCACACGCTGCCGGGCTCGTTGGAAATCCCGCTGGCGGCTAGAGACCTATTGGCGCAAGACGTTGAACAGCAGATCGATGCGATCATTTGTTTCGGCGTGATCATCAAGGGAGACACCCTGCATTTTGAGATGATCAGCGAAGAGTCCATGCGCGGCTTGGGTTCGGTGATGCACGATTTTCGTCGTCCGGTCGTGGTCGAGATCTTGCCGGTGTTTACCATGCAGCAGGCTGTCGATCGGGCGTCTGACGATGAATTCAATAAAGGGATCGAGGCTGCGGTAGCGGCAATTGAAATGGTCGCTTGGCGACGGTCTATTGGCGCGTCACCTTAAATAGCCGCTGCTTGTCTCGCGCCCAGTCTTTTTCGCGCGTGGCATCGCGTTTATCGTGCTGCTTCTTACCCTTGCCCAAGGCGATTTCACACTTCACTTTGTTGCCTTTCCAATACAGAGCCAGTGGCACGATGGTGTACCCCTTTTGCTGACTGGCAATGAACAGACGAGACAGTTCTTTGGCGTGCAGCAGCAACTTGCGCATGCGCTGGGGTTCAGCGATGACGTGGGTTGATGCACTCAGCAGCGGAGTGATATTGCAGCCTGCGAGGTAGGCTTCGCCTTGGTGAATCTGTACAAAGGCTTCTGCCAGTTGCACCTTGCCGTCACGAATGCTTTTCACTTCCCAGCCCATCAGCATCAGTCCGGCCTCAAACTTGTCTTCAATAAAGTAGTCATGACGGGCACGCCGGTTCTGCGCAATGCTGCCGGGGCTGGTTTTTTTTCCTGACTTTGCCATGGGCGTGTCCGAGTGACTTAGAGGGTGAAGCGCTGGGGAGTATATAGCACTCTGCTGCGGCTCTGAATTCATACCGCAGGGTTCGGTAGCAATTTGGCAATTATGTTGAGTTCTGGTCATGGCGACGGAATTCGGTAGTACAATCCGCGCTATCTTTGGTGAGAGGTTCTCATGACTACATCCACTTCGGTGTCTTCACAGCGCTGGTCCAGCCGGTGGCTTTTTGTGCTTGCCGCCGCAGGCTCTGCTGTGGGTTTGGGCAATATCTGGAAGTTCCCGTACATTGCTGGTGAAAATGGCGGCGGCGCTTTTGTGCTGATCTATCTGGTGTGTATCGCCGCGGTGGGTATCCCGATTATGGTCAGTGAAGTATTGCTGGGGCGACAAGGCCGCTCCAGTCCCATTCATACCATGCGCAAACTGGCCAAGGCCTCGGGACGCAGTCAGCGTTGGTCTGTTTTAGGGTGGATGGGTGTGCTGGCGGGATTTTTGATTCTGTCCTATTACGCGGTGATTGCCGGCTGGGCGGTGAACTACGTATGGCTCAGCGGCAGTGGGGCCTTTGAGGGCGCATCCGCGCAGGCGGTAGGTCAGAGTTTCGATGATTTTCTAGCGAGCCCTTTCGAGCTTATCGCGTATCAAACCGCCTTTATGATTCTCACCATATGGATTGTTGGCCGAGGAGTGACCCAGGGACTGGAGGCCGCAATCCGTTGGTTTATGCCCCTGTTGTTTTTGCTCTTGATTGCCCTGTTGGTCTACAGCTTCAATTCAGGCGGTTTTGATCAGGGCTTCGCCTTTATGTTCGATATGAAGTGGGATGCGGTCACCGCCGATTCTTGGTTGATCGCCATGGGCCAAGCCTTTTTCACCCTGAGTCTGGGCATGGGTACCATGATGGCTTACGGAGCCTATGTGCCCGATGACGCCAACCTTGGCACGACGGTGGTGACCATCGCGGCGCTGGATACACTGATAGCCGTGGCGGCGGGTCTGGCGATCTTTCCCATCGTCTTTGCCAATGGGTTAGAAGTGGCGCAGGGCCCCGGCCTCACCTTTGTCACCTTACCGCTGGCATTTGGTCAGATGCCTTTTGGCAGCATCTTCGGCGCACTGTTCTTTTTGCTGCTGAGTTTTGCGGCAATCACGTCGGCCATTTCGCTGACGGAGCCTGCGCTGTCGTTCTTAGTGGAAGAATACAATGCGAAGCGACAGCGGGTCGCCATCAGCCTCGGCGTCATTTGTTGGGCCTTGGGCCTAGGAACGGTGTTCTCCTTTAATGTCTGGAGCGATGTCACCTTTGTCGGCGGTCTAACGTTTTTCGATAGCGTGGATTATTTTTCGCAAAATATTTTGCTGCCGCTCGGGGGCATGTTGATCACGTTCTTTGCTATCTGGCTGCTACCTAGGGGCATGGTTGAGCAACAGTTGGGCATCGAAAACCCGATTCTGGGTTGGGCTTGGAAAGTGGTCGCTGGCATCGTCGCGCCCTTGGGAGTCTTGGCGGTATTTCTCAGTACCATTTGGCCCATGCTGTCAGGCCTTTGGCAGTGACGGAAATTTCCCGCTCGTGTCTGCTGATGGTGCCCGTGGCCCACGCTTATGATGTGGTCGCGGACATTGAGCGGTACCCGGAATTTTTGCCGGGCTGTGATGCGGTTACTGTGCTCAGTCGCCATCAAGATGAAGATCAAGTGGATTGGGTCGAGGCGAAAGTGACGGCAGCCAAGGCTGGGGCGGAATATGGTTTTGTGACGCTCAACAAGGGTGTGCTTAACCAGCGCATTGAGGTGTCGCTGAAAAGCGGCCCCTTCCAGCGCCTAGAGGGCGAGTGGCGTTTCAAAGCGTTAGGAGACGAGGGTTGTCGCATTGACCTGCAACTGGAATTCGTGGCCTCGGGCTTGCTTGCCGGTTTGATTCATCCCATTGCGCAAAAAGCCGCTGATCGTATGGTCGACGCGTTTTCTCAGCGAATTGGCCTTGCCGGCAAGCGAGAAAGCGGATGAATGTCGAGGTGCTCTACGCGTTGCCAGACCGTCAGCATCAAGTGGAGATTGCGTTACCTGATGGCGCAACGATAGCTCAGGCGATAGAGCGTCTTGCCCAGATGCCAGAATGCTCGGGCTGGCAAGTTGACGAGTCGGCGGTTGGTGTTTTCGGCCAATTGAGGCCGGTGGAGAGCGTGCTGAAAACCGGTGACCGGCTGGAAGTGTATCGGCCCTTGCAGGTCGATCCGAAAACCGCCAGACGACTCAGAGCCGAGAGTCAGCGGTCCAGTAGCTAGGTTACTTCGTCAGAGACATCCTCAACTGCCGCCTCTTCAGCACCTTGTTCGGCTGCTTCTTGAGCCTCACTTTGAGCCTTCTCTTCCGCTGTGGTGGGTACGTAATCTCCGGTAATGCTGACCAGCGTATCCTCTTCAAAGATCAGCACCATTTTGAACGCTTGTATGAAAACATCGGGCACTTCAAGGGTGTAAAGATAGACCCACTGATCATCATCAAACGGGTCCTTAAGCACGGGACGCCCCATGACGTATTCCACCTGATTCCTTGTCATGCCTGGTTCTAGGCGATCAACCATTTCTTGGGTGATGACATTGCCTTGCTGCACGGACAGCTTATACACCCGAGGTATTTTCAGGTCCGGCACTTTGATCTGGGGCATGCTGCACCCGCCAACGCTAAGGGCGAGTACGGTTAAGTAGAGATATTTCATGGGCGTGATGTTAAAGGCTCCTCGGGTTCAGCACCATCGGTTATCGCGCAGATGTGGATGAATTGTTGAATTAATCTCGGGCGGTTCTAAAGCCGTATTGGTTCTAATGCGCGGTTGATGCTTCGCTGAGAAGGGTCTTGGCGTAGTCACGTGTTTTGCTGGTGACGTCGGCTCCGGCCAACATGCGTGCCAGCTCTTCGATGCGCTCGTCCTCAGACAGAGCTGTTATGTCGGTGTGAGCGCCGTTTTTGATCACACACATATGATTGTGCGATCTCGCAGCCACCTGTGGTGCATGGGTCACACAGATCACCTGTGTGCGTTCGGCCAGCTCTCGAAGAATGCGCCCAACGGTATCGGCCGTGGTGCCGCCGACGCCCACATCGGCTTCGTCCAAAATCAAGCAGGGCAGTTCGCTGCGCTGTGCCGCGACGATCTGGATGGCCAGATTGATTCGCGTTTGCTCTCCGCCTGAAGCAATTTTATTCAGGGGGCCAGCGTCAAAACGCTTGTTGGTGCGGACGTGGAATTCGATCTGTTCCAGACCAAACTCGCCCTCTTGTTCGTGAAAGACGACGCTCAACTCACCTTCCTTGATGCCCAGTGCGTGCATATTGAGATCGATGGCCTTGGTGAACGCCCCGGCTTTTTTGCGTCGTCGAGCGGAGAGGGTTTTGGCTTTGGCGCGGTACGCTTCGCGTTGCGCCTCTTCGTCTGCGCTGAGCTGTTCCAGCATGGAGCGATCCGAGGCTAACGCGTCGAATTCGTCCTGTAGGGTCTGCGCGTGCTCGTATAACCGTTCGGGCTGAATTTTGTGCTTTCGCGCGAGGTCGTACATGAGTTCCAATCGGGCTTCGGCATCTGCCAATGCTTGGGGGTCCACTACAACCTGATCCTCGTAGTGGCGCAGGTCGCGCGCCGCATCATCGACCAACGCAAGAGCGGAATTGAGTGTTTCCACGCCGGCTTCCAGCGCGGAGTGGCTATCATCAATGGACTCGATCACCTTGGTTGCGTGGCGGAGGCCGTCAAGGTTTTCCAAGCTGGACTGCACTTGAGCGAGCTGAGCCTGAATGTTCTGAGCCTGAGCCAAGCGTTTGTGTTCGGTTTCCAGAGCCGCTAACTCGCCCTCGGCAACATTCAGTGCCGCGAATTCTTCCAGTTGGTAGCGCAGCAATGTTTTACGGTCGTCTTGGGTTGCGATGAGCTGCTGCAAGCGTTCGATCTCATGCACACTGTACTGCCAGGCTTGCCACAAACTCGCTACTTCTGTAGCCAGCGGTTTGGCCTCGGCAAATTCGTCGAGCATGTTGCGCTGAACCGTACGATCCGTGAGCCGCTGATGCTGGTTTTGATCCTGAATGTCGACCAAGTGTTCTGCGGCATCCTTGAGGTAGCCGAGGGTGACGGGAATGCTGTTGATAAATGCTCTCGACCGGCCTTCCGCGCTGATGACGCGCCTGACCAAGCAACTCTCGTCAGAGGCTTCGATGAGTTCGTCCGCGCAAAGCTGCTGATGCAGTGCGGAACCCGGGCGTAAGGCAAACTCGGCACTGACATCAGCCTTCTCTGTACCGGGTCGAACACTCTCTGCTTTCGCTCGATCACCCATCAGAAGGCCGAGGGCACCCAACAAAATGGATTTGCCAGCACCGGATTCTCCGGTAATGCCCGTCAGGCCGGATGCAAAGCTGATGTCGAGCTGGTCGACCAAGACATAGTTGCGGATGGTGAGTTGGTTCAGCATATGAGTCGGTAAAATAGGGCTGGTGAGTAGCGTCTCAGCGTACCATTTAATGATGCCTTAGCATGCACGGTGTCTGTCAGAATGATCAAGACTCCTGAGTCCAAGAATCGGCTCTTGATGAGCCTGCCGCCTGGTATAAGATTTGGACGTGCGACCTGCACGTAGTCGCAAGGGTTTTGTAAACATCCGTAAAGGGTTGAAACCGTATGTCAGATACGAGGCCGGGAAAATCGTTTGGCGGTGAGGTGGATCATCGGGCGCAGCAACTGCTCAAGTTGCTGGTCGAACACTACATTTCTGACGGAACGCCTGTGGCGTCCAAGGCGCTTGCTATGCTGCCTCAGGTTCAGGTCTCCTCTGCCACGGTGCGGAACGTCATGGGGGACTTGGAAGCGATGGGGCTGGTGAGTTCGCCCCACACGTCGGCGGGCAAGGTTCCCACCCAGTTGGGCCTGCGATTTTTCGTCGATACGTTGTTGAGTGTTGAGCCTTGGCAAGAAGATCGGGTGGAGCAGCTTGAAAACGAGCTGAACCCGAACATGAGTCCAAGTGAGCTGCTGGCAACTGCTTCAGAGATGCTGTCTCAATTCACACAGATGACGTGTCTGATAACGACGCCTCGAAAAAATCAGGTCAACCTGCGTCAGCTCGAGTTTATGCGGTTGGACGAGCACCGGATCTTGGTGATTTTGGTGTTGGATGACCGCGAGGTACAAAACCGGGTGATCTATGTTGAGGAACCGTTTTCGGACAATGAGTTGTCTCAGGCAGCGGCACTGATAAATCGGGAGTTTGGCGGCAGGCCATTAATGGAAGTGCGGCACTCGGTTATTGGCAGCATGCGTGAAGACAAGGAACAAATGGACGCCTTAATGCAGCGGGCCTTGGACGTGGCGGCCCAGGCCATGCCCGGTAGCGATGGTGATGGACAGGAGCTGTTGGTCAGCGGCGAGCGCCGGCTGTTGGATTTCTCCGCAGACACGTCGGTGGTGAAAAGTTTGTTCGAAGCCATATCGAAAAAAGGTCGGGTCCTTACCTTGCTCGATCAGTGCCTAGAAAGCACCGGTGTGCAGTTGTTTATCGGCAAAGAGTCCGGTTATCGCCCGTTGGGCGACATGTCATTGGTCACGTCGTCTTATCAAGTCAACGGTGAGCTGGCCGGGGTGCTCGGGGTCATCGGACCCACTCGCATGGACTACAAAGACGTCATTCCAGTAGTCGATGTCACCGCCAAGGTGCTCAGCGCGGCGATGCGCAACGGCTCTTGAATCGCCTGACGGCGTAGAATCTGCCGTCCCCCCTTGTTTTCTCTCTCGCTACCCCTATAAAGCCTCAGCAAAGGGCGAATGAGGCACAGGCATGGGTAACGAACCAGAATCAGACAAGCAGGACGAAGAGCTGCAGGCAAACGAAGGCGGCGAATCCGATCAGTCTTCCAGCGACCAATCAGGCGACCAAGCGAGCGAACAAGAAGGGCAGTCTGGCGCCCAGCACGCGGACGCAGAGCAGTCTAGCAAGGCTGACGAACTGGCCAAGGTGAAAGATCAGCTGTTGCGAACGGTTGCAGAGATGGAAAACGTCCGCCGTCGTTCTCAGCGTGACATAGAGAATGCGCACAAGTTTGCGGTGGAAAAACTGCTTGGCGACTTGCTGCCCGTTCTGGACAGTTTGGAGAAAGCCGAAGAGGTCGCCTTGGCGACGGACAATGCGGCCAGTATGGCGGAAGGCATCAGTCTGTCGCTCAAGCTGTTTGTCGGCATTCTGGAAAAAGCAGGCGTGGCCATCGTCCATCCCATCGGTGAGCCCTTCGATCCCCAGTTGCACGAGGCCATGGCCATGGTGCCGAACCCAGACGCGGAGCCGAATTCGGTCATGGACGTGATGCAGCGCGGCTACACCCTGAACGGCAGGTTGGTCAGAGCGGCCAAAGTTATTGTGGTGAAGGGTGAGTAATTGTTAGGCGCGACGGTTCTAGGCCTTGAAGAAATCGTGTTCGACCAAACATAGACAGCATCGTTGAACACAATACTGAATGAATTTTAAAGATTTGAGGGCGGCAAACGGCCCACCTCGAACGAGTACAAGCGGAGAAGAAAATGGGAAAAATTATTGGTATCGACTTGGGCACGACCAATTCCTGTGTATCGGTTTTGGATGGTGGTGACGCGCGAGTCATTGAAAACTCTGAGGGCGATCGAACAACGCCCTCCATCATTGCCTACACCGAAAATGGCGAGATCTTAGTTGGGCAAAATGCCAAGCGCCAAGCGGTAACCAACCCGCACAACACCGTGTTTGCAGTGAAACGTCTGATTGGTCGTAAGTTCAAAGACGACGTCGTGCAGAAAGACATCAAGATGGTGCCCTATAAAATAGCGGCTGCCGGCAACGGGGATGCGTGGATCGATGTGAGTGGTGAGCAATTGGCTCCCCCACAGATCTCTGCCGAAATTCTCAAAAAGATGAAGAAAACCGCAGAAGAGTACTTGGGCGAAGACGTTAGCGAAGCCGTGATTACCGTCCCAGCGTATTTCAACGATTCTCAGCGTCAGGCGACCAAGGATGCGGGAAAGATTGCGGGCTTGGATGTTAAGCGCATCATTAACGAGCCAACGGCAGCGGCACTGGCCTACGGTCTGGATAAGAATCGCGGCGACGCAAAAATCGCCGTTTATGACCTAGGCGGCGGCACCTTTGACGTATCAATCATTGAGATAGCCGAAGTGGATGGCGAGCATCAGTTCGAAGTGCTATCCACGAATGGTGACACATTCTTGGGTGGTGAAGACTTTGATCTTAAGATCATCGATTTCTTGGCTGATGAATTCAAAAAAGAAAACGGCGTGGATCTGCACAACGATCCTCTGGCGTTGCAGCGTCTCAAAGAGGCGGCGGAGAAAGCCAAGATCGAACTGTCCAACAGCCAACAGACCGAGGTCAATCTGCCCTACATTACGGCGGATCAAACCGGCCCTAAGCACTTGGTAACAAAGTTGACCCGCTCCAAGCTGGAATCCTTGGTTGGTGATTTGGTGAGCCGGACCATCGACCCTTGCCGAGTCGCGTTACAAGACGCAGATCTGAGCATCGATGACATCGATGACGTCATTTTGGTGGGCGGACAAACCCGTATGCCCATGGTGCAAGAGCAAGTGAAGGGCTTCTTCAAGCAAGAGGCCCGTCGAGATGTGAATCCAGACGAGGCGGTCGCCATGGGAGCGGCCATCCAGGCAGCGGTCTTGGCCGGTGACGTTAAAGATGTCCTATTGTTGGATGTGAGCCCGCTGTCTCTGGGTATTGAGACCATGGGTCAGGTGATGAGCGTGCTGATCGAAAAGAACACGACAATCCCAACCAAAAAGACTCAGGTGTTCTCTACCGCAGATGACAACCAAACTGCGGTGACGATTCATGTGCTCCAAGGTGAACGCAAGCAAGCCGGACAGAACAAATCGCTGGGACGGTTCGATTTGTCGGATATCCCGCCTGCGCCACGGGGCATGCCTCAAATCGAGGTGGCTTTCGACATCGACGCGAACGGCATTTTGAATGTGTCTGCAACGGATAAGGCCACCGGTAAGGAGCAGTCCATCGTCATTAAGGCCTCCAGCGGCCTCTCGGACGAAGAAATCGAGCAGATGATTCGAGACGCGGAAGCGCACTCCGAGGAAGATAAGAAGTTCGAGGAAATGGTCACCTTACGTAACCAAGCTGATGGCTTGATTCATGGCGCTCGCAAGGCGGTAGAAGACGCGGGTGATACCGCGACGGAAGAAGAAAAATCGGCGATTGAGGCGGCGGCAGCAGACTTGGAAGAAGCGCTGAAAGGCGACGACAAGGATGCCCTTGAAGAGAAGATTAAGGTGCTCTCAGAGGCCTCCGCCGAGCTGGCGCAAAAGATGTATGCCGAGCAGGCTCAGGCAGCCGGTGAGGCCGGCGAAGCTGCGCCAGACGGTGATGCGGTAGACGCCGAGTTCGAAGAAGTAAAAGAGGACAAAGAGCAAAAGCAGTAACGCTATGGTTCGTTGAGATCCGTTCGAAAGCCACCCTCCGGTGGCTTTTGTCGTTACATAAGCGGTGATCCGCGCCGGGCCCTGATGCCAATCGAGATTGGACGATGCTGACACGAACGTTGTGAAGGAAAGACATGGCAAAGAAAGATTATTACGAAGTCCTCGGCGTAGGACGCGACGTTTCTGACGGTGACCTTAAAAAGGCCTATCGCCGTATTGCTATGAAACTGCATCCGGACCGTAACCCTGATGACGCGTCTGCAGAAGAAAAGTTCAAAGAAGCCAACGAAGCCTACGAAGTGCTCAGTGACGCCGAGAAGCGCCAAGTCTACGACCAGTATGGTCACGAGGGGCTGGATGCGAACACTGGGGGAGGCCGTGGTGGTGCCGGCGGCTTTGGGGACATTTTTGGTGATGTGTTCGGCGACATTTTCGGTGGTGGCCGGGGCGGCGGTCGGGGCGGGCCTGCCCGTGGTTCCGATTTGCGTTACAACATGGCGCTGACGCTCGAGCAAGCAGTCAACGGCGATGCTGTTGAGATTCGTATTCCGGTCCTGACTGTCTGCGATGATTGCGGTGGGTCCGGCGCGAAACCGGGTACCTCCGCCAGTACCTGTCCGGATTGTCATGGCTCTGGGCAGATTCGTGTTTCTCAAGGCTTCTTTTCGCTGCAGCAAACCTGTCCGCGGTGTGGTGGCCGGGGCGAAATCATTGCCGATCCCTGCAACACCTGCGCCGGTGCCGGCCGTGTTGAAAAGCGCAAAACCCTATCTGTGAAAGTGCCTGCGGGCGTGGATGTAGGCGATCGAATTCGACTGTCCGGCGAAGGCGAGGCGGGACCTAACGGTGGTCCGGCCGGTGATCTTTACGTACAAATCGATGTCAAACCGCACCCAATTTTTCAGCGTGACGGCCGACACCTGCACTGTGAGGTGCCCATCTCGTTCCCCGATGCCGCGTTAGGCGGCGAGTTGGACGTGCCGACCTTGGATGGTCGAGTGAAGCTTAAAGTGCCAGCAGAAACGCAAAGCGGCAAGATCTTCCGTTTGCGGGGTAAGGGTGTTACCCAGGTGCGAGGTAGCGGTGTCGGTGATCTGCTGTGCAAGGTGATTGTGGAGACGCCGGTCAAGCTAACGGAGGAGCAGCGCAAGCTGCTGGAAGAGCTGAAAAACTCTCTTGACTCGAATAGCAAGCACTCGCCAAGAGGCAAAAGCTGGTTCGATGGTGTAAAAAGCTTCTTTGACGAACTGAAACCCTAGGGTTTTCGTTATCCCGTCTCGAGCACCCACGGTAGTGCGTAACGTTCGAGTAGGGTCATTACTAACAGAGCAGGCAAGTACATGATTCGAGTGGCAGTAGCGGGTGTGGCAGGTCGCATGGGTAAAACCTTAGTGCAGGCCATTATGGAGTCTGAATCATTGACCTTTACCGCCGGGTTCGAGCACGCTGGTCACCCTCAGATAGGCGATGATGTTGGCGCGGTTTGCGGCATGGGGCCACTGAACGTTGCGCTGAGCGCCGATCCGTCCCAGCACACTTCAGACTTTGATGTGGTGATTGATTTCACTGTGCCCGGCGCCACCTTGGCCCTTGCCGACGTTTGTGCCTCTCAGGGCAAGCGCATGGTGGTTGGCACGACGGGATTTGACGAAAGCCAGCAGCATGCTCTTAGGGGGTTCGCGCAAAAGACCGCGATTTTCGTGTCCCCTAACATGAGCGTTGGGGTCAACCTTTCCATGCGTTTGATCGAACTCGCGGCCCAAGCCTTGGGTGACGACGTAGACGTCGAGGTGATTGAGGCCCACCACAAGCACAAAATTGATGCGCCCTCTGGTACCGCGGTGCGTATTGGTGAGGTCTTAGCGAAGGCCTTGAATCGCAATCTGGCAGAAGATGCCGTGTATGGTCGCCAAGGCATCACAGGCGCCCGGGATCCCAAGACGATCGGCTTTTCCACTATTCGTGGTGGAGACATTGTCGGAGAGCATACGGTGCTCTTCGCCGGTGATGGCGAGCGCTTAGAGATTACGCACCGAGCGCACAGTCGAGCGAATTTTGCCCAGGGTGCGCTGCGGGCCGTTGGGTTCGTCGCTGAGGCCGCGCCCGGCTGGTACGATATGCAGGATTTGCTCGGCATCTAAGTCCCAACAGCGCGCGTTAGGTTGGAGCGAAACAGCGCAGATTTTTACTGATTTTTCACTCATCTCTCCGTACACTCACCGCCTAACCCGCTGGCTCGTTTTCAGCACCCTTAAAACCTTGCCTTCGTCTTTCACGTTTGGCCGGTACCCCTTGGCCTGCGTCCACGCACAGGGCCGCGGAAGGGCGAAGATAGCGACAAATCAGCAGGGTTAGGCGTGATAGATCGCGGCATACGAACCGCAGTCCTTCACAGGTTGCATACCAGTTAAAAGGGAACCTTCTTGAGACCTGCCCTATTAGTGCTCGAAGACGGAAGCGTATTTCATGGTCAAGCCATTGGCGCCACAGGTCAATCTGTAGGCGAGGTGGTATTCAATACCGCGATGACCGGCTACCAAGAAATTCTGACGGATCCATCCTATTGTCGGCAAATTGTGACGCTGACGTATCCTCAAATTGGCAATACCGGCGTGACGCCAGAAGACGAAGAGTCAGATCAGGTGTGGGCCTCTGGGCTCATTATCCGTCAGGTGCCTCGTCGTGCGAGCAACTGGCGTGAACGAGGGACGCTGCAAGACTACTTGGAAGCGCAAAACACCGTAGCCATAGCCGATGTCGACACGCGTCGACTGACGCGACTGTTGCGAGAGAAAGGCGCATTGGCCGGCTGTATTTTAGCGGATGAAAGCGCCGCGACGGGGGAAGGCGAAGCCCACGCCCTGCAAGCTGCCAGAGGTTTTGCCGGTTTGTCGGGAATGGATTTGGCCCAAGAGGTTACAGGTATTCAGCGGCCTTGGACTCAGACCTGCTGGACCCGCGAGTCAGGCTACGGGGAGTTGAGCGAGGCAAAATTTAAGGTGGTTGCCTACGACTTCGGGGTGAAGCGCAACATTCTGCGCATACTGGCGAGTAAGGGCTGCGATCTTACCTTGGTGCCGGCTCAAACCAGCGCCGACGAGGTGCTTGCAATGCAGCCTGATGGCATCTTCCTGTCCAACGGACCCGGCGATCCGGAACCCTGTGATTATGCAATTGACGCGATACGTCGGTTTCTTGACCAGAACATTCCCATGTTTGGCATCTGCTTGGGCCACCAGTTGATGGCCCTTGCCAGTGGCGCGAGAACGGAAAAAATGACCCACGGCCATCATGGTGCGAATCATCCCGTTCAAGATTTGGATACGGGTGAAGTCGTGATCACCAGCCAGAATCATGGGTTCGCGGTGGCGGAAAGTAGCCTGCCTGAGCACCTCAAGTGCACACATAAGTCCCTTTTCGATGGCACCGTACAGGGGATTCGCCACATGCAGCGGCCTGCGTTTGGTTTCCAAGGGCCCCCCGAAGCCAGTCCCGGTCCACAAGATTGTGAATATTTGTTCGATCAATTCATCGATCTGATGCTCGAACAAAAGAGGTAAATAGTTACATGCCGAAGCGTACTGACATTCAATCGATTCTGATCCTAGGCGCAGGTCCCATTGTGATTGGCCAAGCCTGCGAATTTGATTATTCCGGAGCTCAAGCCTGTAAGGCCCTTAAGGACGAGGGATATCGAGTCGTACTGGTTAATTCAAATCCTGCGACCATCATGACCGACCCGGCCATGGCCGACGCGACCTATGTGGAACCGGTTGAATGGCAGACGGTCAGCAAAATCATTGAACGCGAGCGGCCAGATGCCTTGTTACCAACCATGGGGGGGCAAACCGCTCTGAACTGGGCTCTGGATTTGGTCAGCGAGGGAGTTCTTGAGCGGTTTGGCGTACAGATGATTGGCGCCAGCCAAGATGCGATTGATAAAGCCGAAGACCGTGAGCGTTTTGATCGTGCAATGAAAGCGATCGGTTTAGAAACGCCTCGTTCGGCTATCGCTCACAGCATGGAAGAAGCGTTTCAGGTACAAAGCCAGCTCGGTTATCCCTGCGTTATTCGCCCGTCATTTACCCTGGGCGGTAGTGGTGGCGGTGTGGCCTATAACCGAGAAGAATTTGAAGAAATATGTACGCGAGGCCTCGATCTGTCGCCCACGTCTGAGCTGCTCATTGATGAGTCGCTGCTTGGCTGGAAAGAGTTTGAAATGGAGGTGGTGCGGGACAAAAAAGACAACTGCATCATCGTCTGTGCGATCGAAAATGTGGATCCGATGGGCGTTCATACCGGCGATAGCATCACGGTAGCACCGGCTCAGACGCTGACAGATAAGGAGTATCAAATCCTCCGTAATGCTTCGATTGCCGTTCTGCGGGAGATCGGTGTAGAAACTGGTGGGTCCAATGTTCAATTTGGTATCAGTCCCAAAGATGGCCGCGTGGTAGTCATCGAGATGAATCCTAGAGTGTCGCGATCGTCGGCATTAGCTTCCAAGGCCACCGGCTTTCCCATCGCAAAAATCGCCGCAAAGCTCGCGGTTGGCTACACATTAGATGAACTCGAAAATGACATTACAGGCGGTGTGACACCGGCATCGTTCGAGCCAAGTATCGACTACGTTGTCACCAAGATTCCTCGTTTCACCTTCGAAAAGTTTCCCCAGGCGGATACACGCCTGACCACCCAAATGAAGTCGGTGGGTGAGGTGATGGCGATTGGCTGCACGTTTCAGGAGTCGCTGCAAAAAGCCCTGCGTGGTCTTGAGATCGGTATGGTGGGTTTCGATCCGATATTGGACACGAAAGATGCGGAATGGCGCAGCGTGCTCAAGCGCGAGCTTGCGACCCCTAGCACGCTGCGGTTGTGGTTTGTTGCTGATGCCTTTCGGGCGGGATACAGCCTAGAAGACATATTCGATTTAACCAAAATTGACCCGTGGTTTTTAGCCGAAATAGAAGACCTTATTGTTGAAGAAACGGGCTATGCAAACCTGCAGTGCGCCGATATGACCGAGCAGCATTGGCGTCAGGCAAAACGCAAAGGATTTTCCGACAAACGCCTTGCGCAGCTTTTGCGCTGTCCAGAAGCCGATGTTCGATTGGCGCGACAGGCCATGGGCGTTAAACCGGTTTATCGACGCGTCGATACCTGCGCCGCAGAGTTCCCGGCCAACAGTGCGTACATGTATTCCACCTACGAGGAGGAATGTGAGGCCATGCCCACGGATCGAGAGAAGATCATGGTGCTTGGCGGGGGACCAAATCGCATTGGCCAAGGCATTGAATTCGATTACTGCTGCGTCCATGCGGCCCTAGCGATGCGCGAGGATGGTTATGAAACCATCATGGTGAACTGCAACCCAGAGACGGTGTCTACCGATTACGACACATCGGACCGCCTGTATTTCGAGCCTGTGACGCTGGAAGATGTGTTGGCCATTGTGGAAGTGGAGCAGCCCACCGGTGTGATTGTGCAGTTCGGTGGTCAAACGCCGCTGAAGCTTGCAGACGATTTGGCTAAGTTAGGCGTGCCGATTATTGGTACCAGTCCTGACGCGATTGATCGTGCGGAAGACAGAGAACGTTTTCAGACGCTGGTCGATAAACTCAAACTGCGTCAGCCATCCAACCGGGTTGCATCCAATGCGGAGCAAGGTGTTCAGCGGGCCGAAGAGATCGGTTACCCGCTCATCGTGCGACCTTCCTATGTTCTGGGCGGTCGAGCCATGGAGTTGGTTTACAACGAAGATGAGCTGCGCCAGTACATGCAAAATGCCGTTGACGTGTCCAATGATTCCCCTGTGCTTCTGGACCGCTTTTTGGATCAGGCGGTAGAGGTCGATGTGGACGCCATATGTGACGGGGAGGATGTGGTGATCGGCGGCATCATGCAGCATATCGAGCAGGCAGGTGTGCATTCCGGTGACTCTGCGTGTTCGCTGCCACCCTACAATTTGCCGACCGCGATTCAAGATGAAATTCGTGAGCAGGTCAAAGCGCTGGCGTTGGAGCTGAACGTTATTGGCCTGATGAACGTGCAAATGGCAGTGCAAGGCGAGGATGTCTTTGTGCTTGAGGTAAACCCTCGTGCCTCGCGTACGGTGCCCTTTGTATCGAAGTGTATTGGGCACTCTCTCGCAAAGCTGGCCGCACGTTGCATGGCGGGCAAAAAACTGAAGGATCTGGGTTTTACCGAAGAAGTCATCCCGCAGTTTGTGCACGTAAAAGAATCCGTTTTTCCGTTTAATAAATTTATTGGCGTCGACCCCATTCTAGGCCCGGAAATGAAATCGACCGGAGAAGTCATGGGTGTGGGCGAGACGTTCGGCGAGGCATTTTCTAAAGCGTCCTTGGGCGCTGGCGAACGCCTACCGCAAGGTGGCCGCGCTTTCCTCAGCGTGAAAGACGTAGACAAAGCTGGCGTTGTCGATGTGGGTAGGAATCTGGTCGATCTAGGCTTTAAGCTGGTAGCAACTCGCGGTACAGCGAGAGAACTGCTCGGCGCCGGCGTGAAATGTGATCAGATAGACAAAGTCAACGAGGGCCGTCCAGACGTCTCTGATATGCTCAAAAACGAACAAATCGACTTGATCATTAACACGACGGAAGGGCGTCAGTCCATTGCGGATTCGGCAGTTATTCGTCGCTTGGCTTTACAGAAAAAGGTGTGCTACACCACGACGCTTACCGGTGGTGAGGCCTTTTGTATTGCAATTCGCCAAGGCATCGGCGATCAGGTGACGAGCCTTCAGCAATTGCATAGCGCATTGGCGCGAGGAGAGTAGTTCTATGCCTAATCCGATGACCGTTAAAGGCGCAGAGAGCCTGCGGGAGGAACTCGCCCATCGTAAGGGCGCACTGCGCCAAGAAATTGCAGAGGCCATAGCTGAAGCTCGAGCGCATGGGGATTTGAAGGAGAATGCGGAATATCACGCGGCGCGTGAGCAGCAAAGTTTCAATGAGGGTCGTGCCCAAGAAATTGAGGCTCGATTGGCGGATGCCCAGATCATCGATGTGACGAAAATAGAAGCGACTGGCAAAGTGATTTTTGGATCGACGGTGACGCTGATTGATTGCAATACCGATGAAACGATCCGTTACCACATTGTTGGGGAAGACGAAGCCGACCTGAAACAAAACAAACTTTCCGTGATGTCGCCATTTGCTCGCGCCTTGATAGGCAAGATGGAGGACGACGTCGTCACCGTTTCCACACCAGGTGGCGATCGGGAATACGAAGTGTCAGCGGTCGAGTTGATCTAGCTCGGTCTGAAACAGGCCGTGCCCACACGCGGTGTCGGTTAGACTAAATCAAGAGCCCGAGTGCTCGAGATATCTAGCCACATTGGAAAGCTTCGGGTTAGCTTTTGGGTTGTGTCGGTAAAGTACGGCCACTTTGCCGATTTTCTGTAGCACCGTGGCGGATGTTTTTTCCGCTAGCTCGGATGCAATCTCATCACGACTGGCGCGGTCGATGCCAAACACTTTGACCTTAATCAACTCGTGGTCCCTCAGCGCTCGCTCGGTCTCGTCGACGATGCCTTGACTTAAGCCGCGTTCGCTAACGGCAACGACAGGGTCAAGGTGATGGGCTACGCCGCGGAGCGACTTCTTTTTCTGGGTATTCAAAGTATTGGTCTGCATTGGGGTATCCTATAGCGAGCAGCCACTAAACTGCTAGCAACGTTTTTTGAAATGGGTAATTGGTGTCTCCAGAATGGCCAAACGCAGCAAATCCAGTGACCGATGGTTACAGCGTCAGCGCAAAGACTATTTTGTGCGTCAGGCTCAAGGCGGGGGGCAGATTTCCCGGGCGCATTTCAAGCTCGAACAGATTGATCAGCGCTTCCGCATCGTCAAGCCCAAACAGCGCGTGTTAGAGCTAGGGGCCGCTCCAGGCGGCTGGACCCATTACCTAGAGGGTAAGCTCCAGGGTGGTTTATTGATTGCCGTGGACCCGTTACCGATTACCAGTGGCCAGGATACCCAGGTGATCGAGGGCCTTGCTGGGGACGAAGCCGTAAATAAAGAAATATCGACAATATTGGACGGCCAGCAATTGGACCTTGTTTTATCTGACATGGCCCCCAACATTTCAGGCATACGCACAGTAGATCAGGCGCGAGCCATGGATTTAGCGGACGTGACCCTTGAAAGCTGCCAACGTTGGTTGAAGCGCAATGGCGCGATGACGATCAAGGCCTTTCAAGGCGAAGGGTTGGACGACTGGGTGACGGCGCTCCGGAAACACTATGCCAAGGTGCATGTGACCAAGCCAAAAGCGTCCCGGTCCGAGTCGAGAGAAGTGTTTGTCGTAGCTCAAGGCTTCCATGTTTAGTTTTTGAACAGGAAATAGTCAGAAAGTTGCGTTCTTCATCACTCTGGCACGTGAAAATGTCGTGTAGTCTGGGCTCAGAAGCGTACACAGCAGCATGCGCCTTGCTGAGGTATGGTGAGTGCTAGAAAAATGCGGTGGACTCAGTCCCGAACGGATTTATATGTAACGTCCACGTAAGGCGGCGTGGATGTCGGAAAAACGAAGCGCCAACGTAAACAACGTGAGGAAAACCCGGTGTCTGATATGGGTAAAAATGTAGTTCTTTGGTTGGTCATTTTGGCGGTATTGCTGACCGTGTTCAGTAACTTCAACGTAGATTCCCAGAATCCGCCGGTGAAATACTCGGAGTTTCTGAGCTCGGTTGAAAATGGTCAGGTGGACGAAGTCACCATTCAAGGCAATCGCATTTATGCGACAGACCGCTCTGGCGGGCGTTATACCGTGACCGGTTTCGATAACGACCCGGGTCTTGTCAGCGAGCTGCGCGAGCGTGGAATCGAGTTCCAGTTTGTCGAGGAAGAAGGCCAAAGCGTTTGGACTCAGCTGTTATTAGCCAGTTTCCCCATTCTGATAATTCTCGCGGTGGCCATGTTCTTCATGCGGCAGATGCAGGGTGGTGGTAGTGGCCGTGGAGGCCCCATGTCATTTGGTCGAAGTAAGGCCAAATTGCTGTCCGAAGACCAAATTCAAACGACCTTTGCCGATGTGGCAGGCGTCGACGAAGCCAAGGAAGACGTTCAAGAGTTGGTCGAGTTTCTGCGCGACCCGGGCAAGTTTCAGCGATTGGGCGGTCATATTCCCCGCGGGGTACTGATGGTCGGTCAACCCGGCACGGGTAAAACTCTGCTGGCAAAAGCCATTGCCGGTGAAGCCAAGGTGCCCTTTTTCTCGATCTCTGGTTCAGACTTCGTCGAAATGTTTGTGGGTGTCGGCGCGTCTCGGGTGCGCGATATGTTCGAGCAGGCGAAGAAGCAGGCCCCGTGCATTATCTTTATCGACGAAATCGATGCGGTGGGCCGTCATCGTGGGGCCGGCTTGGGCGGGGGACACGATGAGCGCGAACAGACTCTCAATCAACTGTTGGTGGAAATGGATGGGTTCGAAGGCAATGACGGTATCATCGTCATTGCGGCGACCAACCGTCCGGACGTGCTTGACCCCGCTTTGCTCCGACCAGGGCGATTCGACCGTCAGGTCGTCGTCGGCTTGCCGGACATCCGCGGGCGGGAGCAAATCACCAAGGTGCATATGCGGAAGGTGCCTGTGGCAGACGACGTAGACGCGAGCATCATCGCTCGGGGTACGCCAGGCTTTTCTGGTGCGGATCTCGCAAACCTAGTCAACGAGGCGGCGCTCTTTGCCGCTCGAGGCGGCAAGCGCTTGGTCAGCATGGAAGAGTTCGACAAAGCGAAAGATAAAATCATGATGGGTGCCGAGCGCAAGTCCATGGTGATGTCGGAAAAAGAGAAGCTCAATACGGCCTATCACGAAGCGGGCCATGCCATCGTCGGTAGGCTCATGCCGGACCACGACCCGGTATACAAAGTGACGATTATTCCCCGTGGGCGCGCCTTGGGCGTGACCATGTTCCTGCCGGAAGAAGATCGCTACAGCATGAGTGCGCAGGGCATACGCTCCCAAATCTCCAGTTTGTTCGGTGGCCGTATTGCGGAAGAGATCACCCTCGGAAGCGACCATGTCACCACGGGTGCGTCGAACGATATTGAGCGCGCCACACAGTTGGCCAGAAGCATGGTCACTAAGTGGGGGCTGTCCGAGAAGCTTGGGCCTCTCATGTACGACGAGGACGATGGCGAAGTGTTCTTGGGCATGTCTGCCGGGGCGAAGCCAAAAGCCCACTCCCCGGAAACGGCGTTCGCGATCGACACGGAAGTGCGAAAGATCGTCGATGATTGTTATGCAGAGGCGAAAACGTTGTTGACGGACAACATCGACAAGTTGCACACGATGGCCGATGCGTTGATGGAGTTCGAGACATTGTCAGCCGATCAGTTGGACGACATCATGGCCGGCGGTAAGCCCCGCCATCCCACCGAACCACCGTCCAATTCAGGCCGCGGTAAAACGGATACAGAGCAGGGGTCGCCGATTGGTGGACCAGCCGAAGAAACCTAAGCCAAGTCAGGCTTTTCACTCACCGCCTAGGACTCACGACTTGCGCTGCGGCGCGCAGGTCGTGTCTTTTTCAAAACCCCAGCTCATGGGCGTTCTCAACATCACACCCGACTCATTTTCGGATGGCGGTAGGTTATTTGATGGTGAGGCCGTTCGTTTGGATGCAGTGCGAGCCCAGGCTTCCGGCATGGTTGCAGCAGGCGCGGCAATTCTGGACATTGGCGGCGAGAGCAGTCGCCCTGGGGCCGATGCGGTGAGTAGCCAAGAAGAGCAGCGACGTGTTTTGCCGGTCCTCGAAGCCCTGTCCGATTTGGATGTGGTGTTGTCTGTCGATACCTACCACGCCGAAACTGTGCGGGCTGCCATTCGACATGGCGCGGGCATGATCAATGACATTACGGCAGGTCGTGACGCGGATGTGGTAACAGCGGTGGCAGACTCAGAGGTGGCTTATGCACTGATGCATATGCAGGGTTCTCCCCAGACCATGCAGACAGCCCCGACGTATACAGACGTGGTTGCTGAGGTATCGGGTTATCTGACCGAGCGTTTCGAGCTGTGTCAGAACGCAGGCATCGATGCTGACAGACTTCTGGTAGATCCAGGGTTTGGTTTTGGCAAATCGCTGCAACACAATTTGGCACTGCTGCGGAATCTTCCAGCCACCCGGGTAGGGACCTGTCCCCTGCTGGTCGGCCTATCGCGTAAGTCGATGATCGGCTTGATTACGGGGCAGCCTGTGGATGCTCGCATGTCCGGTAGCCTGGCAGCACTTATGCTGGCGGTCCAAAATGGAGCGGATCTGGTTCGAGTGCACGATCTGCAAGAGAGTGCTGATGTGCTTCGCATCCTCGAGGCATACGGCTCGGAATACGCGTCCGGGAAATGATGTTTTTTGGTTTGCTGGCTTTATCGAGGGCCCGCTGTCATCCTTTCTCACCTTCAAGAACAATCCACCGGGGCTCGATTCGCGTTTAACCGACGGGTTGGGAAAATCCGGTACAACAAAGGCGGAGACATGGGGCAAAAGCACTTTGGTACAGACGGCATTCGCGGTCTCGTCGGAAAGAACCAAATCACGCCAGAATTCTGTCTTCGACTCAGTTGGGCAATTGGTAAGGTTTTCACCCAAGAAGGTCGCCGACCGCACATTCTCATCGGCAAGGACACTCGGATCTCTGGCTATATGTTGGAGTCAGTGCTGCAGTCCGGCTTTGTTTCTGCCGGCGCAGACGTCAGTTTGCTTGGACCCATACCCACGCCGGCTATCGCATACCTGACCCGAGCACTGAATGCCGACGCGGGCGTCGTCATCAGCGCTTCGCATAACCCTTACTACGACAACGGCATCAAGCTTTTTGATGGCAAGGGTAATAAGTTGGGCGACGAGTTGGAGCAGAAAATCGAAGCGATGATTGGTCAGCCAATGGTTTGCGAGGATTCCGCCAGTTTAGGCCGAGCCTCAAGAATCAATGACGCCCCCGGCCGATACGTGGAGTTCTGCAAAAATTCCGTGCCTCGAGATTTCAGTTTGCGCGGCATTAAAATCGTGCTGGATTGCGCGCATGGCGCGACATACCAAACTGGGCCACGGGTATTTGCCGAACTCGGTGCCGAGGTCGTCACGATGTCTGTGGAACCGGATGGCTTTAACATCAATGAGCGCTGTGGCTCTACCCACCCGGAGCAATTGCAACAACGAGTAATTGAAGAGGCCGCCGATCTGGGTATTGCCTTCGACGGTGACGGCGATCGCCTGGTGATGGTGGATGAGAAAGGCGAATTGTTGGACGGTGATCACTTGCTGTATGTCATCACGCGTAGTCGGCAAGCAAGACAGACGCTGCAGGGTGGCGTTGTCGGTACGGTGATGTCGAACTTGGGGTTGGAGCGAGCACTGCAGGAGTTATCGGTGCCCTTTGTGAGAGCAAAGGTTGGGGATCGGCACATCATGGAGGCATTGCACCAGCGGCAATGGACGCTGGGGGGCGAACCCTCCGGGCATATATTGACCTTGGACTTGTGCAGTACTGGTGATGCCATTATTGCCGGACTGCAGGTACTGGTCGCCATGCAAGACGCCGGGCTCCAGTTGAGCGAAGTGGCGTCGGGCCTGACCAAGGCGCCACAATTACTGATCAATGTAGATGTCGATTCACCAGCCGCGGTGTGTGAACACACTGATCTGGTCACCGCTATTGCTGCACATGAAGAGAGTCTGGGTGACCGCGGTCGTATTTTGGTGCGGCCCTCAGGCACGGAACCGCTGCTTCGCATCATGGTTGAGGGCGAAGACGAGACTGAGGTGACCCGAGTTGCCGAAGATCTGGCGGCCCAGGCTCAGGCGATCACACTCTCATAGGGTCGCCGATACTCAATACCCCACGATCCACCGTTTGCATTTCGGGGGTCGGGCTAAACATCTAGGTACTGTATGACTGGATCCTCAGGAATTGCCCGTCGCCTGCGCGGCGATTGGCCCTTTCCCGCAAGCAAAACACCCGTCTTTTACGGCTGGGTGATTGCCGTGCTGTCCACCCTGGGCTTTTTGTTCAGCGTGCCCGGACAAACCATGGGTATGGCCGTGTTCGCCGAGTCCTTTATTGAAGTCACCGGGCTGAGTCGAACGGAGCTCTCTCTTGCCTATATGCTCGGCACGATTTCCAGTGCACTGTTCTTAACTCGCGCGGGTCGTTTTTACGACGAGTATGGCCCCCGGCTGGTACTTGTGTCCGCCAGCTTGTTACTGGGAGCATCGGTCGTCTTTATCTCCTTGGTCGACGTCATGAGCCAATCGGTAACCCAGTTGATGGGTTTCAACACGGTCGGTGTCGCGTTTTGCCTGATGGTTGTCGGGTATTTTGGCGTGCGTTTCAGCGGGCAAGGCGTCATGACAAGCGCCAGCCGCAATATGCTGTTGGTTTGGTTTGAGCGTAAAAGAGGCTTGGTATCAGGGGCGCGCGGTGTCGTCGTCTCTCTGGGGTTTTCTCTTGCTCCGCTGTTACTGGCGGTGATGATCGATGTTTGGGAATGGCGCGCCGCCCTGTGGTGGTTGGCTGTGGTCGTCGGGCCGGTGTTCGCTGTGGTGTGCTTGTTGCTGGTGCGCGATTCGCCTCAGTCATGCGGCTTGCTGGCAGATAATGAGGCGCCTTCAAGGGAAGTCTACGAGGAGAAAGTCGCCCATCGGAATTTCACCTTGAAAGAGGTGCGTAAAAATGTGGTCTTTTGGTTGTACTCCATGGGCCTATCGATTCATGCGTTGTTCGGAACTGCGGTGACGTTCCATATTGTCGCTATCTTTGCCGAGGCAGGTAGAAGCCGGGAAGAGGCTTTCGCCTACTTCATTCCTCAGGCCTTGGTCTCAGTAGCCACGAGTCTCAGTGCCAGCGCGCTGGCAGATTTCACTCGGCTGAAACCCTTTTTGCTGCTGATGTTGGCGAGCTTTACCTTGGGCGCTGTGGGTTTGATTTTTCTCCAACACGCGCTTGGGTACTGGAGTCTGGTGTTAGGGTTCGGGGTGGGCGGCGGCCTATGGGGCATGCTCGCCAACCTGGCATTCATCCGCCATTACGGCGCGAAACATTTGGGAGAAATCAGTGGTCTCAACGCATCGCTCACGGTTTTTGCGAGTGCGATCGGTCCGTTGCTGTTTAGTCTTGCTTACGACCTCACGGGAACGTTTTCTGCTGGGCCGATCTTGTGCATTTTTGCACTAGTGCTGTTGTTCACGGTCAGCGTGAGCGTGAAGCAGCCTTTGGATATAGCGCCAAATCGTTAAGCCTTTGGCGGATCAGCAGAAAACGTCGAGTCGTAGGCGACGAAGCCGCGTGAAGAATTCTTGGAAAAACGACGGATCAGCGTATACCATTGCGCGCCCGAATCGCGCGCCACTGATGGCGGGAAGCGGATGAGAAAACGTCTGGTCATTGCTAATTGGAAAATGAACGGCAGTCTCGCATTGGCGGATGAGGTGCTTGCTGATTTTTCAGCGAAATCGAATGTCGATGTGATTGTGGTTCCTCCGTCGGTTTATGTATCTCGATTGATCGAGAGCGCTGAAGGATCGTTTGACGTGGGCTTGCAGGATGTAAGTCAGTTTGAGAACGGTGCCCACACGGGCGACGTCTCGGCTGCCATGGTGGCGGAATTAGGCGCGACGGCGGTGCTGGTCGGGCATTCTGAGCGGCGAGGTGAGCATGGTGAAAGCGATGCGACGGTTGCAGCCAAGGGCCTTCAGGTCTTGGCCGCGGGTCTGATGCCGGTTATCTGCGTTGGGGAGTCGCTGGCTGAGAGAGAAAGCGGCAAAGCGACGGCGAGAGTTCGGGCGCAGATTGAGGCGCAGGCCGATTGCTTGCGATTTGGCGGTGAAATCGCCATTGCATACGAACCCATATGGGCGATCGGCACAGGCAAGAGTGCTAGTGCATTGGAAGCGGTAGCAATGCTCAGGGAAATACGCGGGGTGCTGCGGGAAGTAAGCGCGGAACGTGCGGATGGGATACGAATTTTATATGGTGGCAGTGTGAATGGTGAGAATGCCGCCGAATTGTTTTCCCACGATGAGATAGAGGGTGTGTTGGTTGGTGGGGCATCGCTGGACACAGAGCAATTTGCTGCCATCATACGCGCGGCAGACGTCTAGCTCGGTTTAGATGCCGCAGGCAGGAAGGCCGCGAAGGCTGAAGGATTCGGAATGAACCGTATCCATTACAAGGATTGGATAAGTAGATGTCTACAGTAGAAACAGTTTTATTGTCATTGTTAGTGATCGACGCCTTGGCGCTGATTACCTTGGTTTTGATTCAGCAGGGCAAGGGTGCCGATGTTGGCGCAGCCTTTGGTAGCGGTTCCTCAAATACCGTGTTTGGTAGTTCAGGTGGCGCGACGGCAATGACCCGTCTGACCACCTGGTTGGCCATTGGCTTCTTCGTTATTGCCTTTGGGCTCGCCTACACCGCCAAGGAGCGGTCGGAACAAGCCGGTAACTTGGGCATTCCTCAGGTGATGAATAGTGCGAGCGAAAACGCGACGGATTTGCCGTCAAGTGATGATCTGACCCCTGCGGCGGATGATCAAAGCGACGAAATTCCAGAATTTTAGTCTGGACGGACAACCTCATTGACCTCAACAATTTAGGAATAGTGCGAACAACGCCGAAGTGGTGAAATTGGTAGACACGCTACCTTGAGGGGGTAGTGGGCTTATGCCCGTGCGAGTTCGAGTCTCGCCTTCGGCACCATTCCTTGTCCAAAGCCTGAACGACACGAATACTTTCGGTCGAGGGGGCTAATAGAGCTGCATCCGGGTGCATCCACCCAAGCGCGCTCATTCAGTCTCCTGGTCGTTATCCCCAAAGCGTATTCTCAATCGGAGCTTGCACCTGCCTGTGAGGCTCCCTATAATCCGCTCCCTTGTTGATGCGGGGTGGAGCAGTCTGGTAGCTCGTCGGGCTCATAACCCGAAGGTCGTGGGTTCAAATCCTGCCCCCGCTACCACAACAAGATCGGTGTGTTGTAACAGACAGGCCGTGGCGAAAGGCGATCATTCGAACGCGTGAAGCGGGTGATCAAAAAAATCCTAAGCCCGCTCGACCCTAGGGTCGGGAGAGTCGCGCAGACAGAGTGGGCTTTAGGCCCTTTTTTTGTGCCTGATTTTTTGTACGCAAAGAGTGGCAGGGAAGTGGCGAGGTCGTTACTGACAGACGTTGAAGCGACGTCAGAAGAACGCGATAGGCCAAACGGAGTCAGAGACGAATTTGAATAACAAAGAGTTACAAATTGAAGAACTGATAGCCCCGTCGGTGGAAGCACTGGATGCGGTGGTTTGGGGTGTCGAATATTTGAGCCAAGGCAAGTACAGCGTATTGCGTATTTACGTTGAACGAGAGGCTGGGGTTAGCGTTGACCTTTGTGCCGATGTAAGCAGGCATGTCAGCGACCTACTTGATGTAGAAGAAATTTTACCCGAGGCGTACACCCTAGAGGTGTCGTCACCAGGGATGGACCGGTTGTTGTTTAAGAGTGAACACTACGCAGCACATGTAGGCGAACGACTGGATGTCAGGTTGAACTACCCTTTTGAAGGGAAGAAGAAGTTAGTTGGTTTGTTGGCTGGGCTGGAAGATAACTCGGTAGTTTTGCAGTTGGATGATGAAGAGTATCTGCTGCCCTTGGAAAACGTTCAGAAGGCACGAATCGTGCCTGTTTTTGATTGAGGAAGGTTTAACGCATGAGTAAAGAAATACTCTCGGTGATCGAATCCGTCTCCCACGAGAAAGGTGTGCCAAAGGATGTGATCTTTGGTGCCATGGAGGCCGCCTTGGCTATGGCGACAAAGAAAAAATACGGTGAAGAAGCCGAATTTCGAGTAGCGATCGATCGTGAAACCGGTGAATACGAAACGTTTCGTACTTGGGCTGTAGTGGATTTTGATAACCTCGACGAAGAGGAAGAGCCAAATCCTGGTGCCCAGTACAGTGTTGAGGAAGCACGGCAAATCAAGGCTGACGCAGAACTCGGTGATGTCTTAGAAGACCAAGTAGAGTCTGTTGAGTTTGGGCGTATTGCTGCGCAAACGGCCAAGCAAGTGATTGTACAGAAAGTGCGTGAAGCGGAACGCGCTCAGATTGTGGAAATGTATCAGTCGCGAATGAACGAGTTGATCAGCGGCACCGTGAAGAAGTTGGGCCGTGACAGCATCATTATTGACCTAGGGAATAACGCTGAGGCGATTCTGACCCGAGAGCACCTGATTCCCCGAGAAGTCTTTCGTATTGGCGATCGCCTACGAGCAATGCTGGTGGAAATTCGCCCTGACAATCGCGGACCGCAACTTATTTTGTCTCGCACCGCTCCGGCCATGTTGGTCGAGCTGTTCAAAGTTGAAGTGCCAGAAATCGCCGAGGATGTCATTCAAATCCGTGGCGCTGCACGTGATCCCGGCTCCCGGGCTAAAATTGCCGTGCAGACGAACGATGGTCGAATTGATCCCGTCGGCGCTTGCGTCGGTATGCGGGGTTCTCGAGTGCAGGCGGTTTCCGGTGAGCTGGCAGGCGAGCGCATCGACATCGTTTTGTGGGATGACAACCCCGCGCAGCTAACCATTAATGCAATGGCGCCTGCAGAAGTGGCTTCGATTGTCTTAGACGAAGAAACCCACAGCATGGATATCGCGGTCACCGAAGAGAATTTGGCTCAGGCCATCGGCCGGGGCGGGCAGAATGTCCGCCTCGCCAGCGACCTCTGCGGTTGGTCATTGAATATCATGACCGAAGAAGAAGCCGCTCAGAAGATGGAAGAGGAATCGAGCAAGTTTGTCGGCGAGTTCATCGAGTACCTGTCCGTAGATGACGACGTGGCTGAAGTACTGGTTGAAGAAGGGTTCACGACGTTGGAAGAAATTGCCTACGTGCCAATGGAAGAAATGCTGGCGATTGAGGGATTCGACGAAGAGATCGTAAACGAACTTCGCAATCGCGCAAAAGATGCACTGCTGACGAAGGCTATTGCCAGCGAAGAGGCGCTTGGCGACGCGAAGCCAGCAGACGATTTGCTGGAGATGCGTACGATGACGCGGGAACTGGCGTTTAAGTTAGCGGGCAATGAAGTTGTCTGCATGGAGGACCTGGCAGAGCTTGCTGTTCCCGAACTTTTGGATATCGCCCCAGAAATTTCCGAGGAAGAAGCAGCGCAGTTGATCATGATCGCGCGTGAACCGTGGTTCGCGGAAGCGGAAGAATCCGATGCCGAGTCAGCATGATCGGCAATGTTATGTGGCAACAGACAGTGAACTAGATATAAAAAACGCCGACCCATGAAGTCGTGGGCGGTAGGAGTGATTGATGGCTGAAGTAACGGTTAAACAATTGGCAGACACGGTAGGCGCGCCGGTCGATCGCCTGCTCAAGCAGATGCAGCAGGCTGGTCTCGCCCATAAGGCTGAAGACGAAGCGGTTAGCGAACAGGAGAAACAAACGTTGCTTGCCTACTTGAAAGGCAGCCATGGCGAGGCCTCTAAGCCAGCCGAAAAAATTACGTTGAAGCGGAAGAGTACGGGTACATTGAAGTCCGGACAGGGTCGCACGGGGCGTAATGTCACGGTCGAAGTGCGTCGTAAGCGAACCTACGTGAAGCGTTCAGATGCCGCACCAGAAGCAACACCCGAGCCTACCGAGCCGGTGATCTCGCAAAGCGAGCTGGAAGCGCAGCGCATTCAGGAAGAGGAAAACGCACGTAAAGAAGCCGAAGAAAAAGCCCGCACAGCAGAGGCTGAGCGTAAGGCAGAAGCCGAGCGTCGCGCCGATGAAGAACGATTAAAAGCAGAAGAGCTCAAGCGCCAGCAAGAACAAGAGCGTGTTGCTGCTCAGCAGGCAGAGAAAGCGGCTGCCCCAACGGCCCCGGTCTCCGCCGCTGATATTCAGGCCAAGGAGCAATCCGAACAGCGCGGTGGTAAGCGTTCCCGAGGTCGGGAGCGTCCCGCTGGTTCCGCTGATAAAGGACGTCGACGTGAGTTGAGCTTGAAGTCAGAACGCCGCAACAAGCGTCGTCCAACGCAACGAGACGCAGCTCTTCATGTAGATCAGCAGGGTGGAGAATTTAAGCCGGAAGAGTTTATTTCACGAGAAGTGGAAGTGGGCGAGGTGATTACCGTTGGTCAATTGGCGGCGGGAATGGCAGTCAAAGCCGGTGAAGTGATTAAGGTGCTGATGGGGCTGGGTGTCATGGCGACCATAAACCAAGCCATCGATCAGGACACAGCGACCCTCGTGGTTGAAGAAATGGGTCACCGAATTAAGTTTGTTAGCGAAGACGCTCTTGAAGAGCAACTGGAAGCGTCCTTGGTGATCGAAGGCGAAACGAGTGCGCGAGCCCCAGTTGTGACAGTGATGGGCCACGTCGACCATGGTAAAACGTCGCTGCTCGATTACATCCGAAAATCACGGGTGACCTCGGGCGAAGCCGGTGGCATCACCCAGCATATCGGTGCCTACAGCGTGCCGACTAAAAACGGTCAGATCACCTTTATTGATACGCCCGGACACGCGGCATTTACCTCGATGCGTGCACGCGGTGCGAAAGTGACCGATATCGTGATTCTTGTGGTTGCTGCTGATGACGGAGTGATGCCGCAGACGGTTGAAGCGATTCAGCACGCAAAGGCGGCGGAGGTGCCGGTCATTGTTGCGATCAACAAGATGGATCTTGAAGGCGCTGACCCGGATCGCGTGACCAATGAGTTGGCGTCGAAGGATCTGGTGCCAGAAGCTTGGGGCGGTGACGTGCAGTTCAAGCAAGTCTCGGCGATCACCGGGGAAGGCATGGACGAATTGTTGGAAGCGATATCGCTGCAAGCGGAACTGCTGGAACTGACGGCAATTAACGAAGCACCGGCCCAAGGTGTCGTAGTCGAATCTCGGCTGGATCGAGGCCGTGGTCCTGTTGCGACGGTGTTGGTGCAGAACGGTCAGTTGAAGCAAGGCGATATCGTCATTGCCGGAGAGTTCTACGGCCGCGTCAGAGCGATGCTGGACGATACGGGCAGCAATACGAAGCAGGCAGGACCTGCCCAGCCGGTAGAATTGCTTGGGTTGAACGGTACGCCAGGCGCTGGTGATGATTTTGCTGTGGCCTCGGACGAACGGTCGGCTCGTGAGCTGGCAGAATTTCGTCGAGATAAGATGCAAGAGCGCCTGCAAGCGACTCAGCAGGCGGCCAAGCTGGACAATATGTTTGCCAACATGATCGAAGGCGAAAAACGCATATTGAAGCTCGTCGTCAAGACGGACGTTCGCGGTAGCTTAGAAGCGATTATTCAGGCGATGTCAGACATCGGTAACGAAGAGGTATCTGTTCAGGTGCTTGGTTCGGGTGTTGGCGGAATTTCAGAGTCTGATGCCACAATGGCGGCGACCTATGGTGCGACGGGATTTGGTTTCAATGTGCGCGCTGACAAAACCGCCAAGACGTTACTCGAACGTGAAGGTGTTGAACTGCGTTATTACAGCGTCATTTACGAGCTGATTGATGATGTGAGAGACGCGCTCTCCGGGATGTTGTCGCCTGAGATTCGAGAAGAGATTATTGGCACTGCCGAAGTTCGAGACGTATTCCGCTCGCCGCGATACGGGCAAATTGCTGGCTGTATGGTGATCGAAGGTACGGTTCACCGTAACAAGCCGATTCGCGTATTGCGCGATAATGTCGTGATTTACGAGGGTGAACTGGAATCCCTGCGCCGTTTCAAGGACGACGTAAGCGACGTCCGCAATGGGACCGAATGCGGTATCGGCGTGCGTAACTACAATGACGTGCGGTCCGGTGATTTGATTGAAGTGTTCGATACGAAGGAAATTGCTCGCTCGCTCTAAAGCGCAGTAAGCACACCGCTGACATGTCGAGAGATTTACGAGTTGCTGATTTTGTGCGGGACGAAGTGTCGCGCATTTTGCAGCGGGATATGCGTGACCCTCGGGTCGGCAGTTTCGTCAGTGTGAACGATGTGAAAGTCAGTAAAGATCTCTCCTACGCGGAGATATACGTCTCTTCGTTGCACGCGGAAGATGCGCAAGCGCAGGCTGAATTGATTGGCGTGCTGAATCGTGCGGCAGGCTTTTTTCGTACCGAACTGGCAAAGCGGCACACCATGCGCACGACGCCTAAGCCGCGTTTTCATTACGACGAATTGGTAGAGCGCGGACCCAAACTCGAGAAATTGATTGGTCAAGCGGTTTCCCAAGATCAACAGCGAGCAGACCAAAACATCAGCGATGAGTCTGCATCGCGACCAAGTGAGAAATAACGGTTGGCTAGAAAACGAAAAGGCAGGCCCGTTAACGGCGTGTTGGTGGTAGATAAACCGGCAGGAATATCGTCAAATGACGCCGTTCAGCAGGCGAAGCGATTGTTTGGTGCGCAAAAAGTCGGTCATACGGGCAGTTTGGATCCGTTAGCGACTGGCGTGCTGCCGCTTTGCTTTGGCGAGGCCACGAAGTTTTCACAATTTTTGTTGGATGCTGACAAAAAATACTGGACCCGAATTCGCTTAGGTGTCACGACGGAGACCGGCGACGCGGATGGTGACATTATCGCCGAAGCAGATGCTTCCAATGTCACGGCGGCGCAGGTGGCCGAAGAACTGAAAAATTTTGTGGGAGAAATTGAACAGATTCCCTCAATGTACTCGGCGCTAAAACATCAGGGCCAGCCCCTTTATAAGTTGGCTCGCCAAGGTATAGAGGTAGAGCGTGCGCCTCGCAAAGTGACGATTTATAGCGCTGAATTGCTGAACGTCACGGGCTCAGAGATTGAGCTCTTTGTGCACTGCAGCAAGGGCACCTACGTACGCAGCCTTGCTGAGGATCTAGGCGCGGCCTTGGGCTGCGGCGGACATGTGTCTGGGTTGCGTCGGTTGGCTGCAGGTCCTTATCAGGAAGAGCAGTCGATCAGTTTTGAACAATTAAACGCAGTTGGTGGTCCTGAAGAGTTGGATACGCTGTTGTTGCCGGTATCCAGTGCGGTAGGTTCGTGGCCGGTGATGCGTTTGCACGAAGACACGGCGCATTATCTGCTCCGCGGGCAGCCTGTGCAGGTGGCGCATGCCCCGACGGAAGGTTGGGTGCAAATATTTGAATCCGGCGAGGAAGATCGCTTCCTCGGCGTGGGTGAAATTTTGACGGATGGTCGCATAGCTCCTAGAAGGTTGGTTGCTAGCGATTAGTCAGAAGGTAGACATCAAGACTGTCAATACGCGCGGTTTTCGATGTGATTTTAAACAGCGTATTTAGGAGTAAGTGAAATGGCATTAACAGCCGCAACAAAAGCAGAGATCGTAAAAGAGTATCAACTTGAAGAAGGCGATACGGGGTCTCCAGAAGTGCAGGTCGCGTTGTTGACGCACAACATCAACACCTTGCAAGGCCACTTCAAAGATCACCATAAGGACCACCACTCTCGTCGTGGCTTGATCCGCATGGTGAACCAGCGACGTAAGTTGTTGGACTATCTGAAGAAGAAAGACGTCACTCGTTATAGTGATTTGATTAAGCGACTCGGCCTGCGTCGATAAGAACGTTTTGGCCTGCCTCGGCAAACACCGGGGCAGACCTTGGTGGTTTCATGGTACAGCCGTGTCGCCTACGTAACCCAGTGCAGCCAAGACGATGAGTGCTGCGCTACGGTTGCTCCCCACGTTGGGGCGTATCGCTACAGCGATAGTAAGGGCATCGGTTAGATCAGAGAAATTGCAGAGCGCTTTTTCCGCCTAAAGGGGTAGTAAGCGCAAGACGATGTTAAGAAACGAAAGAAAGTAGAACGAAAGAAAGAAATGCAGATCCAATTGGAGGAATCAGCTTGAATCCCATTTATAAAGAATTTCAATATGGCGACCAGACCGTCGTCATGGAAACCAACAAAGTAGCTAAGCAAGCTACCGGTTCGGTAACCGTAACCATCGGCGACACGGTTGTGTTGACGACAGTTGTCGGCGCCAAGAGCGCTCGCCCGGGGCAGGACTTCTTCCCCCTGACGGTGAATTATCAAGAAAAGACCTATGCGGCAGGAAAAATCCCCGGAGGATTCTTTCGCCGAGAAGGTCGTCCGAGTGAAAAAGAAACACTGACCTGTCGACTGATCGACCGTCCCATTCGTCCGCTGTTCCCCAAGGGCTTTATGAACGAAGTTCAGGTGGTATGTACGGTTTTGTCCACGGATAAGGATCAAGATCCAGATATTGCGGCAATGATCGGTACCTCGGCTGCTCTGGCCATTTCGGGTATCCCATTCAAGGGGCCTCTGGGTGCGGCGCGCGTTGGCTACGTCGACGGTAATTATATTTTGAACCCCGGCTACGAAACCCTGAAGGGTTCGATGCTCAATATGATGGTTGCAGGCACCGAGTCGGCCGTTCTAATGGTTGAGTCCGAAGCCAATGAAATGACGGAAGACGAAATGCTTGGGGGCGTTTTGTTCGGCCATCAAGAAATGCAGGCGATCATCAACGCTGTCGCAGAGCTTGCTCAAATCGCGGGCAAAGAAGCCTGGGATTGGCAGGCACCTGAGAAAGACGAATCACTTCAAGATGCTGTGTCTTCAGCCATTAAGGCAGATCTCGGCGAGGCGTATCGCATCTCTGACAAGATGGAGCGACAAGCCGCTGTCTCTGCATTGCGCAAGAAAGCCGTAGAGCAGTTGGCCACCGACGAATCTGCATTTGGTGCAGACGATGTGTCCGACACCTTTGGTCGGGTCGAGAAAGACTTGGTCCGTCAGCGCGTGCTGAATGGAGAGCCTCGTATCGACGGCCGTGATCTGCGCACCGTGCGACCGATCGAAGTAGAAGTTGGCGTGCTGCCGAAGGCTCACGGATCCGCGCTGTTCACTCGTGGCGAAACGCAGGCACTCGTGGTTGCGACGCTGGGGACTCTGCGTGATGCCGCGCTAATTGATGCGCTGGAAGGTTCCTATAAGGACACCTTCATGCTGCACTACAACTTCCCTCCTTACAGCGTGGGTGAAGCGGGTTTCATGAGCGGTCCGAAGCGTCGTGAAATTGGTCACGGTAAATTGGCCCGCCGCGGTGTTTCCGCTGCACTGCCGAATTCTGAAGACTTCCCTTATACCATCCGCGTGGTTTCTGAAATCACCGAATCCAACGGGTCCAGTTCCATGGCCAGTGTCTGTGGCACCTCCTTGGCATTGATGGACGCGGGCGTGCCAGTGACTGCTCCCATCGCAGGTGTCGCAATGGGTTTGGTCAAAGAAGGCAATCGTTACGCGGTATTGACGGACATCCTGGGTGACGAAGATCACCTAGGCGATATGGACTTCAAGGTTGCGGGTACCGACAAAGGTATTACAGCGCTGCAGATGGATATCAAGATCGAAGGCATCACCGAAGAGATTATGGAAGCCGCGCTTGGCCAAGCCAATGAGGCAAGAATCCATATTCTCGGTGAAATGAACAAGGTGTTGAGCGAGTCGCGCGAAGAGCTTTCGGATAACGCGCCAGCAATGGTGACGCTGAATGTGCATCCAGACAAGATTCGCGACATCATCGGCAAGGGCGGAGCGACGATTCGGTCCATCGTCGAAGAAACCGGCGCTGAAGTGGATATCAATGATGACGGCAGTGTGCGCATCTACGCGGAAGATGGATCGGCTAAGGACGCGGCAGTGAAGCGCATTCAAGAGATCACAGCGGAAGCAGAGGTTGGCCGTATCTACAAAGGCCCGGTGGCGAGAATTGTCGACTTCGGCGCCTTTGTAAACATTCTGCCCGGTAAGGATGGACTGCTGCACATCTCACAAATCGCTGAAGAGCGCGTGGAGAACGTAAGCGATTATCTCAAGGAAGGACAAGAAATTGAGGTTGTCGTACTGGATGTGGATCAGCGTGGGCGCATCAAGCTTTCCATAAAAGAACTGGAAAACTATCGCGACCAAAACGAAGCCGACTAAGATCTACTGATCTTGAGTGGTCAAAAAAAAGCCGGCATCAGCCGGCTTTTTTGTGCGCGATGTCTTGAAAATCAATCGTTTGGCTGTACCCGATTGCTGATCAAATCCTCCACCACACTGGGATCTGCGAGGGTGGATGTGTCGCCGAGATTGTCCAGTTCGTCTGCGGCAATTTTTCGCAAGATACGACGCATGATTTTTCCTGAACGCGTTTTTGGCAACCCTGGAGCCCACTGAATCACGTCGGGTTTCGCGATAGGGCCGATCTCCTTACGCACCATGGCAACCAGTTCCGCCAGTAATGTGTCCGGATCGGTTTCATTACCGGACATGAGCGTGACGTAAGCGTAAATCCCTTCACCCTTCAAGGCGTGGGGGAAGCCAACGACCGCTGCCTCGGCAACACAGGGGTGCAAGACCAAGGCGCTTTCCACTTCAGCCGTGCCAATTCGGTGCCCGGACACGTTCATAACATCGTCCACTCGACCGGTAATCCAGTAGTAGCCGTCCTCGTCCCGACGTGCACCGTCACCGGTGAAGTAGTAACCGGGATAGGTGGAATAGTAGGTGTCGATCACTCGTTGATGATCACCGTATACCGACCGGATTTGACCGGGCCATGAGGTGGTGATGACCAAGTTGCCGGATGCGGCTTGTGCCTCAATCAGGTTGCCCTCAGCATCCATCAAGGCGGGCTGCACGCCAAAAAACGGACGACTCGCCGAGCCGGGTTTCAGTGCGGTCGCGCCGGGCAGAGGTGCGATCATGATGCCGCCTGTCTCGGTCTGCCACCACGTATCCACGATGGGGCAGCGCGAATCACCGACCACTCGGTGGTACCACTCCCATGCTTCTGGGTTGATGGGCTCTCCGACGCTGCCCAGCAAATGCAGTGAGGCGCGCGAGCTGCTTTTGACATAGTCATCGCCCTGAGCCATGAGCTGTCGCAACGCCGTTGGTGCGGTATAAAACACGTTGACCTGATGCTTATCAATGACCTGCCAGCACCGTGATGCGTCGGGGTAGGTCGGAACCCCCTCAAACATCAGCGTTGTTGCGCCATTGGCCAAGGGTCCGTAAACGATATAGGAATGCCCGGTAATCCAGCCAACATCCGCCGTGCACCAGTAAACGTCACCGTCTTGATAATCGAATACGTATTTGTGGCTGATGGCTGCATGGAGCAGATACCCAGCCGAGCTGTGTTGAACGCCCTTCGGCTTACCGGTCGAACCAGAGGTGTACAGGATAAACAGTGGGTCTTCTGATGCCATGACGGCCGGATCTGCTTGGGTAGGTTGCGCGGCTGTCAGATCGTGGTACCAAACATCCCGACCTTCCATCCAGGCGATCTCACCTCCGGTGCGTTTAACCGTGATCACCGTGTGGACATTGGGGCAATTCGTCAGGGCTTCGTCCGTGTTTGCTTTCAGCGGTATGGCCTTGCCGCCCCGGACGCCCTCATCTGCTGTGATCACGGTTTGGCAGTCCGAATCCAAAATGCGATCTTGCAAAGACTGAGGCGAAAAGCCGCCGAAGACGACACTGTGAACGGCACCGATACGGGCACAGGCCAGCATGGCGTAGGCGGCCTCGGGAATCATCGGCATGTAGATGCAAACCCGGTCACCTTTGTTTACGCCTCTGGCGCGCAGGCCGTTAGCCAATTGGCAGACCTGGTCGTGCAATTCCTGATAGGTGATGTGGGCGTCGTCGGCAGGATCGTCGCCCTCCCAGATGATGGCCGTTTGATTTGCTCGTGATGGCAGATGCCTGTCGATGCAGTTCACGCTGACGTTTAACTCGCCACCGTCGAACCAGCGGATGTTGCCGTTGGGTAGATCCGCATGGCTCACGGTATGCCAAGGTTGATACCAATCGAGAAATGTCTTGGCCTGATCTGCCCAAAAGAGATCGGGTTCTTCGATGGATTGCCGATACATGCGTTGGTACGTATCACCATCGATCAGCGTGCGGGCCTTAATGTTTGACGGCACGGAATAAAGTTCGCTCATTGAAATCTCCTGCTAAATTCACGCGCAAGCGCGGAAACTATGACTGGTTGATTGCCCGATAGTGGTCGATCAAATGGCGTGTCGCCGGATCTTGGTTTGACGTATCGTCGCCCCGCAGTTGATCAAAAATGGGTAAGGCCAGATTTTTTCCAAGCTCCACACCCCACTGATCAAAGGAGTTTATATTCCACAGCACACCCTGACAAAACACCTTGTGCTCGTAGATTGCCAGCAAGCAACCCAGTTGGATGGGGCCGAGCTCATCCAGCACGATGCTGGTTGATGGGTGTTGTCCGATGACAAGCTTATGCTGCTCGCTGGGCGAGGTCGGTTGGTGTCCCAAGGTCATTGCCTGACCTTGGGCAATGCCGTTGGCAAGCAACCATTGATGGTGCTCTTTGTGTTTCAAAGAATCGCCGGCAACCATGATGAAATCGGCTGCGAAACGGCTGGTGCCCTGATGCAGTAACTGGTGGTATGCGTGCTGACCGTTTGTCCCGCAGCCTCCCCATAAGATTTGCATGGTCCGATAATTTAAACGCTCACCGTTCCGATCCACCGACTTGCCATTGCTCTCCATTTCCAGCTGCTGCAAAAAGTCAGGCAGCAGTGCAAGCCGTTGGTCGTAACTGAGCACTGCAAGGCTGTCGCAGTTCAGGGCCGTAGTGTTCCAGGTTGCCATAAGCGCGGACAGCAGCGGAATGTTTTGTTCAGCGGGGGCGTTAACGAAGTGTTCGTCTGCCTGCTTGGCCCCGACCAGCAGTTGCTCGAATGCGGTGGTACCGATTTGCAACATGATGGGTAGGCCTACAGCAGACCACAGGGAAAAGCGTCCCCCGACCCAGTCCCAAAGAGGGAATATATTGCGAGCTTCCAGCCCAAACTGTGCGGCGGCCTCCAGATTTGTGGTCACACCAATAAAGTGCTGGCCTATCGCCTTGGGATTGCAGGTTCTTTCCAGAAACCAGCTGCGCGCGGTCGCCGCGTTTATTTGCGTTTCCAGCGTGCCGAAAGACTTCGAAACCACAACGAACAGGGTGGTTTCAGGGTTAAGCCCGAGGAGGGCGGTGTTGATGTCGTTGGCGTCGATATTCGCCACAAAGTGAATGTTCGGTGCGTTTTCGCTGCCCGGCAGATGGGCAAGAGCGTTCACGACAAGCTCTGGACCCAAATGTGAACCGCCAATGCCGATGTGAACGACGTCTTTGATGGCTTTGTTGGTGAATCCTCGCCAGTTACCGCTGCGGATATCGTCTACCGCGGCAAAAAGTAGTTTCTTGGTTTGAGCCACATCTTGTCTGTATCGGTCTGGGGCATTGGGTGCTCCATCGCGTAACACGCTGTGAAGCACCTCTCGATTCTCGGACGTGTTGATCTTCTCGCCTGCGAACATCGCATCGCGCCTTGTCGACATGCCCGCGCGGCGAGCGAGGTCATGCAATTCGTTGAGAATTTGGCCGTCAACGCGTTGACGGGTGAAATCAAAGTGGCAACCAGCGAGGTTGAGACGTAACGCTTGGTTTCTAACCTTATCTTCGAGTAGCTGCTCACTGGAGATTGTATCGATTCGGTGGGCTGACGTGATGAGAGCGGCCCAGTGTTCTGGCGTGTTTGGCACGGGTTTAACCTATAGCAGAGTGGGGTTTGGATTGAAGAACTGTCGTGTTCCCTCCATTTTTAGTATTTGTTCTAACAGCGCATTGAAATGGTGGTGATTGTTTGCAAAGTCAATTTCCGCGGCATTGACGATTAGCACCGGTGCCTGATCATAGTAGTGAAAGAACTCGGCATAGCCGTCGGCAAGCGCATCTAAGTACTCAACATCAATTGAACTTTCAAAATCCAAGCCGCGCCCAAAAACACGCTGTTGAAGCACTTGCGCGGGAGCTTGCAGATAGATGACCAAGTCGGGCTTTGGCGGCTCGATTTTCAGGCTTTTGTGTATCTGTTGATACAGCTCCAGCTCTTCGTTATCCAAGGTTAACCGCGCAAATAAATCGTCTTTTTCGATCATGAAGTCGGCGATCAGCATGCGATCTAGGAGATCGTTGCCGGGCATGTCAGCCACCTGTCGTGCTCTGTGCAACAGAAAGAACAGCTGGGTGGGCAGTGCCTGACTGGCTCCCTCGGCATAAAACCGATCAAGGAACGGGTTCTCAGTGACCGGTTCCAGCATGAGTGGATAATTCAGCACGTCGGCAAGTTTTCGCGCCAAAGTGGTTTTGCCAACGCCGATGGGGCCTTCAATCGCCAAGTAGAGGGGTAGAGTATTCGCCTGTTTGGCCGCCTCTATTCGGGTATGTAGATTGGCGGTATCTGCTGCGCCTGAGTCGATGGGCGCTTCTGGGACTGTGGTTTGGGGCATAGACACGAGAATTACTCTGACGTAAAGCGGGCGAATCGAACTAGTAAGACTATGGGCATGTAGGCTTCGCGATTCAACCCGTACCCGTTGAAGCGCTGTTTTGCGCCGCTGCTTTACGTCTGTTTCTACCGCGATTCCTTTTCCGTGGGGTTTTCGGTAACTGAGCGATCAGGGCTTCGCGCTCGGAATCATTGGCATTTTGAAAATCGGTCCACCAATCCGCACAAGCGCGAACCGATTCATCGGATTCTGCTTGCAGGCAGAGAAAGTCGTAACCCGCCCTGAACCGCTTGTGCGTCACCAAACGATCCAGCGATCGCACATTGCGTTTATGCAGTCGCTCTTGGATGGTCCAAACGTCCCGAGCAAATGTACCGAAGCGGCGCGGTATGGCGATGGATGATTGCTGGCTTTTCAGGGCAGCAAAAGCAGGGTCATCGTCGTCTGAATGCCGCACGTCATTACGTGCCTTAAAGTCGTCCCAGAGTAGGACAGCGACCAAGAATCCGGGGGTGATCGATGCGCCGTTGAATATGCGGTCATCGGTGTTACGCATCGCAGCGAGGGCCAGGGGACTCATCGGATCACAGGATGGGAAGAGTGCGTTCGCCAAGGGTGTTTCCCGCAGCTGCCGCCATACTGTCTCGGCGTATCCATTGAGGAACAGTTTTAGAAATTCATCGAAGAGCCGCGCGGGGGGAATCGCTTCTAAGCGTTTTGCCGTATTTTTCACCGAAGACAAGATGTCCTCAGAAATGGTAAACCCTAGCTTGGCGGAAAACCGTATGGCTCGCAAAATTCGAACTGGGTCTTCTGCGAGGCGGGTCTTTGTATCGCCAATGAACCGTATGTTTTTGGCTTTGATGTCATCGACGCCGCCCACGAAATCGATGATCTCCTTGTTGGACGGATCGTAGTAGAGCGCATTGACGGTGAAATCTCGGCGAAACGCGTCTTCGTGAAGCGTGCCGAACGCGTTGTCGCGCAGAATCATGCCTCGGTCATCATGGACGACTTTGTCGGATATGGATTGGCGGAAGGTCGACACTTCGATCAAATCACGACCAAACCTCACGTGCACGATAGGGAAGCGTCTACCTACAATGCGCGAGCGACGGAAAAGTTTTGTGACGGCTTCCAACGGCGCGTCCGTTGCGACATCAAAATCCTTGGGTTTTACTCCACAGAGAGCGTCTCGAACACAGCCTCCAACCAAATAGGCTTGAAAGCCGTTTGTGTTCAATACCTCAATAACCTTGAGCGCACTGGCATCAAGAATCCCCGGTCCGAGCTTGTGATCGCGGATGCGCTTGGGTGCTGGTGGCTCGGTTTTTTTGCGCCTAAAAAAATTGAGCATTTGTTTCAAGATGATTCGCGCGGCCCGCGCTGCTGCGTCTTCTTGCGGGGAATGTTTAGGCGCTGCCGCCGCTCCCATAAGCTTTTTCTGCTGATGCCTAGTTTGGCTGCTAACTCCGTTTCCGTGAGCAACTGCTCATTTTCCTGAACGAATCGGACAAAGTAGTCCTCTAACGATGTCTGAGTTTCGTCCGATTCCTTCGTGCTATCCGCTGGCTCTTCCGGGGTCGGCTCAATAGCTAATAAGGATTGGGTAATTACCGCACCGTCGTCAGCCAATATAACGGCGCGTTCGATCGCGTTGCTGAGTTCCCGCACGTTTCCCGGCCAGTGATATTCGAGCATCACTTCCTTGGCATGTTCGCCCAGAACCAGTCCGGGCTTATTTAACCGCTGGCATGTTTCGGCTAACAGTCGTTCGCCAATATCGATGATGTCTTTGCGCCGTCCTCGCAACGGAGAAAGCTCCAAGCACAGTACGTTTAAGCGGTAAAACAGATCCGAACGAAACTCGCCGCTTTCTGTCAGTGCCTTAAGGTCTTTGTGGGTGGCTGCAATAATCCGAACGTCCACTGGGAGCGATTGGGCTTGGCCGACTTTGCGGTTTTCGCCTTGAACAACTTGCAGTAATCGGGCCTGGGCGCTGGCCGGTAACTCGGCAATCTCGTCGAGGAACAGAGTGCCGCCAGAGGCTGCTTCAACGAGCCCAATACTTTCTTGCTGGCGGTTCTCATAGGCCGCTAAACCGAATAATTCTGATTCGATGAGGTTTGCTGGAACCGTTGCACAATTGAGCGTGATGAGCGGAGCATGAGATCGATTGCTGGCCGCGTGAATGCCGCGCGCGACGAGTTCTTTACCCGTGCCAGATTGTCCAAGGATGAGTACGGTAGAATCTGTGGGTCCGATTTTGGCGATGCGTTGTCGCAAGGTATCCATGATTTCCGATGAACCAATCATCTCTACCGGCTCACTGTCGACGACTGGCTTACGTACACTGTAGGCGGTGGCCCGTTCGATGGCGGCCATCAGATCGCTGGAAGATGCTGGCAGGGCTAAGTAATCTTTTGCACCCGCCTGCAGCGCAGTAACCGATGCTTTTACCGAGGGGTTTGCGGACAACAAAATGGTGGGTGCAAGACTGGCGACCGCATTGAGCGCATCGAGAACCTTCTCATCAACCGCAACGATGGCGTCCACAGCGCCAAGCGTATCTAGGACCAAATCGGCTTGTTCGTTCACGTCAACGCCTTGTTCGCGCAGGTCGGTTGCCATGGCGGTGCGCCGGATGGCGTCATCGTCGATTACTAAGATACTTTTCATCTCAGAATACTAACAAAAATTCATCGTAAAGAGGCCTGCTATAAATCTCCCGATACGTGTTTGGATTCGTTCTCGGGGCTTACTCATAGTTGCCCTCAGAGAAGGGCTCAAGTGTGTGGGGAATGGCCTCGAGGCGCCAATGCGTGACCGCCCAATCCAACCACTGGCCGACGGTGAACTGAGCTTTAGGCGGTTGTTGTCCCAACAAGTGCAGGGCGTCTCTGAGATTTTCCTCGGGGTTTTCTATGCCTAGCGCAGGTGCGTGGGTTTGCTTTGATAGCTTGGTGCCGTCAGGAAAGGTCAGTACGGGGATATGGGTGTACTCCGGTGGATTTAATCCCAGTTTTTCCATCAAAAAAAGCTGAGGAGCGGTCATCTCAAAAAGATCGTCGCCCCGCAAAACATGACTGTGGTGATGGCCATCGTCATAAGCAGTCGCGAGGTGATAGGTCACAACATCATCTCTGCGCCAGATAATGAAATCGCCGAAGTGCTCACTGGCGACATATGAAAAGACGCCTTTATGTCGGTCCAGAAACTGGCGCTGTTTGTCATCGGCGGTGATACGAACCGCATGCTCTGGAGCAAAGGTTAGTTTATGTCGGCAGTACCCCGGGTAGAGCCGTTCGCCCAGTAGCTTTTTTCTTGAACAGTTACAGAAGTAGCTTAAGTCGGTAAGTCGATCTCTTGCTGTGGCGTATTCCGTGAGGCGGTGACTCTGCAACTGCAAGGGGCCGTCGCCGCTGAGGCCATGGGCGGCAAGGGACTTGATAATGTGTTCCAAGGCGCTTGGATCGGCGCGCTGCGGATCGATATCATCAATGCGCACGAACCATCGGCCGCCTCTTTGTTTGACGTCGCAGAAACTGGCCAAAGCAGTCACAAGACTGCCCATATGTAGCGGGCCGGTCGGTGAAGGGGCGAAACGACCCGAGAGCATCTGGGCTGCCGTTAGCCGTGGATTTGACGCTCTTTGATTTCGTCTAGCGCCTTACAGTCCACGCACTGCGTGGCGGTTGGGCGAGCTTCCAGCCGGCGTAAACCAATCTCAATGCCACAGGTTTCGCAATACCCGAAGTCATCGGTTTCAAGCATATCGATGGTTTTATCGATTTTTTTGATGAGCTTGCGTTCGCGGTCCCGTGTGCGCAGTTCGATGCTGAATTCTTCTTCTTGAGTCGCTCGGTCAGCGGGGTCAGGGAAGTTGGCAGCGTCATCTTGCATATGGTTAACGGTTCGGTCGACCTCTTCCATCAACTGAGTTCTCCATTGCGTCAGGATAGAGCGCAGATGCTCCAGCTGTCCGTCGCTCATGTATTCCTCGCCGCGTTTAGCCTTGTACGGCGTAAAGTTTCGGAATTGCGAATCTTTCGCGGCGGCTTTGCGACGTTTGGTCGGGGCTGTTTTTTTAGCGGTCTTTGCCTTTGCGTCAGCGGCCATAGTGTTTCCTTTATTATGGCCCCAGCAAAACCAGCAGGGGCCCAAAATCAGAAGGGCGCGAAATCTAGCAGATCATGAGGTGGAAAACTATACCTAGTGTATTGATATTTTGTGAATGTATTAGGCTAAACACTTGTGCACTATGCGTTTTTGCTCACATCCTGATCAAGATTCTATTTTAAGGTCGCCTTTATGTTCTCAGCTCGGTCCAGTGAAATAGCCCCGTTTGTTGTCATGCAGCTTTTGCAGCGCGCACGTGAGTACGAGAGCCAGGGTAAGACCGTGATGCATTTCGAGGTTGGAGAGCCCGATTTTCAGACCGCTGAGCCGATCCTACAGGCAGCTCAAAGCGCTATTTCAGCTGGACACACCAAGTACACATCGGCTCAGGGTATTCCCGAGTTGCGAGACCGTATCAGCCACTACTATCAGACCTTGGGAGTTGCCATAGATTCGGAGCGTATTTTGGTCACCAGCGGCGCGAGTGGGGGTCTTACCTTGCTGAGCGCGCTGCTTTTGAATCCCGATGATGCACTGCTCATCACCGATCCAGGTTATCCCTGCAACGACGTGTTCGCTCGTCTGGTGGGTGCGCGACCTAAGGCAATCAAAGTGCATGCCGACAACCGGTTTCAGCCGACACTGAGTGATTTCTCATTGGCTTGGACAGAAAAGACTCGAGGGGCCTTGTTGGCGTCCCCCGGGAATCCAACGGGCACCATGCTGGCGGTGGAAGATCTGGCTCAGATGGCGGACTTTGCGGCTGGGCGCGAGGGGTTTTTGATTTTGGATGAAATTTATCAAGGGCTGAATCACGGCCCAGTGCCCTATCAGACTGGCTTGGCGGTGCGCGACGACCTATACATCCTCAACAGTTTCTCGAAATTTTTTGGCATGACCGGCTGGCGGCTAGGTTGGGTTGTGGTGCCACCGGAAGCCATCGCACCAATCACAAAGCTGGCACAGAATCTGTTCATTTCTCCGAGCACTCCGGCACAGTACGCTGCCTTGGCGGCATTTGATGAAGAGGCTATGGTGATTCATCGTCAGAGAAAAGAAGCCTTTGTTCAGCGGGCGGCCCTATTAAGTGACGGTCTTCAAAGACTGGGTTTTGGTATTCCAGTAGCCCCGGATGGTGCTTTCTACCTCTATGTGGACATCAGTCATACAGGGATGAACAGCATGGATTTTTGTTGGCGGCTAATTGATGAATTTCAGGTGGCTGTAACACCGGGAGCAGACTTTGGTGAGCATCATGCCGATCACTATGTACGATTCGCCTATACCACTCATCTCGATGCGATTCAGTCGGGGTTAGAGCGGATTGAAGCCGCACTCATTGCCTGGGGCATCAACACGTGAATTTACCTGAACTGCAAAAGGGTAGGCTGCTCCGTCGGTACAAACGCTTCTTGGCAGATATCGAAACTGCGGAGGGAAAGGCGATAACGGTTCATTGTCCCAACACGGGAGCGATGACTGGTTGTGTCGATGCAGGCAGCACTGCCTACTATTCCGTCTCGGACAATCCGAAACGAAAATATTCATGCACGCTCGAGTTTGTCGAAACCACTGTGGGCTTGGTGAGCGTCAACACCGGTCGTGCAAACACCTTGGTTGGTGAGGCGTTGGCCGCGGAGCAGATCATGAGCCTTGCGGGATATACGGAAATCAAGGCTGAATCGAAAATCCCAGACGGTGGTGGGCGATTTGATTTTCTGGCGCGCAATGCCGAACAGGCCAGCGCGTTTATCGAGGTGAAGAGCGTAACGCTTTACACCGAGGATGGGGCGGGTGAGTTTCCTGATGCCGTAAGCGAGCGCGCGTTAAAGCATGTGCATGCGCTGAAGCGAATGGTTGCCATGGGACACCGAGGTGTTTTGATTTTTTGCGCCCAGCATTGCGGCATAAGCCGGGTGAGCCCGGCTCGATCCATTGATCCCGCTTACGCGCAAGGCCTAGAAGAGGCGATAGACGCGGGTATAGAGGTGTATGCAGCCGGTTGTGTAACGGACCTGAAAACCATGCGAATTGATCGCGCCATTCCCTTTACTCTCTAGTGCTCCTAGGTCATCAGGCGTTTGTAGTCATCGATGCTGGGCAGGCGGGCACCGAATTGCGTAATGATCTTGGCCGCAGCTCGATTGGCAAATGCGGCAGCGTCCCGCGGAGACGCGCCCTGAAGCCGAGCCGCGAGGCAGGCGCCAGCAAACATGTCGCCGGCGCCATTGGTGTCTAGCGGGGTGACGACGTCGCCAGAAGCCCGCCAAGAACCTGCCTGCGTAACGGCTTGGGCGCCTGAGGCACCGAGGGTAACGTAAAGCTCCTGAGCGATGTCGGATAGTTCTGCAATGGCCACGTCCAGACGATCTGTTTTTGACCAGGCCAACGCTTCTTCCGCATTGCAGAATAGCGTATGAACGCCATCGCCCAGGATCGCGGTCAGCCCGTCTTTGCAGAAAGAGATCATTGAAACGTCTGACAGAGTCAGAGCAACCAGAGTGCCAGCATCCTTCGCGATTTGGTGACAGTAGGCGGCGGTTTGGATGCTTTGCTCGGCTGAACTTAAATACCCCTCAATATACAAACTGCGCGCGCTCCGCAGAGCGTCGACATCAACAATTTCCTGTCCCAGTTCGCTCGACACGCCGAGATCTGTGCACATCGTTCGTTGTGCGTCGGGCGAAATCATCACTAAGCATTGTCCGGACCGTCGATTCTCCGAGGCTTCCTCGGAGATGGGTGACGTTTCAACGCCCGCGTTTTGCATCTCCTCAGCAAAGTGCAGCCCGTTTTCATCGTCGGCCAGTTTGCAGGTATAGCAGGTGGCAAGGCCAAAGGCCTGAGCGGCAAAGATCGTGTTGGCTGCGGAGCCGCCGCTGCATTTGCGCATGGGCCGGCTTTCGAGTTTGCTCACAAGGTTTGCCATGCGAGACGGATCTACGAGGGTCATTTGTCCTTTCGCTAAGCCTTCGTCGGACAAAAAGTCATCGTCGATCTGGACATCGGTATCGACGATTGCATTGCCCAAGCCATAGAGATCCAACATGCCGGTTTCCTTCCCGTTTCGGTGATTCGTTCAGAGGATTGTTAGTGACTGTTTAAGGCGGCAAAGGCCTGATCGGCTGCCTCAATGGTTTTGCCTATTTCTTCTCTGCCATGCTGAGCTGAAAGAAAGCCGGCTTCGAACGCTGAGGGTGCCAGATAAACGCCTTGTTCCAGCATCTTGTGGAAAAACGCATTAAATTGCTCAACGTTGCTGCCGGCGACGTCGTCGTAGTTGATGACCTCATCGCGACCAAAGAAAAAGCTGAACATGCCACAGACATGGTTCTCGCACAGCTGAATACCGTGTTTGTTGGCTGCGGCCAGGATTCCATCCACAAGTGTCTGCGTTGTTGTTGTGAGATCCTCATAAACCTCCTGGGTAAGATGGTTCAGGGTCGCAAGACCAGCAGCCATGGCCAGTGGGTTACCAGACAATGTCCCAGCTTGGTAGACAGGGCCAGCAGGGGCGATGCAGTTCATGATATCCGCGCGGCCGCCAAAAGCGCCAACGGGTAAACCTCCACCCACAATTTTGCCCAAGGTGGTTAGGTCGGGTGTGATGCCATACAGCTCTTGTGCCCCGCCGCGGGCAACCCGGAAACCGGTCATCACTTCGTCGAATATCAAAACTGTGCCATGGTGCCGGCACAGGTCTTGAAGTTTTTGCAGATAGCCCGTTTGGGGTGGGATACAACCCATGTTGCCGGCGATCGGTTCGACAATAATGCAGGCCACGCGGTCGCCATAGGTCGTCATTAGGCTGTCGATTGCCTCTGAATCGTTGAATGGAGCGTTCAACGTGTGCTTCGCGAGGTCCTCAGGTACGCCTGGGGAGTTAGGGAGACCAAGGGTCAAGACCCCGCTGCCGGCTTTGACCAGAAGAGAGTCCGAGTGGCCGTGGTAGCAACCGGAGAATTTCACGATCATATCCCGGCCTGTAAAACCCCTGGCCAATCGAATGGCCGACATGGTGGCCTCTGTGCCGGAGTTGACCATACGCACCCGTTCCATGCTGGGGACTCTGCTGATGATGCTTTCAGCGAGCTCAATTTCTATCTCAGTTGGTGCGCCGAAGCTCAGTGCCTTTTGCGCTTGTTCGGTAACGGCTTTGACGGTGGGCCCGAAGTTATGGCCCAGAATCATCGGGCCCCAAGAGCCGATGTAGTCAATGTAGCGGTTGCCGTCGACATCGCTGAGATAAGCACCCTGGGCGCCGGAAAAGAAGATAGGATCACCGCCGACGCCTTTAAAGGCTCGCACAGGCGAATTGACGCCACCTGGGATGCTGAGTTGTGCTCGCTGCATGAGTGCGGATGAGGTTTTTCGTTGCATGGTATCTCTGTTTATTGCGTTGTTGTTGGACGAGGGGGTACGTGGCTGAAGGGGCTACTACCGAGCCGAAGTTAAAACGGTTTGACCACAGCGAGTATGACGACAGGAACTAAAACGAGAACTGGAAGTTCATTATAAACCCGAAAAAAACGCTCAGTCCGCAGCTGCTGGTCTTCAGCGAAGGCCTTAATCATCTGGCCGCAACTGAAATGGAAAATCACTAACAGCGCCACAAGCACGATTTTTATCCAAATCCACAGGCTCGTCTGTAGGCCTGACCAGGCGATGGTGAGCAGCCAAGCGCCCAGCGCGATGGCGATAATCATCGAGGGCGTCATAATCAAGCGATAGAGTTTATCTTCCATCACTTTAAAGCGCTCATTGCTGATGTCGTCCTTTGCAGTCACGTGATAAACAAAGAGTCTTGGCAGGTAAAAGATACCAGCCATCCACGTGATCACGCTTATGATGTGAAATGCCTTGATCCACAAATACATTTTGTCAGGCTTCTCCAAGATCGAGGTTGGGCGCAGTCGCGAAGTGTAGCGGTTGATGCCGCAGAATTCCGCTTACTTTCTTTCGACATAATCGAATCGATGTCTCAATGGCAGACCGAGGAGAGTAGAATCAGGGTTATGTCCTAAGCTGATACAGTAGGGGTCGCGGATCGTTGGGCAAAAGAATGGAAGGCGAAAGCTGCCCTTTTCACGGGGCATGACAAAAAGGGAAGGACGTGCAGTATCGTGTGATCAAAGAAAAGTCGAAGTGGCAGCGTTGGTTTGGCCCCCTCTTGGCACTGATCGCGTGCCTGATTGCAGGCGGACTGGGGCTGCTTTGGGGCGCTTCCGCTGCCCAATCTCAGATTCAGGAAAATGCGGCCTTGAAAGAGCGTGTCGACGAGCTCACCGTGATGAACACGGGCTTACGTGGTCGCTTGACGGATAGTGAGCTGATTATAGATACCCAAAAATACACGGCTGTCGCCTTGCGAGACGAATTAACTCAGTTGCACAAGGACAAGGCCGGCCTGGAGACAGAGCTCGGATTCTTCCGAAAGATTATGGTGCCTGATGGTGGCGAGCATGGTTTGCAGGTGGAACGGTTTAGTGTGACGCCCAAGGGCGGGTCGCAATTCGTTATCAAGGCCACCCTAATCCATGTTTCGGAGCGGCGGCGCGTCGTTTCGGGAACCGTCAAGATCGCGGTCGAGGGGACGCAAGGCGGATCGCCGGTAACGCTGTCGGCTGGCGCGTTGGAGGGCATCCCAGAGAAGCTGACATTCCGTTTTCGGTATTTCCAAGAGATCGAGCAAACGGTGGTGTTGCCACAAGATTTTGCTGCGACAGCAATAAAGTTAGAGATGATTGGCAACAACAGCGCACCGGTTGAAGCACAGTTTGTTTGGGCAGCGGAATGAGAATAGGGTTGAGGATTTCCTCTGTGAGGTACGTTGCTGATGTCGGTGGCAAAAAGGCTGCACAATATGAGTAAAAAGAAAGACATGTCGCTGATAGCGAAAGATGCCGAATTGGTTGGCGATATCACGTTTTCCAGTCAGTTGGTTGTTAACGGCTTGCTGCGAGGGTCGGTCACGGCGGAAGAAACTGGAGCGTCGATGACGGTCAGTCCGGATGGTCGAGTGGTGGGCGATATCCGCGCGCCGACGGTGTTGATTCACGGCCGAGTGGATGGAACCGTCTACTCGCTCGAGCACTTGGAGATTGCCGATGGTGCGATCATCCAAGGAGATTTGCACTACAGCGTGCTGCAAATGCATATGGGGGCGTCAGTTCAAGGACGATTGATTCATTCAGTTCCCGACGAAGCAGAAAAAACAACAAGCCCCGCACAGGCTGGAAGCGGCGATGCGCCCGCGGACAGCGTTGGGGCAAGCGATTAAGGCCTGAAATGCAAACCAGTATCACGTTTTCGGAAAAAGCAGCCAACAAAGTGAAGCGCCTGATTGAAGATGAAGGCGATCCAAGCCTCTGTCTCCGAGTGTTCATCTCCGGCGGGGGCTGCAATGGCTTTTCCTACGGGTTTACCTTTGACGACACGCGTGCTGAGGATGATGCCGTTATTGAGCGCGGCGGGGTCGTTATGCTCGTCGATGCCATGAGCTACCCCTACTTGGATGGAGCTGACGTGGATTACATCGAAGACCTGTCTGGCGCGCAGTTTGTTGTGTCCAATCCCAACGCCGCCGCGACGTGTGGCTGCGGTAGTTCTTTCTCATTGTAAGAACCGCCTTTGGTGCGGGGCACCCTCAACCCGGATAAATCGCACCTAAAACCCTCGGGCCTTTGGCGCCAGTCGCCTCTGTCATGTTGCCGGGCAGGAGGTAGTGTCGTCGGTAAGCAAGCCACGCAAAGGCTGCAGCCTCCACCGCGTCGCCATCGATGCCCCAGTGTTCCGTTGGCTTAACCACACAATGGTCATGCCCACGCGCGTGAAGCGCGCTGACGAGACGTTGCAGTAAATGTGTATTCAGGCGGCCGCCCCCACAGACTGGCACGTGGCTGACATCGGGTAGGCTCTTACGAATGCCGTCTGCAATGGTGATCGCGGTAAATTCCGCCAGTGTGGCTTGTACGTCTTGTTTGGCGATTTCCCCGGCGGTTTGCTCAAGATGAGGGTTGAGCCATGCCCGGTTAAAGTACTCACGGCCTGTGCTTTTCGGCGGGTTTAAGGCCAAGTAAGGGTCTTTCAATAGGCTGGCGAGTAGAGCATCGTGAACGTTGCCCGAAGCTGCCCAGGCACCAGAGGCATCATAGCGCTCCGCACCATCGTCGGTGTGATGAGCTGCATACCACTCATCCATCAAACAATTGCCAGGGCCAACGTCGAAGCCGCCATGATGATCTCCGAAAGGAGAGATATTGCTGATGCCGCCGATGTTCAGGATGCAGAGATGACCGTCCAGTTTTCCAAACAGCACTCGATGAAAGGCCGGTGCCAAGGGGGCACCCTGACCATCAGCAGCCATATCGCGACGTCGAAAGTCAGCGATCGTGTCAATGCCGGTTAACTCAGCAATGCAGTTGGGGTCGCCGATTTGCAGCGTGAAGGGTTGATCTACTGACCCCGGAGGGCGATGACGCACGGTCTGTCCATGGCTGCCAATTGCGGTAACGCTCGTCGGCTCGACATCGATTGCATGTAACCACCGCGTAATCGATTCACCAATAAACTCTCCCAGTAGCCTGTCACACCGGCCCAATAGATCAACAGAGGAACGGTCGGGCTGTCCGCAGGCGAGCAGCGCATCGCGCAAAGATTCCGGCAACGGTACCGTATGGGCCCGGGTGACGGTAACTTCCTCGTTGAACGACGATTCAGGACCGTTCGGATGGCTGACGTCAATCAGCGCGAGATCCAGCGCGTCAACACTCGTGCCTGTCATGCACCCAACGAAGGAACCCAGTTTCATTTTGATGCCGATGCGAGCGCAGTCTGATCACGGAAATGGTCCAGTAGCAGAATGCTGGAAAACGTCACTTCCTGGAACCGAGCAAGCTCCTGCTGGCGCACGGGCCTTGCTTGCGGGAGCTTAACCGTCCGTGGGTTTTGGTGAACGCCGTTCACTAAGAACTCGTAATGGAGGTGCGGGCCCGTCGCGTAGCCCGTCGCGCCGACGTAGCCGATGGTTTGGCCCTGTTTAACCCGTTTCCCCGTTTTGATGTTGCGCGCGAATTTCGACAGATGCAGGTATTTGGTCACAAACTGTTCACCGTGTTTGATCACGACATAATTGCCGTTTGCCTTGGTTCGTGATGCCTGTTCAATTCGGCCATCTCCCGCTGCAAGAATCGGCGTGCCCCTCGGTGCTGCGTAATCAATGCCGCGATGCGGCCTAACGGTTTTGTAAAGCGGATGCTTGCGGCGTAAATTGAAGCTAGAGCTGATTCGGGAAAATTCGACGGGCGCGCGCAAAAATGCTTTGCGCATACTGAGCCCTTCGGGATCGAAGTAGTCCGCTGACCCTTCTTTATTGGTATAGCGCACGGCAGTATGAGGGCGGCCTTGATTGACAAATCGGGCAGCCAAAATGTCGCCATAGCCGATGAATTTGCCATCCAGATAATGCTCCTCGTACAAAGCGAAAAACTCATCTCCAGGTCGTATGTCCAGCACGAAATCGATGTCCCACTGAAAAATTTGGGCGAGTCGCATAGTGAGATTGTCCGGGAGTCCAACGGATTGGCTGGTTAGAAACAGACTGTTGTCGATGACCCCATGTTTATAGATCAGGACTTTTTCGGGTTCGGCGAAAATCTCTTCGCTTGCGAACCCACCGTCACCGTCGCTTATAAACACGACCCGTTCGAGGGGGCCGGGCTGATAGGTTAGCGAGGTCAGTCGCTGGTTCTCGCTCTCGAATGTCAGTTCGGCGCCAGGAAAAATATCGGCCAGCACTTTGCCGTGCTTGGTTTGAGTTAGCGCGTGAAGGGTTCGGGCTGAAAGCCCGTTGTCGGCGAAGATCATGGCCATATTGTCGCCGTTCTTCACCGTTGTCCTGTGTTGCTGGCGCGGATCGAGAGAGGGCTCGTGGCTTTTTGCCGGTTGGTTGTTATCGGCTGCGGCGGAAAGCGGTAGCTCGTCAGTGGGCGATGGCCCAGCCGCTAAGGCCGGCTCGGCATCAGTTTGGGTGCGGGTATCGGTTGGGTGCTCTGGGATGAAGCCGCTAGCCGCCAGCATAAGCAAGCAGAGCCCGACCAGTGTGGCCAGTCGTCTATGAAGGGGCGGAATTTGCATGTTTTCCAATAGCGTCCAAAGGTTGGCTTATCCTAGGCTCTGCCGGCTGCTACGTCCGAAGCGGCGAGTATAGAAGAAAGTTCGTACAAGAAAAAACCGCAAGCGCTCCCCTGACCGTGCAGTCGGTAGGGATCTTTTGTTAAAGTGCTGCGCCTGCCCCGGCGCAGATTGGCCCGGTACGACGCCCGGTTACGGCACCTAATGCACAGACAGGATATGAACGAATGAGCGCACAAGCCTTTATCGACGAACTGCAGTGGCGCGGGCTCCTAACCCAAGTGTCTGACGAGGCAGGCTTGCTCGAGCATTTGGACGGCGGTCGTCGGACGCTCTACTGTGGGTTCGACCCAACGGCAGACAGCTTGCACATAGGCAGCTTGGTGCCGTTGTTGGCACTGCGACGGTTTCAGCTGCAAGGCCACCGTCCCCTGCTGCTGCTTGGTGGGGCGACTGGGTTGATAGGGGATCCATCAGGTCGGGATGATGAGCGGTCACTAAATCGAGAAGATACTGTCGGGGCCTGGGTAGATGCCCTTAGGGATCAGGTGAGCAGTTTCCTCGATTTCGAAACAGCAGATGGCAGCGCCGCGAAGATCGTGAATAACCTCGATTGGACCTCAGACCTGAGTGTGATCGATTTTTTACGTGATATCGGTAAGCACTTTTCTGTAAACGCGATGATTCAGCGCGAGTCGGTTAAGGCCCGACTCGAGCGGGCGGAGCAGGGCATTTCATATACCGAGTTCAGCTACATGCTCTTGCAGGCTATGGATTTTTTGCGCCTCGCCCAAAACGAAGGCTGTTCTGTGCAAATCGGCGGAAGCGATCAGTGGGGCAATATCGTGTCCGGTATCGACCTCATTCGACGCCACATGGGTGAGACCGCCTATGCCTTTACCATGCCCCTTGTCACCAAGGCAGATGGAACAAAATTTGGTAAATCAGCAACGGGGGCGATATGGCTGGACTCACAAAAAACATCGCCTTATACGTTTTATCAGTTTTGGTTGAATAGTGCTGATGCTGATGTTGGGAGTTTCCTAAAGCTCTTTACATTTCTAGACCAGCAAGAGATTGCCGGTCTCGAGGCGTTGATGGAGGAACATCCAGAGCGTCGCGAAGCCCATCGGAAGTTGGCTCAAGAGGTGACGGGGCTGGTGCACGGGGCAGACGCGGTGATTGCAGCTGAGCGGATCAGCGCGTCGCTGTTTTCCGGCGACACCCAGTCTCTGCTGGAACGCGATTTAAACGAACTACGGCAAGACGGGCTTGCCAGCAGCGTTTGCGAGCCGGGGGTAGGCATCTTGACGGTGCTTGTTGAGGCGGGTTTGACCAAGTCTACGGGAGAAGCCAGAAAACTGATTCAGGGGAATGGCATCAAATTGAACGGTATGCCCGTCAGCGACGTTTCTCGTACGCTCGACTTTGACGACGCCCTTTTTCAGCGTTTCTATTTGATTCGTAAGGGGAAAAAGAATTACCACTTAATTGTGAGCCAGTCCTCATAATTCGCGACCCAAAGAAAAGTGAACTTTTTTGCAATTTGGAGTTGCGCACCAGTTCGATATGCGTATTATACGCCTCCCTTGCAGCGAGGCCGACACAGGCCAAGCAGCAGATCTTTAACAATTTAAAGCAAGTGCATTGTGGTTCTTACGGCACGAAATCTCGATCGAGATAGCGGCGCAGGTAAGAAGCAAAATGTACAAACAAGCCATTCGTGTGGGAACACGTAATTCGTTTTGAGTAAATGATTACTCGGCATCATGGTTGAAAAAAAGGCGTCTCGTAAGAGGCAAATCGGATTCAGCTGAAAGTCGAAAATATTAAACTGAAGAGTTTGATCATGGCTCAGATTGAACGTTGGCGGCACGCCTAATACATGCAAGTCGAACGAGAAAGCACTTCGGTGCGAGTACAGTGGCGGACGGGTGAGTAACGCGTAGGAATCTACCTAGTAGTGGGGGACAACTCGAGGAAACTCGAGCTAATACCGCATACGCTCTATGGAGGAAAGTGGGGGATCTTCGGACCTCACGCTATTAGAGGAGCCTGCGTTAGATTAGCTAGTTGGTGAGGTAAAGGCTCACCAAGGCTACGATCTATAGCTGGTCTGAGAGGACGATCAGCCACACTGGAACTGAGACACGGTCCAGACTCCTACGGGAGGCAGCAGTAGGGAATCTTGGGCAATGGGCGAAAGCCTGACCCAGCGATGCCGCGTGTGCGAAGAAGGCCTTAGGGTTGTAAAGCACTTTCAGTTGCGAAGAAAAGCTGCGGTTTAATACACCGCGGTCTTGACGTTAACAACAGAAGAAGTACCGGCTAACTCCGTGCCAGCAGCCGCGGTAATACGGAGGGTACGAACGTTAATCGGAATTACTGGGCGTAAAGCGCGCGTAGGCGGT
>PAFU01000016.1 GCA_002704225.1 Gammaproteobacteria bacterium | reverse complement strand
GCGTTTATCAGCCCGCTATGGGGGAGCGCGACCGAGCAATCACCGCAGCCCTAGGCACTGCTGATTGTGTGGGTTGCAGTAAGTTGCGGACGAAAAAAAGGCCAGCGCGCGGCTGGCCTTTTCTGCTCGTATTAGAGGAGCAACATTTAAGAAGGTTGACCCTCAAAACTTGCAATAGATAACACTGATCACCTCCTTATAAATTGTTTAGGGGCTTTGATTATGTCTGAGCAAAACGTGATTGCAAGACCGGGTGGATATTTTTATCTTGCGGGCAATTGGGACATTTTTCGGTCATTGACAACGAAAAGCGTGCTCGCCACGACGTGCATGTGCCAATAGGAATTGACACCCGAGCGGCTTGAGCTAGAATGCTCGGCCTGTCAGCGTCGTACGCTAGATATGCGGGAATAGCTCAGTTGGTAGAGCACCACCTTGCCAAGGTGGAAGTCGCGAGTTCGAGTCTCGTTTCCCGCTCCAATTCCCCACTCGTTCAAATACAGCTTGTTGCGTTGAGACTGTGTGACGTGTGCATAGACGGAAACGAGACTGCCGTTGCTGTTCTTGTCCGCGAGTGCGATGTTGTCGCCAAATTTCCGGATCCATCTCAATGAATGAGAGCCAGCGTTTCTGAGTTCAGCCGGTATTGCGCATGCCGGCAGCCACGCCGGCGATGGATACCATCAGGGCGCGTTTCACGCTTTCGTCTTCTTCGGCTCTGATGCGCCGCAGTAGCTCGATCTGTAGCAAGTTGAGTGGTGCGGTGTAGACGTTGCGCAGACCTATGGACTCCAGTCCCCAGGGGTCATCGGCAAGCAATGTGTCTACGTCGAGAATGCGTTGCAAGGTGCCGATGTCCTGAGTTAAGTGATCGCGCAGGTCCTTGCCCAACGGCTGCAGGTCTTCGTCCACCAGTGTGGTGTCGTAGAGCTGGTTGATGACGGTGCTGGATTTGGCGTAGACCATATCCAGCATGGACAGTCGAGAGGCGAAAAACGGCCAGTTTTGCTGCATGTCGCGTAATCGTTCGAGACCCTCGGAGGTCGCCGCGGTTTCCGACAACGCGGTTCCTGCGCCCAGCCAAGCAGGAAGCATCAAGCGATTTTGGCTCCAAGCAAATATCCACGGGATAGCGCGTAGGGTTTCGATGCCGCCTTGCTGGCGACGGCGGGCAGGGCGTGAACCCAGCGGTAAGCTGGCCAGCTCGGGTTCTGGGGTTGCTTGGCGGAAGTAGGTTACAAAGTCGGCATTGCTGCGTACCCAGCGCCGGTAATTGTCGCAGGCGTTAATGGCTAGTGTATCCATCAGGCTCCGCCACTGGGGCGTAGGCACGGGTGGGGGCGTTAAGTTCGCGCGCAAAATGGCGCTGGTGTACTGACCTAGGGTGTTAACGGCCAGGGGTTGTAAGCCCAACTTAACCCGAATCATTTCCCCTTGTTCTGTAACCCGCAGACCGTGTTGCAGCGATCCCGGCGGTTGTGACAACAGGGCTTGGTGGGCCGGCGCGCCACCCCGGCCGACGGTGCCTCCGCGGCCGTGGAAGAGCTGAAGCTTCACATCGTGCTGCGCACAGATCGACAATAGCTGTTCCTGTGCTCTGTATTGAGCCCATCCCGCGGTGAGCATGCCGGCGTCCTTGGCGCTGTCCGAGTAGCCAATCATCACAGTAAGCGACCGATTGATGCGTGCGAGGTAGTCCGCATTTGTCAGCAAGGCGCTGATGGTTGTGGGTGCGCCGTCCAGATCGTCCAAGGTTTCAAACAGCGGAGATACAGGTAAGTCTATCGGGCCGCCGGTGGCCTTTAGCAGCAGCTGTACCGCGAGAATGTCAGAGGGTTCCGAGGCCATGGAAATGACGTAACAACCCAATGCCTCTCTGGGTGCCTTGGCCACTACGCCGAAGGTGTCGAGTACTTCCTGGCAGGGCGCCGAGCACTGAAAGTGAATCGGGATCAGCGGGCGCAGATCATTGATTTCTTTTTGGAGAAACGCCCGTCTGTCCGCTTCACTCCAATCTCGGTAGTCGCCCAGTCCCAGCGCTAGGGTAATTTCGCCCATCAGATCGCTGTGTCGGGTGCTTTCTTGGCGGACGTCTAGGGTGACCAGGTGTGCGCCGAAGGTATCCAGTTTTCGGATGAGGTCGAGCAATTTGCCGTCGGCGATTGTGGTAAGGCCCACGGCGTTCAGCGACTGCTGGCATTGAACCAGCGGGTCGCGAATGGCGGCGGTGGTGAGTGGCTCCGGCAGCGTTGGCGACGCTTCCCGCAAATACAGGCCAAGCAGTTCTCGCTGTGATCGCACCGCCTCTCGTACCGGACGCAGCAGGGCGCGATAGGGCTCGCGGGCACCCTCGGTCAGCCTATGAACCTCTTGGGTGGCAAGGGTGACGGACAGTTCCTCGTAGACGATGGCGAGGTCTCGTTCGATCAAATCGGCTGCCTGCCAGCGACTGAGGAGCATGGCTTCTTCGGTGATCGCAGCCGTGACGTTGGGATTGCCGTCCCGGTCGCCACCAATCCAACTCGATAGCCGAATGGGTGTACGGTTCGATCGGGCGATAGACAGGCCGTGGTTGGTAGCCACTTGATCGAGGTCGCGTAAAAATTGTGGTACGGCATCCCACAGGGAGTTCTCGATTACGGCGAAGCTCCAGCGGGCCTCATCCAGAGGCGTGGGGCGCTGCTCTAAAAACTCTTCGGTATGCCAAATCTGTGCGATCAGGTCGGTGAGCCGCTCGCGGATAAGTGAGTGGTCACTACCTGCTTGGTCTAGCGCTGCTAGACAGTTATGGATTTCGCCGTGTTTATGAATCAGTGTGCGCCGGGTGATTTCGGTTGGGTGAGCGGTCAGTACGAGGTCCATGTGCAGGTCCGCTAGGGCTTCTTCTATCGCTGCCGCGGTTACCTGAGTTTTGAGTTCTTCGATGGTGCGCGAGACCACGTGTTTGGCGTCGCCCCGTTCGCTCATGGCCGTGGAGGTTGTAAATTGCTGATCTGCGATGTTGGCTAAATTGAGGAACTGTGCAAAGCCTCTGGCAATCAGATGCAGTTCTTTGGCGTCCAGTCCGCGCATCTCCTCAAACAGCGCTTCGGTCATCACGGCATCGGTAGCGGATTTGGATGTTTGTCTGATGGATTCAATGTTCTGAAAAACACCGTCACCTGCAGAACGTTGGATTACCTGTCCTAAGGCGTTCCCGAGTAAGCGAACATTTTGTTTTAACGTGGACGTATCCAAGGGGGCAAATGGTGTCGTCGCAGGGGCGTTTGAAGGGGCAGTCATGATGAGCTCTTTGGTTAGCTGGGTGGGAATCGGGTGTCTTTGAGGCTGTCTTTAATTCGCGCCAAGTAGGGGGTGAAGCTTTCCCCGCGCCGCAAGGTGACGCCGGCGGCAAGCACGTCGAGGATCACCAGTTGCACCAGCCGAGAGGTCATGGGCAGGTATTGGTCGGTGTCTTCCTCAACGTCGACGTTGATGCAGCAATGGCTTTGAGCGGCGAGGGGTGATCCCTCGTGGGTCAGTGATACCACGGTGGCTTCGGTGTTTTTGGCAATTTGGGCGGCCTCTACGAGCACGCGAGTGCGCCCGGTATGCGAGATGAAAAAGAACACATCGCCGACACCGCCAGATGCTGAGAGCATGCGCAGCATCATCGCGTCTTCGTGGGTACTGACCGGCACGTTGAAGCGGAAGAATTTGTGCTCCGCATCTCGCGCGACCGCTGCCGATGTGCCGAGTCCGAAAAAGAAAACCCGTCGTGCCTGCGCGATGTGGTCAACGGCGCGCTCGATGGCGGCCAGCGGTAGGTCCTCTCGGGCCGTCATGAGGGCATTGATGGCGTTGTCGAAGAGTTTGCGCGGAAACGTGTTGATGTCGTCGGAAAACTCTACGGCGCGGCTCACGTAGCGTACGCCTGAGGCCAGCGATCGTGCCAACCGCAGTTTGAAGTCGGGGAAGCCACTGGCGCCGAATTTTTTGCAGAACCGATTGACGCTGGGTTCACTGACTCCGGCTTGGGCGGCGAGGCTGGCGATGCTGGAGCGGGTCGTCGCTTCGGGATTGCGCAAAATAGCGTCCGCCACCTTACTTTCTGACTTATTCAGTTCCGGTAGTTGACGCTCAATCACCGCGAGTAAATTGCTTCCGATCGTCATGCTGGCTCGCTTTGCTGTAATAATATTACAAAGTGTGCCTGAAATGACGCGAATCGGCACCTTTGACACATAATTGCCGTAAAAAAATGTAATAAACCGTATATAATGAGGAAATAACAGAAAAAATATCAAAAATGTAGTTTTATTACATTTATGTGATGCTCAGGAGGCTTTATGATCAATGTGGCAATAAACGGGTTTGGACGTATCGGACGCAACGTATTACGGGCCTTGTACGAGCGGCCGGAGCTTCAGGAGCGATTGCGTATTGTCGCCATCAACGATCTCGGTACGCCGGAAATCAACGCCCACCTACTGCAATTCGATACCACCCACGGCCGTTTTGATGTGGATGTAGAGGTTATCCACAATGGCCTGTTGCTGAATGGCGACCCGATTGCCGTCAGCGCAAAGCGTGACCCGAACGACCTGCCCTGGGCTGACCTCGATGTGGACGTGGTTCTTGAGTGTACGGGGCTGTTCACCTCCCGAGAGGCGGCATCGGCGCACTTACGGGCCGGTGCCAAAAAAGTGCTGATATCGGCCCCATCGGCCGATGCAGATCAAACCGTGGTGTTTGGCGTGAATCACGAGGTGCTGACCGCGGACGCACAAATCGTTTCAAACGCCTCTTGCACGACCAATTGCCTGGCCCCGATGGTTGCGCCTTTGCACGCGGAACTTGGGGTTGAGCAGGGTCTGATGACGACAATTCACGCCTTCACGAATGACCAGAATTTGAGTGATGTGTATCACTCGGATCTGTATCGGGCGCGCTCAGCGACCCAAAGTATGATCCCAACCAAGACAGGGGCTGCGGCAGCCATCGGACTGGTGATGCCAGAACTCGCCGGGCGGCTTGATGGTCTGGCGGTTCGCGTGCCGACAATCAACGTATCCCTTGTGGATCTGACTTTTACCGCGTCACGAGAAACCTCCGCTGAGGAAGTGAACGCGATGATGCGAGCCGCCGCTCAGGCAGATAGCCATGGGGTGCTGTGCTGTAACGAACAGCCGTTGGTCTCTACAGATTTCAATCACAACCCGTTCTCCAGTAATTTCGATGCGAATCACACACGCGTCTGCGGGCGTTTAGTGAAAGTCCTTTCTTGGTACGACAACGAATGGGGTTTTTCGAATCGCATGCTGGACACGGCGAGTTTGCTCGGTGCCAACACCATGTTGGTAAGTGACGCCGCTTAGCGCAGGACGCCCCTAAGAAAGCCATGGGCGGCGCGTGGTGAGTCTGCATCGGTTCGGGAAACCATTTGTGGTTGGTCGGTGCGGTGGTTTAGCATCGCGCCATGAAATTTAATACAGACGACACTCGAATCACCGGTATGGCCGAGGTGCGCGATGCGCAGGCTCTGCTGGAAGAAATCCCCCTATCGGAAGAAGGATCTACCTTTGTGTTCAACACGCGTAAGGCGTGTTCCGACATCATCAAGGGCGACGATCCACGTTTACTGGTGGTTGTTGGCCCCTGTTCGATTCATGACCCTGTGGCGGCCATGGATTACGCTGAAAAGCTGGCCGAGGCGTCTCACCAATGGCGTGATGAGCTGCTGATATTGATGCGGGTGTATTTTGAAAAGCCCCGCACCACGGTTGGTTGGAAGGGTTTAATCAACGATCCTCATCTTAACGATAGCTTTGATATCAACACCGGTCTGGCCACCGCTCGGCAGCTGCTGCGCGATATCACGGAGTTGGGCCTTGGTTCCGGTACCGAATACTTAGACCCCATTACACCGCAGTACATTGGTGATTTGGTGTGCTGGAGCGCTATTGGCGCGCGTACAACGGAAAGCCAGATTCACCGACAGCTGGCCTCGGGCCTTTCTTGTCCTGTTGGGTTCAAAAACAGCACCTTGGGTGATGTGCAGGTGGCCGTCGACGCCGTGTTATCTGCCAGTCACAGCCATATCTTTCCGTCAGTGACGAAGGCCGGTCATTCGGCTATTTTTTCCACAACGGGGAATGACGACTGCCATGTCATTTTGCGCGGAGGCAAGGAACCGAATTTCGATGCGGTTTCCGTGCAAGCAGGCTGCGATTTGTTGGCCAAGGCCGGTGTCCCGGCGCGGCTGATGGTGGATCTCAGTCATGCCAACAGTTCCAAGGATCATGAGCGTCAAAAGGTTGCGGCAGCCGCTGTGGCAGAGCAATTGCAAACATCGCCAGGCAATGTGCTGGGCGTGATGATCGAGAGTCACTTGGTCGCGGGCAAGCAATCTCTCAGTGATGATCTGACTTATGGGCAGAGCATTACCGATGCCTGTATCGGCTGGGAAGATACTGTCGTGTTGCTGGAGCAGCTCGCGGCAGCTAATGCGCAGTCGGGTACTTAGTTCCAGATCTCACTCGTCGTTTCTCGCCCTGCATCCACGCGGCGCTGTTGGCGCCGAAATACCAGCCAAAAAAAATGCCACCCGAAGGTGGCATTTATTCAACCTATTGGGAGCCCTAGGGCTCCCAAGACAAGCGGTGCTTAATAAGCGCCCAGCTTGTAGGTCAGCTCGATGCCGAACAGACGAGGTACGGTAGTACCACCGGTCTGACGGAAGTTCTCGTCTTCACCGTGACGCAGTACCTGCAGTACAGCAACGTCATCCATCACGTTGTTGCAGAAGGCTGCGATCTCGATGTTTTGCTCCGCATTGGTCCAAGTGGCGCGAAGGTCTAGTCGACCATAAGATTCAGCCATCTCGGTTTGATTTTCAAACGGAGAGTAGTAAACCTCGTCGGTCCAGCTGTAGACAGCTGACAAATCCAAGTTTGCACCAGCGTCCAGAGGAACTGAGTAGGTTCCATAAGCCGTGTACTTGAGTTCAGGCACCTGCAGCAACTGGTTGCCGTTGATGTTCTTCCGGTTGGTTTCGCGGTCCGGGTACAACGACGTGGGCGTCTCTACGCTCGCGGGGTCGAGTATCATCAAGTCTTTGGTGTACTCGTTTGGCGTGTAGCTGAAGTTACCGCCCAAGGTCAGGCTGTCTGTGGCGAGCCACAATACTTCTGCCTCGATACCCATGACTTCCGCTCCTGGTGCCTCAAGCACAGAGGTCGACGTGCCGCCTAGGCTGGTCACCTCGGTTGCTACCGTATGAATGGACTCGTAATCATACAAGTAGAACGAACCGTTGATTTGCAGCGTGTTGTCCAAGAACTGCGTCTTGTAGCCAATCTCGTAGGCTGTGAGTTCCTCTGGATCGTAATCCGCCGTATTACTGAAGAACACGAGGTTGTAGCCGCCGGAGCGGTAACCGGAGGTGGCAGAGAAGTACATCATAACTTCGTCGTTGATGTCCCAGTCCAAGTTGATGCGGCCCGTGATCTTTTCGTCTTTACGATCGAACGGACGATAGACAGATACCGCAATCGGGTGTCCGCCGTTTACAACAGTATTGGTTGGAATGGGTTGGCCGTACTCGTCTGTAACAACTTCACCGTCAGCGTCCATTTCGAAGCCGCCGTTGGCTTTGTTGATTTCATAGAGTGGGTTACCGGTAAAACCAAACGCAGGCAAGAAACCAAACAACGCATTGCTTTCCGTATAACGGAACAAGTTCTCTTCAGCGATAACCTCGTCGTACGCATAACGAATTCCCACGGTCAGCGTTAAGTCTTCTGCAAAGTCCCAAACGCCTTGGCTGTACGCGGCAAACGCGTTGCGCTGGGTCTGAGTTGCGTAAAGCAAGTCTGAACCAACGGTGCGCGGACCGTGAATAACGTCCAGCTCTCGGTTTGTACCGTCATCACCGTACCACTGGGATACGTAGAGGTTATCGTTACGCGTAATACCTGGCTCTAAGCCGCTCGCTGTGCCGCTGAAAATCAGCTCATTACTCGTTTCAGCAGAGAAGTTGCGCTGGCACGACTGACGCTCTGGATTCGCGAGGCAGACGTTTTTCGCACTGAACAATGTCGCCATTGGCGCGGGCCCGAAGAACGCTTCGATTGTGTTGCCGTTGTAGGCATTTTGGAAACGGTCAGAGCCAACTTCTGAGTAGAAATCACCGCGCTGATCAATGGTGGCGTCATACCAGAAAACACCTGAAGTCACCGACATGGTGTCGTTGATTTCATAAAATGCCTGCAGTTCGTGCGAGCTGTATCGCGCTTCGTGGTTTACGTAGAATTGACGGTCATGATAATTACTGGCCGTATTATCATCGTCAGTCGTTCGGTGATAGGCGAGTTCGTTGAAGCCGTAAATGTATTTAACGGTAAGGCGATCGTTCACGTCCCATGTAGCAGTCGCTTGGGTCGTGCTTGCATCGAACGCCTCGTGGTTCAATCCGTT
>PAFU01000015.1 GCA_002704225.1 Gammaproteobacteria bacterium | reverse complement strand
TCCCGGGGCCGGAAGGGATCGCCGCTGGTCTCGCGCCACGTCTTCGAGGGCTTCCGGAAGACCTTCCCGGCGTCAACGGCTTGCCGTCCAGCGCAATCGGATCACCATGCTGATAGGTCAGCTCGATTTCCAGCGGCTGATCCGGCGCGTCTTCCGGCGCGACCGTCCAGCGCCACATGTCTTCATCTGCGGGCTTGGCCGGATCTTCCAAACCGCCCCCCTCGTAAGAAATGTGCAGCAAGTTCGCGTCCATGGAGTAAGGCGACTTATTCGCGCCACGCTTGTAGTCCACGGGAATCTGATGCTTTTCGCAGAAGTCCATCAGCGCCTCACGAGAGTTCAGATCCCACTCGCGCCAAGGCGCGATGACCTGAATGTCAGGATCAAGCGCGTAAGCCCCAAGCTCAAAGCGCACTTGGTCGTTGCCCTTGCCGGTAGCACCATGGGCCACTGCCGTGGCACCGGTTTCGCGGGCAATTTCCACCATACGCCGCGTAATCAGCGGGCGAGCGATACTGGTGCCCAGCAGGTATTCGCCTTCGTACACCGTGTTGGCACGGAACATGGGATAGACGTAGTTGGCAACAAAGTCTTCGGTGAGATCTTCGATGTAGATTTCCTGCACACCCATGGCCTTGGCCTTCTCGCGGGCAGGTTCCACCTCTTCGCCTTGACCAATATCAGCGGTAAACGTCACCACCTCGGCGTTGTAAGTCTCCTGCAGCCAACGGCAGATGACGGAGGTATCCAACCCGCCGGAGTAAGCGAGGACGATTTTGTTTTTGTCAGACACGAATTTTCCTTTATCCAAAGCGAAAGCAAAGCGGTGGGCATTTTAGGGCAAGGAGGATCGGGAGGGAAATTTCATTCACTGCGGTGGCAAAAATGCGAAGTGATCCCAAGTTTCTAACATTTCGCCTCTAGCCTTCTTTCGAAGACTCGGGAAGACCCTCAAAGTGGAAAGCAGCTTACCTCCGGAACACGTCCTCCCAGTAACTCAACCACGCTTAGGGAACATTCACTTCGGGATGTTCGAGAACTAAAAGCTTGCTCTTTTCAGAACGAAGCTCACTGACAAAATTGACTTTCTGGAACGAGAGAAGAAGTGAGCGAGGACCTTCAGTTGCTCCAAAAATTTCAAAAGAAACTGAACCAAGTCACAGAGGCCTGTGATCGGCGAGCTAACACGTGAAGTCACAGCATTCATTCCTGTATTGGCATGCCCGCAGAATTTGGCCAAACGCCCACAGTTTTCAGTTATCGTCCCCCCATGGAAATCTCAGACCGATTCCGCGGCTACCTGCCTGTCGTGGTTGATTTAGAAACAGGCGGATTCAGCAAGGAAGACAACCCGATCCTCGAGGTTGCTTGTTCCTTCATCACCATGCGAGACGATCAGTTGTGCATCAAAAACAGCGCCAGTTGGTCGCTAGAGCCTTTTGAGGGTTCGCATATCGAGCCTGCCAGCTTGAAGATCACCGGCATCGACTTAGACGATCCCAACCGCAACGCCATCGACGAGCGCGAGGCCTTGATCGAGTTCTTCAAGGTGGTCCGAGACGAGATGAAATTTGCGGGCTGCCACCGCGCCATCATGGTGGCGCATAACGCGTCCTTCGATCAGGGGTTTTTGAACGCGGCCTGCGACCGGCTCAAGATCAAACGCAATCCGTTCCATCCCTTTACCGCGCTGGACACCGCCACCATGGGTGCCTTGGCCTTTGGCCATACGGTGTTAAGTAAGGCCTGTCATCGTGCGGGCGTCGATTTCAGCGAGGCTCAGGCCCACAACGCCGCCTACGATGCCGAGCGCACCGCAGAACTGTTTTGTCATATCGTGAATGCGTGGCCGTTCAATCCGCATTGGCTGGATCAGCCCGAAGACGAGGCCTAGCCTCTTCAGACTAGCCTTCGGCGGGGTATTTTTCCGAGGTCTCAACCAGCAGGGTTTCCAGCTCACCGGCTTCGAACATTTCCGTAATGATGTCGCAGCCGCCGACCAGTTCACCGTCTACCCACAACTGCGGGAAGGTTGGCCAGTTGGCGTAGCCTGGCAGCGCTGCTCGAATGTCTGGGTTGCTGAGAATGTCCACATAGGCGAAACGTTGTCCGCACGCCACCATGCACTGCACGGTTTGGGCCGAGAAGCCGCACTGGGGTGCTTGGGGTGAACCTTTCATATACAAAATGATGGGGTTCTCAGCTATTTGTTCTTTGATGGAATCCAATACGTCTTCTGACATGTCGCCGTCCTGCATAGATCTTATTTGGGTAATTCGCGATGCCGCGCACCGTCGCTTTGCCGCATTGTAGCCCCGAAGCCACACCCGATGGTAGACGTGGGCGGATTCCGTCCACCGAACTGGTTATGATCGGCCCTACTCTTTTCACCGCTTCGAACAGGACAATCTCAATGGCTTACGATTTCGATGTCGTCATTGACCGCCGCAACACCAATGCCACCAAGCTGCAAAAGTACGCGGGCAGCGACATTTTGCCGTTTTGGATTGCCGACATGGACTTTGCGGTGCCGGACTTCATTCTGGAACCCCTGCGGGAACGCCTCGATCACCCGATCATCGGCTACACCAAGAAACCCGATTCACTGACCCACGCCTTTCAGCGCTGGCTGGCGCACCACTACGGTTGGCAGGTACCCGAAGACTGGATCGTCTGGCTGCCCGGCGTGGTGCCGGGCCTGAACATGGCGGTCAACATGCTCGGCAACGACGAACAGATTTTGGTGCCCACCCCCATCTATTACCCGTTTCTCGATCTGCAGGAAAATACCGGTCGTCGGCAGGTTGCCGTGCCACTGGCGTTGAACGATGGCCTGTGGTCCATGGATCTGACCGCCATGGCAGACGCCACCACCGAGCAGGTCAAAATGGTCTGCATCGCCAATCCGCAAAATCCTACCGGACGGTGCTACAGCCTGACCGAACTGCAGGCCTTGGGCGAATTTCTGGAACGCCACGATCTGCTGCTGGTCAGCGACGAGATTCACTGCCAGCTGATTCTGGATGAAGACAAACAGCATCTGCCCATCGCCCATGCGGTACCGGAAATTGCGCACCGCACGGTATCGTTGTTTGCGGCCACCAAGACCTACAACATTCCAGGACTGGGCTGTGCTGCCGCCGTGGTGCCAGACCCCGACCTGCGGGCACGTTTTCTCGCCACCCGCGGCGACTTGGTGGTGGGCCCCGGGCCGCTGAACTACATTGCCTCGGAAGCAGCGTTTAACGACCGGTCCGATTGGGTTCCTCAGTTGCAGGCCACCCTGCGCCGCAATCACGATCTGCTGAAGGCAGTGGCCGGTGAACGCATGACTCGCATGGAAGCCACCTATCTGGCGTGGATCCGTATTGACGATTTGCAGCTCAACGATGTGGACGGTCACTTTGAATCTCACGGCTTGGGGCTGAGCAACGGCGCACCCTTTGGTCATGAGGGTTACGTTCGCTTTAACTTCGCCAGCCCCAAACCGGTGCTGGAAGAGGGTCTGCAACGGCTTGCCCAGAGCCTAAAACGCCCCTAAATCCAGAGTGTTATGTGACGTCAGTAACAAAACGGCAGTTGCGACACAGGAATGGCTTTAGTATCTTTCGCTCTTTACAGGCCGCATTCGTTGCGGCCTTTTGCTTTTAAGCACTACCACTCCTCACGACGACGGCTTCTCGACATCTTTTGATGTTGAGCCATGAGGTATTTTCCTCAAGACCACTCGTCGCCATTGGAGCGCAGTGCAGGAGAGTGGACCATGCAGAACCATGTAATGAATACTTATGGCCGTATGCCCGTGAATTTTGTCAGCGGCGCCGGCTCCTACCTGACCGACAGCGAGGGTAAGACCTACTTCGACGGCCTGACCGGTATCGCCGTCTGCGGTCTGGGCCATGCCCACCCTCATGTGGCCGAAGCGCTGGCCCATCAGGCGCAGACGTTGCTGCATACCTCCAACCTGTACGAGATTCCGCTGCAAACCAAGCTGGCCAACCGCCTGTGCGAACGTTCCGGCATGGACAACGCGTTCTTCTGTAACTCCGGTGCAGAAGCCAACGAAGCCGCCATCAAACTGGCGCGACTCAAGGGCAACAACGAAGGCATCAAGTCCCCGTCGATTGTCGTCGTGGACGGCAGCTTTCACGGTCGCACCATGGCAACCCTGACGGCGACGGGTAACCGCAAGGTACATGCGGGTTTTGAACCCTTGCTGAGCGGCTTTGTGCGCGCACCGTTCAACGACATCGCTGCTGTGGAGGCCATTGCGGCGAACAATCCCAGCGTGGTCGCTGTGATGGTCGAACCGATTCTTGGCGAGGGTGGCATCTACATTCCCGATGAAGGTTACCTGGCTTCACTGCGTGCCATTTGCGACGCCAACAACTGGCTGCTGATCGCCGACGAAGTGCAAAGCGGCAACGCGCGTACGGGTAAGTTCTTCGCCTACCAACACACGGATATTGTGCCCGACGTGGTCACCACCGCCAAAGGCTTAGGTAATGGCATGCCCATCGGCGTCTGTCTGGCGCGCGGCGAAGCGGCGAATCTGTTCGTGCCCGGCAATCACGGTTCCACCTTTGGCGGCAACCCCATGGCCTGCGCCGCTGCCAATGCGGTACTGGATGTGATTGATGCCGAAGGCTTGGAAGCACGCGCCTTGGTGCTTGGCGAGCGCATTCAAAACGGTCTGCGCGATGCCTTGGCCGGACGTAACGACATAAAAGACATTCGTGGCGCCGGTTTGATGTTGGCCGTGGAAATGCACCAAGACATTGGCGGCTTTGCTGCCAAGGCGCTGGAACAGGGCCTGCTGATCAATGTCACTCAGGGCAACATCATTCGTCTGCTTCCGCCGTTGACCATGACCGATGCCGAGGCAGACGAGCTTGTCAGCCGCGTCGTCGACTTGATCAAACATTAATCAAGAACAGATCCACCAAACAAACACCTTCGGAACCTTCTGATGATCAAGAGAGATTTTCTTTCGCTATTGGATTTTTCGTCTGACGAACTCAAGTACGTGATTGAGCGCGCTAAAACCCTGCGCCAACAACACGAGCGCGGCGAGGTCTATCAACCCTTGGTGGGCAAAACCGGCGCACTGATCCTCACCATGAGCAGCACCCGCACGCGGGTGGCCTTTGAGGCCGGTTTCAGCCAGATGGGTGCCAACGTCATTTTCTTAAGCCCCGGCGATACACAAATCGGTCGCGGCGAGCCGCTGGAAGACTTGGCCCGAGTGCTTTCCGAGATGGTAGACATCATCATGATCCGCACCCATAACCAAGCGGACATCGAGACCTTGGCGCACTACGCCACCGTACCGGTTATTAACGCCATGAGTTCTGTCCTGCACCCCTGCCAATTGCTGGCGGACATTCAGGCCTTTGAAGAACATCGCGGCTCCATCGAAGGCAAAACCGTTACCTTTTTGGGCGATGGCTACAACATGTGCCACTCCTACATCAACGCCGCCAAGCAGTGGAACTTTAATCTGCGCTTCAGTTGCCCGGACTCTCACCAGCCCGATGCGGATATTTTGGCCAACGGTGAGAACGTGGAACGGGTACTCGACCCGCGAGAAGCGGTGGAAGGCGCACACTTGGTGGTCACCGATGTGTGGTCGTCCATGGGTCATGAGGGTGAAGAAGGCGACCGACGGGCGATTTTCGAGCCCTATCAGGTCAACGAGTCGTTGCTTGATTTGGCAGACCCCAACGCCCTGTTCATGCACTGCCTGCCAGCGCACCGGGGCGAAGAAGTCAGCGAGACCTTGCTGGATGACCCGCGCTCTGTGGTCTTTCACGAGGCCGGCAATCGTTTGCACAGCCAAAAAGCCTTGGTGGAATTTCTGCTGCTAGGCCGCCAAGCCTAGGACACACCTAGCGACTCAGCGCTTGGGCCACGGCCTGATCGTAGCCGTCGGCAAGCCCTTGGCGCTGATCATCGGCCATGTCCGGATCGAAGCGTCGCCCCAGCTGCCACAGCTCGGCGGCCTCCTGCAGATCCGCAAACAATCCCGCACCGATCGCGGCCAACACGCCGGCCCCGCGGACGGTGGTTTCCACATCTGCCGGTCGCTCTACCGGCACATTTAGCAAATCACAGAGAAATTGGCAGAACGCATCGTTCACCACCATGCCGCCGTCGACTCGCAGGGTAGACACCGGCGCGCCATCGGCGGCCATGGCAAGCAGCAAGGTACGGGTTTGAAAGGCCACGCTTTGCAAAAAGGCCGTAATGATGTGGTCCTTGTTGCTGTCCAGCGTCAGCCCGGTAATCAATCCTCTGGCCTGAGGCTGCCAATAGGGCGCGCCCAGGCCGGTAAAGGCAGGCACCACATAGACCCCATGCGTATCACCCCCGGTTCGGGCAAAGGCATCGGCGGTATCGGCAGCGTGCTCAATCAACCCCAGTTGGTCTCGCAGCCATTGAATGGCTACGCCGGCGACAAAGATGCTGCCCTCCAAGGCGTAGCTGGGCTCGCCGTTGATGCGATAGGCCACTGTAGACAGCAGCTGCTGGCTGGAACGGGAGATTTGCTGGCCGGTATGAGTCATCACAAAGCAGCCGGTGCCATAAGTGCTTTTGGACATACCCGGTTCAAAACACGCCTGGCCAATCAGTGCCGCCTGCTGGTCGCCAGCGATGCCACGAATCGGGATGGCCGCGCCAAACCATTCCGGATCAGCGATACCAAAGTCGTCCACACAGTCGAGCACGTGGGGCAGCACGGCTGCAGGCACGTTGAATACGTCGAGCAGAGGCTGGCTCCAGCACTGCTGGCCGATATCGAACAATTGGGTGCGGCTGGCGTTGGTGGCGTCGGTGACGTGTTTGCTGCCTTGGGTAAGCCGCCAAACCAAGAAGCTGTCGATAGTGCCAAAGCATAGCTCGCCGTTCTCGGCGCGCGCTCGATCCGCATCCACCTGATCCAGCAGCCACGCCAACTTCGTGCTGGAGAAGTACGGGTCGATGATCAAGCCTGTGGTGTGCTCAATGAGTTCGGCCATGGGCTGCCCGTCGGCCTGATCCGCCGGGTACCGCTGCTCGGCCAACTGCTCGCAGTAGGCGGCACTGCGTCGGTCCTGCCATACGATCGCGTTATACAGGCAGTGGCTGGTCTGGCGTTCCCACAAGACCGATGTTTCACGCTGATTGGTGATGCCGATGGCCGCTATGTCTGTGGGCCCAATGTTTGCGGACGCGATGGCCTGACGTCCGACCTGCAAAATCGACGACCAGATCATTTCCGGATCTTGCTCTACCCAACCGTCGTGAGGATAGCTGCTGTCGATGCTCTGCTGGGCGCTGGCCACCACCGTACCGGCGGCATCGTATAGGAGAGCGCGGCTGCTGGATGTGCCTTGATCAAGGGCAAGTATGTAGGTCATGAGTAACGTCCAAAGGCGAAAAGTTATGGCGACAGACCGGCAGCTTAAAGCTTCGTTCCAGCGGCTACCAGCCGCGGTGCAAGACGGTCAAAAACGCACCAAAAAAGTGAGGAAATTGGCATTTTTGCAGAAACTCAAGCTATCCACAGGCAGTTGAGCCGATCAGTGAAACTACACACAGGTTATCCACAGACTTTTCCTTGCATTGATATATTGATCCCATTATCTTGTGTCTTCTGGCCAACAAAACCCCATATCTTGGGTTTTGGGACGCTTAAAAATTTTGACCAAGTCAAAGTTTTTCCCTTGAGGGAGGGGGTTTCTTCGGCAAAACCAGCCGAACAGAAGCAAAACCGGCAGGAAAACTGCAAGGAATTGCTCAGAACGGACGAGCGCCCGCAAAAACCAGAATTGCTGCAGAAATGCGGCGGATACGGGCAAGGCGGAAGTGAATAAGGCGGGGCCGAATACAAGGCAGGGCCAAATAAGAAGAAACCGAGTAAAGCAGTCAAATACTCGATTCGAACAAACAGACCGAATAAATAGACCAAACAAGCAGACAGACGAGAGGACACACAGTAATGCAAACAGAATCCTCGGTGGACACACCAGCGGGCCTAGGTGGCGCACAAGGTAACCCGGCAGACCAAGGAGCATTGTCTCCTTCGCTAACCGCGACGGCCCCCGGACAACTGAAAATCATCAAGCGCAACGGCACCGTTGTACCCTACACCGCTGACAAGATCTCAGTTGCCATGACCAAGGCGTTTTTGGCCGTCGAAGGCGGCACAGCCGCGGCTTCGCCTCGCATTCGGGAGCTTGTTCAAGAGCTTGCCGAGCAAATGACAGCCACCTTCAAGCGCCGTATGCCTTCTGGCGGTACGCTGCACATCGAAGAAATTCAGGATCAAGTGGAACTGGCGCTGATGCGTTCAGGCGAACAAAAGGTCGCACGTTCCTATGTGTTGTACCGAGAGCAACGCGCCCAAGAACGTAGCCACCAGCAGAATTTAGACCCCGATACCGAACAAGCGGTACAGGGCATCAACGTGGTCTATGCCGACGGCACAAAAGGACCACTGGATATTGCTCGAATCCAGACCATCGTGGGCGAAGCTTGTGAAGGTCTCAGCGATATCGACGCCAGCCGCATCGTAAGTGAAGCCATGGCGAACATGTACGATGGCATTTCGGTAACCGACGTTGCCACGTCCATTTTGATCACCGCCCGTACCTTGGTTGAAGAAGAACCGAACTACACCTACGTGAGTGCTCGCTTACTGTTGGACGAGCTTCGTGCCGAGGCGCTGACCTTCCTCAACATTCACGGCACTGGTGAGATTCATACCGCCACCCAAGGCCAAATGACAGAATGCTACCCACTGGCGCTGAAGAGCTTTATTGAGAAGGGTATTGAGCTTGAACTGTTGGGGCCACAACTGGCCGACTTCGATTTGGATCGACTGGGCGCCGCACTGTTGCCCGAGCACGATCACTTGTTCACCTATCTCGGCCTGCAAACCCTGTACGACCGGTACTTTATTCATTGGGACGATGTTCGCATCGAGCTGCCACAGATTTTCTTCATGCGCGTGGCGATGGGCCTAGCCGCTGAGGAAGACGACCGCAATGCCCGAGCCATTGAGTTTTACAACTTGCTGAGTTCGTTCGATTACATGAGCTCAACCCCAACGTTGTTCAACGCCGGTACGTTGCGACCCCAACTGTCCTCGTGCTTCCTCACCACGGTGCCCGACGATCTGCACGGCATCTATGGCGCCATTCAAGACAACGCCATGTTGTCCAAATGGGCGGGCGGTCTGGGTAACGACTGGACCCAAGTGCGGGCGCTGGGCTCCTACATCAAGGGCACCAACGGCAAGTCTCAAGGCGTCGTACCCTTCTTGAAAGTGGTGAACGACACCGCAGTGGCAGTGAACCAAGGCGGTAAGCGCAAGGGCGCAGTCTGTGCCTATCTGGAATCCTGGCACTTGGACATCGAAGAGTTTTTGGAGCTGCGTAAAAACACCGGTGACGACCGACGTCGCACCCACGATATGAACACAGCGAACTGGATACCTGACCTGTTCATGAAGCGTGTGGCACAAGACGGCGACTGGACTCTGTTCTCCCCCGCCGACGCGCCAGATCTGCACGACCTGTACGGCCGTGCCTTCGAGCAACGCTATGAGCAATACGAAGAGCAGACCCGCACCGGTCAGCTGAAGTTGTTCAAGCGCATCAAGGCTGCGGAACTGTGGCGCAAGATGCTTTCCATGTTGTTCGAAACAGGCCATCCGTGGATCACTTTCAAGGACACCTGCAACGTCCGGTCACCCCAGCAACATGTGGGTGTCGTGCACTCGTCCAACCTGTGCACCGAAATCACGCTGAACACGTCCAAAGACGAGATCGCCGTGTGTAACCTGGGCTCCATCAACCTGCCGCAGCATGTTGAGAACGGCGAGCTGAACATGCAAAAGCTGGAAGCCACCATCCGTACGGCTGTGCGCATGCTCGATAACGTCATCGACATCAACTACTACTCGGTAGAACAGGCGCGCACATCAAACATGCGGCACCGTCCGGTAGGCCTTGGCATCATGGGATTCCAAGACGCACTGTACAAACTGGGCATTGCCTACAGCTCCAACGAAGCCGTGGACTTCGCGGATTCGTCCATGGAAGCCATCAGCTATTTCGCTATTGATGCCTCCAGCAACTTGGCCGAAGAGCGTGGCGCATACGCCAGCTTCTCGGGTTCGTTGTGGAGTCGCGGCATTTTGCCCATCGACTCGCTGAAGATGCTGCAACAAGAACGTGGTGCCGAGTACCTGAGCGTTGATATGTCGTCCAAGCTGGATTGGAGCGCATTGCGCGCCAAGGTACAGGTCAAGGGCATGCGGAACTCCAATGTGATGGCCATTGCGCCAACGGCAACCATTGCCAACATCACCGGGGTTTCGCAGTCCATCGAACCGACGTATCAAAACCTGTACGTGAAATCGAACCTGTCCGGTGAATTCACCGTGGTGAACCCGTTCATGGTTCGCGATCTGAAGGCCTTGGGCCTGTGGGACAAGGTGATGGTCAACGACATCAAGTACTACGACGGCAGCTTGCAAGCCATCGAGCGCATTCCTCAGGACCTGAAGCAGAAGTACGCGACAGCCTTTGAGGTAGAGCCTCGTTGGTTGGTCGACGCCGCCAGCCGACGACAGAAATGGATCGATCAGGCTCAGTCGTTGAACCTTTATATTGCCGGCGCTTCTGGAAAGAAGCTGGACATCACCTATCGCATGGCGTGGTTAAGTGGTTTAAAGACTACCTATTATTTGCGTGCGCTGAGCGCCACCAGCACCGAGAAGTCGACGCTGGAGAAAGGCACGTTGAATGCCGTTTCGTCAGGTGGCGACACAGGGATGGCAGCGGCCCCAGTCGCCGAGCCCGTACAGGCTGCGGCGCCGGTAGTGGCACCGCCTGTTCCTCAAGCGGCAGCGATGGACATTGATTTAGGTGAAGCAGCGCCCGTTCCGATGGCCTGCTCGCTGGACGATCCGGATTGTGAGGCCTGCCAATAGGCCTCGATTCGATCACGGACAACAGAATTTAATTTTAGGAGTACCACAATGCTAAGTTGGGACGATTACGAAGACACACCTGCCGGCGCACCCGCCGAACAGGCCGCCATAGCGACTGCCGTACAGCAGAAGCTGGACGCGGAAGCCGCTCAGCAAGCCGCCGCCGCAGAGCAGGCGGCTCAGCAGGCCGCCGCCGAACAGGCAGCACAGCAAGCTGCCGCGGCACAAGCGCAGCAGGCTCAACAACAGGCAGCGGCGCAAGCCGTCGCTGCACCGGCCGCTGCCCCCGTGGACGTGGCCAGCGGCAAAGATCAGCGCGTGACCGTGGATCAAAAGGCCATGATCAACTGCCGTGCAGACCTGAATCAGCTGGTGCCCTTCAAGTACGAATGGGCATGGCAAAAGTATCTGGATGGCTGCGCCAACCACTGGATGCCACAAGAAGTGAACATGACCGCAGATATTTCGCTGTGGAAATCCGACGAAGGCCTCAGCGACGACGAGCGAACCATTGTGAAGCGAAGCCTAGGCTTCTTCTCCACCGCAGACTCTTTGGTCGCCAACAATCTGGTGCTGGCCATCTATCGACTGATCACCAATCCAGAATGCCGCCAGTACCTGCTGCGCCAGGCATTCGAAGAAGCCATTCACACCCACGCATACCAATACTGCATTGAGTCCTTGGGCATGGATGAAGGCGAGATCTTCAACATGTATCACGAAGTGCAAACCGTCGCAGAGAAAGCGTCTTGGGCACTGAAGTACACCAAGGAAATCAACGATCCGAGCTTCACCACGGGCACCGTCGACACAGACAAAACCCTGCTGAAGAACCTGATCGCTTATTACTGCGTCTTGGAAGGCATCTTCTTTTACTGCGGATTCACCCAGATTTTGTCCATGGGCCGACGCAACAAGATGACCGGTACCTCCGAGCAGTTCCAGTACATCTTGCGCGACGAGTCCATGCACGTGAACTTCGGTATCGACGTGATCAATCAAATCAAGCTGGAAAACCCACACCTGTGGGATGAAGAGATGCAGTCCGCTGCACGCGGCATGATCTTGGAAGGCACCGAGCTGGAAGTAAGCTACGCACGCGACACCATGCCTCGCGGCGTACTGGGTATGAACGCCAACATGATGGAAGAGTACCTGCAGTTCATCGCCAACCGCCGACTGGCGCAAATTGGCCTGAGCGAGCAGTACCCTGGCGTGAAGAACCCGTTTCCCTGGATGTCTGAAATCATGGATCTGAAGAAAGAGAAGAACTTCTTCGAAACCCGTGTAACGGACTATCAAACCGGTGGCGCGCTGACTTGGGACTAGTTCCTTTGCGGCAAATCGCTAGGCGACCATTGA
>PAFU01000001.1 GCA_002704225.1 Gammaproteobacteria bacterium | reverse complement strand
AGCCAAAGCACTGACAGCAGGCGTGATTAGCTCCAGCTCACGAACACGCGCTTCGAGTTCAGAAATGCGTTTGTCCTTCTCCGCCGTCGCCTCACGGAATTGCTGCTCCAAAGCTTGTCGGGCTTCGCCGTACTTGCCTTGTTTTTCCAGGTCTGCTTGTTCCGCCTTAGCTTTGAAGTCCAGTAACTCCTGAACATCAACGCCATCAGGCACAGCCTTTGCTTGAGCTTTTGCTTTTTTGTACTCATCGAGCAATTCAGCGTTTTTACGCCTCATTGATTCGAGTTCTGTTTTTAATTCGCTGGTGTCAACAGATTGCTCCACAGGAGCAGTTTGTTCTTCGGACATGAATTAGCCACAGGCTAAATTGCTCTAACAATTTACTACCAAAGAAATTTGTTTGCCCAGTAAGCGCCAGAAATTGGGCCGCGTTTGATGTTTTGGGAGTGACGTTTCTTCCAGTTGCTGCGTTTCTCTGCGTCGGCTTTGCTCTCGCCGTCACGTTTGGGAAAACGATCAGCGCCCTGTAGTCCGAATCGAATTAGCTTTTGTTTGCCATCCACACTGGCCACAACCGCAGCCGCATACTTGGGGTGCCTTGGGGTCATGATCGGTTTGTTGAGGCCCTCAAAACGGTGGCCTCCTTTGTCAATGGCCTTAGCCATGGCTATTTCTTTTTGGCCTTCTTAGCAGTGCTCAGCTCTGACCGCCTTTTCAGAACAGTGTTGCCAGTCACGTCTGACTTGATCCGCACAATCGGATCATCAGCAGAGCCAACCCTGGTAACAGTGCCACCACTGCGGGTTTTAATTGACACGCGATTAGATTTGGCAACGCTTTGAACCACTCCTGTGGTTTTGGCCCCTCCATAGGACCAAGCAACGCGAGAACCTTCCCTCACTTTTTCTTGCCCCCTTTCTTTTTCTTCTTAGGTGCAGTCATTTGGGGCTTTTTAGGTCCGGAATAACGAGGCATCAACCTTGCTCCTTAGTTGCTGTTTTCTTGGCCTCAGCTTTTTTGGCTGCGGGTTTGGACTTCTTCTCTTCGCCCGGAAGCGTGAGCTGAAATCTACTGTGGAGCTTAACCACTGGAATTTAGGCGTCTGAACTGATTCTAGGCTAGCCCTTGCAACAGGACCGTTCAATCGGTAGCAGGCTTCTTAGGTCTTTTTGTGTCGTCAACAAACTTGATCCCGTTTGCTGCCGCAAACTTCTCCATAAAATTTGGATCCTCGCCCGTCAGCTCCGGCATGAAGTCAGGATCGACTTTGCCCATCTCAAGAGATAAGCCAAACCTGTCTTCGCGTGACTCCTCAGCCATCAAAGCTGTTCCACCTCAATAAACCAACGATACACCCCTTGGGAAGTCTTGTATTCGCTGATCTCCTCTTTCCTCTGGCTCTTGATTTTGTACTTGGCACCAGCGGGCTGCAAGACCTCGCCTTCATCCTTGAACTTGGCCAACACGTCGCCTGAAATGTCAACGCCGCGTTTGTTCTTCATTGACAAAATGACTTCATTGTTATTGCCAGTAAGGAACTCTCGCTTCAACTTTGGATTCTTGGTCCAGCTTTCCATCGCCAAGGTCTCGTTGCCTGACTCAATTCCTTTGACAAGCTGCTCTAATTTGTTGTTGTCCATATTCATTCCGCGTTTAACTACGCCTTCGTATTTAGGGCCGCCTTCTAAATAGCCCTCCATTTTGGCAATCTTATTCCTTAGCCCTTTTGGTGTCTTTTCATAAACAGACACCTGAAAATCTTCGTAGTAGTTAAGCCCGACGCCTTGCTCTTTGGCCATCTTGAACTGTTCCGCACGCATTTTGCGGAAGTCATTGCCAGACCATGCTTCAAGTTCTCTCCGAGGAGCTTTGGTCAGCTTGTTAATTCTGGCTTGTTTTTTCAAGACCTCTTGATATTTAACCCGGCCTTCTTTAGATGCTTTTATGCTGGCATTAGCTTGTACTTTTGCCTTTAGCTCTTGTAGCTCTGCGGAAACTTTCTTGTATTTGATTAATGCGTCTTTGGATGGCTTAGCTTTGACTAACTCTGGCGTGAGATTTTTTAGTTCAGTTTGCAATGTTGCCAAGCGTTTTTCAGAAGCAGCCAAAGGTGCGCTCGCTTGCGGTTTCAGTGTCTCTTTTAGTTCTTGTTCTAAGTTTTTAGCTTTTGCTTTGGCCGTGTCAGCCGCTGCTTTTGCTTTGGCAGTATTTTTCTTAGCTTCGTCAAGCTGTGCCTGAAGCTGTTTAGTTGTTTGAGGCTTAGGAGCAGGCTGTGGCTTGGGTTTAGGTGCAACCTTTGGCTTGGGTTTAGCTTTTGGCTTTGCTTTGATCTTCGACGGATCGCCATAAGCCCTTTTCAAATCTTCAATTGTTTTCTCTGATCCGTCCTCACGCACAAAGCGCCTGATCGCTCCATCAGGGCCATACTTGCGCGACAACGCGTTGAAGTAACCGACCTGGCCTTTATCACCAAGCACTTTTTCTTGCACAGCCTTCGGCTGCCGCTTCAGCCATGGGCCATAGTTCTCGCCATCTGGAATGTTTTTGTCCCCACCTGGCCTGCCTAATTTGCTTGGTGGTGGTGGATCAAATCCAAGCCCTTCATAATCAACGATCGGAACTGTGGTTGATCTGCAGTTGAAGTGCTGCGGTGGGATTGGGCCTTTACCGTAAAGATGCTCCGTACCATCCAAGGCTCTGCAGATTGGAGAAGTCCTGCTGTCCAGAGTTGCTGTGTATCGATACTTTTTCGTGATGTCTTGGTTGGCTTCATAAGCTTTCATGCTCGCGGCGTTTGCCACTTGATTCACACTGGTGCGGACCAGCGTACGAATTTGATTATTGGCGCGAACAGTTGATTCGCCACCAGCACGAAGGATCTGCGAAATAGGCCCAGCATCTCCTTCAACCAAACGACCTTTGAGCCTTTTAATGATTGAGTCCGTTGACTCACCCGTCAAAAATCCATTGCGAACTGCTTGGCCAAAAAACGCAGCCTCCTTTTCGGCCATATTTGCAAACGAGTTCTTTAAGACCTGACCGTTAGGCAGCGTCATCGTCACCCCATCAGCAACCGTGACCCTGACCACATCTTTGGCCCCTTTTACGGCAGCCTCTAAATCGTCGCTAAGTGAGACGATCCCCTGTTGCGTTGGATCTGCTGTTGCTACAGCCTCAGCAAAACGCGGGCTGATTTCAACCGATCGAACTTGATCACGAAATTCAGGCGGTATGACTTCTCTTAACTCGCGTTCAACAAAGCCAGCTTGAACGCCTGCCAATTCTTCCAGCTCTCTTACTGACAGAGCCGTGCTGTTTGACGCCCAAGCATTCAGTGATGTTTTTAGCTGGCCAAGTGTGGCCCTTAACCGTGCAGCTTTTGCAGGCGCAGAAACAGCGTCCAGCCCAGCAAGGCGCTGAGCAGTATCCACAAGTAGATCGTTATATGAAACGATAATCCGCTTTGCGACGCTGTTGCTATAGCGGTTGAGATCGATTGCATTGCGGTAAAGCTCGGCAGGTGTGCTCATTTTTCATAGATGCCAAGGGCTTGAGGTTCTTCTATGCAAACAACAGAAGCGTCAGCGCCAAGCTTTAAAGCGTTATCCAAGATCGACGTAAATTCTTCCACCACATCTTTGTCATAAGTCGCAATACTGCTTTCGGTCACGGCGCAAACCTTGCCGTCCAAATACCACGTCAGTCTGATGACTGCAAAATACTGATTAGCAAGCCTGTCATGCGAATAAAAGAAATCCCGACTTGATGGTTGTTCTGCCTTTGGCCTACGCAAATCATCAAGCCACCCCATCGGTTACCTCCGGTTCTCCTTCAGGCATTGTGACTTCCTGCTGTGGAACTGGCTGCGGTGTTTCCATTAATCCACCAGCCTGCGTTGCTTCAAGCTCGGCTTCAACATCAAAATCGTCACCAAGCACTTCGCCCGCTTCAAGCTGCAGCAATAACGTCTCTTGTGTCACCGTGCCAGCGGTGTAAAGCTGCAACAACGCTTGAATCTCCTGTGGCTCAAGTCTTGCGCCCATAAAGTCACGATTGACAAGGCTGCTGCCAGCTTGTGACTCCTGCAGATAATCAGCATGGAACCGCAGGCAGTTGTCGATCATGTCTTGCATCTGCTGGGCAACAACCATCATCGTGCTGTCGCCTTGACTGCGATCAATTCGTTTTGACTCGGCAGTTTCTGCGCTGAGCTTTGCACCCATCACAGCAGCAAGGCCAAGGTCATTGATCTGCGAAACGATCTGATCCAGCCTGCGAAACTGCGCGTCGTAGCTGTTGCCGCCAGGTTCGATGTAACTTGCCGATGCACCTTCAGGGAGGCTCAGTGCTTCGCCTGGACCTGCGCTGATTTCTTCTGCTGCTGCAGGAAAGCCAAACAATGCAAGCATCGGCACTGCACTGATGTGCAGTTGATTCCCAAGATCTGATTGAACTTGATAGTGCTGCAGATTTAGCTCAGCAATATCAGCTAGCGGTGGGAATGATTCCAAAACGCCAACTCGGTTGGAGTAAGCAACGCTGAACGGAATCTCGCTCAAGCTTGTCGTGCCTTCGTCAATTACACGGAAGTCACCTTTTTGATCTTTCTGGAAGATCTCAAATGCGCCAGGAGTTAAGACACGCACTTGCTCGACTTGCTTTTCTCCATACAAGCCATCGGGCACGACGATCTTTTCAGAAAGACGAAGTTGCGTCAGTTTCTGTTGCCCATCAGCTAATTCAACTCTCCAGCCAAGCACGTCCCTTGGCGAGTATGAAATCCAGTAGGGACGGCCATTGTCGCCAGATTTTGGCGCATCAACAAGAACACCGACGTGCCCGTAGCGGATGCAAATGCGCGACGTGTTGTAAAGCCACGTCTGCAGATCATTTCCCTGCAGGTCAACGTCAAATAATTGTTCGCGGATTTGATCGGACACATCGTCAAGCCTGACCGGCTTACGCGTCAACATGCCCGCTAACATGCGCTCAAGCCTGACGTAATAAGGCGCTAAAACAGATCGTTGCAGCCTGTTGTCATAAGACTCGTCTAATTCTCTTGGCTCTTGCGGTAAAAACTTGCGGTGGCCTTTTCTGATTTTGTATGTGCCACCAAGCAAATGTTCAATCAATCCCCAATGCGGCTCCTGATTAACCCAAGCCGTGCTGGGGTCGTTCACCTGAGTGACGTTGCCAACGCGCTGGCGACCACCAGAGAAGCCTGAATACACAGTTAAATCCCGCCCGATACCACAGTTTAGTAGAGCCTAATGCCAGTGCCCCGTCCAGCACGCGCATGAATCATGCTGAAGTCTCTGTAGACCAAATAGCCCAAAGCATCATTCATATGGTCATAACCCGCATCTTTATCGGGATCACCTGCCTCGGTGTAACTCTGCAGCTCTAAACATTCGATGGTTCGTTTGCAATTTGCGGCGACCTGCAATCTGACTTCGCCCTTTCCGTTTTCCAACAAAGCTTGAACAGAAGCCACCCGATCACGAACGGGAGGGTTGGCCTTTGGTGATTGATTGCTGAACCCATAGGACTCCAAGATCTGAATGTCCGTTCGTGAGGCATTCGTGCTTCTGTTGCCGCCAGATGCGTCAGGGTAGACGTAAACCTGGCGTCCATCAGCGCGGCGTTGTATTTCTTGGGCCATGGCGTCGGTGTCATGCGCACCGCTGATCTCGTCGATCAGGAGAAGGTTGTTCCCAAGACGAACACCGAGGGCTGCGGACATGTTGCCAATATTGAAATCAACCCCGCAGCGCAAAGGCTCGTTGCTGACATCAGGAATATCGGTGATTACATGTTTGGCGCGATCAAAACGGTCATAAACCTGACCTGTTGTCAGATTCGTAAATTCTCCAAGCAAATACGCCTTTAACAGGCTGGGATCGTAGTTGGCTTCGAGACGTTCGATGAAGTCTTTTGGAAGGTGGGGATTATCCACCGATCGCATTTTAATCAGTTTCCGATCAGGGCGCTGTTGTGCTTCTTCTGTGCCAAACGTATTCCACATCCAACGGAAGCCCTCAGGCGTTGACACGGCGGCAAACTGTCGAACGTTCCCAGCACGAAGACGTCCAAGGATTTTGGGGAACGCCTTGCTTGCAATGCCAGGTGAAACAACGTCCACTTCATCCGCGAGAACATGGGAAAAATTAGAACCAATGATCCGTTGCCAATTTTCGAAGCTGCGGCAAAGAAGCTTGGTGTCCTTCTCTAAATGAAGAATATATTCAGGCAGCGGAGATGCTCTGAAGGTGTACGGGACTTCGTACTCCTCCAAAAAATTCTCAAAATCTGTTTGCCAGATATCGCGAATCAAAGGCCCAGTTGGCTCCATGACACAACCGGTAAAGCCTTGATTGGCCGCGGCCATAAATACCGCTTTGGCACACAAGGCCCGCGTCTTGCCTGCGCCATAGCCAGCAGAGACACCGATGATCTCGGTGCTTTGATCGTCTACAAACTGACGCTGCCCAGGATGTAGATCTGCCCTAATTCTGTTGAGAATATCCTCGGTTGCTTTTTGGTCTGGTGGCTCAGCAAATGCAAGGAGCCGTGTCGGCTCACAAAGACCAGTCAGCAACGGCATCAGTTCATGTCGAAGCGAAGAAGCTTGGCTTGAGTCTCAAGGGCCTTGATTGCAACCTGCAAATTTTCGTCACGTCCTGCCTTCTGTTCATATTTAACAAGGCGTGCAATTGCAGCAGCTAACCATTCAGGCCGCTCAATCTCTGAGTCTTTTTGTATTAACAGGCGAGCACGCTGCATGTAAATGTCGGCAGTTCTTTCGCTGACACCCCACTGCTCGGCTGCATATTGCAAAATTTCAAAGCGGGAATATGACTTGATAAACAAGCCGTACACAGTCGAAACCCTGTGCTCCATCTCCGCGTTAGTGGATTTAGCCATGCCCTGAAGTTAACAGGGGAAACAAAGGATGGTCGGTCAAAGCTCTTGGTTTTGACTGGCTTTTAGCCAGTAGCTCTGTAACCGGATAATGCGCTCTTCAACAAGGTGATGGCTACTCACGATCGACCTGAACTGCAAAGGATGCTCCCCGACTGTGATCATAATTCGGGCGTCTGGCTCGAGCATACGCAGCTTGGCGATAGGCAAGGCTGAGTCTGGCTTCATAACGAAGGAAGGCGTGGAGTTCATTCTGATGTTGCTGTGCTCTGAAGTGTTCGTCTGGAATCATTTGTCAGACCAAAGCAATTCAGTGTGTCCTTTGTGCTGGCTTAAATGCAGGGTTGAAGTATTGCCGCAAAATTCGCAGCGGTAATCAAGAAAAACATCTTCTCCGTTTTTGTTGAAATCTTGCAAATGCAAATAAGAGTCATTCTTTCCATCACCGCATTTTGGGCAATGAAGCATTAATTCGTTGGTGTAACCAGTGAGTGCAACGCTTGGTCGTGTGAAAGCAATCATGATGAAATTTTTTAATGGATGTTTGAAGTCGGGGTATTGATCGGGACACCAGGCCCGCCCTGCTTTTCCCACGGTGGTGGGTGTTGTATGGCTTTCAGCCTCCATGCCAAGGCATCAGGCGCCCCGACGGCGGTTAGTCTTCGTCGTCCTCTAGGCGAACAGTAAAGGTGCAGCCTGAAAACAGAGCCTGATCTTTTAGCTCTTGCAATTCACGTTCGCTGTAGGCGTACTCAGTCCATTCAAGGTTGCCATCAAAGAATGCCTCGATGTAAAAAGTGGGGCTTGGCACAGCGTCAAGGGCTAACAGGCTGTTGCGTGATTGAAGCTCATCTTGATGACGCTCGAAGGACTCGAACAGGTTGAGCATGGTGTGGTGATAGTCGAGCATGGTGTTGAAGCAAAGGGAAAAGAGAGGCCCTGTCTCCAGGGCCGAGGTGATCAAGCCAGCGAAACCGAAAGCCCGTGGTCAGCGATGTCGCTGTAGCCAGCTTGGGCTTGGCTCTTGGTGCAGGTGATTGCCTCGCAGGCAAAACCTCCGCGATATTCAAGCCAACGCTTACCAGCCTCTGTTTGAGCAGTGAACTCAACAGTCGTGCCGCTGAAGCCGTTTGTCGAAGCAAGAATGTCAGCCATGGTGCCCTCCGGGCAAGGTGATGCGGTCTCCCGCTTGATCAAAGTATGGCATACCCGCAGGCAGGCGTCAACGTTTTGCATTCAACGCACAAATCACCGTGCAGATCAATGGCTCCAATTGCGCGTGGGGAATGTCATAACGACGATTGACAGCATCCATGGCCCTGTCGATGACGTCGCGCCCTTTGGAGTAATGCACGGGCTTGATTTCAGGGACAGGGGCAGGCTGGTTTGCTTCGCTCAACACGCGAGCCCTCAGCAGCTCCTGGCGCGAGATTCCTCGCTTGAGAGCCTGTTCGTTCAAAGCTTGCCTTTCGGCCTCAGTGAGGCGGACGTCGATTCGGCAGGGATAGGTGCGGTTGCAGTCAGGCATCAGAAATCAAATAAATCAGTTGGTTCAGGCTCTTGCGAGCCAGATTGACAAAGGCGTACGTCTAGACCCCAGCGCAGATTGCTGATCAAGACGTTTGGGCTTCCGAGCTTTGCAGCGCGGATGCTGCCCATATTGCTCGCATTGGCAACGACCCACCCGTTGCACCATTCATTGTTGCGAAACAGCTCAACAGGAGCACCGACAGCAGGTGTGTCAAACCCCGATCCTCCGTCACTACGTGTCAAAGGTGTCAAAGGTGGCAAACCCCTTTCTATCGTGATAGAAGGAGAGGTTTGGGACGTTTGGGACGTTTGCCACCCCTCTAGGGAGGATCCTCCTGCTGGTCGATACAACGGTGATGGGCGACCACCAAGCACGCCAGGATCGGCAAGCCCTGCTTCTTCAATCAAGCCCTTGCGAACCAAGCCGCGCAGGCATCGGCTCGTCTTGTTGCGCTCAAGATTGAAGTGCGATGCAAGCTCTGTACCGGCAACGGTGAACTCACCCAAGAGCCAACGCTCTTTGATGTAATCGAACACGTCAGCCTGACGGCCCTGGAGATCGTCGGCGGCTTCCTGCATGGCCTCAGCAGCCAAGACATTCTCACCGTCGCCATGATGCACCCATCCGTCGTCTTCAAGCTCAATCAGCAGTGTTGTGCCTTTGGCGCGACCTTGGGTTTTCAGGACCACGCGATGATCTGATTGTGTCTGGCCTTCAGCAGGCTGCTTGAACCAGTTCATCAGGATCGTGAGACTGGCCGCCGCAGGCAGGGCATTGCTGCCACGGCTCGCATTGGTTGCATTGCCACCGCTGACGCTTTTGTTGGTGTGGTGGATCATCGCCAACGTGGCCTTATGTGGGGCAAGGGCCTCGGAAAGCTGACGGGCTGGGCCATCAAAACTTGAGGCAGCTTCTTCCAGGCCAAGCGGCGCACAACAAGCGTGGTAACTGTCGAGCAAAAAGAATGAGCCAGGGTTTTCTTCTGCGATCTCAGAAAGATGTTTGATCCCTTCAACTGTTAAGTGCAACGGTGCTCCCGTGTGCCACAACATTTCAACCGGGCCTGATAATTCGCCATCGCGATTTACCAAGCCTTCGCGTTCAAACAAGGTGTTCCAATCGCTTTCAGGTTGATCAGTCCCAATGATGTAAACCTTGGGGCAAGCGCCGTGAAGTTTTTGGCCTAGATAAGATTCTTCGCCATGAAACCATGCGCTAATCATTCCAACCATCAAGGCAGATTTACCGACCTTTGGTGGTGCAACAAGCAGATTAAAAGTACCCGACATAATCACACCTTCCCACGACCATGGCGTGGTGGATGTGTCCATCCTTTCGCCACGCTTTCGAGGGATTGAGACGCCCGCGATTTGTCCTTGGGCCTTGCTTAGAACAATGGCCGCAGTTTTTTCGTTGATCGGGCAACCAACCTCGTCGGCATAAAGACGAAGCAGTTGCGATCGGCGCAGCTCGTCTGTCTCGTTACAAAGGACGGTGTTTGCGTATTGGTCGAGCCGGTCCAGAAGGTCTTGGTGGTCCTTCAGGCTTTCGGGCAGTATCTCGGAGGGCTTTGATTCGCCCGGTGTAGTGTCCATCTTTGGCTTTGCTTGGGGAGTAAAAGTCAGCCTGCGTGTAGACACCAAGCCTTTCCAGTTCTTTGAACGCTTCTAGTTCGTCGCTGGATTTGTACGGATGATCAGCGTCCCATGCGTCGAGAGCATGATCGGAGCGATCCTTCTGCGTCTTGCTGTAATAGCCGAGCATGGCTTGCTCTTCGTCATATTGAGACGGAAGGCAATACGGCACCCACTGCAACAGATCAAAGGCGCGTTCTTCTGCGTCAAGATTAGTCACGGGCTAGGGGCTCCGGTTCTGATGCGATTGCTTTTTGAAGCAGCAGGTTGACCCAACCGGTGCGGGTGACGCCAATGGGCCTCTTTCTGTCGATTTCAGAAATGACCCTGGGGTCAATCAGCACTCTGGTGTTCGTGATTTGATCCAGTTCAGACATGGCCTGGGGTTGCTTGGCTGCCAAAGTATGCCCATAGTGGGCACACACCGCAACCCCCAAATGCTTGATCCAGTCCCAGAGCTTGAGTTTCACGAGGCTTTGCATCGTTATCGGTGGCGCGGCGAATGGCTAGCGCACAACGTTTCCGATGTGCTCGACGTTGATATGACGCCGTTCAAACGAGCAATGATTGACAAATACAAAGATGGCCCTGATGGATGGGCTGCCAGAGGAACAGCAATCCATAAGGCGCTGGAACTGCAGCTTCTTGACGAGCCGCAGATTGTTGATGACAAATGGTCGCCCTGGCTTGATCCACTGCTTGACGATCCATTTTTTAAAGGGGTCGAAACCTTGGCCACGGAATATAGGGTTATGGACAGATACAAAAGCCTTGGCGGCAGCTTTGACTTTTTGATTCGGTTGAAAGAGGAAGGGTTGGAGCCCAGCAAGCAACTGGTCATCTT
>PAFU01000061.1 GCA_002704225.1 Gammaproteobacteria bacterium | reverse complement strand
GGCCCCAAGCTTTGCAGTTATTAGGTCTAGGCCTTCGTATGTTCCCTCTTTCTCTCTCAGCCAGCGACTCCCCAACGCAGATAACCGGCATCAGACCCGCGGCCAAGACCTGAAGGCCCTTGGCTGCAACCGTCGCATCGCTTTCACCATGCTCACCTCGCCGCTCAGAATGCCCGACCAGCACCGCCGTCGCGCCTAATTCCGCCACCATGGCAGCCGAGACGTCGCCCGTGTGGGCACCGTTCTCAAACTGACTTACATCCTGCAAGCCCACGTCAAACGATCCTTCAGCGCTCTCGATCAATCGAGATACATAAACCGACGGAGGAACCACAATCACATCGACATTCGATTTCGCTGAAAAATCAGCAAGCACCTCATCCGCCAATGCGAGACTGCCGTTCATTTTCCAATTAGCAATGACCAGACGTTTTCTCATCCGCTTCCCGCCATCAGTGGCGCGCGATTCGGGCGCGCAATGGTATACGCTGATCCGTCGTTTTTCCAAGAATTCTTCACGCGGCTTCGTCGCCTACGACTCGACGTTTTCTGCTGATCCGCCAAAGGCTTAACGATTTGGCGCTATATCCAAAGGCTGCTTCACGCTCACGCTGACCGTGAACAACAGCACTAGTGCAAAAATGCACAAGATCGGCCCAGCAGAAAACGTTCCCGTGAGGTCGTAAGCAAGACTAAACAGCAACGGACCGATCGCACTCGCAAAAACCGTGAGCGATGCGTTGAGACCACTGATTTCTCCCAAATGTTTCGCGCCGTAATGGCGGATGAATGCCAGGTTGGCAAGCATGCCCCATAGGCCGCCGCCCACCCCGAACCCTAACACCAGACTCCAGTACCCAAGCGCGTGTTGGAGAAAAATCAAACCCACAGCGCCCAAGGTAAAGCTCGCCAACATCAGCAGCAAAAAGGGTTTCAGCCGAGTGAAATCTGCCAGCGCGCTGGCACTGAGACTCGTGGCTACTGAGACCAAGGCCTGAGGAATGAAGTAGGCGAAAGCCTCTTCCCGGCTTCTACCTGCCTCGGCAAAGATAGCGACAATATGGAACGTCACCGCAGTTCCGAACAACGCGTGAATCGATAGGCCCATGGAGTACAACCAAAAGACCACATTTTTACGCACCTCTTTCAAGGTGAAATTCCGATGGGCGACTTTCTCCTCGTAGACTTCCCTTGAAGGCGCCTCATTATCTGCCAGCAAGCCGCATGACTGAGGCGAATCGCGCACCAGCAACAAGCACACCACAGCGAACACCGGCCCGACGACCACAGCCAACCACCACAGGGCGGCGCGCCATTCCCAAACATCGATCATCACCGCCAGTAACAGCGGAGCAAGAGAAAACCCCAGAGAGACGACGACACCGCGCGCCCCTGATACCAAGCCTCTTTTACGCTCAAACCAAACCAACAGCATATTGCGGCTGGCGCTTGTCATGACGCCTTGCCCGCTGAAACGCACGCCAAAATACCCGACAACCATCAGGCAAAACGCGACACCGACCGTGTTGAAACCCATCAACTGGGTTACCGATTGGCTCATGACGTCGACCAAGGAGATAAAGACGACCGATGCTCCCAGTAACAAGCTGGCGGACACAAGTACCAGCCGGGGGCCATACTCGTCGTAAAAACGACCCGCGCGAGTTAAGAACAGTGCACTGGAAATCGTGCCGAGCATATAGGCAAGAGAGAGCTCCGTTCGACTCAGCCCGGTGACTTCAATAAAGGACTCGGCGAACACGGCCATACCCATGGTTTGTCCGGGCACGCTGAACAAAAAGCCCAGGGTGGACAGCACGGCAATCACCCAGCCGTAAAAGACGGGTGTTTTGCTTGCGGGAAAGGGCCAATCGCCGCGCAGGCGACGGGCAATTCCTGAGGATCCAGTCATACAGTACCTAGATGTTTAGCCCGACCCCCGAAATGCAAACGGTGGATCGTGGGGTATTGAGTATCGGCGACCCTATGAGAGTGTGATCGCCTGAGCCTGGGCCGCCAGATCTTCGGCAACTCGGGTCACCTCAGTCTCGTCTTCGCCCTCAACCATGATGCGAAGCAGCGGTTCCGTGCCTGAGGGCCGCACCAAAATACGACCGCGGTCACCCAGACTCTCTTCATGTGCAGCAATAGCGGTGACCAGATCAGTGTGTTCACACACCGCGGCTGGTGAATCGACATCTACATTGATCAGTAATTGTGGCGCCTTGGTCAGGCCCGACGCCACTTCGCTCAACTGGAGCCCGGCGTCTTGCATGGCGACCAGTACCTGCAGTCCGGCAATAATGGCATCACCAGTACTGCACAAGTCCAAGGTCAATATATGCCCGGAGGGTTCGCCCCCCAGCGTCCATTGCCGCTGGTGCAATGCCTCCATGATGTGCCGATCCCCAACCTTTGCTCTCACAAAGGGCACCGATAACTCCTGCAGTGCTCGCTCCAACCCCAAGTTCGACATCACCGTACCGACAACGCCACCCTGCAGCGTCTGTCTTGCTTGCCGACTACGCGTGATGACATACAGCAAGTGATCACCGTCCAACAATTCGCCTTTCTCATCCACCATCACCAGGCGATCGCCGTCACCGTCGAAGGCAATACCCAGATCGGCGGCCTCTTCAATTACTCGTTGTTGCAATTGCTCCGGGTGGGTAGAGCCACAGCGCTCATTGATGTTAAAGCCATCCGGTTCCACAGACATCGTGACGACCTCGGCACCGAGTTCGGCAAATACCCGTGGCCCAGTTTGGTATGTCGCGCCATGCGCGCAATCCAGCACGATTTTAATGCCGCGCAAACTGAAATCTCGAGGCACGGAATTTTTGCAGAACTCCACGTATCGGCCGGGGGCGTCATTGATTCTTGAGGCTCGGCCTAAACTGGCGGAATCCTCGCAAACCATTGGCTGACCAATCATCGCTTCGATTTTCTGCTCCAACTCGTCGCCCAACTTATTACCCTTGCCATCAAAAAGCTTGATGCCGTTGTCGTAGTAAGGGTTATGCGAAGCGCTGATGACGACGCCCGCGTCGGCATTCAGTGCTCGGGTCAGGTATGCGATAGCCGGCGTGGGTATGGGTCCAAGCAAACTGACGTCTGCGCCGGCAGAAACAAAGCCGGACTGCAGCACTGACTCCAACATATAGCCAGAGATCCGAGTGTCCTTGCCGATGAGAATGTGCGGTCGGCGACCTTCTTGGGTGAAAACCTTACCAATTGCCCAACTGAGTCGAAGACAGAATTCTGGCGTGATTTGGTTCTTTCCGACGAGACCGCGAATGCCGTCTGTACCAAAGTGCTTTTGCCCCATGTCTCCGCCTTTGTTGTACCGGATTATCCCAACCCGTCGGTTAAACGCGAATCGAGCCCCGGTGGATTGTTCTTGAAGGTGAGAAAGGATGACAGCGGGCCCTCGATAAAGCCAGCAAACCAAAAAACATCATTTCCCGGACGCGTATTCCGAGCCGTATGCCTCAAGGATGCGAAGCACATCAGCACTCTCTTGCAGATCGTGCACTCGAACCAGATCCGCTCCATTTTGGACCGCCAACATAAGTGCTGCCAGGCTACCGGGCATGCGAGCATCCACAGGCTGCCCCGTAATCAAGCCGATCATCGACTTACGCGATAGGCCGACCAGCAGGGGACAGGTCCCTACCCGGGTGGCTGGAAGATTCCGCAGCAGTGCCAAATTGTGTTGCAGCGATTTGCCAAAACCAAACCCTGGATCTACCAGAAGTCTGTCAGCATCGATGCCTGCGTTCTGACACAGCTCGAAACGCTCGGTCAGATAACCCGATACCTCAGCAACCACGTCTGTATACGTCGGGGCTGTCTGCATGGTCTGGGGAGAACCCTGCATATGCATCAGTGCATAAGCCACCTCTGAGTCTGCCACCGCTGTTACCACATCCGCGTCACGACCTGCCGTAATGTCATTGATCATGCCCGCGCCATGTCGAATGGCAGCCCGCACAGTTTCGGCGTGGTAGGTATCGACAGACAACACCACATCCAAATCGGACAGGGCTTCGAGGACCGGCAAAACACGTCGCTGCTCTTCTTGGCTACTCACCGCATCGGCCCCAGGGCGACTGCTCTCGCCGCCAATGTCCAGAATTGCCGCGCCTGCTGCAACCATGCCGGAAGCCTGGGCTCGCACTGCATCCAAACGAACGGTCTCACCATCGAATAACCTACCACCATCCGAAAATGAGTCGGGTGTGATGTTGAGAACGCCCATGAGCTGGGGTTTTGAAAAAGACACGACCTGCGCGCCGCAGCGCAAGTCGTGAGTCCTAGGCGGTGAGTGAAAAGCCTGACTTGGCTTAGGTTTCTTCGGCTGGTCCACCAATCGGCGACCCCTGCTCTGTATCCGTTTTACCGCGGCCTGAATTGGACGGTGGTTCGGTGGGATGGCGGGGCTTACCGCCGGCCATGATGTCGTCCAACTGATCGGCTGACAATGTCTCGAACTCCATCAACGCATCGGCCATCGTGTGCAACTTGTCGATGTTGTCCGTCAACAACGTTTTCGCCTCTGCATAACAATCATCGACGATCTTTCGCACTTCCGTGTCGATCGCGAACGCCGTTTCCGGAGAGTGGGCTTTTGGCTTCGCCCCGGCAGACATGCCCAAGAACACTTCGCCATCGTCCTCGTCGTACATGAGAGGCCCAAGCTTCTCGGACAGCCCCCACTTAGTGACCATGCTTCTGGCCAACTGTGTGGCGCGCTCAATATCGTTCGACGCACCCGTGGTGACATGGTCGCTTCCGAGGGTGATTTCTTCCGCAATACGGCCACCGAACAGACTGGAGATTTGGGAGCGTATGCCCTGCGCACTCATGCTGTAGCGATCTTCTTCCGGCAGGAACATGGTCACGCCCAAGGCGCGCCCACGGGGAATAATCGTCACTTTGTATACCGGGTCGTGGTCCGGCATGAGCCTACCGACGATGGCATGGCCCGCTTCGTGATAGGCCGTATTGAGCTTCTCTTTTTCCGACATCACCATGGACTTGCGCTCGGCACCCATCATGATTTTATCTTTCGCTTTGTCGAACTCTTCCATGCTGACCAAGCGCTTACCGCCTCGAGCGGCAAAGAGCGCCGCCTCATTGACTAGGTTTGCGAGATCCGCACCAGAAAAGCCTGGCGTACCCCGAGCGATGATGCTCGCGTCTACGTCGTCTGCCACAGGCACCTTCCGCATATGCACCTTGGTGATTTGCTCCCGCCCGCGGATGTCCGGCAACCCGACGACGACCTGACGGTCGAATCGCCCTGGTCGGAGCAAAGCGGGGTCAAGCACGTCCGGACGGTTGGTCGCCGCAATGACAATGATACCGTCATTGCCTTCGAACCCATCCATTTCCACCAACAGTTGATTGAGAGTCTGTTCGCGCTCATCGTGTCCACCGCCCAAGCCGGCCCCACGATGACGGCCCACCGCATCGATTTCGTCGATAAAGATAATGCACGGGGCCTGCTTCTTCGCCTGCTCGAACATATCGCGCACCCGAGACGCGCCGACACCCACAAACATTTCGACGAAGTCTGAACCAGAGATCGAGAAAAAGGGCACCTTGGCCTCACCGGCAATGGCTTTTGCCAGCAGAGTTTTACCCGTGCCGGGTTGACCGACCATCAGTACCCCGCGGGGAATATGACCGCCCAATCGCTGAAACTTGCCCGGGTCGCGCAGAAACTCGACCAACTCTTGAACGTCTTCCTTGGCTTCGTCGACGCCTGCCACATCGGCAAAGGTCGTTTGAATTTGATCTTCGGACAGCAATTTGGCCTTACTTCGACCAAATGACATGGGGCCTCCACGGCCACTACCACCACCCTGCATCTGCCGCATGAAGAACATGGCCACCGCGAGAATTATCAGAATGGGGAAACTGGCTAATAACAGCTGAGTCCAAACGCTTTGGCCTTCTTCCTCGACAAACTGGAACTCGATTCCACGCTCGCGCAGCTCGCTGACAAGACCCGGGTCGTTATCGAAACCGGTCACGGTATAACGCCCGCCAGAGCGGTCTGTCGCATAAATGCGATTGCCTTGAATGGTGACTTCGTCCACCTGACCATTTTCAACCGAGCTCAGAAACTCCGAGTATTTCACCGGCGGATTCTGGGAATCTACGTTGAAGTTACTGAACACGGTCAGCAATACCGCCAAAATGACCAACCAAAGAACTACATTTTTACCCATATCAGACACCGGGTTTTCCTCACGTTGTTTACGTTGACGCTTCGTTTTTCCGACATCCACGCCGCCTTACGTGGACGTTACATATAAATCCGTTCGGGACTGAGTCCACCGCGTTTTTCTAGCACTCACCATACCTCAGCAAGGCGCATGCTGCTGTGTACGCTTCTGAACCCAGACTACACGACATTTTCACGTGCCAGAGTGATGAAGAACGCAACTTTCTGACTATTTCCTGTTCAAAAACTAAACATGGAAGCCTTGAGCTACGACAAACACTTCTCTCGACTCGGACCGGGACGCTTTTGGCTTGGTCACATGCACCTTGGCATAGTGTTTCCGGAGCGCCGTCACCCAGTCGTCCAACCCTTCGCCTTGAAAGGCCTTGATCGTCATCGCGCCATTGCGCTTCAACCAACGTTGGCAGCTTTCAAGGGTCACGTCCGCTAAATCCATGGCTCGCGCCTGATCTACTGTGCGTATGCCTGAAATGTTGGGGGCCATGTCAGATAAAACAAGGTCCAATTGCTGGCCGTCCAATATTGTCGATATTTCTTTATTTACGGCTTCGTCCCCAGCAAGGCCCTCGATCACCTGGGTATCCTGGCCACTGGTGATCGGTAACGGGTCCACGGCAATCAATAAACCACCCTGGAGCTTACCCTCTAGGTAATGGGTCCAGCCGCCTGGAGCGGCCCCTAGCTCTAACACGCGCTGTTTGGGCTTGACGATGCGGAAGCGCTGATCAATCTGTTCGAGCTTGAAATGCGCCCGGGAAATCTGCCCCCCGCCTTGAGCCTGACGCACAAAATAGTCTTTGCGCTGACGCTGTAACCATCGGTCACTGGATTTGCTGCGTTTGGCCATTCTGGAGACACCAATTACCCATTTCAAAAAACGTTGCTAGCAGTTTAGTGGCTGCTCGCTATAGGATACCCCAATGCAGACCAATACTTTGAATACCCAGAAAAAGAAGTCGCTCCGCGGCGTAGCCCATCACCTTGACCCTGTCGTTGCCGTTAGCGAACGCGGCTTAAGTCAAGGCATCGTCGACGAGACCGAGCGAGCGCTGAGGGACCACGAGTTGATTAAGGTCAAAGTGTTTGGCATCGACCGTGCCAGTCGTGATGAGATTGCATCCGAGCTAGCGGAAAAAACATCCGCCACGGTGCTACAGAAAATCGGCAAAGTGGCCGTACTTTACCGACACAACCCAAAAGCTAACCCGAAGCTTTCCAATGTGGCTAGATATCTCGAGCACTCGGGCTCTTGATTTAGTCTAACCGACACCGCGTGTGGGCACGGCCTGTTTCAGACCGAGCTAGATCAACTCGACCGCTGACACTTCGTATTCCCGATCGCCACCTGGTGTGGAAACGGTGACGACGTCATCCTCCATCTTGCCTATCAAGGCACGAGCAATTGGCGACATCACGGAAATTTTGTTTTGTTTCAGATCGGCTTCGTCTTCCCCAACGATGTGATAGCGGATCGTTTCATCGGTATTGCAATCAATCAGCGTCACCGTCGATCCAAAAATCACTTTGCCAGTCGCTTCTATTTTCGTCACATCGATGATCTGGGCATCCGCCAATCGAGCCTCAATTTCTTGGGCACGACCCTCATTGAAACTTTGCTGCTCACGCGCCGCGTGATATTCCGCATTCTCCTTCAAATCCCCATGCGCTCGAGCTTCAGCTATGGCCTCTGCAATTTCTTGGCGCAGTGCGCCCTTACGATGGGCGAGTTCCTCCCGCAGGCTCTCTGCGCCTTTAACGGTCATCGGATTAGGCATAGGACTACTCTCCTCGCGCCAATGCGCTATGCAATTGCTGAAGGCTCGTCACCTGATCGCCGATGCCTTGGCGAATTGCAATACAAAAGGCCTCACCACCGGTAAGCGTCGTGGTGTAGCACACCTTTTTCTGTAAAGCCAAGCGACGAATAACTGCCGAATCCGCAATGGACTGACGCCCTTCCGTCGTGTTAATGATCAAGTCGATTTGTTCGTTTTTGAGCATATCAGAGACGTCTGGACGGCCCTCGTTGACTTTGTCTATCTGATCACATTTCACGCCGGCGCCGAGCAGTTCTCTCGCTGTACCGCGAGTTGCTACCAGCTTAAAGCCTAGATCGACCAGATTCCTACCCACATCGACAACGCCAGCTTTGTCTACGTCTTTCACGCTGAGGAAAGCGCGGCCACCTTGCGGTAGGCGTTCGCCAGCGCCCAAGGACGCTTTAGAAAATGCCTCGCCGAACGTCTCGCCCACACCCATGACTTCTCCGGTCGATTTCATTTCCGGGCCTAGAATGGGATCGACGCCAATAAATTTATTAAACGGAAAAACGGATTCTTTTACGTGCACAAACTGCGGGATGACTTCTTCGGTAAAACCCAGATCCTTCAGTTTTTTGCCCGCCATGCAACGTGCGGCCAGCTTTGCGAGAGAGTGCCCAATACACTTCGATACAAAGGGCACCGTACGCGAGGCACGAGGGTTTACCTCAAGCACAAAGACATCCTCGCCTTGCACTGCCATTTGCACGTTCATCAGGCCAATAACGTTCAGCTCCAACGCCAGCGCTTTGACCTGCTCACGAATTTCATCTTGAATCGCGGTCGGCAAATTGTAGGGTGGCAGCGAACACGCAGAGTCACCGGAATGCACACCTGCCTGCTCGATATGCTGCATGATGCCGCCGATCACCACATCCTCCCCGTCACATATGGCGTCCACATCGACCTCTACCGCCTGATCCAAAAAGCGGTCCAGAAGCACAGGGGAATCATTGGACACATCAACAGCATTTTGCATGTACTGGCGAAGCTCATCTTCGTTGTAAACCAACTCCATGGCTCGACCGCCCAGAACATAGGAAGGTCGCACGATGAGCGGGTAACCGATCTCTTCGGCCCGCTGAACACCTTGCTCCGCATTGGATGCAACCCGGTTGGATGGCTGACGCAGTTTGAGTTTATCGACCAGCGTCTGAAAACGTTCTCTGTCTTCCGCACGATCAATCGCGTCAGGACTGGTACCAATAATCGGCACGCCTAACTTAGCCAAATCGTCTGCAAGCTTCAGCGGCGTTTGACCACCGAACTGCACAATCACACCGGTGGGCTGCTCCACTTCCACAATGGCCAACACATCTTCCAGCGTCACAGGCTCGAAATACAGGCGGTCCGATGTGTCGTAATCGGTAGACACCGTCTCTGGGTTGCAGTTCACCATGATGGTTTCATAACCATCCTCACGCATCGCTAGGGCCGCGTGCACGCAACAGTAGTCAAACTCGATTCCTTGACCGATGCGGTTTGGTCCGCCGCCCAACACCATAATCTTCTGGCGATCTGAGGGGTTTGCCTCGCATTCTTCTTCGTAGGTTGAATACATATAGGCGCTGTTGGCAGGAAACTCCGCCGCGCATGTATCCACGCGCCGATACACGGGCTTGACGTTGACCGCTTCGCGAGCCTCACGAACTTGAGCCTCTGGGCAGCCCAGCAACTGAGCCAGTCTGGCGTCTGAGAACCCCTTGCGCTTGGCCCGTCGCCACAGATGCTCATCAAGATCGGTACAGACCTGAGCACTCAGTTCGGCTTCTTCAGCGACAAGGTCTTCGATTTCTGCCAAAAACCAAGGATCGATCTTGGTCAGGTCGAATATATCTTCCAGAGTAAAACCCGCACGAAACGCATCGGCCACATACCAAAGCCTGAGGGTGCTGGGCGCGGCCAGTTCTCGCTTCAACACACTGCGCCACTCCGAATCCTTCGTATCAAGCACGGGGTCGAAACCCACCATGCCAATCTCCAAGCCTCTGAGCGCCTTTTGCAGCGACTCTTGGAAAGTGCAGCCGATAGCCATGAGCTCGCCAACAGATTTCATCTGTGTTGTAAGTCTGGCGTTGGCTTGGGGGAATTTCTCAAAGGTAAAGCGGGGGATTTTGGTAACCACATAGTCGATGCTGGGCTCGAAAGAGGCAGGCGTCACACCGCCAGTAATGTCGTTCTCCAGCTCATCGAGGGTATAGCCCACCGCCAACTTCGCCGCGATTTTCGCAATCGGGAAGCCGGTGGCCTTAGAGGCAAGAGCCGAGGATCGCGACACCCGCGGGTTCATCTCAATCACCACCACACGGCCATCGTCTGGATTGATGCCAAACTGAACATTGGAGCCGCCGGTTTCGACACCAATTTCGCGCAGCACGGCAATCGAGGCGTTGCGCAGAATTTGGTATTCCTTATCTGTCAGGGTTTGTGCCGGCGCAACGGTAATACTGTCACCCGTATGCACGCCCATGGGATCCACATTTTCAATGGCGCAAACGATGATGCAATTGTCTTTTTTATCGCGCACCACCTCCATCTCGAACTCTTTCCAGCCGAGTAAGGACTCATCTATGAGCAGTTCGCTGGTCGGCGACAGCTCAAGTCCACGATGACAAATCTCCTCAAATTCTTCTTTGTTATAGGCAATTCCGCCACCGCTACCGCCGAGGGTAAATGAAGGACGGATAACGCAGGGATAGCCTAGTTGGCTCTGTACCTGCAGGGCCTCTTCCATGCTGTGGGCAATCGCCGAGCGCGGCGTCTGCAGGCCAATGGCCTTCATGGCCTTGTCGAAGCGCTCGCGATCTTCGGCCTTGTCGATAGCATCTGCATTGGCGCCAATCATCTCAACGCCAAATTTATCCAGTACCCCATGCTTGGCCAGATCCAGTGCACAGTTGAGTGCCGTCTGACCGCCCATGGTGGGCAGTAGCGCATCTGGGCGCTCGTCTTCAATAATCTTGGCAACGGTGCGCCACTCTACCGGCTCTATATAGGTGGCATCAGCCATCGCCGGGTCAGTCATGATAGTGGCCGGATTAGAGTTGACCAGAATAACTCTAAAGCCCTCTTCACGCAGTGCTTTACAGGCCTGGGCACCAGAGTAGTCGAACTCACAGGCCTGGCCGATAATAATAGGTCCAGCCCCGAGGATGAGAATGCTTTTTATATCAGTTCTTTTTGGCATAGGGGATTAACCGCGCT
>PAFU01000005.1 GCA_002704225.1 Gammaproteobacteria bacterium | reverse complement strand
CGAGATTGTAGAGGATCAAGACGGCATCACCCTCACCGGCGCCCTGGAAGGAGCGGCGCGAGGCAATGTCTCTGTTCGTATCGGGGCTGACGAGAACGGCACCTACGTCGTAGATGCTCGAGTTGGATCTTTTGCGCTGGATGGCATCGCCAAGCTCGAGAGCGAGCCAAACGTTTGTTTGTTATGGAATGAGGGCCAGACCCAGTCCGCCACCGTGAACCTCTTTGTCGTTGATACCGGTATCGGTTGTCGCGGCTTTTTTCGCGAAGCCGGAAAAATCGTGACTTGGGAGATTCTGTTCCGTCCGACGCAACAAGTGGTATCAGGTGACAACGTGGTGTCGTTAATGCGCAGGCGCTAAACGGTTACTAGTCAGGCAGAGTCAAATAAGGGGTGACCAACTGCGCACTTTGTTCAGCCAAGACCGCTTGCAGCGCAGCGGCGTTGGCCTCGGCGAAGATCAGCCGCTCGCCTGCGCTGTTGGCAATGCAATACAGGGTATGGGCCATTAGCTGGATATCCACATCCAGACGCAACCTGCCGGTGCCCTGTGCCTGACGCAACAGTTGGTAGTAGTAGCTGTCACCGCTTTGATCCACCAGTTCCAAAATGTTGGCACCGCTGTAGCTGCCGTCACCTCCCGGTGCGAAGTAGTTGCCGATCAATGTCCACCATTGGGGGTCTGCCGCCTGAATCGAGTTGAAGCGCGCAGCGTTGATTTCATTGATGCTTGCCAACAGATCGTCTTCGTAGCGTTTTATGATGTTCAGCATATCCTCTTCGGGTCCGACGTAGGTCTCGACAATGAGCGCGCGCACAATCTCTGCTTTCGAGGGAAAGTAGTTGTACAAGGTCTGGTAGCTGACCTGTGCGAATTCCGCGATTTGTCTGGTGGTAATCGAATACCACGCCGAATCCGCAGCAAGGGATCGGGCCGCATCCAAAATGGCCAGTCGGGTCTTCTGGCGATTGATTTGTCTGAGTGACATAGGCGATCTATTTTTAGACTAAGTCTAAAAATAGATCGCATCTAGATTCTTTGCAATTGCTTTCGACGCTGGCTAGTCTTCGGACGGACTCGCATTAACCCGCACGAGATGAATTATGGCGATATCGACCCGGCTAATTTCTCCGGCTTTGCAATGTTTGACGTCTGTGGCACGACGGGTGGTCGTGCTAAATCTGGCACTTCTGACAGTGCTTTGCGCTACCCAGGCCAGCGAAGAGATTGATGTCGTTGCCTTAGTCACCGGATCGATCGATCAAACCCGCGGTCTGTCTTCCTACGCGGAAATGTCCATGCTCATCAAGCGCCCGAGTTGGCAGCGTCAATCCACGTTGAAGGCGTGGACCCGTGGGCGTGAGGACGCCTTGATTCGTTTTGTTGCGCCCACCCGAGATGTGGGGAATGCCCTGCTCAAGCAAGGCGAGCGTATGTGGACCTATACCCCGAAGCTGAACAAAAGTATCCGGCTACCCGGGGGCATGATGTCGCAAAGCTGGGCGGGTTCAGATTTTTCTTATAACGACATGTCTCGCAGCGACAAATGGTTGCGCGACTACACGTTAGAACATGTGGACACTGAGCAAAACGAGGGCCAGGCGGTATATGTGATTGATGCGGTACCGCGAGAGGATGCCGCCGTCGTCTGGGGCAAGGAACAGCTGCGCATTCGCGAAGACCTCGTGCTGCTGGAGCTGACCTATTTTGATCAAGACATGCAGCCGGTGCGACGCATGGTGTCGTTGTCCATTGGTGAGCGGGGCGGCCGTGTCATGGCGACCCGCATGCGCATGCAGGAAGTCGATAAGCCCGATCAATACACCGAGCTGGAGTACCTCGACATGGACTTTGATGTGGACGTGCCAGATCGCATGTTCACGCTGTTTTCGCTGCAGTCGGGACGCAGCCGGTGATACGGCTGGCTTGGCGCAACTTGCAGCGCAACGCTGCCCGTACTTGGCTAACTGCTGGTGGTATCGGTTTTTCTGTGTTGTTGGTTTCTTTCGCCATGAGCCTGCAATCTGGCAGTTACGAAATCATGATCGACTCCGCTACCCGCTATTTTACCGGGCACGGTCAGATCAGCGAGAAGCGTTACGTCGATCAGCCTCGGCTTGATCGCACCATCGAGAACGTTCAGGCGCTGCAGGCGGAGTTGTCGGCAATTGACGGGCTGACGGTTTTTCCGCGAGTGCAGGCCTTTGCCGTCGTGTCGATGGAAGAAAAGTCGCTGGGTGGCATGGTTGTTGGTGTGGACTTTGAAGCCGAGCAACAGCACCTCGATATATACGACAACGTCATTGAGGGGGATATCCCTTCTCAAGCCGATCAAGCGCTGATCGGAGCATCCATGGCGCGTAACTTGGGTGCGGCCGTTGGCGATGAATTGGTGGTACTTGGGAGTGGTAAACAGGGTGCGGTCGCGGCAGCGATATTTGAGATCTCGGGCATCGTGGAGACGGGTCAGGCCGCACTGGATCGCACGCTGGTCTTTGCGCCGTTTGCCGGGGTAGCCGAGACGTTCTATCTGCAGGACGAAGCTCATATGTTGCTTTTGATGGTGGATGACCTATCCCAACTCAACCCGATTGCTGCGCAGATCGAGCCTTTGCTCTCGGAGCAACTCACGCTGCAGACGTGGCAGCAGCTGATGCCGCTGATTGAACAGTCCATCGAGATGGATAAGGCCGGAGGTTACCTGTTTTACTCGCTGCTGCTGATCTTGGTGACCTTTGCGGTGGTGAACACGTTTGTCATGGTGCTTTACGAGCGCACAAGAGAGTTTGGACTGTTTATGGCCTTGGGCATGCGTCCTTGGCAGGTCATTGGACAGGTTCAGTTTGAAGCCCTACTGCTGAGTTCCTTGGGCGTGGCTCTGGGCCTTGGGTTGTCCTATCCACTCATCAACTATCTGACCGGCGTGGGCATTCCCGTGGATCAAATGGGTGGTGAGGAAGCCATTCAGCAGATGCAAATGGGTACCATGGATCGGATCTACCCGAGAGCGACGTGGAGCAGCATGGCGACAGCGCCCTTGGTAATGATGATTGGTACCCAGCTTGCTGCCTTGGTCAGCACGGTGCGTGTCCGGAGCATCAACCCCGTCACTGCCCTGCGGGCGGAGTAATCCTTATGTTCAGGTCCTCATTTTTAAGCACTTTGGCCATGCTCTTTAATTTGAGCTTGCGGAATATCGTGCGCTATCGACGCCGCAATTTTTTTCTGTTCGCGGCCATTGCTGTGGCCGTTGGCGGGACAACGTTGTCCAATGCGCTGATTCGCGGCTGGCAGGTCGATATGCTGGAGACTGCGGTCTCCGGACTGACCGGCCACATCAAGCTGCAGGCGCCGGGCTTTGCCGATGACCCCAGCCTGCAAAATGCCTTCTCGTCGTTAACCCCGATTTCCTTAGGTGACGACGTTCCGATCCTTGGGTTTGCCCAACGCATCAACATTCCCGCGGTGATCAGTAGTGAGCGTGAAACGCGCGGTGTCGCCTTGGTGGGGGTAGATCCCGCCAACGAGGGCATCTCCCTCTATCGGGATTTCGTGATCGAGGGTGAGGATTTGGGTGGCCCAGAGGATGGACGCCTGCTGATTGGCAAGGCGTTGGCAGAAACCTTGCAAACTCAAGTGGGGCGACGGGTGGTGGTCATCATGGAGGGTGCCGACGGCAAGAGTCGCGAGCGCGGCTATCGCATCGCCGGGGTCTTTGATGCACCGATGAAAATCTCCGAAGAGCTTCTGGTGTTCACCGGATTGGAGGCCATGCAGGCAGCACTTGGAAACACCCAGCTCAGGACACCCATTACCGAGTTGTCGCTGGTGCTGCAGGCAGAAGAAGATCGTGGCTTTGCGCAGCGCGAGCTGGCCGCCCAGCACCCGCAGCTGGTCGTGAAAGATTGGCGCGAGATGCAGCCTCAAGTGGCTGAAATTGTTGACCTTGTCGACGCGACGATGGCGATTTGGTTTTTTTTGATCATGAGCGCCCTGACCTTTGGTTTGGTGAATACCCTCATTGCAACGGTCATGCAGCGCACACGTGAGCTGGGCATGCTGCGTGCCTTGGGCATGAACCAACGTCTGTTGCTTATCCAAGTGGTGATGGAATGCGTCGGCATCATGGTGGTGGGTGTGATCGCCGGTCTGTTGCTTGGCATCGCCATGGTTTTCGGGTTGGGCGATGGCATTGATTTGTCTGCGTTCAGTGAGAGTGTGGAGGCCTTTGGCATGAGCACCGTTTTGAAGCCGGTGCTGACCTTGGAAGATTTGCTGTTGTTTGGTGGCTTGAGCGTACTGGTCGGTGTTTTCGCCAGCTACTTCCCCGCCAGACGAGCCCTGAAAATTTCCCCGCTGATGGCGATGAATCGTTAGAACGCTGCACGACAACAGACGAGAACAAAAGAGAACAACATGACGGATTTCGAACAGAACAACTCGATGACAGCACCGGTGGTGGCGTGCCAAGGCGTGCAGCGTATTTATCAGCAGGACACGGTGCCGGTGTATGCATTACGGGGTGCCGATCTGACCATTAACGCCGGTGAGTTCGTCAGCTTGGCGGGGCCCTCGGGCTCGGGCAAATCGACCCTGCTCAACGTCATTGGTGGTCTGGACGGATTTGATGCCGGTCGTGTGGTCGTGGGTGGCGTGAATTTGGGTGGTTTGAATGCAGCCGAGCTGGCCGAGATGCGCCTGCGCAACGTGGGCTTTGTCTTTCAGGCCTATAACCTGATTCCGGTTTTGACTGCGCGGGAGAACGTAGAATTTATCCTGCAGCTTCAAGGCACGCCAAGTCAGGAGCGCCGCGACCGTGCCAATGCCGCTCTGCAGCGCTTGGGGTTGGGTGATCTGGGCGATCGACGGCCCGGTGAACTCTCCGGCGGCCAACAACAACGCGTGGCGATTGCACGAGCGATTGTGACCGAGCCGGTACTGCTACTGGCCGACGAGCCTACGGCAAACCTCGACTCGAAGACGACGGAAGAATTGCTTGGACTGCTGCGTGATCTGAATCAACAGCAGGGTATGACCATTGTCACCGCGACCCATGATCCCATCGTCATGGGCTATACCTCGCGCCAAGTCGCCATGCTGGACGGCGAAATTCACCAAGACAGCGCGTCTGCGGATTAACGTAGATATGTGTCGCCGCATCGGGCTGATGCTCCTCGTGTTGAGTGCGGCTGTGCTGCGGGCAGAACCGGCGGTGGTGATCGGGAGCTTTGCCGATGTTCAAAACGCATCCGCATTGCAGCAGGCTGCGTCGTCACTGGAATTGGTGTTACCGGTTCGAGAGATCCGCACCGTGGCTTACGACGGAGGCGATGGTGTCCTGCATCGAGTGGTAGTGCTGCCATTGGACGCATCCGAGACGCCAAAGCTGCGACAGGCGGTCCAAGAGATGGGGTATGGGGGTGCATGGGTTGCCGAGGTCATAATCCAGGCAGACGAGTCCCCTCTGCCTGCCCAACAACGATCGGCAACGCCAGCCCGCGACGCGATGAAGACGCCTGCTGCAGCGGCGACTGGGCCGCCAATGCTGCCGCTTTATCGCGACAACCCTGTGCTGTCGGAACCCGGTGTGGCGCCAAAGTCTCGGTCGTGGTTCAAGGGTGATACGTCCCTGACGTTTCGACTGAAAGGCTTCGCCAGCGCAAGCATTGTACCGGGAACAGACGTGTACCGAGAGCCTCTCGGCAGTCGCCGCAATGACAGCACTGTTGACCTGCGCACGATGCTGCAGCACGACGTTGGACCTTGGTCTTTTGAGGCAGCGCATACGACACTTGTGCAGCACGGCGACGCCATTTTGCTTGGCCAGACCTCCTCAGGGACCGAGCAGGTGGTCGTCAGCGATGACCTGCGACTGCTGAATTTGACCGATGAATGGAACGAGGGTCGTCGGCATCGTACCCTGCATCGATTAGACCGGCTGAACGCCCAATGGCGGTCGAACCACTGGGCTGTCACCGTGGGCCGGCAGGCAGTGAGCTGGGGCAGCGGTATCGTCTTTCAGCCGCTGGATCCCTTCAATCCCTTCGCGCCAACCGCAGTAGACCGGGACTATAAGGCCGGCGACGACCTCGTTTTGATCGAACGGCTGTTTGATAACGGCCACGATGCTCAATTGTTGCACGTGTTTAGGCGTGACCGCTTGGACAGCGTAAACGGTAATGTCGCCAGCACCGCGGCGAAATGGCACGGATATGCAGGGTCACTGGAATTTGAAGTGATTGCGGCTCAGCACTACGACACGGAATTCCTCGGCCTCAGCGGGCGTGTTCCTGTAGGCCCCGCCGTATTGCGCAGTGATATCGCCATGCGCCGAGGTATCTCCCGTCAGACCTTAAACGACGACTGGGGCGTGCTCGGTGTGATCAACATCGATGTGGCGTTTCCTTGGCGAGGTCGGACGGTCTACGCCTTTGCCGAATACTTCCATAACGACTTCGGGTTAGCCGAGCTGCCGACGCCGTTGACCGCGTTGCCAGCAGATTTGCAGGCCGGTTTGGAGCGCGGAGAATTCTTTAACCTGATGCGTGACTACTTAGCTGTGGGCGGCACATTTGAGTGGCACCCCTTGTTGACCCAGCAGCTCACCGTTATTACCAACCTTCACGACAGCAGCAGTTTGCTGCAAATGCAGTTTGCCTACGATGTGGGCCAAAACCAGAACATGCAGCTGGGTTGGATCGGCTCTACCGGCGGCAGCGGAGACGAGTTCGCGCCCATTACGGTCGGCACGATGCCAGCCGGCCCGCCACTCACCCAAGGCGGCGGTGACCGGGTTTACCTGCGATGGGCGGGGTATTTTTAGTCGCTTAGGCTGAAACCGGCGGCTCTGACTCCACCAGATTCAGCACAACCTCATCGGGAAGCCCCATGGAGGCTTCGTAGTGCCCGGGCGGGTAGTTGGTCATATGTGGGCCTGTGGCCGCTGCGTCGATGACTGGTTGAGCAATGCTGCCGCCACTGTCCGCAAAGGCCGCGGGGTTTTTATACCGGTTCAGCTCTTCCTCAGTAATGCCGGCCAGAGCAACCACCTCTGGATCAATCCAATGGGCGTTGTTGATGGGTTCCAACGAGTAGGAAAGTTCCAGCGACAGGTTTTCCGGTCCAGCAAAGTACATGCTCACGCACATGCCATGATCCATCGGGCCGAGTACCGGCACACCCTTGGCGCGCAGTCTGTCGCGCATGGCCATCATCTCGTCGTGATCTTTCACTTTTAGCGCCAAGTGTTGCATGGTGCCCGCCGCGCTGTTGGCGCCGGGATTACCCGCGTGGGTGACGCCCATTTGCACTTCGATGCCCTCGATCTCTGGGTTGCAGACAAAGGCGATGGAGCTTTCATCGTTCAGGCGCAGAAATCCGTGCCAGGTGTTTTCCACACCGTGCATCCAGTAGAGCGCTTGCAGTTCCATGCCGAGCTTGTCGGTAAAGAACTCGATTTGGCTTTTCATGTCGGCAGTACACAACGCTAAGTGGTGCAGGCCTTCAACTTTGTTACTCATAAGATCTCCTCAGCGCGATCGTGCGCTAGCTCACCGTAGGTTTCGCCGATGCGTCGGCTGCTGCCATGTTGGCTTTTTTTGCCTCCATCAGCTGTGGCACCAGGCTGTCGAGCTCTTCGATGCTCCACACGCCTTCAGATTTTTTGAACTGCTTGATGATGCGGGGCTGCTGCATGATGGCGATGCCACCGCGAGCGGCGTGAAAAATTTCGGATGTGATTCCTGCGGATTCTTCACCAGCCAGCCAGGCACAAATCGGCGCGATATGCTGTGGTCCGCCAGCTTCCATATCCGACTCTTCCACGGTTTCGCCGCGGTTTTCTCGGAGTGGAATGGTCATTCGGGTTAAGGCTCCCGGCGAGATGGTGTTGCTGGTGCAGCCGTACTTGGCCAATTCCAGCGCCATAACCCGTGAGAAGCCGGCAATGCCTGCCTTGGCCGCAGCGTAGTTCGCTTGGCCGAAATTCCCAAACAGACCGGACACGCTGGAGAAATTAATGATGCGACAGCCGGTGCGGTTTTCCGCTCGAATGTAGTTGGCAAAGGGGCGGGTGCAGCAGTAGTGACCCTTTAAGTGGACGGCAAGCACGGCGTCCCAATCGGATTCCTCCATTTTGAAAATGGTGCGATCACGCAAAATGCCCGCGTTGTTGACCAATATGTCCATGCCGCCAAAGGCATCGATTGCGGTTTGTATCAAACGCTCGCCGCCAGCGACGTCGGCAACGGAGTCGGTATTGGACACCGCTTCACCGCCAGCGGCTTTGATTTCTGCAACCACTTCGTCGGCGATCATGGTGGAACCGGTGCCGTCTGTGTTGGCTCCCAAATCGTTCACCACAATTTTGGCTCCCTGAGACGCCATCAGCAGGGCTATTTCTCGTCCAATGCCGCGGCCCGCGCCGGTAATTACTGCAACCCGATCTTGTAATCTATTCATTCCTGTCTCCCCTCTAATCTAGGCCCTGAGATACTATGACATGTTTTAACCGCAGTGCAGTCTATGAACAATCATTACAATCAGCCCGACGATACCTTCGGCGATGCCACCGCGCGCATGACCCGCGCTGTTTTTTCTGAGGGTGTGGATCGGGCGGTGCTGCTCATGCGCCATTCGGCCAGAGAGTACCGGCGTGACATTCACGATCTTGAAAATCCGCTCACTGAAGAGGGCCGTGCGCTGGCGGCGCGCTTCGGCACCCAGCTACCAGACGTCAATCTGCGAGGGTATTCCAGTCCGGTAAAACGCTGCACGGATACCGGCACCTTGGCCATTGGCGCATCCAGTGCCGCCGGGCGGGGTGGTGTGGTCAGCCGTGTGCGTGACGTGGAGGCGTTTGGCGTTTTCTATGCCTTGGATCAGATACGCATGTGGAAAGGGCTGCGTGACGCCGGGGGGCTGGCGAACTACGTCGGAGGCTGGTTCGCTGGCGATGTGTCGCAGGCTGCCATGATGAATCCTCATCGAGCCGTCGCCATGGTGCTGGAGGTCATGCTCGATAAGCTGCGAGCGCCAGCGACCGAAGCCGGACAACGACAGCTGGATCTCTGTGTGACCCACGATATGACCATATTTACGATGCGTCATGGCGCGGGACTGGAGACGGTTGACGCCGAAGACGTCAAGTTTATGGATGGCCTGATCCTGTTTGAGAAGGATGCCAAAGTGTACTTTGCCAGCCAGCACGGCGGCATGGTGGAGGTAGACGATGCGCTAATGGCCCACAGTCGTTAGCCTCAATTGCTTTCTTGCAGTTCTTCTAGCTCGATCCAGCGTTCTGTCGCGGTATCCAGCGCCTCTTGCGTTGCAGCCACGCTGTTGAGAATGGGTTCGGTAACGGAAAACTCCTGATCGTAAAAACCCGCCGCACTGGTTTGCTCTGTCAACTCGACGATCTTGTCTTCGAGCTCGGCAATGGTGTCAGGTAGAGCGTCGAGCTCGCGCTGAAGTTTGTAGCTGAGTTTCTTTTTTGATTTGGCGGGCTTGCTTGGCGCGGCCGGCTCGGGTTCGTTGCGTGTTGCCGGTTCGGCTGTGCCCTCGCTGATCTCGGCTAGCTCTCCGGGGCGTTGTTCCACTACCGCCAGCTGGCGTCCTCGACTCGCCCAATCGCTGAATCCGCCTTGGTATTCAATCAAACGGCTGTCCTCTTCAAAGACCAAGGTGCTGGTCACCACGTTATCAACGAAGTCACGGTCGTGGCTGACGACGATCAGGGTGCCGCCGTATTCCACCAGTTTCTCTTCCAGCACCTCGAGCATTTCAATGTCGAGGTCATTGGTGGGCTCGTCCAGTACCATCAGGTTGTTGGTTTGAGTGAACAGCTTGGCCAGCAAAACACGATTCACCTCGCCGCCAGACAGGTGTTTGATCGCGGTGCGCGCCCGCTCCGGCGTGAACAAGAAACCTTTGAGGTAGCCGATCACGTGCCGGTCGCCACCGTTCATGGTGATGTGATCTTTGCCGTTGGCCACGTTGAAGGCCACGCTTTTGTCCCACTCCAAACCGTCCCGCACTTGGTCAAAGTAACCGATGGTCAGATTGGTGCCGATTTTTACCGAGCCGACGTCCGGCTCCAGTTGACCGAGCAGGATCCGCAGCAACGTAGTCTTTCCCACGCCGTTGTTACCAATGATGCCGATGCGATCGCCGCGCATGATTTTGAGCTTAAAGTTGTTGAGTAAGGGCTTACCTTCATAGCCGTGGGTGATGGCGCGAGCCTCTATTACTTTTCGGCCAGATTCTTCGCTCGCAGCAATTTGTATCTGGGCCTTGCCCTGCTTAGTCAGGCGCTTACTACGCTCGTCGCGCATGGCCTTCAGTGCTCGCACACGGCCTTCGTTGCGCGTGCGCCGAGCCTTGATGCCTTGCCGAATCCAGGTCTCTTCTTGAGCCAGTCGTTTGTCGAACAGGGCGTTGCGCGTTTCTTCTTCTTCAAGCGCCTGCTCTTTGAGCTGCAGATAGTTTGCGTAGTCGCCGGGCCAGCTGATGATTCGGCCGCGATCAATTTCCACAATACGGGTCGCAAGTTTCTGCAAAAACGCCCGATCGTGAGTGATAAAAATAACGCTGCCTTTGTAGCCGCGAACTTCGTGCTCGAGCCATTGAATGGTGGCGATATCCAAGTGGTTGGTCGGCTCATCCAGTAGCAGCAGATCGGGTTTGCTGACCAAGGCTTTCGCCAGCGCCACGCGCCGACGCCAACCACCGGACAGTTCGCTGAGCAGCGAGTCGGCTGGCAGCGCCAGCTGGGTAATGATTGCCTCGACCTGAAGCTCGGGTTGCCAGCCGCCAAGGGTGTCGATACTCGACTGCATTTGCTCCATGGTTTCAAAGTCTTCGGCGCTCTCTGCCTTACCACTGAGGTCGGTGAAGGCGGCAATCAACGCCATTTGCGCCGCCAAGCCTTGGGCCACGACGTCGCGTACACTGAGTTCTTGAGCATCCGGTAAGGACTGTTCCAGCACGCTGACACGCAGATTGTCTTGGAAGTGCACGGCGCCACCGTCCGGTACGACGTCGCCGGTGATGATCTTTAGCAGTGTGGACTTTCCCGCTCCGTTACGACCAATCAAGCAAACCCGTTCGTTAGGCTCAATGGAGAAGTCGGCATCCGTCAGAATGGATCGATCACCAAAGTGAATGGATAAATTGTCGCAGCGCACTAGGCTCATGAATGCTCAGTGGTTAATTCAGGAGCGCGGAGTATAGACTGCGCGAGGAAAGATCACGCTAGCTGCGCGATCTTTTTACGTCCTTGGCAACCGATCGGCGGCGACTTTTCTTCGCTGGTTTGCAGCCTACGTGTCGCGTCTTGCCAGACTGCCGAGCCAATCGATGATTTGTGTCACCGCGAGGCCTGGGTTGCCTACCTGGCAGTGTTCGGCTGATTCGTCTTTTGCGCTCATCATAACGCTGGTCACAGACCGCGCTTGAACCATGGCCTGAGCCTGAACGTAGAGTTGATTGCTGGGCACCAAGTGGTCCTCGGTGCCCATGATGAGCAACACGTCTTGGTGAATCAAATGGGCGCAATCGCGCAGGTTCAGCGAGCGCACCCACTGCAGAAACTGAGCCGTTGACGATGTGCCGCTGACGTGCATGCCGTGACCGATCGCCCAATCGATTATGCCATCGCGTTTTCTGGCTTTGTCGAGGATGTTGTTTACAGTGCCCGTTAAGCCGAGATCCAGAAGCAGACCCAGCAACCCAGCCTGTAGTTTGCCCACGCGTTTTTTGTAGCTCTCAAAAAAGTCGAACATCGCTCCCCAAGCAACCACGCGCGCAACGCGTGCCTCAAAAGCCGCCGCCCGAGGTGCCAAATAGCCGCCCAGCGACATGCCGATCAGCGTGCAGCGATCAATTTTGTAGTGGTCGAGAACGGCGCTTACGGGCTTTTCCCAGTCGTATGGCATGGGCAGGTTGTCTTTGCGCAGTGCGCCCCCTTGGCCCGGCCCCTCGAATGCGATAACGGTATAACCTGCTGCCGTAAAAGCCGGAAGCAGCGGGTACATTTCTTCAAGCAAACCATCAAAGCCGCTGTGCATTACGATGATATCTCGCTCTTCGCCCTCCGCCGGCAACCGAATAGCCGGCAGGTTGCCTGCAAGGTAAGGAACGCTCTCTCTGGCCTCGGCGAGTTGCGGTAAGGCTCGGTCTGTCAATTCGATCGAACGTTGGTAGACGTCGTGTTTACCAGCGTGACCTTGCTTCATATAAAATTCGGCGCCCTGTAAGTCGCGGGCGGCTTCAGCGTACCGGCCTTCCTGTTCGGCTCTTTCGCCAGCAGCCAGCATTTTTGAAATCCAGCTTTCCAGAGAGTCGATTTCCGCAGCAACGGTTCTAACCTCTTCGGCGGGAATGGTTTGCGCAAGGCGATTCAGGGTGAAGTTGAAGCCGGGATCCGAATGCAGTCTCAGATAGGCCATGTTCTTTGTCTCCGTTGTAACCACCTCGCGATTGCGGGCAGTCAATCTGTCCTCGGTTAGATCACACCATGAGTGCGAAACGACGATAGGAAGGCTTTTGGCGCGATTCAAGCGCATCCTGAAGTTTGATTAGGCCGTGTGATGCAGTCGACGCGAGTGTCGGATCAGGACCCAGGGGTTATGCCCCTGGAGTTCAAACCTTGCCATAGCTCAGACTGATAAATGGCGGCTCGACGATGCCGTCTCGCCGGT
>PAFU01000014.1 GCA_002704225.1 Gammaproteobacteria bacterium | reverse complement strand
GTGGTGATTTCGCTGCTCAACAGCTATTCCGGCCTGGCCGCCTGTGCAGCAGGTTTCGCGATTAACAACAACATCCTAATCGTGGCAGGTTCCATGGTCGGTGCTGCGGGCATCATCCTCACGAACATTATGTGCAAGGCGATGAACCGCTCTCTTGGACACGTCTTGTTTTCTGGCTTTGGCGCGGTGAAGCAAGCCACCAAGGTAGAAGGCGAAGTGAAGCCCATCGTGGCGGAAGACGCTTTCCTGATTTTGGAGGCAGCCCAGTCTGTGACCTTCGTTCCGGGTTACGGGATGGCGGTCGCCCAAGCGCAGCACGTTGTGCGTGAGTTGGGCGAACTGTTGGAGAAAAATGGTGCTGAAGTAACCTACGCAATTCACCCGGTTGCTGGTCGTATGCCCGGCCATATGAACGTATTGCTGGCCGAGGCCAATGTGCCTTACGACCAGTTGGTTGAAATGGAAGACATCAATCCGCGTATCGACAACGTCGACGTCGCGGTAGTGATTGGGGCGAACGATGTAGTGAACCCGAGTGCGCGGAATGACGAGAACAGCCCAATTTACGGTATGCCGATCATTAACGTAGATCAGGCTCGTACCGTTTTCGTTCTCAAGCGGTCCATGGGGTCCGGATTCTCTGGTGTGGATAATCCGCTGTTCTTTGGGGACAACACGCGCATGTTGTTTGGTGATGCAAAGCAGTCGATCGCCGCTGTTGTGGCGGAATTTAAAGGCTAGCAGCTACCCAAGGGGAGGCTGGACGATGACCGATGCGAGAAGTTTGTTACACGGCGCTGATTTTTCTCAGCGCGACGTAGGGGCGGCGGCAGACGATCAGTTCAGGCTCCGCTGGTCGCCTCGTGCCATGAGTGGTCAGGCCCTGACGATGGCGGAGCTTCAAGCTCTCTGTGAAGCGGGGCGGTGGGCACCCTCCTGCTTTAATTCCCAACCATGGCGCTTTGTTTACGCTCTTCCTAACACGCCCCAGTGGCAACCGATGTTCGATCTGCTGATGGACGTTAACCAGCTTTGGGCAGCCAAGGCCGGTGCCTTAGTCGCCCTGGTGTCGCGAACTCATTTTGAAGCCAACGACGCCCCAGCGGCGACCCACAGTTTTGATGCGGGGAGTGCGTGGATGAGTATGGCCTTGCAAGCGCAGCATATGGGTTTGGCAGCCCATGCCATGTGGGGCTTTCATCACGATCAAGCCCCTGCGGTACTCAATTTGAGCGATCGCTTCACCACTCAGGCGTTGATTGCCCTTGGGTATCCTGCATCCGCCGATAGCCTGCCGGACCCGCTGCGGGAACGGGAGGTGCCATCGCCCCGAAAGCCATTGTCTGAACTGATGTTTCCCGGGGCTTTGCCCGACGCATAGTGCCGCGGGCAGCGCCTCTTAAAGCGTTCGCCACTGTCCCGGTTCTAAGCCGTCCAAGGTCCATGAGCCGACGCGATAACGGATCAGCCGTAACACCGGAAAGCCCAAGTGCGCGCACATGCGTCTGACTTGGCGGTTTCTGCCTTCTCTTATCGTCAACGTGAGCCAAGTGTCCGGGATGGACTTGCGTACCCGAATAGGCGGCGTGCGCGGCCAAACGCTGTAGCCGCCGATACCCAGTTGGTATTTGGCGGGTAACGTCGTGCCGTCGTTCAATGCCAAGCCATCTGCCAGCGGCTGCAGATCGTTTTCGGAGGGCTCGCCTTCCACCTGCACCCAGTAGGTTTTGGTCATTTTGTGATCCGGATGACTGATTTTGTGCTGTAGAGCACCGTCGTCGGTCAGCACCATGAGACCCTCACTGTCCCGATCGAGGCGACCTGCGGGATAGACTCCGGGTTGATCGACGTAATTCCCCAGATGCTCGCGACCGTCGCGGTCGGAAAATTGCGGCAGAACATTGTAGGGCTTGTTCAACAAAATGATTTGGCTCATGAACCCATCATACCAGTTCGCTTTTCATCGTCGGCCAAGGCTATGATCGCCCGCGGTGATAATTCTTCAGGAGAAATGTATGGAGTTGTACGACGTGATGCGCACGACTTTCGCCGCGCGGGAGTTTACGGATCAACCAATCACCGATGAGGTCATTGCCCGTATTTTGGAGCAGGCGCGCTTTGCGCCCAGTGGCGGTAACCGACAAGGCTGGAAGGTGTTAGTGGTGCGTGAGGAGTCGTCGCGGGCACGACTGCGTGAACTGATCGAGCCACAAATGCAGCGTTACGTGGCCCAGGTAAAGGCTGGTGAAGCGCCATTGAATACCATCATCCCCAGTCAGGTTAGCGATGCAGACATTGCAAATACCCAAGTGCCAGGCCAGATGCTAAATAACTTGACCGGTGCTCCGGTGATTTTGTTGGTCTTCGTCGATCTCTCTGTGGTGGCGTCATTCGACAGCGAGTTGGATCGGGTTGGGGTGATTTCCGGTGCCTCGATCTATCCATTTGTCTGGAATATTTTGTTGGCGGCGCGAAACGAGGGATTAGGTGGTACGCTGACCACCTTCGCGGCAGGGGCGGAGAATGAATTGAGGGCGCACTTCGGCGTGCCTGACGAAATGGCTTTCGCCGCCATGATTCCCATGGGACAACCGGTGAAGCAATTGACCAAATTGAAAAGAAATCCGGTGGCTGACTTTGTCAGCAAAGAACACTGGGACGGGGAGACTTTGATTGACTGATGTGAACCACGATGATGACGCGACGAACGATGCACCACCCATAGAGCAAGTGGGAGGCACAAACTATGGCCGCTATGTGCTCTTTGTGCTGATCATCGTCTATATATTCAATTTTATTGATCGCCAGATTCTGTCGATTTTGGCCGAAGAAATTAAACTCGATCTGGGCATTGGCGATGCAGAAATCGGCTTTTTGTACGGCACAGCCTTTGCCATTTTTTATGCCGTATTCGGCATCCCACTGGGGCGGCTTGCAGATGTTTGGAATCGCAAAAATCTGATTTCTATCGGTTTATCCTTCTGGAGTGCGATGACGGCGTTGTCGGGATTTGCGCAGAATTTTACTCATCTGGCGGTCTGTCGTTTCGGCGTAGGCATTGGCGAAGCCAGCGCTACTCCAGCTGCGTTCTCCATGATCTCAGATTATTTTTCGCCGAAAGTACGGGCTACCGTGCTGGCGATTTACTCCAGCGGTATCTACCTAGGTTCGGGTATTGGCTTGTTTTTGGGCGGCGCTATCGTGCAAAGCTGGCATGCCTGGTATCCCGATCCTACGCTGGCACCACTGGGTATCAAGGCGTGGCAGGCGGCATTTTTGGCCGTTGGCATACCCGGTATTTTAATGGCGATTTGGGTATGGACTTTGAAGGAACCGATCCGTGGTGCCTCCGAAGGTCTGGTTACCCCTAAACACCCGCATCCGTTTAAGGCTGCCTCCAGTTCCTTTATGAGCGTTCTGCCCGGATTTTCGTTGTTTGCCCTGTATCAGGCGGGCGGCATCCGCGCGGTGGCAATGAACCTGATCTATGCCAGTGGCGTCGTCGCGTTATTCTACGGCCTCTATGTTGTGATGCCGACGCTGTTGCAATGGATTGCGCTGGGCATTGGCGTGTATATCACCATTACCTGGATTCACTACCAAAAGCTTACCGATCCAGCGTGCTACGGCATGATGTTTAAATCCAAGGCGTTTTTGGCATCCACTGTTGGGTTTCCCGCGATATCCTTTGTGACTTACGGCATAGGGTTTTGGTCGCCGCCGTTTATGCAGCGTTTCCATGGTGAAACCATTGCGGATGCTGGCCTGTATCTTGGTTTGGGTTCCGCTGTTGGCGGTTTTATTGGCATCGTTTTGGGTGGCGTGATCGCCGATTACTTTCGAGCCAAAACCGTTAACGCCAGACTCTATGTTGGTTTAGCGATTCCGTTGTTGGCCGTGCCGTTTGCGCTTGGCTTTCTTTATACTGAAAGCATCGTTATGGCCTATATTTACAGTTTCCTCTTCAGCGTGATTTCGCCGGCGTGGATAGGCTGTGCGGCCAGTACGGTGAATGACTTGGTCATGCCGCGTATGCGGGCGACGGCTTCGGCCTACTACCTGCTGATGAATACCTTCGTGGGCTTGGCGCTTGGGCCGTTCTTGATCGGTCAGTTCAGCGATCTGTACAACCGCTCGGGCGTTGATAGCGCCGATTCTCTGCAGTTGGCCATGACCTGGGGCCTTGGTGCTTTTGCCTTGAGCGTCGCCGCTTTGCTGCTGGCTTGCCGATATTTAGCCGATGATGAAAGCACTCGCCTAGACCGGGCTGCGGCCTTTGGCGAACCGATTTGAGTCGCGGTGAACGATAAATAGTGAGGAGCGAGAGAGACAGTGCAGCAGCAGGGTGAATACACGATCAATGGCAGCGTTGACAACATCTGGCAGGCACTCAACGACCCCGATGCACTGAAGGCCAGCATTCCCGGTTGCCAATCCATTGAACAAGTGGACGCGGAGAATCTTAAGGCGACGGTGCGAGCAAAGGTGGGTCCTGTTAACGCAGCCTTCGCGGTAACGCTAGTGCTCACCGATGTCAAAGCGCCCTACAGCTATACCCTCAATGGGGAGGTCAGAGGTGGTGCCGGCGTCGCAAAAGGCACCGCCCAAGTGCAGCTTGAGGCCCTGCCAGAAAACCCGACTGAGACCTATGCGGGGCCACGAACTCGGCTGAGTTATCAGGTTCAGGCTTCCGTGGGAGGCAAGTTGGCCCAAGTGGGTTCACGTTTAATTGATGGCGCGGCGAAGAAAATGTCTGACGATTTCTTTGCGGCATTCAGTGAGGCATTTATGCAGAACGATACAGCTCAAGGCACTCAAGGCGCACAGGCCGATGCGTCACAAGAAAAGTCCGAAGCCGAAACGCCGGTGGAGCGTGCTAAGGATGGTACGAGTTTCATTTGGATTACCGCCTTTGTGGTGCTGATCACTGCCATGGTGCTTGCCCTGTGAAGGTTTCTTTTCGCGTAAACGGCAAGGCGCATACGCTAGACGTTGCTCCGAATACCTTGTTAGTCAGCGTCTTGCGTGAACATCTGGGACTGACAGGTACCCATGTGGGCTGCGATACCTCTCAGTGTGGTGCCTGCACGATTCATCTTGATGGTCGGGCCGTGAAGTCCTGCTCTGTTTTGGCGGTTCAGGCGCAGGATGGGGAAGTTGTCACCATAGAGGGTCTTGGCAGCATCGACGATCTGCACCCAATGCAGAAAGCCTTTCGCGACTGTCATGGCTTGCAGTGCGGATTTTGCACACCCGGCATGATCATGCAGGCAGTGGATTTAGCGACAAAGGTCGAGACTCTGGACGCTGATGCGATACGTCAGGGTATGGAGGGGAATTTGTGCCGTTGTACGGGCTATCAAAACATCGTAGCAGCGGTGGCCAACGGTGCCGCGGCGCTGAAAGCGCGTAATGGAGAAAGCTGAGTAGTATGTATTCATTCGATTACCATCGACCGGACAGTGTGGAGGCAGCCCGCTCTTTGTTCGCTGGCGCGGAAGATCCCATGTACCTCAGCGGTGGCATGACCCTGATTCCAAGTATGAAGCAGCGTTTGGCAGCACCCTCAGACCTGATCGACTTGTCCGGGCTTCAGGCGCTTCAGGGCATTGAGCACGTTGAGTCTCAGGGCGGTACGAGTATTCGTGTGGGCGCGCTGACGCGACACAACGATGTGGCGGCCAATGGGCTCGTTCTCAATCAGTTGCCTGTGTTGGCTCAGGTTGTTTCCTCAATCGGTGACAATCAGGTGCGGAATCGCGGAACGGTGGGCGGATCGATCGCAAATTCGGATCCAGCGGCAGATTTGCCCGCGGCCTTGTTGGGTTTGCAGGCGGTGATAAACACTCAGGATCGCCAAATTCCTGCAGACGATTTTTTTCACGATCTCTTTGAGACGGCACTGGCGGCGGACGATATTCTCGTCAGCGTTGACTTCGCGGTGCCTCTGCGCGCGACGTATCAGAAATTTCGCAACCCAGCTTCCGGCTATGCAGTGGTCGGCGTACTGATCGCCGAGTATGCGACAGGTTTTCGAGTAGGCGTCACAGGCGCTGGGCCCTGTGCTTTTAGAGCGTGTACGCTGGAAGATGCGCTCAATCAATCGTTTTCACCAAAAGCGTTGAACGACGTCGAAGTGCCGGATGCAGGCTTTAACAGCGATCTTCATGCTTCAGCAGAATACCGGGCCCATCTGGTGAAAGTGCTGGCTAAGCGCGCCGTAAGCGACCTCAGTCAGCACCGCTAGACGGACCTTTTCCCCCACCCCAAAACAATGGTTTTCGCCGTTGATTTTCAGGTCTTTCTTCGATTAACGTTGGCCTGCGCTCCGATCCATTGTGCTCATCCTTGAAAGGACGAGGAAACACATCAGTTGACGGAGACGCGAATCATCCAGCGCGATGCTTCTTGATTGAGAGTGAAAGAGATACGAGGGATACGAGGGAGAGAGGCGGCCCTAAGGCCAAGACTCAAAATACAAAATAGGACTTGATCCATCCCGAGAGGGGTTTGCGGCGTGCAATTCGCCAAGAATACGGACAGGTACCGGAGGTGCTTATGAAGATTCACGATTTTCATCGTCGCAAGGTGGCGAGTGAAAAAATTTCTATGGTCACGTGCTACGACTACTGGTCTGCACAACTGCTCAACGATTCCGAACTGGACACACTGTTGGTTGGCGACAGCCTCGCTATGGTGATGCATGGCTTTAGCAGTACCGTTCATGCAACGGTTCCCATGATGGCTACACATATTGCGGCGGTACGTCGCGGTGCGCCGGATAAGTTCATCGTCGGCGATATGCCTTTCTTGGCCGCCAGACGCGAGCGAGGTGAAGTGCTCGATGCGGTAAGCGAACTCATGCAGGCGGGTAGCAACGCGATCAAAATCGAAGGCGCTGCGGGCCAACTCGACACCATCGCCCATATCGTAGAGTCGGGTGTGCCTGTGATGGGTCATCTGGGTCTGACACCGCAGTCGGTGGAAGGGCTTGGTGGTCATAAGGTGCAGGGTCGAACAGAGTCTGATGCAGAAAAAATATATCGCGACGCTTTGGCTCTGCAGGACGCCGGCTGTTTTGCCTTGGTGTTGGAATGCGTGCCGCAAAATCTGGGCCGACAAATCACCAACAGCTTGGATATTCCAACCATTGGTATTGGTGCAGGTGCCCACACAGACGGTCAGGTACTGGTGCTGCAGGATATGCTGGGTATGCAGCCGAGCTTCAAACCCAAGTTTCTGCGCCATTACTTGGATGGCCATGCCCAATTGAGCAGCGCGGTGAATGCCTATCACCAAGACGTGACAGCCGGTGCGTTCCCGAATTGCGAAGAGGTTTATCGGTGAACGTTCTGCGCTGTATGGCCCAGTGGCGCGAGCTGCGAACCAGCCTGACCGGTCGCATCGGATTTGTGCCAACCATGGGAGCCTTGCATCAAGGCCATCTATCCTTGTTGCAGGCCAGTACGGCAGACAATGATCTGACCGTATTGTCGATTTACGTCAATGCCACCCAGTTCAATGATCCCAACGATTTTGCGAAATACCCCAATGCGCTAGAAGACGATTTGGCTCTGGCCGAAGCCGCTGGGGTTGATGTGGTCTTGCTGCCTGACTACGAACAGATGTACGCAGATGGCTTTCGATATCGGGTAACCGAGAATGAGTTTTCAAACCAGTTATGCGGTACCGACAGGCCGGGGCACTTTACCGGGGTGCTTACCGTGGTGATGAAGCTGTTGAATCTTGTGCGGGCTGATCGAGCGTACTTCGGCCTCAAGGATTACCAGCAATACACGTTGATCCGAGACATGTGCGCTACGTTCTTTATGCCCACAGAAATCGTGGGCTGTAACATCGTGCGGGAGGCTGACGGACTGGCCATGTCATCTCGTAACCGGCTGCTAGGCCCGGAATCTCGGCAGTTGGCCGGTCGGTTCAACCGACTGCTTGCTCAGGCCGCATCCGACGAACAGGCATGTTTGAGCCTTCAGGCGGCGGGTATGCAGGTGGCCTATGTGAAAAGTGTCGGCCAACGCCGATGTGGCGCAGTGGTGCTCGGCGAAGGGGCCGACGCGGTACGTTTGATTGATAACGTGCCGGTGGATCCGCCATTACAAGAGAGCGACATACAGGAAGCAAGCGCATGATCTTGGTACTCGACGTCGGTAACAGTCAGATTTTTTGTGGCGTATTTGCAGGGGACGAACTGGTTAGCCAGTTTCGCTACGCCTCGACCAGCCGCGGCACGTCCGACGAAATCGGTGTGTTTTTGCGCAGCGCATTGCGGGAAAACGGTATCGATCCTGAGGTCATCAAAACCGTCGCAATTTCCTCCGTGGTGCCGGAATTGAATTACACCCTGCGCTCTTGCTGCCAAAAGTACTTTGGTATTGAGCCCATGATTTTGCGCCCGGGTTTGAAAACCGGATTGAAGATCGCTTACAAAGATCCTAAGGAAGTCGGCAGCGATCGTATTGCCGATGCGATGGGTGCAATAAAATTATTTCCAGACCGAAACTTGATCGTGGTGGATTTCGGTACGGCCACCACGGTGTGTGCCATCACCAAGGACCGCGTGTTCCTTGGTGGGAACATCATGCCCGGTATTCGGCTGGCCATGGAAGCCTTGGAGGCAAAAACCGCCAAACTGCCTTCTGTTGAGATCAAACCGACGCGGACAGCCGTGGGTAAAACCACGATAGAAAGTATTCAAAGCGGTCTTTACTGGAGCAATGTGGGCATGGTGCGCGAGTTGGTCTCGCGCATCAGTGCTGAAGCATTCGGCGATGAGCCAGCCTTGGTGATCGCTACCGGCGGGTTCTCCAATCTGTTTCACCGCGAGGATCTCTTTGATCACGTGGTATCTGATTTGATCCTCGTTGGCCTTATCGAAGCCTTACGGCTCAACGGCTATATCGACGATTAACCGGTATGGGTGACGCGGGTCAGTCGGCCTTGCCGTACAAACTCTGCAAGCGGCGCATGCCCTTGAGCCAGCGGTCGTAGTCGGCTGTTTTGCGCTGCATGTATTCGGCCACTTCCGGGTGCGGTAGCACCAAAAAACGCTCCTCTCGCAGAGTCTCAACCACCGCAGTAACGGCGTCTTCGGGTTCGATCATGCCATCGACCCCGGCAACACCCGGGCCTCTGGCGGTCATGGCTGTGCGAACGGCCTGAGGACACAGTACCGAAACCTTGATGCCTTGATCTCCATAGGTAATGGACAACCATTCGGCTAAGGCGACGGCGGCGTGTTTGGTAACGGCATAGGTGGCTGAACCAATTTGGCTGAGCAGGCCGGCGGCAGATGCAGTATTGAGTAAGTAGCCGCCGCCGCGAGCGATCATGCGAGGCACCAAGTGTTTGGCGGCCCAGACGTGGGACATGGTGTTCACCTCCCAAATGGTTTGCCATACCTCGTCGGATTCAAAAATGTCTTTGCCAATGCCAATCCCCGCATTGGAGCAAAACAGATCGATGGGTCCAAATTGACGCTCGGTGTCTTCGATTAGGTTGATGAGGTCCTGTTCGTTGCGCACGTCGACCGCGTGGCCGACGCTGCCAATTTCCTCTGCAACGGCCTTGGCGCCATCACCGTTCAGATCCGCCACGACGACTTTTTTTGCGCCTTCTTGGGTAAAACGTCGGCACATTTCACGGCCGATGCCGCTGGCGCCGCCTGTCACGACGATGATTTTGTCTTTGAGTTCCACTGTAATTCCTTGGGTTCTTTTTCAATGACGGCACGAACGGTGGTTCGTGGTTGCAGGGTCAACATAGACGTTTACCCGAGTGGATTCTATAGTGACCTGCGGCGAGTTTTATCGGGTGCAGGGGAGCTTAAATCGATTGGACAGACATAAGAATCAGGCTGCACCTTTGCCAGCAAGTGTCGATCGCTATGGTTGGGTGATCGTTGGCGCCATGATGTTGGTGCAAACGGTGAGCTCTGGTCTGGGCTTTTACAACATGTCGGTCTACATCAACCGGCTATCGGCAGAACTGGCTGCGCCCGTTGGACACATTTCTTTCGCCGTCAGCCTGTTTTTTGTTGTGGGCGGCATCGCCGGTTTGTATGTCGCCACGCTACTCAACCGTTATCAAGTCCGCACCGTCATGATCGGCGGCGCGTTGATATCCGGATTCGCCCTGGGCGCTGTGGGACTGGCCTCCGAGGTCTGGCACCTTTATGCGCTCTTTGCCCTTTTTGGTATTGGTAATGCGGGCATTTCGGTTGTGATTTGCACCACAATAATTACCCAATGGTTTCCCGGCCCTCAGCGATCCATGGCGTTGGCACTGGCTTCGACGGGATTGTCATTGGGTGGTGTAGTGCTGACCCCCTTTTCTGCCCACCTGATGAACACACAAGGCGTGGCAGATACCATGCCATTGTTGGGTTTGCTGTTGGTCGTTTTTATCCTGCCGCTGGCGTTGTTGATGCGGCAGGCTCCGGGATCGCAGATACAAGTCAGCGCCGAGGCGACGCTCAACAATACGGCTTTGTTGAAGTCGGCAGTCGGCAGTCGCTTCTATGTGCTGATGGCGTCAGCCTATGTTCTGATCATGGCGGCTCAGGTCGGCGGCATTGCCCACCTCTACAGTCGGGTATCGCAAATTGCCGATTTTCAAACAGCGGCCTACGCGGTTCAGGCGCTGTCGATATGCAGTATCAGCGGTCGATTTTTCGGTGGCTGGTTGGTGTCCCGCATTCCCATTCGCTGGTTCGCCTTGGGCAATCTGTGTTTGCAGGCCCTGGGTCTGACCTGTATTGCCTTCGCGTCCAATGGCACCTTGGCGGTTGTGGCCGCAGGCTTGTTTGGTCTGAGTGTCGGTAATCTGCTGATGACCCAGCCTCTGTGGCTGGCCGAGGTTTATCCAACGGAGATATACGCTCGAGTCTTTGCCCGGGCAAATGCCATCAGCGTTCTTGGATTGGCTTTTGGGCCCTACGGCATGGGTTTGATTTTTGATGCGGTGGGGGGCACGACGTATGTTTATTCCTACTTGGCTGGGGTAATTTCCTCTCTTGTCGCGCTGACCATCGTGTTGGTGGCAAGCGCCGGCCCCCGATTGCTGGCCTACCGGGGTGTCACCCCGGATCAACAAAACTCGACCGCAGGCTAGGAGGTTTTTTGCTGTCACGATGCTCTGCATTACCAAGCCGCGCTTTGCTCGCAAAGGTCATGGTGTTTTCGTTTGGCCTATGTTTTAGCGGCGCTGTGCTAGGCCAGAAGGCTCTGCAGGATTACCAGATGATGCCGGTGGCATTTCCTCAGGCCGTGCCCTCTTCGGATCCAGACGGCAGCCCCCAGCCCTTGCCAAGTCTGGCGAATATGCTCGAAAGGGTGAACCCTGCGGTCGTGAACATAGCCACTCGCTCCGTGGTGCGCGAGCGCAATCGGCTGTTGGAAGACCCATTCTTTCGTCGTTTTTTCAACGTGCCTAAAAGTCGCCAGCGTTATCGCCGTACTCAAAGCGCAGGCTCGGGTGTGGTTGTTGATGCGTCGGCGGGCTACATCGTCACGAATGCGCATGTGGTGAAGAACGCAGACGAAATCAGCATCGGCGTGTCGGATGGCCGAACATTGGAGGCGACCCTCATCGGTATGGATCCGGAAGTGGATCTGGCGTTACTGCAGGTGCCCGCTGAGGATCTGACCGAGATTGATTATGCGGACAGTGCCCGACTCCGGGTTGGTGATTTTGTTGTCGCCATCGGCAACCCCTTCGGCCTGAACCAAACCGTCACCTCGGGAATCATCAGCGCTCTGGGCCGCAGCGGGTTGGGTATCGAAGGATACGAAGACTTTATTCAAACCGATGCGTCCATCAATCCCGGCAACTCCGGGGGCGCGCTTGTGGATTTGAATGGCCGGCTGGTGGGCATTAATACCGCCATTTTTGCGCCATCCGGCGGCAACATTGGTATCGGCTTCGCGATTCCCGCCAACATGGTCAGTGCGGTGGCTGCTCAGCTGATAAAGAAGGGCGAGATCAATCGCGGCTTTGTAGGTGCCATCGTGCAGCCCCTGAATCGTGAGCTAGCCAAGGCCTTTGGCGTCATCTCTGGTGAAGGGGTTCCCCAAGGCGTGGTGGTAGTGGATGTGCAGGGGGGCAGTTCGGCAGAACAGGCTGGGTTGGAACCCGGAGACGTTATCGTGCAAATGGGCGGTAACGCCATCGTGAGCGTGGCAGATTTTTCGGCTCAGGCGGCGGTGATGTTCATCGGTGACGAAGTTGAGGTGCGCTACGTTAGGCAGGGTGAAAAACGCCAGACGACTCTGCGCATTATTGCGGATCAGCAGCAGGCCATTGCTGGCAAAAGCTTGGCACCCTGGTTACGAGGTGTGCAGCTGCAGAACCTGCGTGAGGACGGTGAAGTCATGCCCAGTGCTGGCGTGGTCGCAACGGAAGTGGGCGCGCGCAGTCCAGCCTACGGTTTTGGCCTGCGCCCGGGTGACGTGATCGTGGCGGCCAATCGGATTGTCGTTGAGGATATTGCGGGTTTGAGAGAGGCTGTGCGGCGTGACGCCAGACAGCTGTTGCTGCGGATTTTTCGCAACGGCCGCTTCTACTACGTGGTGATCCGCTAGCCCCCGGATCAAACAGGATGGTGCGACAGATAAGGGCTATGGCGCACACTCGGTGGTACCATTCTCAAGCGTCGAGGAACGGCGGGTAAAAAAGGATACGACGTACATGGTGCTAGTGGGTCTGGGTTCAAATCAAGGCGAATCAACGGATATTGTTGTGGCGGCGATTCATGCGCTAGTGGCCTTTGCTCAACCAGATACCCTGCGCAGCTCTCAGTTGTTCCGCACATCGCCGGTGAATTGCCCTCCGGGATCTGGAGATTTTGTCAACGCGGCTGTCGTGTTTGATGCCCTGGCCGATTTGCAGCCGGAAACGCTGTTGGCTGAGCTGAAAAACCTCGAACAACTCTTTGGGCGAGCGGAAACATATCAGCGCAATGCCCCACGAGAACTCGATCTAGACTTGCTCCTGTTCGACCAGCAGACTCGCGATACCGAGATATTTACCCTGCCGCACCCGCGCGCAGTGGACCGGTTATTCGTGCTTGAACCGGCGGCTCAATTACTTCCTGATACCATTTGGCCCGGCATGGATACCTCCATTGCCGGCCTCTTAAACGAGCTTGAATCCGATGAAGAAGTGTATGCGCTGGAGGAGCTTCCTCCTTTTTGCATCGTTGCTGGTTAGCAGCGCAGCCCATGCCTACCCGGGCGAACTGCACCAGCAGCTGACCTTTCTGGCAGCCAAGCAGCTGAGCCGCTGTGATGCCTTGTGGTCGCCGTCACAGGATCGGCAGAGGGATCAGTCGTTGTTGGCTATGCCTGGGCCGATCGGCCGGCTGTCTGCATTGGATATGCGTTATGTGGTGCGGGCCAACGTCGCAAGATCGAAGAGTAATTTTTTTGGCCGTATGTTTCGCTGGAACTATTTTGATGTGTCCAGTGACAGTAACGACGCGGTGTTAGGTATGTTCGATACGCGTTTCAACTCGCGATTTTTGGCGATAAGCGATCAACTGCTTAATGCGCCAGAGAAACGGGATCGTCTCGAGGCGTTCGGAGAAGTGCTGAGTTTTTTGCAGGATGTTTCCACACCCTCACGCGTGGTACCCGTGTTTACCGGCCGTTGGTGGGCATTTTCCCTGCACGATCGGTTTGACCGTTACTCGATTGACGAGTCCCGCCTAGAGGAAGATATCGGCGGTTTGTGCCAAGAGGTTGCTGAAAATTTGAATGGATTTGACGGTCAAGATGAGCAAACAAGTTTGAGACGCCTGCTGGGGCAAACCGCCCGCGATACCATGGCTGCCGTGAACAGCGACATCGCGGGTATGCCAGCAAGCTGGACATCGTTCTGGCAGCCTTCCGATAAAGAACCCGGCGGTGCGTTTGGTGAATACGGTGAGGCGGGGAATGAATTTGGCAATCGCGTTGAATTTCGCTGCGGTTCCAAAGACAACGATTCGATGCGTTGCTTGTTGCTGAAAGACGATCCGCTGTATCAAGAATTTGCTTTTGGCCGACACAGAGAGGCGGTTTCCGCCACCATGCTTGCGATGTTGCTCGTGCAGCGGCAGCTGCAGCTATGACCCTGCACTTAGGTATCACGCCCTGGCGACTGAACGCACCGTCCGCAGCCAGTATCGGCGAGCAGGCCGTCTTCGCAGAACAGCACGGCTACCAATCCTTTTGGCTGCCAGAAAATCACTTTGGTGAAGGCGCGCTGCCTGACCCTCTGATGTTGTTGGCTAGCGCAGCGACGACGACGGAACGCATCCAGCTCGCGACGACATCCTACCTTCTGACGCTACGCAACCCGCTGCAGGCAGCGGAACAGGTGGCTGTCCTAGATCAACTCAGCGGCGGCCGCGTACTGCTCGGGGTTGGCCGCGGCTATGCGCCCGAAATGTTGCGCGCCTTTCATGTGCCCGTAGCGGAAAAGCGCCGTATCTTTGCCTGGACCTTGGATTTGATGCAAAAGGCGTGGCAGGGCGAGGCGATTTCTCTTGACGGTAACCCCGACAATGCGGTGAGCGTTTATCCGACACCGGTTCAACGGCCTCACCCACCAATCTGGGTGGCGGCGTTTGGTCCGAAAGCACTGGCCCAGGCCGGCCGTATGGGGCTGCCGTATTTGTCATCGCCCATGGAGGGTATCCGGACTCTGGCCGATAACTACGCCAAGCACCGGCAAGCCTCGGTGGAGGAGGGGGTGTCGCCTGCAGACATTGTCCCGGTGATGCGCACGGTTTATGTGAGTAACGATGCGGCCGAAGTTGCCGCACTGCGCAAACGGGTGGAAAGTGAAACAGAAAATTCGCGGCTGCAGCCGGATGAGGGTGTGGAGGACTGGACACTCATTGGTGATCCGGCCTACGTTCGAGACGGCATACAGCGTTATCAGGAAAGTTTGGGCATGACGCATATGGTGGTGACCCGCCTGCGCTTGCCGGGACTGACTGAGTCACAGCTTCGGGCCAGCGTTAGGCTGCTTGCGGAAACCATGGCGGCCAGCAGCTGAAAAGCGGCATCGAAAAACGACTGTTGAAAACGTAATATCGAGGCCGTCGTTTTTAGACGAATACCATCTGAGGGGAAAAAATGAGCTATCGAATTTTGTGGCCTGCCATGCGTTGGCCAGACGGGCGTCATATCGAAGAATCCAGCGTGGCCGGGCACAGCGCGGAATTTTGCGAGCGCTATACCGAAGTCACCGACGAGCAATGGGCGAACTGTGACGCCGTGGTGAGCGTGAACGACATTCCCGAGGAATATCGTCAGAAGATGACCAAGTGCAAAATTTTCGTTACCCCCAAGGTGGGTTTCGACAACATCGACGGCAAAGCCTGGGCCGAAATGGGCATTCCGTTGTGCAATGTGCCCGACTACGGCACCCAGGAAGTCGCGGATCATGCCATGGCCTTAATGCTGTCGTTGATGAAAGGCATCACATTCCATACCCGCGAGCTCAAGCAAGATCCGCGCGGTTTGTGGCGTCCAGCGTTGAATCCCTTTGGTAAGCGACTTTCCGCCTGCACGTTTGGTGTGGTGGGGCTCGGACGTATTGGTACCGCTGCGGCACTGCGCGCCAAAGCTTTCGGCATGGATGTGGTCATGTACGACCCTTACCGCGAAAACGGCGCGGAACTGGCGGTGGGCATTCGTCGCGCGCACTCGTTGGAGGATTTGTTTGGTCAGTGTGATGTGGTGAGTTTGCACCTGCCACTGTCGTCGGCGACAGAAAAGCTGATTAACGCCGAGGTACTCTCCCACTCTAAGCCGGGTCTGATTTTGGTGAATACTGCGCGAGGCCCCATCATTGATTTGGATGGTCTGTATGAGGCGCTGCGTGCGGATCATGTTCAGGCAGTGGGTTTGGACGTGCTGCCTGAAGAGCCAGCAAATCCGGATCACCCGCTGATCAAGGCATGGGCCGCGGACGAAGAATGGATTGATCATCGGCTATTGCTCACACCACACTCGGCTTTCTTTACGCCAGAGAGTGTGCATGACATGCGGTATAAGGGTGGTGAAGTGATCCTCAAGTACCTGGGTACAGGTAGTTTGGACAATTGTGTAAATCAGCAATGGCTGAATAACCCTCGATAGTCTCAAGACCCATGCAAGGCTGATCGCGGGTCAGCCTGCATCAGGAAGAAAGCACCATGCCAGTCACGCCGGAAATCTACGAAAAGCGACGTCAGCGACTCTTTCTGGTTTTGTCCGGAATGTTCCTTGGCACATTGGCGATGCTCAATATTTTGGGCATCAGCCGGTTTTTGGACCTGTCCTTTGACGTATTTGGCATCACCATCCCCATGGTGGTGGCCATTGGCGTTTTGCCCTATCCGATCACCTTCATCTGTACGGACCTGATCAGCGAGCTTTACGGCGAGAAAAAAGCTCACGACATGGTTTGGATGGGTGTGTTGCTCAATGCTTGGGTGATTTTTCTGCTGTGGCTGGGCGGTGTGTTGCCCGGCTTTGATCTGGACCCAAGCGGCCAACCACTGGTTGATGCGGCTGGGCGAGAGCCAACATTTTTCGAGATCCGAGAGCTGGCGTTTGGTGCTGTGGCGGCCTCCATGGTCGCCTACCTAGCGGCTCAAATCTGCGACGTACGACTGTTTCATTTCTGGAAACGCCTGACAAACGGTAAGCATCTGTGGCTGCGTAACAATGCCTCCACCATGGTGAGCCAAATTGTTGACACCACCGCAGTGATTTTGGTGACGCATTTTTATGCAGCCGCTTTGCCGGTGAATGCCGATGAGCCGATATGGCCTCAACTTATGGTCTTTATTGCATCGGGCTATGTCTTTAAGTTGGTCGTCGCTGCCTTGGACACTGGGCCTATATACTTGGCGGTCGCCTATTTACGGCCTTGGCTTGGACTGCAAGAAAACGAAGAGGCGACTGGATAGTTCATCGTTCGGCCTCGCCTCGCCATTCTTCTCTTAAAAGACCGAAGACAGCCGTATCCCGTTCGTAGCCCGTCCACGTGATGCGGTTTTTCCGCAACACACCCTCCTGTGTCGCGCCAAGCTTCAGCACCGCCGCCATGGAACGGGTGTTGCGCGTATCCACGCGAAATTCCACCTTGCGGTAGCCGCAGTCGAAGGCGTGATCCAGCAGCAGCGTTTTCATAACTGCGTTGAAACCTGTGCCGCGAACAGACGGAGCGATGTAGGTACCCCCAATTTCGACCACACCGTGTTCGTCAGGGTTGATGAAGCGGGTCATGCCAACCACGGTATGGGTCTGGCGATCGATCACCGCGAAGCCCGGCCTTCCGGCGTCCGAGATGAGAAAGGCTGCTGCTGGATCAAAGTGCTCGCCTAGCATGCTCACCGGATAGATTTCCCAAATGTCCGGATCTTGGGCGCAGGCTGTGCGCAGGGGCTCGAGATGTTGATCGGACAGTGGCTCAAGGCGAACGCGTTCGTGTATCAGCGCCGCTTGGCCGAGGGGAGCGAGATTCGGCATGACAACGCCTCGGGTGCTTGCTTTGGCCGATGATCATGCCAGCCCTTGGGGGAGTCTGGGAAGACCGTTGGTCTGCTCTTCATGACCGTTGATCGAAACCGACTACCGCTTGTTTCCCGTTGCCAATAGATTCCGCGCTCACATTTTTACCCAAATCGATTGACAGCGTTTGATCGATTTTTGGGACGAGGCACTGATGCAGACAAAGGTATTCACACACAGGATTTGCTCTATATCCCATCGCGGCAACGCAATGGGTTGGGATCTGTCTGCGTCCTTTTGCCTTGCCGTCGGTACAGATCCCAGGACCGCAGTGGTTTGCGTCACACAGCAGTCCTTTGCGGTACCGCGGAGTAGCAGCTCGGATGGTTGATTGATCGCGCCAGCGACAACAAAAACCCGAAGAGCGAAAGCCTTCGGGTTTTTTGCTTTTTGGGTCCTTAGCACGCGGATGTGTGTCTTCAAGAAGGATCAGATCATGAACAATACGACGGTCGTTGAATCGAGGAACGAACGCTCAGAGACCAAGGCGCTCAGATGCAATCTTCGCGCGGTGCTGCTGCTGCGTGCCGGTCAGCGCTTCATGCTCATTGCGCCCATCTTGGTGCCTTTTTTTGCGCATTACGGCCAAGACATGCAGCAGATATTTCTGCTGGAGTCGTTTTATGCGCTGATGATTTTGCTGATGGAGATACCCTCGGTTACTTCGCCGATCGGTATGGGCGTGTGGCGGTACTGCGGGCAGGGGGCTTGTTTTGGTCCCTATCTTGGCTGTCGCTGCTGCTGGTCAACGATTTTTCCGGCCTCGTCGTGTTTGAGGCACTGGCCGGTTTGGGCACCTCTTTGCTGTCGGGCGCTGATCTGGCGTTGCTCTACGATACCGAACGCGAGCTGCAGCAAGATAAGCCCGATCGGGCAAATCGGGCGGTGCGTAATTTGTTTGTGATCGGCATGACGGCGGAAGGTTTGGCCTCGCTGTCTGCAACCGGCTTGCTCTTGTATGGGGGCATAACCGCAGTGATCGCGGCGCAAACCGCCTGCGGTTTGTTGGTACTTGGTGCAGCGATGTTGTTGCGTGAAGCCCCTCGCGTAAACAGCGGATACAAGTCCTTGGCCGACGAGTGCGGGGATTTAGGTCGCGTCCTGAGTTCGCTGTGGCGGCAGTCGGTGTTGATGCGTCGATTGCTGGCAACTCTGTGTCTTTGGCCGGTGGTAACCGTACTGGCCATCTGGCTGATGCAACGTGTCTGGGTTGAGCTTGATCTGACGTTACTCCATTTCGGCTGGATCTGGTGCTTGTTGCAGCTGGTTGGCGCGCTGGCAGGGCAGGGTGCCGGGGGGGCACACCTCACCCTTTGCTGTTATTTGGGACGCAAAGACAAGTTTCTTTGGGATCAGCAGGGACCGAC
>PAFU01000013.1 GCA_002704225.1 Gammaproteobacteria bacterium | reverse complement strand
ATTTGGCGAAATAGGTGAAGGCCAAGCAATCCAGGCCCGCAACGCCGGAACCGTCGGTGTCTCCCGGACGCCCGCCGCCGCCTTCGGCGAACAAGACCACAGGCAACTTGAACTGCTCGGCAACCTCGAACAAACGATCTTTTTTATCGTGATTTTTCATGCCTTGGGTGCCGGCCAGCACCATGTAGTCATAGGACATGATCATGGCCCGACTTTGGTCTTCGGCGAACAGATCGCCGTTGATTTGGCCAAGCCCAGCCACCATGCCGTCCCCCGTCGTATTCTTGATGAGGTCTTCCATGGATCGTCGGCGGCGCTGACCGGCCACGACTACGGAGCCGTACTCGACGAAGGTACCCTCGTCACACAAGTCCGCGACGTTTTCTCGCGCCGTTCGACGGCCGGTCTTGTAGCGCTTGGCCACGGCTTCAGGGCGGTTTTCATCCAGACCCGCGCCTTTGCGATCAAAGACTTCTTGCAGATCTGGACGTATGTAATCCAGATCAAGCTCTTCCAACTCGTCTTCGTCAGCAGCCGCCACGTCTTGCTTGCGCAGCACGATCAATGGGTGACCTTCAAACACGGTGTCACCCGCGCCAACGCCTAGGCGCTCTACCACACCGCTTATTTCCGCACGCACCTCGTGCTCCATTTTCATGGCTTCCATCACCAGCACCAGTTTGCCGGCATACACCTCGTCACCGGGTTGCACCTCAAACGCCACCACTGTGCCTTGCATGGGTGCCGCAATTGCGGCTTCACCGTCACCAATCTGTTCGGGCAGCAGTTCAACGTCCACCGTCGCACTCGCGCTCGTCGCGATGCCACTCTTGCCGTGTTCTAGAACCGCCAGCGGATCACTGGGATTGACCTGAGCACCGGGCTGCGCGGGCTCAGGGCTGCTGGCGTCATCTGGGTTCGATGCGCTTGCAAAAGCCATCAGATGATCGTCCAAATAGCGCGTAGTGAACTGATTTTTCTGGAACACCTCATCGGCAACAATGGCCTGCAACAAGGGCAAATTGGTTTCAACACCGCCTACGGCAAAATCTTTGAGTCCGCGCTGGGCACGAATCACCGCATCTTGGTAATCCGGACTGGGCGAATAGCAGATCAGTTTCGCCAACAGCGAGTCGTAGTTTGGGTTCGTCGTATAACCCAAGTAACCGTAGGTATCGGTGCGCAGCCCCGGGCCCGTAGGCACAGAAAATTGGGTCAGCCGCCCGCCGGTGGGTTTGAACTCACCACTGGGTGTGACGGTCTCGGTATTCACCCGAAGCTGGATGGCATAGCCGCGAGAGGGAGGCACCGACGCCTGATTCAGATTCAGATCGGCCAAGGTCGATCCGGAAGCAATCTTCAGCTGAGTACGCACCAGATCCACACCGGTGACTTCCTCGGTCACGGTATGCTCGACCTGCAGGCGCGCATTCGCTTCAATGAAGTAGTGCTGGCCAGTGCGCTGATCCAGCAAAAACTCAATGGTACCGAGACCGCGATACTCGATGGCTTGGGCCAGTTTGACTGCGTCCTCACACAGCGTCTGACGTGTTTGAGGGTCCAGTGCCGGACTGGGGGCGATTTCGATCAGCTTTTGGTGGCGCCGCTGCACACTACACTCGCGTTCGCCCAGGTGACAAACAGCACCGCTTCCATCACCGATCACCTGCACTTCGATATGCCTGGCTTGATCCACTAACTGTTCAACATACAAAGCGCCATCCCCAAACGCAGCCGTTGCCTCGGACACACAGCGGGCGTAGGCGTCGTGCAACTCCTCTGCGGATCGCACGATACGCATGCCACGACCGCCGCCGCCAGCGATCGCTTTCAGCAGCACACCGCCGTCCGCATGGGTGGAGAAAAACGCGGCAGCTTCGGCTTCGCTGACCGATTGGGACAAGCCGTCGAGTACCGGCACACCGTTGGCTTCGGCCAAGGCGCGAGCCTGAGCCTTGTCACCAAACACACTCAATGACTGGGTTGTCGGGCCAACAAACACCATTCCAGCAGCCTCAACAGCCTCGGCAAAAGACGGATTTTCGCTCAAAAAACCGTAGCCGGGATGCACAGCGTCGCAGCCGGCATTGACCGCTTGGGACACGATCGCTGCTATGTCCAGATAGGCTGATGCGCCACGTCCATTCAGTGCAATGGCCTCGTCACAGAGCGCGACGTGAGATGACTGGGCATCATCCTCTGCGTACATGGCAACGCTGGTGATACCCAGCTCACCCGCTCCACGAGCAATACGAATGGCGATCTCGCCACGATTAGCGATCAATAGCTTGTGCATAATTCTCCCCTCAACATGCCGCCTGGAGCGGCGTTCTTCTTCTACAAATTCAATTGCCTGCGAACATCACTGAGCGCCTCAATCGTCGCCAGTGCATCGCTCTGATCTGACGCCATGTTGCGTACGATGATGTCGGTAAAACCGGCTTCCGCGAATTCCGCGAATTGTTCCGCCACTGCATGGGTGTCACCACACAGCAAGGCGTCTTCAGCGAACCCGCGATAGCCCTTGGCGACTGCTCTGGCTTTGAAATCTGCTGCGGCTTTGGCGCTGGCACCAATGTACACATCACGACGCAAGGCGACCGCCCGCGGCTGACGCTCGTGTTCGGCACACGCTTGACGGTACTGATTCAACTGATCCTTGCTTTGTTGGGGCGTAAGACTCGGGCTACCCAACCAGCCCTCGCCCAGACGGGCTGCGCGATTGATTGCGGCCGGAACCGACGCACCCACCCACACGTCGATGTCTTGGGCTGGCAAGGGCCCAATTCTGGCGTCTTCAATAGACCAAAACCGGTCGTGGCTGACGGTCTCGCCCGCCCACAGGCGGCGCATAATGGACAGCGAGTCCTCAAACATCGCCACCCGCTGGCGCATATCCACACCCATGCCCGCACTCTGATGCGGCAATCCACCCAGCCCGCACTGCATGATGAACCGCCCTGGCATGATGGCAGCCAAGGTAGAGACTTGCTCCGCAAGCAAAACCGGGTGCCAGAGTGGCAGCAGGTACAAGGCACCCGCTGGCTTGTCGTGCCAGTGAGCCAACATACGGCCCAGGATGGGCGAATTTTGATAGTAGGCGTGATCGGTAACATGATGATCACCGACAAAGAGGCTATCCAAATCTGCTTGGCGCGCAGCCTCTGCCCGTTCCACCATGAAACGAGCGCCTACTCGGGGGTCTTCGACTCGATAGGCCGACTGAATGGAAATTCCGATACGCATCGTACTTGCTCTGGCTACTCCAACCGTGGTGAGTGAATCGACAAACTTAGAGCGGACTGGTCACTGGGCCGATGTTCCAGCAATTTACCCGCGGTAAACAGAAAATCATAAACCAACGGTGCCGCACTGGGTTCATTGCAGAGCACTCCATGCGCCAATACCTTCGGCAACCAAATCGCGTCATCCGCCCACATCTGGTGGTAGGGAATGGCCGCCACATCACACCAAAACGGTTTGGCCTCCGGGGTTTCTGTCGGGGCGCCCGTGAAATCACGTGCGACGAACACATAGCCCAGCCACTGAGGGCCATTACGCTCAACAAAACGCAGTTCGGCAGCGCAGCCCAACGGCTGGGCATCGATACCCGTTTCTTCGAGCATTTCTCGACGGGCGCAGGCCAACAGCGATTCGCCAATATCCCACTTGCCTCCCGGCGCGTTGATCTTGCCCATGCCGTGGCCGGTCTTTTTCTCTATCAGCAACACGCGCTGTTGGTCCACCAGGAAAAGCAATGTACCGACAAGTTCCGGCTCCCAAGCATCTTGCCAAGGCGTCTGAAGGGTTGGCCTCATGGTTAACCGGCGCTGTAGCGAACCTGAAGAGCCGCATAAAGCGCTTCAGGCAGCTCTGCCGCCGGCACGTCCAGCTCGTCAAGCAACTCAATCAGGTGTTCGTTGTCCTCGCGACCGTTCCAAAGCTTGCGGTACTCGCCGGTTTTATAGCCATTGTTTTGGCGGAAGCGGTTGAGCATGTTTTTGCCGATGTAGAGGGCAAATAACTCCTCAAAAGCCATGGGCAAGGCCGCCATGGCGTCCAAGAACGGTTGTAGCTCGAATGATCGGGTGCGCAGACACGACGCAGCCAAGGCCTCGATAGCCAAACGAAACTGTTCGGCTTGGGTCTCCGGCGTAGTCGCTGACCGCGGGGCGATACCGTTGATCGCTTCCGCTATGGAGGCGTCCACCTCGCCTTGTCGGAGTAGTTCGCTCAGAGCGAAGTGCCAGATATCCACCAATTCCAGCTTCACCTGATCCAGATCGCCGTCTTGCTTTTTCCACCACTTCCAACCGAAATGATCGAGCATTTCTGCGCATTCAACCCACATGGCACGATAATATTCGTAGCCTTGAGTACGCCACTGCTCGTGCACCAGCGTGTTGTGAGCGTCCTGCATCTCAGCCATGGTTTGCAGCATGGCATGTCGTTCGCTCATACCTTCGGTTGAGCCGTTGGCGGTTGGCATAAAGCCCCCTGTCTGAATTCACTTGATAGCCCCGAAGCCTACCTAAACTGCGCGGAATACGCCCTACCCAATCTATTGCTCGCCCGCGAAGCAGCCGTTAGCCTACAACTCAAAGTTCAAAGAAACGCCACCGAGGAGCGCTCATGGATTTAACATTTGGCCCCGAGTACGACACGTTCCGCAGCGAAGTCGTTACCTTTCTGGCCAACAATGCGGATAAGGCACCCCAGGGTAACGATTTGCGTGGCCAAGCTGCCAAGGACTGGCAGAAATTGCTCATCGAAAACGGTTATACCTGCCGCACCATTCCCAAAGAATTCGGCGGCTACGGCGCAGAACCCGACATCATCAAGTCCCGCATTATTGCCGAAGAATTTTCCAAAGTGCGGGTAAACCCGGGCTTGGGCGGTCAAGGAATTTCCATGCTGGTGCCGACGCTGCTGGAAATGGGCACCCAAGAGCAGAAAGAACAATTCATTCGCCCGACGATTATGGGTGAAATGGTGTGGTGTCAGGGTTATTCCGAACCCGGAGCCGGCAGCGATCTGGCAGCCCTGTCCACGGCTGCCGTTTTGGACGGCGACGAATGGGTCATCAATGGCCAGAAGATCTGGACCAGTACGGCACACATAGCAGACTGGATTTTCTGTTTGGTTCGCAGCGAACCAGACGCGCCCAAACACAAAGGCATATCGTTTTTGCTGTTCGACATGAAAACCCCGGGCATCGAAGTGCGTCCGCTGGTAGACATGACAGGGCACGCCAATTTCAACGAGACCTTCTTTACCGATGTACGTGTGCCGAAACACCAAATTGTTGGTGAACGCGGTCAGGGCTGGCAGGTGGCCAACGCCATTTTGGGCCATGAGCGCGAAACCTTGGCCCCGGCAAATACCGCCCAGACCCGGGTCAATGCTCTGATCGATCTGATGAAGAGTGAGACCGCAGACGGCGCAAGACTCATCGACAACCCGGTTTACCGTGATCGTCTGATGAAAATTCAAAGCAAGGTCATGGCCATGCGTTTTAACGAGCTGCGCGTGCTGTCAGCCCGTTTAAATCCGGGCCAAGACCCAGGACTGTCCCGCATGATCACCAAGCTAGAGGGCACAGAACTGCGTCATGATCTTGAAGGCTTAGCCATCGACGTCATGGGTGAAATCGGCCTTGCCTACGAGGACAACCCATACTTGCGAGGGTCCGGCAGTTGGCAGCGGGAGTACATGTTTTACTTGGGTCTGATCATCGGTGGCGGTACATCGCAGATTCAAAAAAACATCATCAGCGAGCGCGGCCTTGGCATGCCTCGCGAACCTAAATTCGAGAAAGCGAGCTAACTATGCAATTTGGACTATCAGAAGAGCAGATCCTCCTCCGCGATAACGTCAATCGCTTTCTGGATGACAATTCACCATTAGACCGCGTACGACTTTACGCCGATGGCGGCGATGACGCCGACATTTGGGCAGGACTTGCCGAACTGGGCGTGCCGGCCTTGCTGGTGCCGGAAGAACAGGGTGGCATTGGCTTATCGCCACTGGATGCCGCCATCGTGGCGGAATGCATTGGCGCACACATCGCACCGACTCCCTTTCTAGGCACAGCGGTTATGGCACCTACGGCCTTGGTCGCCAGCGGTGGCGAACACGATGCACTGCTGGCAGACATAGCCGCGGGCACACACCGCGTTGGCGTGGCGTTTTCAGAGGCCATCAAGCGGCGCAATGACGCTCAAGTAGAAGTACGCGGCGAACGGATGTTTGGCAAATCACTGTTCGCCTTTGACGCCGATGCGGACTCCTATCTGGTGGCAGACCAGCAAAAACATCTGCATCTGATTTCTGCCAGTGATCCGGGGTTGAAGCGCAAACATCTCACCACGGTCGACAAAACTCGGCGCACGGTGGAGCTCACCTACGACAATGTTGAAGCCCTGTGCATCAGCACCGATACCAAGGTCTTCGACGCTACTCTGGACATCGGTCGGGTCGCCATCGCGGCGGACACCCTCGGCGCAGCCCAGAACATGCTGGATCAGGCAGTGGAATACGCCAAGCAGCGTGAGCAATTCAACCGCCCCATCGGCAGCTTTCAGGCGGTCAAGCATATGTGCGCAGAAATGGCCGCACAGCTTGAACCGTGTCGTTCCATGGTGTGGTTTGCCGGTCATGCGCTGGCGGAACTGCCAGACGAAGGGCGTATCACCGCCTGTCACACCAAGGCGCATCTGGCCGAGGTCGCTCAGTTTGTCGCCAAGACGGCGACTGAAGTGCATGGCGGCATGGGCTTTACCGATCTGGTGGGACTGCACTACTGGTTCAAGCGCTGTGGCGCGAATCGTCAATGGCTGGGTGCACCGGAATTTGTGCGACAAGAAGCCGCCGTGCTGCAAGGCATCGTGAGCGATTAGCAGCCGGCCTGCCCCTGACAAAAGACAAGCCGGTGGTTCGTGAACGGAGATAGACCGGCGTTTTTGTCTTTGATGGCCGTGGTTATCGGAGCCCTCATTTTGGGGGCAACGACGGCTGCTTTGCGCGAGATCGACATCGGCAGTACAGCGGCAGGCTTTTGGCGAGTGGCCTTAGCCTTGCCGATCTTGCTGGTACTCACCGCAATCAGCACCAAATCCACTTGGCAACTACCCAGCAAACATCAGTGGCTTCCGCTCGTTGTAGCGGGTGCCTGCTTCGCCGGAGATCTGATCTTCTGGCATCTGTCTCTGATCCACACCACCCTTGGCAATGCGACCTTTCTCGCAACCCTTTCCAGTCTGTGGGTACCCCTGACCGCGCTCGTATTCTTGCGCCAACGCCTCTCGCGTCTGTTTTTGCTCGGACTCACTTGCGCCTTGGGCGGATCAGGCATCTTGGTTGCCTCCCACCTGTCCATCGGCACGGGTTCTTGGACCGGGGATCTTTACGGGTTGCTCACGGGGTTTTTCTTTACCGGCTATATTCTCGCCGTTGGACGGTGCCGAGAAACCCTGTCTACCGCGGACACCATGCTCTATTCCTCTGCTTTGTGCGCCCTGATCTTGCTGCCCTTTATGCTGATCGCGAATGTCGCTGCTGGCGAGGCCATGATACCCACGTCGTTGACTGGTTGGCTCAGCGTCTTTGCCCTTGCTTGGCTTGCCCATCTGTTGGGCCAAGGCTTAGTTGCCTTTGGTGTTGGCCGTTTAAACACCAGTTTGGCAGCCGTGATTTTGTGTTTAGAAGGTGTGGGTGCCATGGCGGTAGGCGCGCTGTTTTACGCTGAGGCTCGCGGCCTGTTCGACCTGATTGCCGTGGTGCTCATCGTCACGGGTATCGCGCTGGCTCAACGCCATATGGCCCGATAAAAGACGGTTTGCCGCTGATCAATCACAGGATCATCACATTCCCATTATCTCACCGTGTTAAGCTGCATCGCTCTGAAGTGTTAACCCCCAGCGATGACTCTATCTAACAATACCTCGTCGGAACGCGACAACGCCGACCACTACGATCTCTTTGTGATCGGCGGCGGCATCAACGGCGCTGGCGTTGCACGAGACGCTGCTGGCCGGGGTTATTCGGTTGCTCTGTGCGACTCGGGGGACTTCGGCTCGGGCACGTCTTCCGCATCAACCAAGTTGATTCACGGTGGACTGCGTTACCTCGAATATTACAAATTCCGTTTGGTGGCCGAATCGTTGCGGGAACGAGAAACCCTGTGGCATATGGCACCCCATATCATCTGGCCCATGCGATTCCTGTTGCCACACCATAAAGGCCTCCGCCCCCGATGGTTACTCAGGCTTGGTCTGTTCATTTACGACCACCTTGGCGGGCGCAAACTTTTACCCAAGGCCGAACGAATCGATCTTCGACAGGATCGAGCTGGTGCCATTCTTCACGAGACATTCGATACCGCGTTCGAATACTCGGACTGCTGGGTGGAGGATTCCCGCCTGGTTATTTTGAACTTGCGCGATGCCTGGATGAATGGCGCGACGATCCTGCCACGTACTCAGCTGATCAGTGCGGTCTTTGACGGGCGACGCTGGCAGCTGTTGCTTGAGGATCCTACCGGCGGCGAGCGTCGTTCGGTTACTGCCACGCAACTGGTTAACGCTGCAGGCCCCTGGGTGGACGAGGTGCTGCGCCAAGCCTTAGGTCGCAATGACACCAACAACATACGCTTGGTCGGTGGCAGCCATATCGTCATCAAACGGCGCCTTCCCGACGACCGCTCTTACATGTTTCAAAACGCCGATGGCCGCGTGATTTTTGCCATTCCCTACGAAACCGATTATCTGATGATCGGGACCACCGATAACGACGACGTATCCCTGGAGGCGTCGCCCCAGATTACCGATGCGGAGATCGAATATCTGTGCGAGGTCGCCTCGGACTACCTGCGCGATCCGGTCACGCCACAAGACGTGGTCTGGCACTTCTCTGGGGTGCGGCCGCTGTTTGACGACGGCGCAGACGAAGCCACCGAGGCAACCCGGGACTATGTGATCACGCAAGATCAACCGACTGACGGAAAACTGATCAACATCTTTGGCGGCAAAATTACGACCTACCGGAAGCTGGCCGAAGAGGTTTTGACCTTGGTGGATCAAGCAGCGAAGAAGAAAACCGAAAAATGGACCGCCCATGCGGCCCTACCGGGCGGCGATTTCCCGGCCACGCACTTTGACCAACTGGTCACCAAGGCTGCCACCGACTTCCCCTTTGTCGAGCCTGTATTACTGGCGCGTCTCGCCCGCCTGTACGGTACCCACCTTTGGCTCATGCTGGCGGACTGCGAAAACGCCCAAGACCTCGGTCAACATTTCGGTGCAAGCCTGTATCAGGTAGAGGTGGATTTTCTGGCTCGCGAAGAGTGGGCCCGACGGGCCGAGGACATCGTTTTCCGACGAACCAAGCTGGGCCTGCGCATGCAGCCTGAAGAAATCGATGCTCTGCAGGCGTACCTAGACCAGACGCCGGTAGTTCAAGGCATTTCCGGTTTTGCCACAGACCTCAACAGCGCCCAGATGTCGTAGGCAGTAGGCCAACTGCTGAGCCAGCGCCTTTGGCTGACCCATGCTTGCGGCCAGATGTGCCGTGGTGAACTCATCTGGCAACTCTTCTACGACGAAGGCCCAAAGTTCATCTGCCGACTGCACGCGATACCTTTCCAACACGTTCAACAAATGACGGCCTTTGCGCCGCCAACCACCGCGACCCCGACGAGCCTTAGGGTCGAAGGTCTGCATTTCTTCTTCTTCGGTCAGGACAACTTCAACGGCGAAATTTGGGTGTTTGAGCATTTCCGGCAGATACACCAGCTCGCGCAGGATGTGCACGATGGCACCACGCTTGGGCGAACGACGCCGCGTAAACTCGCCGGTTTCGGTGTCTTGCACCCTGACCAAATGCTTGGATTGGGGAATAGGATGAACCAGTACTACCGGGCTCAGATCCGCCAGCACCGACATCTTGCGAGCCAATCCACTGAAGCTGGAGGTTTGGACTTCGTAAATGACACCATCACGAACCACATCGGCAACGAAACCGCCAAACGGAACCTCTGCAAGACCGGTCTTACCCAGATAGTCTTCTTTCAGCGCGGCGTGCAGTGCGCCTTCGTTCAACATGCCAATCTTTGCCATTGGACCAGATTACCGGCAGAGGGCCTGCCGACGCTAGAATTAAGACGCGGAGATACACAGGGAACGCATTGATGAGCACAGAGGAGTATTGGCGCATTACAGTAGACACGCCGGTGGGGCAGCAAAGCGGCTCGCTGGCGCTGAGCCTGGACGACACCGTTTGCAGCGGCCGCCTGTTCAGCGAAGCCGGCGAACTGACGCTGCAAAATGGGACCGTGCAGAAGGACGAATTGCGCTGGCAACTGCAGCTGTCCCGCCCCATTCCGATGACCATCGAATGCCTAGCGCAAATCACGGGCAACAGGATTCAAGGCACCGCAACGGTTGCAGCATTCGGCGACATCACTTTTACTGGGACGAGAGGAGACGGCTCGAGCATCTGAACAGAAGGCTGAGTCGAGAAACAGCGTTAAGGGGAGAAATATGAGCTGGGAAGAAGAACTCAACGAAATGAACCATCGAGCCAACCTTGCGGAAGCCATGGGTGGACCCGATAAAGTCGCGCGGCAACATGAGTTCAACAAAATGACCATTCGAGAGCGAATCGGTCACATCGCCGATCCCGACTCATTCCACGAGCTAGGCAAACTTGCCGGCGTGGGCGAGTACGATAAGGAAGGCAACCTCACGCATTTAACACCCTCCAACTTTGTCTTTGGCACCGCAGACATTGACGATCGGCCAGTCATTTTATCCGGCGATGACTTCACTGTGCGAGGCGGCTCGGCGGATGCATCCATTGCTGGCAAACGCGTGCAAGCCGAGGGTCTGGCCGCAGAGCTGCGTCTGCCTCATATCCGCTTGGTTGACGGTATGGGCGGCGGTGGCTCGGTGAAAACCATCGAAACCGCCGGACGAACCTACATTCCCGAACTGCGAGGCTGGGAAACCATCGTGTCACATCTGAGCATCGCGCCGTCCGTGTCTCTGGCGCTGGGATCTGTTGCGGGCATTGGCGCCGCCCGGGTCGCTACTTCGCACTATTCGGTCATCGTAAAAAACAGTGCGCAGATGATGATCGCTGGACCGGCGCTAGTGGACTGGGCCAGTTTGGGCGATGTCAGCAAGGAAGAATTAGGTTCCTATAAAATTCACACCCGCAACGGTGCCATTGATGATGAGGCCGACAGCGAACAACAGGCATTCGAGATGGCTCGCCGTTTCCTGTCCTATCTGCCAAGCAGTGCCGATGAACTGCCCCCCATTGAGACCTGCGATGACGACCCGGAACGAGAGGACGAGGCACTGTTGTCCATCGTGCCTAAGGATCCACGACAAGTGTACAAAATGCACAGCGTGCTGGAATCTGTCTGCGACAAGGGTTCATTTTTCGAAATAGGAAAAAAATGGGGACGCTCGATCATCACCGGCTTGGCGCGCCTGGACGGTATTCCCGTGGCCATTTTTGCGGAGAACCCAAGAGTCTATGGCGGCGCTTGGACAGCGGATGCGGCCAACAAACTGATTCGGCTGATGGACCTCGCCTCAACCTTTCACCTACCGGTGATTCATTTGGAAGACTGTCCCGGATTCTTGATCGGCAAACAGTCAGAGGAAGAGGGCACCATTCGCGCTGGAGCGTCTGCGCTGGCGGCCATGGGTCAGCTCACCACACCCTTTTGTTGTGTGGTCGTGCGCAAGGCCTTTGGCGTCGCAGGAGGCGCAAACCACAAACCCGGCAGCCATCACTTCCGCGCTGCATGGCCGTCCGGCGATTGGGGGTCGCTCCCCATCGAAGGCGGTATCGAAGTTGCCTACAAGGCTGAGATCGCTGAGGCCAAGGATCCCGACGCCCACCTAACCAAAATCAAAGAACGGCTGAATCGCCTGCGCTCACCGTTTCGCAGCGCCGAGTATTTTGAAATCGAGGAAATTATCGATCCGCGAAAAACCCGCGGCTATTTGTGCCGATGGGCGAAATTAGCTCGCAAAGCCTTGCGAACCGACCCACCCAACTTCGGCTACCGCCCATAGCCCAAGCAAGATCCACCACCTTTAATCATCAGGAGTTAGCATGACCGAGGGATTTCGACAGCATTCCTATCAACCGCCGGAAGGCGCAACCGAAGTCATTTTGGTGCGTCACGGCGAATCCAGAGCCGCCAGTAAGGAAAATCCGTTTCCCTTGGTCGATGGCCACGGCGACCCAGAGCTGCACCCAAACGGCGAGCAGCAGGCCATCGCTGTAGGCGAACGTCTCAAGCACGAGACCATCGACGCCATCTACGTCACATCGCTGCAGCGCACGGTTCAAACCGCTGCACCATTGGCAGCCCACTTGGGCATGAGCACGCGAGTAGAAGCGGACCTACGAGAAGTCTGCTTAGGCGAATGGGAAGGCGGCATCCTGCGTATGAAAGCCGCCGCCGGTGACCCGATCTTTCTGCAAATGCAGGCGGAAGAGCGCTGGGATGCCATACCCGGTGCCGAGAGTTGGGATACGCTCAATACTAGAATCACTGCAGCGCTGACGAGAATCCATCGGGCTCACGCCAACCAAAAAGTGGTCGCAGTGGTGCACGGCGGGGTTATTGGCCATATTCTGGCGCATGCGACGGGTGCGTCACCCTTCGCATTCAACGGTGCGGACAACGGCTCCATTTCGCGCATCGTGCTGCATCAGGACGGCATCAAAACCCGATCGTTCAACGACAACGTCCATGTTCAAAGCACACTGCATACCGGAAGCGGGCAGCTGACGTAACAGACCGCTAGTCGTCGGGCTGCTTTAGCAGGGCAGCCATATTTATTTTTAAGTCATTGCCAATAAAGGAAAAAGTGGATTAGCTGCATCCATTATT
>PAFU01000012.1 GCA_002704225.1 Gammaproteobacteria bacterium | reverse complement strand
GCCCACCACGCACTCACCAACGCCAACCTGTCGTTCGCGACGGCCTCACGCGTGTTCCGGGACCCGCCCGCAGGAGGAGGGCGGATTCGATGGCTGGTGCGACGCTTGTAATCGGACCGGCGGGTGCTGGATGCCTTCTCGAAAATTTTGGCTTGGGTTCGACAAGATCATCAAACTGATGAATAATAATGTTATGTTATAACATTTAAGTCCTGTGAGAACTCGTCATGCAAACCGCTCTCTCTAGCAAATTACCTGTAACCGTCCTTTCAGGCTTCTTAGGCGCAGGAAAAACAACGGTTCTAAGCCATATCCTCAACAATCGCGAAAACAAGAAAGTTGCCGTCATTGTGAACGACATGAGTGAGATCAACATCGACTCCGCCATTGTCCAAAACGAGGTATCGCTCAATCACAGTGAAGAGAAACTGGTGGAAATGAGCAACGGCTGCATCTGTTGCACGCTCAGAGAAGACCTCTTGGAGGAGGTGACCAATTTGGCCCAACAAGGGCGATTTGATTATCTCGTCATCGAGTCGACAGGCATCTCCGAGCCCTTGCCCGTTGCAGAGACCTTTACATTTGCTGATGAGAACGGGATCTCGCTCTCCGATGTGGCCGAGTTGGACACCATGGTTACCGTGGTCGATGCCGTCAATTTTCTCAAGGATTATGATGACGCCAAATCCCTACATGAAACCGGAGAATCGCTGGGGGAGGATGATGAGCGGAGTGTTGCAGACCTATTGGTCGATCAGGTTGAATTTGCCGACCTGATTCTCATCAGTAAATGCGATTTAGCTGGTTCCAAGGACGTTGAGCGTTTAACCGCGATCCTGAAAACCCTCAACACCCACGCGAAAATCGTGCCGATTTCGCATGGCCAAGTACAGATTGACGAGGTGCTTAATACCGGTCTTTTCGATTTTGCACGGGCGCAGCAGGCACCTGGCTGGCTCAAAGAAATGCGTGGTGAGCATGTCCCTGAGACTGAGGAATACGGTATTGGTAGCTTTACCTACGAAGCACGCAGACCGTTCCATCCGGAAAAATTCAACCACTTTCTCCACAACACCGAGCAATACGGCAAGTTGATTCGTTCGAAAGGATACTTTTGGCTAGCCACAAGACCGGAGTTTGCTGGCCAATGGAGTCAGGCGGGAGGAATCGCCCGTTATGGCTTTGCGGGCATGTTCTGGAAAGCTGTGCCAAAGGAGAACTGGCCCGAGGACGCGGACTATCTTGCGTCTATCGAAAAACAGTGGGTTGAGCCTTTCGGTGATATGCGGCAGGAGTTGGTCTTCATCGGCCAAAATTTGGATCAGGAGCGCATGATCCGGGCACTCGATGAGTGCTTGTTGAGTGAAGAGGACGTGCTGCGTGGCAGGGTCTATTGGGAAACGTTAGCCGATCCGTTCCCGCAGTGGGAGCAAGCGTGAACGTCGCAAGTCACGGAAAAGCTGCTGTCGGAGCGCCCCAGATTCCAGGCCACGACCAAAATCCTAATTTAGCTGCTGGCAGTAACCCCGCGGTGCTGGCAGACATTTACGAATCCAAAACCAACATAGCGATTTGGCAGCGGTCACTGTCTGAGAGCCTTCAGTGCCTTGTTGACGAGTTTGTTGCGTCTCGGCAACAGCCCTACACATCGGTGATCTGTACCCCGTCAGATGCTCGATCGCAGTTGTTTAAGGAATTTGGTAGCGCCCATTTCAGCGCGTTGGTCGATGACGTCAATGAACTGATCGATATGTTTTGCTGCCTGTTTGACCTGAACCAAGTCGGTCTGCGTATGACCGTTTTGCGGGAGGCGATGTGCCCAAAATTTCATGTGGATCATGTGCCGTGCCGGCTGGTGACGACTTATGGCGGTATAGGAACTCAGTGGCTTCCTAACAATTCGGTTAACCGAGAAAAGTTAGGGGTCGGAAGCGCAGGCCTGTCCGATCAGGAATCTGGATTGTATGGCAACGAATCGGATATCCGTCAGATGGCATCAGCAGACGTGGCCCTGCTAAAGGGTGAAGGATGGCAAGGGAACCAAAATGCAGGGTTGGTCCATCGTTCACCGGCGATACCGTCGGGAGAGAGCCGCTTGTTGCTGACACTGGATTTCAGTAACTAGTGCGAGCCTGACAAGGCTCAGATTGAATCCCTTAGGGGACGGATGCGGTATCGGAACGTCTGGTTTGATGGAAATAGCTCCCGAGTGACCGTGGCATGAAAAATAAATTAGCTGGCGGAAGACTCCTACGTGGCGAAAAAAAATACCAATCAAACGATAAGCGACGTCCGGTCTGCCGATTTACGAGTAGCTGAAGAAGCCATTGCAAAGGGTGTAAGGGAATCCCAGGAGCGTTGGATCGAAGCTGGACTCATAGCAGAGGCTCTGACTGCTGAGTTGGTTAAAATCGCGCAAAACAGTGGCTCGGAGCCTCAAATCGCAACTTTTTTGCGTTCAGTTGCCGCACGCCTTGAGTCTGAGTACAAAGTGCATTGAGACGCGCTGGCAGTCCCAAAAGAGGTTCGGTTCTCGTCCTCGCCACCGAGGGTATTGTCCAAGGGAGGACGACGAGGTCGTGGAAGATTCAGAGCGCGCGCGTGTGGCGTTTGATGCTGTAGGTGCCCGTTTGGAGATCCTCAGTCGCCGAGCGCGTACGCAATGACTTTACCTCCGGCTGCGGTTGCCGTTTCCGCGGCTGAGTCTGCGCTGTGGCTTTCCTCGCGATCCGGTCTTCCACCTCCAGCGGGTTCCAGCACCAAGATGTACTGCTTGCCGGAAGCGGAACTGATGTAACTCATGGGTGTACCATCTGACCCTCTCTCGAGATCCGAAGACCAAAGTAGTTCGCCGCTTTCAGTGTCGATTGCTCGTAGCTTGCCGTCCATTACACCAGCGTTAAAGATCAGCCCACCAGCAGTGACGAAGGAGCCAGCGGAATAGGGCAGTCCAATATCCAGCGCACCAAAGCCCCTGCGCCAGACGATTTTCTGAGTCGTCATATCGACAACGGCGATTTCCCCATAAGGTGGTTTCAGACACGGAATCGATAGCGGCGAACTGAACATTTCAACCTTGGCCGCAAAAGGCGTGCCTCGCTGGGGGCCGCCGATGCCATAGCCTCTGCCGAAACCGTCTTCCTCGCTGCGCCGCGCATCGTCCTCACGAGCGATCATATGAATCTGCCAAGGTAGGTGAAGATTGTTTACCACCATAAGCTGACGCTGCTCATCAACTGCCACGGATCCCCAGTTCATACCGCCGGCAGGGCCCGGATATAACAGGGTGCCCTGAACCGATGGCGGTGTCATAGGACCCTCATATCGCAGCTCACGCAGTGCCTGTCGGCAAGCCATCTGGTCAAAGGGTGTAATGCCGATGGTGTCCTCATCACGAATGAGCGGATAAGCGAAGGATGGCATACCGGTGGAGAAAGGCTGGGTCGCGCTGGAACGCTCATTAGGTAAATCTGTTTGGGGCACCGGTCGTTCGGTAACTTCGGTAATCGGTTCGCCGGTCTCTCGGTCAAGTACGAACAGCTCGCCACGCTTGGTGGGCACGATAACGGTCTTGCGTCGCTCGCCATTCATTGTGAGGTCAACCAGCGTGGGCTGGGAGGGCACGTCGTAGTCCCAAATGTCGTGATGGGTGGTTTGAAAGTGCCAGCGGGTCAATCCGGTTTTCGCATCGATGGCGACGACGGAGCTGGCATACTTATCCATCACTTCTGTTCGATGGCCACCGAAGTAATCGGGTGTCGCGTTCCCCGTCGGCACGTAGACCAACCCCAACTCGTCGTCGGCGGATGTCAGGCTCCATACATTGGGCGTTCCGCGAGTGTAGGTCTCGCCCTGGGGCGGCAGTGACGTATTGCCCTCGCGTCCCATATCCCAAGCCCACGCAAGTTCTCCCGTGCGAGGGTCATACGCCCGGACGACGCCGGACGGTTCATTAGTCTCTTGGTTATCCGCAACCCAGCCGCCAACGACGAGCACGCCGCTGGCAAGGGTGGGCGGCGACGTGACGAAGTAGAAATAGGGTTTCACCTCGCCCATGCCCGCCAGCAACGAGATTTGGCCTTCGTCGCCGAAATCAGGGCAGGGTTGTCCGGTGGTTTTGTCCACGGCGATCATGCGGGCATCGGTCGTTGCCGTAACAATGCGCTCTGCACAGATCTCATCGGGGCTGGCGTCGGGTAACTTGACGTATGTGACGCCTCGGCAATTTCCGATAATGCCGTAGGGCGGTGTGTCGTTTTCGGGGTCGAAGCGCCAGCGTTCGGCGCCGGTATCTGCGTCCAAGGCCAGCATGATGTTTTGTGCGGTGCACAAATAGATGCCATCCCCAATTTGCAATGGGGTGGCGCTGAGACGACCCACCATGCCGGTTTCAGCTTCCCACGCCCGGGTAAGCTTGTGCACGTTGTCGCGATTTATCTGATTCAGGGGCGCGTATCGAGTGCCTGCTTTGTTGCCGCCATAGGCATCCCATTGATCGCCGTTTTGGGGTGAGGCAATGACTCTGTCCGGCAACGACGCGACATCGCTGCTGTTGAGGTCAACAACCATTGACAGCAGGACCGTTGCCGATGCGACTGTGGCGACTTGAACCGTGCGCATACTCAACAACGCGGGGATGTTGTCGCCCCAAAGCTTGCGGCGAATCCAAGGGGTACACAGCCAAAGAGACAGCAAGCCAACGATCCAGATACGCGAGCCTACGGACCAAAAGTCGCTACCGGCTTCGCTGACTGCCCAAATTAAGGTGAGCAATAGCAGCACGGCAAATGTATAGAAGCCTCGTGTTGCGCCGCGAATCAGGTCTACGCCACTGGCAAGCATCAGGACGCCGGCTACTAGGTAGTAGGCGGTGCCGCCGACAAGCAGCAGCTGCAGGCCGGGCCAAATCATGGCCGCTCCCAATGCAGCGATGAGAGCGCCGGTAACGTAAGGGTTGGATCGCTTGTCTTGCTGCATATTGAGAGCCTTTTACTGTTTAGCCGCGCATGATGTTTATCACATAATTTGGTAGATCGGCTATGGCCACACGTTCTTGGGCCATCGTGTCACGATTGCGCACGGTGACGGTGTCGTCTTCTTCGATGGTCTGAAAGTCGACGGTTACGCACAGTGGCGTACCGACTTCATCGTGGCGGCGATAACCCTTGCCGATGTTGCCCGTATCTTCGTAGAAGATGCGGCCAATACCTAAGCGCATCAGATCATTTTTAATGGCTTTGGCTTTGTTGACGATGCCTTCGTGGTTCCTTTTGAGAGGTAAGATCGCCACCTTAATGGGCGCCAGGTGTGGCTTGAAGGCCATCACAGTGCGTTCGCTGCCATTTTCCAATGTCTCGACGGTGTAGGCCTCGTTCATGATGGCCAGTACGCCCCGGTCTACTCCGGCAGATGGCTCAATGACAAAGGGTACATGCCACTTCTTGGCTTCCAGATCCTGCAGCGCCAGTTTGGCGTTTGAATCTTTGTTGGGTTCTACCGTGGCCGTTAGATCGAAATCGCTCTGATTCTTGGTATGGGATCCCAGATCGAAATCCGTGCGGTTAGCAATGCCCTCCAGCTCTTCGAGTCCGTGTGGGAATCGATACATGACGTCCACGGTGGCCTTGCTGTAGTGAGCCAACTCATCAGCAGGTACGTGGTAAAGCTCAAGCTGCGAACGACCAACACCCTGTTGTTCCCACCAGTCCAACCGCATCTCGACCCACTTGTTGTGCCAGTCTTCGTCTTCACCGGCCTTAACGAAAAATTCCAGCTCCATTTGCTCGAACTCGCGCACACGGAAGATAAAGTTTCGGGGTGTAATTTCGTTGCGGAACGCCTTGCCGATTTGGGCGATACCGAAGGGCAATTTCGGGGAAGTTGAATCCACGACATTCTTAAAGTTTGTAAAAATGGCTTGGGCGGTCTCGGGTCGCAAGTATGCGAAGTTGTCACCGTCTTGCACCGGGCCGACTTGAGTTTTGAACATCAGGTTAAAAGGCCTCGGTTCCGTGAGGTCTGTTGAGCCGCAGCCCGGGCAGGCATCGCCCTCCAGGTGGTCGGCTCGCCACCGGCTTTTGCAGGCCCGGCAATCGACCATCGGATCGGTAAATGTCGCCTCGTGACCGGAATGACGCAGCGTCATCGGGTTGGTCAGAATGGCGGCATCCAATCCCTCGATGTCGTCTCTTTCGTAGACCATGGCACGCCACCAGGCGGCTTTAAGATTGTTTTTCAGTTCCACACCCAGAGGACCGTAGTCGTAGACCCCTTGCAGGCCGCCGTAGATGTCGCTGGATTGAAAAATGAAGCCTCGACGTTTTGCTAAGGAGACAAGCTCCTCCATGGATGTTGCAGTCACGAATTTTCCTGAACAATGTTATCTGTGGGGTTGGGAAGCGATCGATGCTTCGACGGGCGCGACTATACCGGTAAAGCAGGGTAAATTCAGCGTCGTAGGGGCATCCGCTGCGCTGATGCCAACGTGCACACAGGGAGAGAGCATTTATGTCGAGCAATTTATTTGATCTAACGAATAAGGTCGCACTGATTACGGGTTCCAGTAAGGGAATAGGGCGTGCGATCGCGGAAGAAATGGCGCGTCAGGGCGCCAAAGTTGTGATCAGCAGTCGCAAAGCGGATGCATGCCAAGAAGTTGCCGATGCCATTAACGCCGAAGCGAAAGCGGCGGATAACCCAACCGGCGAAGCCATCGTCATTCCTGCCCATGTGGGACAGCGCGATGCACTCCAGCACCTGGTAGACGAGACCCGCGCGCGCCTTGGCCAGATTGATATCTTGGTGTGCAACGCGGCGGTAAATCCATTCTACGGATCCATGCAGGAGTTACCGGATGATGCCATGGACAAGATTTTAGGCATTAACATCAAGTCCAACCATTGGCTGGTTAACATGGTGCTGCCGGAAATGATTGAGCGCAAAGAGGGTTCGATCATCATCGTTTCCAGCATCGGTGGTTTGCGCGGCAGCCCGGTGCTGGGTGCGTACTGCATTTCTAAGGCGGCTGACCTGCAGTTGGTACGGAATTTGGCGGTAGAAAACGGGCAGCATAATGTTCGCGTGAATGCTATCTCGCCGGGCCTGGTGCGCACAGATTTTGCCCGAGCGCTGTGGGAAAATCCGGATGTTCTTAAGGAGCGCACAGCGGGTGATCCGCTGAAGCGTATTGGCGAGCCTCGCGAAATTGCAGGAGCCGCAGTCTATTTGGCATCTGCTGCAGGTTCTTTTACCACGGGACAGAATTTTGTGGTCGATGGCGGCGCGACGATCGGTTAGTTTAGCGTCCCACCGAGTCACTGGATTGATAACGAGTAAAGAAATGGAAAATGAAATCGAAAAACCTCGCTGGTGGGCGCAAGCGCTCTTTATCGGCGCAATTGTCAGCGCAGTGTTGATGGTGATGGCCGGTTTCGGTACTCGCCTTGGCATGTGGAGCTATACCGGCGGTTTTACGATTGCCAGCGGCGGCGTGATGCTTGCGGCGGCAGTCTTCTTTTTGGGCGTTATTGGTTATGTGGTTTGCTTGCGCAAGGGCCTGCAAAGTGAACGTTCAAACATTCTCATCGGTTTGCTGATTTGCGCAGTGCTCTTGGGCCAGTTTGGCATGCAGATGAACGCGGTCTCTTCTGTGCCGAGGATTCACAACATATCAACCGATACGCTGGATCCACCCAGCTTTGACGCGCTGATCGCGGTACGTGAGGCTGAAGGCGCTAACCCCTTGGCATACGATGCCGCGTTATTGGCCGAGCAACAGCAAGCGGCCTATCCGTGGGTGACGACTCTGACTTCTCCGATCAGTCCGGCGAACGCCCTGAATGCAGCGACGATGGTGCTTGAGGATCTGGGTCTGGAAGTGATCAACGTATCCACCGAGAAAGGTATTGTGGAGGCGACGGACACCACGTTTTGGTTTGGCTTCAAAGATGACGTCGTGGTCCGCGTCCGTGCTGCTGAGCATGGTGGCGGCAGTGTGGTCGATGTGCGCAGTGTGTCCCGAGTCGGTCAGTCTGATCTGGGCCTGAATGCCAAGCGCATTGGATCGATTTTGGACGGTCTGCGTGACGCCTAGGATCGGTTAGAAATTCAGCACCTGGCATTCCATGGTGCTGAGATCGACGATCCCAATAGCATTTCTGCCGGCCATCATGCCGGCACATTCTCCCGGATTGAAAATCGTCTGCGCGCCATTTTGTTCGAGTCGGTAACGGTGCGTATGCCCGTGCAACGCCAAATCCTGATCGGCTAGATGGCCTTCAAGCTCCAATGGGTCGTGTACCACAATGATGGTTTTTTCCGCCCAGTCCAGAAGTAGGGGTGGATCTTGGAAGGTGAAGCCGTGCTGTTCGATGGCCTGTTCAAGGGCCTCGCGTTCCTGATCGTTATTGCCGAATACACCAAAGAGTGGTGCGTCCAATTCGGCAAACACATTCAGGGTCTTCGCTTGGCTGATGTCCCCTGTGTGAATCACTCGTTCTACCGCATGATCATTGAAGAGCTCAACGATCTTGCGCACATTTTTCAGGTTGTTGTGGGTATCACTGACGATGCCGATTCGCATAAATATCTCTCGAAGCGGTGGACCTTACTAATAAAAACGCCAGGCGATTGCCTGGCGTTTTTCTGTGTTTGTTTGAAAGAGCGCGGCTAGGAGGCGCGCTCCAGAACATGAATAGCACAAGCGCTGCCCAGGCCGATCACGTGCGTCAAACCAATCTTGGCACCTTCCACTTGGCGGGAGCCCGCTTCGTTTCGCAGATGGGTGCTGACTTCGTAAATGTTGGCGATGCCAGTAGCGCCCAAGGGATGTCCCTTAGAGAGCAGGCCGCCGGACACATTGACGGGGATTCGACCGCCGAGGGCTACCTCACCGTCGTCGATCATGCGCCCAGCATCTTCTTGCTTGCAGATGCCCAGATTGCCGTAATGCAGTATCTCGGCGGTGGCAAAGCAGTCGTGCAGTTCGATGAGGTCGATATCTTCCGGCCCGAGCCCGGCCATTTCATAGGCTTCCTTGGCTGCTTTTTGCGTGCAGGAGTTCACGTCGGGCATCACCAAATCGCGCTCCTGCCATGGATCAGATGCCAGCACCGATGCGCGAACTTTAATCGCGCGATCCATCAGGCCCAGTTCACGAGCTTTCTTCTCGGAACAAATGACCGCTGCCGCCGAACCGTCTACGTTGACCGAGCACATCAGCTTGGTGTTCGGATATGAGATCATTTCCGCGTTCATGACTTCTTCGAGAGGCGTCTCGATTTGGTACATAGCTTTGGGGTTCAGTGTGGAATGGTGATGATTTTTGACCGATACCTTGGCGAACTGCTCGAATGTCGTGCCATAGTGCCGAGCGTGTTCCATACCCGCTTCCGCAAAAACCGCAGGCATGGTGCCAGAGCCAAGCAGGCCCTCTTTCGGAATACCCGTCTTGGCGCCGCCGCCACCTAACAGGCCCTTGCCCATTTGCTCAACGCCCACAGCCAGCACGACATCGTAGAGGCCGGCTTTGACCGAAGCCCATGCCTCTCTAAACGCCGTTGCCCCAGTCGCGCATGCGTTAGCGACATTGACCACCGGCATGCCGGTTTGGCCAATTTCCTGCAGCAGCCGCTGTCCCACCATGCCAGAGGCTTGGCCGAGGTTGCCGCAATACAAGGCCTGCATGTGCTGGATGCTGAGGCCGCAGTCGTCCAGAGCCATCAGCGCAGCTTGAGCGCCAATTTGCGGTACGGTTTTGTCCGGGAATCGCCCAAACTTGATCATGTCGACCCCTACGATATATGCGTCGGTCATAGTCGTTCTCCGTTACGTTCTGATAGGTAAACCGGTGCCAAGGCACTAGGTCTTGGGTTGAAAAAAGTAAGAGATGTAATTGTTGCCGTCTGCGTCTTTGCGGCCCAAGGCATCGTCAAAGACAACGTCTACGGGCATGTCGAATGCTATGTTTTCTGGGTCTGGCTCAACATTGATGAGGTTGCCCTTAATGGCCGTGCCGTCATCTAGGTCAACGATGGCGCTGATGTATGGCACATCAATGCCGGGGAAAGACCGATAGACGATAGAGTACGAATAAAGCTTGCCGCTGTTGGGCAAGGTAACTGGGCTCATCTGATCTCTGGCACCGCACTTGGAGCAAACGTTTCGTTCCCCCAAAAACGTGCTGCCGCATTGTCCACACTTCAAACCTTCTAGGTAGGGACTCCCGTCTTCCGGGATCTTTAAATACGGCACTGCTGGTAGTGGCTGATTGCTCATGGCTCCCCTCAAAAAAAGAAAAAACTGGCGCTCGCGGCAACATGCAGTTGCTGAGGCTTCCCCGATCATACTATTGCCAAATAGATGACGATAGACCGAGATGTGCGTCACATTTTGGTCTGGTTTGGGGCAAATTTTTCGACCGCAAGAGCATGATCCTCGTATGGTCAAAAGGGTTTGAGCTATCAGGAAACGGCATTGGGGGCAGATTTATGAACTCACTAAAAGTTCGAGACTACATGTCTGTGGATGTCATTACGTTCGCGCCTACCGATGGCGTGATGGACGCCATGTCCATCTTATTGCAGCAGGGAATATCGGGTGCCCCCGTTCTTGGCGAAGACGGTGACTTGGTGGGAGTTCTTTCAGAGGTGGACCTTATGGAGGTCGTCGTACAAGACAGCTACTACAATGAAAACGTCGGTATCGTAGCGGATTTCATGCAGGTCGCAGTCGAGCATGTTGAGCCTGATATGGACATTTTGAATCTGGCTCAACGATTTGTGAGGAATCATCGCCGCCGCTATCCCGTGCTGCAGGATGGTGTCTTAGTGGGCCAGATTTCTCGTCGTGACGTACTGCGTGCGGCCATGCAGTTTTATTCTGGCTGACGGCTGTTCGCCGCGCACTTACGTTAACAAAGGCCCGACGGAGTCAGAGCTTGGCGCGGATGATTTCGTTGACCTGTTGGGGATTGGCCTTGCCCTGAGTGGCCTTCATGACCTGTCCCACAAAGAATCCCAACATCTTCTCTTTGCCGCCGCGCAGCTCGTCAAACTGTTTCGGGCTGGCTGCAATCAGATCATCGATGATCTGCGTCAAGGCGCCGTCATCGCTCATCTGAGCCAAGTTCAAAGTTTCGATCAGTTCGTCTACGTTGGCGTCCGGACCCGCTTCCCACAGCGCATCGAACAATGTTTTAGCGGTTTTCGACGACAGCGTACCGTCTTCAATTCGCCGGATGAGTTGTGCAAGCAACGTAGGTGTAACCGGGCATTCCGCAAGGGAGACGCCCTGTTTGTTCAGGTAAGCCGACAGCTCGCCCATAATCCAGTTTGCACAGGGTTTGGCGCTGGCCTGGGCCGCCACGGCGGCATCAAAATAGATGGCGCGATCAATATCACCGCTGATGGCTGCAGCATCGCTTTCGGTTAGGCCCAGTTCTTCAACGTAGCGAGCGCATCGAGCGTCTGGTAGCTCCGGTAATTCGTCGCGAATGCGCTCAACGAATGCTTCACTGATGGTCAGAGGCATCAAGTCCGGATCTGGAAAATATCGATAGTCGTTGCTGAGTTCCTTGCTGCGCATAGACCGCGTTTCGTCTCTGTCCGGATCGTACAGCCGAGTTTCGCGTTCGATGCGACCGCCGGATTCGAGTACGTCGATTTGTCTGGCAATCTCATGCTCAATGGCTTGTTCAACAAATCTGAACGAGTTGATGTTCTTGATTTCTGTGCGTTCGCCAAAGGCTTCCTGTCCGATAGGACGGACGGAAACGTTGGCGTCGCAGCGCATACTGCCCTCCGCCAGATTGCCGTCACAGATCCCGATGTAGCGAACCAAGGTGTGCATTTGCCGAAAGTAAGCAGATGCTTCCTGCGCCGTTCGCATATCTGGCTCAGAGACAACTTCCAATAGCGGCGTGCCGGTACGATTGAGATCGACGGCGGTTTGGCCCGGGAACAGATCATGGATCGACTTTCCAGCGTCTTCTTCCAAATGGGCGCGAGTAATGCCGACGGTGCGGGGCTTACCCGCCTCTGGCGTGATGGTAATGGTTCCCTCGCCCACGATGGGTGTTTCGAATTGACTGATTTGGTAACCCTTGGGCAAATCCGCGTAGAAGTAGTTTTTCCGATCGAAGATGGAGTGAAGGTTGATCTGAGCGCCAATGGCCAAGCCAAAACGGACGGCCATTTCAACCGCGCGTTCATTTAGAACCGGCAATACACCGGGCAGGCCCAAGTCAACATTGCAGGCTTGGGCGTTGGGGGGCGCACCGTAGGCCGTGCTCGCACCCGAAAAAATCTTACTCTCTGTCGCCAGCTGTACGTGGATTTCTAGGCCGATAACGGCTTCCCAATTCATGTTGCACCTCCAGGGCGACGCTGATGCCAGTCAGTGTGCCTTTGAAATTGGGCCGCTAGCATCAACGGTAAATCTTCGCGAAAAGCAGGTGCGATAAGTTGCATTCCCATGGGCAAGCCTTGGGAGAAGCCGCATGGGATCGACATGGCGGGCAGTCCCGCCAGGCTGGTCGGTACGGTATACAAATCTTGTTGGTACATGGCGACCGGATCATCGGTTAGCTGATTTTTTTTGAATGCGGGTGTTGGTGCGGTGGGAGCGAGCACCAAGTCCACTTCGGTAAAGACATTGGTGAAGTCTTGGGCGATGAGGCGGCGAATCTTCTGCGCCTTTAAGTAGTAGGCGTCAAAGTAGCCAACCGATAACGTGTAGGTGCCCGTTAGAATGCGTCGCTTTACCTCCTGGCCAAAACCTTCTTCCCGAGACCTTTCGTAGAGGTCCTGCAGAGATTGCGGGTTTTCACAACGATGGCCGAAACGCACGCCGTCGTAGCGAGAAAGATTTGTCGAAGCCTCAGCGGATGCCAACACGTAATAAACCGGGATTGCCGACTCGGTATGGGGTAGCGACACCGACTTTAGAGTATGGCCGAGCTTTTGCAGCTCCGCTTTGGCCATTTCTAGGGCATCCATATGTTCACCGCTGCGAAAATACTCGTCGGGCAGCCCAATGGTCAGTGGTCGATCAAGCGCTGGAATGCCGTTGACCGCGATTTCCGCTAGCCACGAGTCATCGCGTTGCGCGCTGGTGGAGTCCCGATGATCGAAGCCAGCCATAACACTCAGCATGAGCGCGGCATCTTCCGCATCACGAGTCATTGGGCCTGCCTGATCAAGGCTTGAAGCAAAAGCAATCATGCCGTACCTGGACACTCTGCCGTAGGTTGGCTTCAAACCCGTGATGCCGCAGAGAGCAGCGGGCTGACGGATGGAGCCACCAGTGTCTGTGCCTGTCGCACCGGCAACCAGGCCAGCGGCCACGGCTGCCGCCGAACCTCCCGATGAGCCGCCGGGCACGCAGTCAGTATGCCAAGGATTGCTCACCGGGCCAAAGAAACTGTTTTCGTTAGACGAGCCCATGGCGAATTCGTCCATATTGGTTTTGCCAACGCTCACCATGCCGGCTTCCGCCATTTTTGTGACGACGGTGGCATCATATGGCGCGATGAAATTGCTCAGCATCTTCGAGCCAGCCGTGGTCAAAACGCCATTGGTGCAGAAAATATCTTTATGGGCGAATGGCAGCCCGACTGTGGGGCGGTCATCGCCAGCCGCTCGCTCCTGATCCGCCTGTGCGGCCTGAGCCAAGGCCTGTTCAGAATTGACGGTAATGAAGCTGTTAATACGCGGATCCACTCGTTGAATGCGCTGCAAATGCTCTTGGGTCAGTTCCACACTTGAGAAAACACCGTTCGTCAGTCCGGCGCTCATCTCGCGTAACGAAAAAAATTCACTCATCTTTTTGCTAAGCCTTATTCAACGACGCGGGGTACAAGGTAGTAGTGGTCACCAGTGCTTGGTGCGGTCTGCTGGAAATGCTCTGGATCTGGAGACTCGCTAACGACGTCCGCACGAAGGCGTGCCGAGGCATCGAGAGGGTGAGACAAGGGTTCGACTCCATCGGTATTGATGGCTTGCATCGCATCAATAACAGCCATGATCGATTTCAAATCATCGCCGACTTGTGCTTGGGCGTCTTCGTCTAAGGCAAGCCGCGCCAATCCGGCTAGGTGAGCAACGTCGATGGTGCCATCGGAAATCTCTTGGGACATGCTGAAGATCAGACTCTGGTTGAAAGGCGTGATTGTAAACCGGTTATTCAAGGATTGCTTTTGTCGGATGAGGCTTTCGATCATCGATGCGGTCTTGGATGGGCGTGTCGTTGCAGTTTCGGGCAGATTACTCTCCGTTAGGCTCATGTTAGTCGTGCTTTTCGAGCATCATATGCCTATGATTACGCTTTATTTTTCGGAGCTTGTGCGACGATGTTAAAGAATTTCCGCGGCCTCTTTTCGCGCGACCTGTCGATCGACCTCGGTACGGCGAATACGCTGATTTACATTCGTGAGCAGGGCATCGTCTTAGATGAACCCTCCGTCGTTGCATTGCGCCAACAAGGCAACCAGCGCAGCGTCGCTGCGGTGGGTCTGGACGCAAAGCGTATGTTGGGTAGAACGCCCGGTAATATCACCGCAATTCGACCTCTCAAAGATGGGGTGATAGCGGATTTTTTGGTCACAGAAAAAATGCTGACCTACTTCATCGCGAAGGTTCATGAGAACTCTTTTATTCGCCCCAGCCCCCGAGTGTTGATCTGCGTGCCCTGCAAATCCACGGAAGTGGAGCGTCGTGCAATCAGAGAGAGCGCACTGTCAGCAGGCGCCAGAGATGTCCGCTTGGTAGAAGAGCCCATGGCAGCGGCTATTGGTGCGGGTCTGCCGGTACACGAAGCCGTGGGTACCATGGTGGTGGATATTGGTGGCGGCACCACGGAAATAGCCATCATCTCGCTGAACGGTGTGGTCTTTTCGGAATCGGTTCGTGTTGGCGGTGACCGTTTTGATGAATCCATTGTGGCCTTTGTGCGACGGACGCAAGGCAGTCTTATTGGTGAGGCGACGGCCGAGCGGATCAAGCAGGAGGTGGGCGCAGCTTACCCGCAAAAGGACATCCGGGAAATCGACGTGCGGGGGCGTAATCTGGCGGAGGGGATTCCTCGTAGCTTTACCCTCGACAGCAATGAGATCTTGGAAGCGCTGCAGGAACCTTTGTCGGTGATAGTGCAAGCGGTAAAAGCAGCATTAGAACAATGTCCTCCTGAGCTGGCGTCAGATATTGCCGAGACCGGTATGGTGCTCACCGGTGGCGGTGCGTTACTTCGCGATTTAGATGTTTTGTTAGCAGAAGAAACCGGACTGCCAGTAATTATCGCTGACGATCCATTAACCTGCGTGGCCAGAGGAGGCGGCAAGGCGTTGGAGTTGATGGATCAGGCGGGTAACGCGGACTTACTATCGACGTCGTAACGGTATGATGTGCCCGTGATCCCAGCCGCGACAAGAATCGCAATCGTCGGAGGGTAGAATCAAAACGCTTTTCGCCAAACGACCCGGAGCGGGGTATCTGCTGATCGCTTTGCTGGTGATTTCCCTCGGCCTGATCTGGGTGGACGGTAGCGGTGCGAAAACCTCGAAGAGCAGCACGCCTTGGTTGCCCGCGACGATGGAAAACAGCGTAGCGAGCAGTTTGCAGCGCTTGCGTCGCGCAATGCTCTTGTTAACCGGCCCCGTCTATTTCTTCGCTCAATCACCGTATGCTGTTTCCGGCACCGTGTCGGATATCACCGCAGATCGGCAGCTCCTGTTGCAACAGCGCGATCAACTCAACGCGCAATTGCTGGAAATGAAAGAAGGGCAGTTGCGCGTCCACTATTTGCAAGCTGAAAACACGCGTCTAAGACAGTTGTTGGGCTCGAAGGCCCAATTGCCGAGCCAGGCCATTATCGCAGAAATCATCGGTGTGCCTCCGGATCCTCAGCGTGCAGCGGTGATCCTCGATAAGGGTGAGGTTGATGGCATCGCGCCGGGCTATGCCGTTGTCGATGCTTTGGGCCTGATCGGCCAGGTTACCGAAGTCTCCAGTAACATAAGTTGGGTGCTACTGATCTCAGATCGGAATCACGCAATACCAGCGCGTATCAATCGCACCGGTGTGCGAATGATTGTGGGCGGAATTGGTTCACCCGACCGCTTGGTTGTCGAAGATTTGCCAGTTTCGACGGATTTACGCGAGGGAGATTTGATTGAGACATCGGGTTTGGGCGGACGCTTCCCTGTTGGATATCCCGTCGGTTTGGTCTCGAGTGTGGAGAGTACTCAGGCATCACCGTATCTGCAGGCAGCCGTTACGCCATCTGCGGCCTTGTTCAAGGTGGGGCATGTTTTGATCATCCCGCCGCCACTGGAGGAGAAGGCGTCTGCGGTAGAGCAAAGCGCGGATGCCAATGAGGGAGAGTCCTGATGCCCGCAGCAGGCCTTTTTATGACCGTGCTCGTCTTGCTGAGTTTGGTTCTCAGCGTTTTTCATTTACCCGATTCCTTCGCGGATTGGTTTTCGTATTGGCGTCCCCAATGGCTGTTGCTTGCTCTGGTGTTGTGGGTGCAGCGGGTTCCCCACTTTCGCGGCGCTCTGTTCAGGAGTTTGTTCGCGAAACATCCAACAGACGAGGGCACGACGACGCGTCGTGTGTTGCTGGCTGTTTGGCTGTTTGGCTTTTATGTGGACGCGCTGTTGGGTGATCCGTTTGGGTTGAATGGCGCGATTTTTGCGTCGATCACCTTCTATTTGCTGCGCTTTAAGGATCGCCTGCATCTGCAGTCTATGTCTCAGCAAATGATTATGATTTTCATGATGGTATTTCTGAGTGAGATTTTCCGTGGCTATGTTCTGAACGCGGTCCTGAATCAGGTGTGGGATCTACAGCCTCTGACGCTCGCCGTAAGCAGTATGCTGCTGTGGCCGTTTTATCATTGGATCGCACGACGCTTCGTTGGCGCGTCGCTGCCAAATTGATCGTGGCCTCTGAACTCCGCCTGCTACTGGCGTCGCAGTCTCCACGACGCTCAGACTTGTTAGCGCAGATGGGTCTTACCTTCGAAATAGAACCCGCCGACGTCGATGAAACACCAGAGGCCGGCGAAAGCGCGGAAAACTATGTACGGCGCTTAGCGCAAAGTAAGGCGCAAGCGCTGTGGCGGCCGGGCTACTTGAACTTGGGAGCCGATACCATTGTTTTCATCGATGATCGGTTGCTCGGCAAGCCCGAAAATGAGGCGCATTGCATCGACATGTTGCTGCAACTTTCAGGTCGTACCCATCAGGTCGCCACGGGCATCGCGCTGTACGATGGTGAGGAGACTTGGAGCGAGGTTGTGACCAGCAATGTCCTGTTCCGCTCGATTACGCGATGTGAAGCGAAAGCCTATTGGGCAACAGGTGAGCCTCAAGACAAGGCCGGTTCCTATGCCTTGCAGGGCTTTGGAGGCATTTTTGTTCAGCGCATTGAGGGCAGTCACAGCAGCATCATCGGATTACCCATGGCAGAAACCGAGCAACTCCTAAACCAAGCGGGCTTCGATACCTGGTCGGAGCGACAACGTGGCTGAAGAATTACTGATCGATGTATCGCCTTTTGAATCCCGGGTAGCGTTGGTGAAAAATGGTGCTGTTGAAGAAGTTCATTTAGCGCGTTCGGCAGGCTACAGCGCCACCGGCAATATGTATCTTGGCAAAGTGGTTCGGGTGATTCCGGGAATGCAGGCAGCGTTTGTGGACATCGGCCTAGAACGCCCGGGTTTCCTCCATGCATCGGATATCGCTCGCCCGCTGGTGGCAACGGCAACGGCAACGGCAACGGATTCGGCTAGAGGCAAACGAGGCATTCGGGATCTGCTGCATGACGGACAAGAGCTGTTGGTTCAGGTAGAACGCGATCCCATAGGGGCTAAGGGTGCGCGGCTTTCCACGAACCTGGCGTTAGCATCCAAATACTTGGTGTTGATGCCTAAGGGAGATCAGGTCGGTCTTTCTCAGAAAATTACCGACGAAAGCGAACGTGTCAGACTTTTTAAGCTGCTGCGGCCGTTAGCGGAGAGCGCCGATATGGGGCTGATTGCTCGAACGTTGTCTGAGGGTTCGGCGGCGTCTTCTCTGGCCGATGACTTCAGTCACCTTAT
>PAFU01000060.1 GCA_002704225.1 Gammaproteobacteria bacterium | reverse complement strand
GTTTTGTGAGCTGCTTCCTCAAGGGTGTTGTTGATAAGTCCAGCTACCGCAAACTCGTTGCNGATCTNTATTTCGTCTATGAGGCGATGGANGANGANATCGACNAGNTNTCAGAGCATCCAGTNGTTGGTCCTGTGGGGAAGAAAGANCTGAATCGGGTTGAATCCCTNTCNCAAGACCTTNCCTATTACTTCGGCGAGAANTGGAAGGAAGAAATCCAGCCATCTCCATCTGCTGCACTCTATGTNGAGCGGATTCATGCCCTTGCGAAAGANTCTCCTGAATTATTGGTTGGGCACCATTACACCCGCTATATGGGAGATCTTTCCGGTGGTCAGATTCTGAAAAATATTGCTCAGAAAGCAATGAATATGGATGGAGATGATGGTCTTCGTTTTTATATTTTCGACGATATCGCTGATGAGAAAGGGTTTAAAACGATGTATCGCTCCACGATGGACGAGCTACCCATCGACCAAGCGATGGCTGATCGGATCGTTGAGGAAGCCAACAACGCTTTCCACCTCAACATGAAAATGTTCCAGGAACTTGAAGGCAACCTGGTTGCAGCAATCGGCAAGGTGCTGTTTGGTTTCCTGACCCGTCGTCAGCGGACAGGTAGTACTGAGGCTGCCACTGCTTGATCTGTCACTGCTTGATCTGTGGTCACAACGCTGATTCGCTTTCTGGTTCCTGGCACCAGCAATAGGTTCCGATGTGGCGGACTCAGCGTTGAGTTGCAAACAGCTCGTCTTGTATCCGGCCTCTGTGCAACTGAAGTTGTCACGTATCGGCAGCGCCAGTTGGATTCTCCCTTTTTAGACGANTGTCTAAAAGCTGAGAAGCCGGATCCAAGTGTTCTTTGGATCGTGAGTTGGGGCTTCGATGTCCCGGGTTTAATTCGACGACTGCGAGGACATCGTGTGGCTTATCACGCCCACAGCAGTGGGTATGGATTCTCTCTTCCGCCAAATGTTCCGGTTTTGGCAGTCAGCAGAAATACGCTGGGTTATTGGGGAGCACGGGCCCCTCGAAATTCGCTCCATTTGCTTCCTAATGCCCTGGATGATGCTTGGTTGAAGCGTGGAGCTCGTGGGAGTACTGAGCAGCGCCCCATAGACGTCTTGGTGCAAGCACGGAAGTGCAGCCCATATGTGCTGAATCAGCTGGTNCCAGCTTTACGCAGTTCAGGTTTGATTGTTGANGTTCAGACTGGATGGGTAGAGGATTTAGTTGATCTTTTTAATCAATCAACTGTTTATATCTACGATTCGGCTGAATATTGGAGAAGCCGTGGCGTGTCGGAGGGTTTTGGTCTGCCGCCGCTTGAAGCCTTGGCCAGTGGCTGTGTGGTGTTNTCGAGNTTNAATCATGCTCTTTCAGATTACGCAAATCCGGGATTGACTACTCATCAAATCGGTTGCTCAAGCCTTGTATTCGATCAACAACGCATTATTTCTGCGGTGAATGCACCCCAACAATGGTCTGCAGATCCATTTGTGATTGATCGGCTGTTGGATGACTGTTCTGAAAAAATGCTGATATCACGNTGGAAGACTTCACTGACCAATTTGGATGNTTTGAATGCATTGCAAATGGACGGCCATCCTTATCTCAAAACTATTCCTGGCTGGCGCTTACGTCTTCGTGATTGGTTGGGAAGAGTTGGCAGAGTGGTCAATCGGTTGCCTGTCTGGCCTGCATCATCAAAGCGTAAGGGGGCTTAAGACCTTATGGTCAGAGTGCTGTTCAAATCTGGTGCAAATGAATCGCCGGGTACAGCAANTTTCANTTAAAAGTCAGACTTGGACTGAACTTTCCGCCCTTCTGGGAAAGCTTCCAAGGCGTCGGAAGCGTCTGCTTGGCCTTGTTCTTCTGGCTTCGTTTTTTCAGGGAATTTTAGATATTCTCTTGATTGCTTTTGTGGCACGTTTTGTTGGTTTATTTTCTGGCGCCAAGCTCGACGATCGATTGCCAGGTGTTTTGGTTTTTGGAGGTGGATTCTTAGATCAGGCGGGATGGCTTTTGGCCCTCTTAATTGCATCATTTTGGCTGACATCAGGACTTCGTTTNGTAGTTGCNTACATGCAGAGCATGTTGAGTGCNGAGATATGGAATGATCTGGTCAATCAAGTCTATATGAATGTCTTAAGGCAAANGTATGAGTTTTTTGTGCAAAATAAAACCGCTAATTTGTCCGANCAGTTTAATAGAATTTTAAATAGTGTTTCAACAAAAGTTGTTAGTCCGCTGATTGCAATAGCTGGAAATGCTTTATCGGTATCATCNTTAATGATAGGCGTTGTTTTTGTTCTTGGTTGGCGCGCCTTGCTCATCTTTGGCCTGATGTTGTTGGCCTATGCATCGGCTTCGCTGTTAATTACTCCATACTTGCGTTTAGCGACGAAGCAGCGTGTTCGCTACGGTCGCCGAATCAATTTATTGCTGATGGAGTCATTGCGATCAATTCGGGATGTTCAGCTTTATTCTGTCGATCAATATTTTATATCTCGATTTTCAAGTGATGGTGTTGTTGCTAAGCGGTACGATCGTTTAACTCGGCTGCTGCCGGATGTGCCGAGATTTGTCATTGAGCCTGCAGGAATTACNATCCTNTTCATGATTGGTTTGGCGCCAGCAGTTCTTAGTGGAGATGCTTCAGATGTTCGCAATGCGATCCCGTCTTTATTTGCAATCATGTTTACNTTGCTGAAGGTATCAGGCCCTCTGCAAAATACATTTAGAAGCTTAAATCGTCTTAGAGGNGGACTCCCAGAGATCAAAGATGCTTTGGAGTTGCTCGAGCTTCAGCCAGAGCGGATGGTGTTGACGTCCCCTGGAGTGCCAACGTCTGATGGTGTGATGCCAAGGCGTTTAATTCAACTTACAGATGTTAGTTTTTCGTATCAAGGTAGTGATAAAAAAATTGTTGACNGGGTCAATTTATCGATACCTGTCGGATCAAGAATTGCGTTAGTCGGTCGCACTGGAAGCGGCAAAACAAGTTTGGCCCATCTTCTCTTAGGGTTGCTTCAGCCGACATCCGGCGAGCTTGTGTTGGATGGGATTCCAGTCAACAGTCTTGATTTGCCAGCCTGGCAAGCGAATTGTGCATTAGTCCCACAAGATATCCGATTACTTGATGGCAGTATTCGCGATAATGTTGCCTTTGGTATAGATCCTTCTCAAGTCAATGATGATGATGTTTGGGCTGCTCTGGCAATTGCTCAATTTGACGAAGTTGTCGCCCAAATGAATTATGGCCTCTACACCATGATTGGTGAAAATGGAATCAAGCTTTCTGGAGGTCAGCGTCAGCGATTGTCCCTTGCAAGATCCTTTTATCGCGGCGCCAAGATTCTTGTATTGGATGAAGCAACCAGTGCCCTCGATAACAAAACTGAATACGATNTAATGCAAGNACTNGATCTTGTTGGTCGTCGTTGCACGACGATTGTGATCGCNCACCGTTTAAGCACCGTTAGAAAATGCGATCGCATNTATGAAATTAGTAACGGCCAGGTTATTGCCTCTGGAAACTTCGATGAGCTTTACGCTGGCTCATCATCCTTCCGTGAGATGAATTTGCTTGGGGACAGTCATTAATCCCCGCTGTGGCAGACATCATTCTTTTGTCGACTGCCGATTGGGACCATCCCCTCTGGACCAATAAGCAGCACACCGCTTTGGCGTTGGCAGAGCTTGGCCATCGCGTCCTCTATGTGGAGTCCCTTGGTTTGCGTGCGCCTCGGGCAGGCGGACGTGATGCCCGTCGGATTCTGCGTCGTTTNTGCCGGATGGTTCGTTTGCCACGTCAAGTGGCTCCACGGGTTTGGGTGTGGTCGCCGCCGGCTTTGCCTGGTGGGCAGTCCGGTTGGCCGTTGGCCCTGAATCGACGCCTGATTCAGCGTGGTTTGGAGCAGATGGCCTGGTGGCTGGATTTCAANCACTGGATTTTGTGGACCTACAACCCGCTGACGGCCCTGTATTTAGATCTGCGAAGTCACCCAATCAGCGTTTACCACTGCGTTGATCGCATCCAAGAGCAGCCNGGGATGCCAACGGAGCGGATCGATGCTTGGGAAGAACGCCTTTGTCGCGCCGTGCAGGTGGTCTTCACCACGTCACCGGATTTGCAGGCCACCCACAGCCGTTGGAACCATCACACCTATTTCCACGGCAATGTCGCTGATTTTCAGCACTTCAATCGTGCTTTGCAGCAGCCCTCGCTTGCGTGCCCCAAGCCATTGACTGCCATACCTCGACCGAGGCTGTTGTTTACGGGGGCGATCGATGCCTACAAGCTCGATTTGCCCATGACGGTCACATTGGCAAGAACCAACCCCAACTGGTCGTTCGTGTTTGTTGGCCCCGTGGGCGAAGCCGACCCGAGCACGGAATTGGCTGCATTGAAGACGTGTCCGAATGTGTTTGTCGTCGGTTCTCAGCCGTATCAGGATCTGCCGGCCTGGGCGGCCTATTCCGATCTGGCGTTGCTGCCTCTCCAGCAAAACGGGTACACGCGCCATATGTTCCCGATGAAGTTCTTCGAATATCTGGCCGCAGGCTTGCCTGTGGTGGGAACGGCGATCCCAGCGTTGAAAATCCATTCGGATGTGGCGTGGCTCTGCGAACCGGATCCTGTCGCCTTTTCGTCTGCGATTGATCGTGCCCTTCAGGGGCAGGGGCCGGCTTTGAATGAGCGTCTGGCGCGGGCACAGGCCCATACCTATGCCACGCGCACCAAATCCATGCTCGATGTGCTGCGTCGCGTCGGCGTGGTGGCTGAGGCTGAACAGGGCAATCCTCAACGTTTGCGTTTGCATCGCTCGCTCTGGGACCGCGGCAAAACTTGGCTGGTGTCACCACTAGTGAAGTGGGTTGGCTGGATGGCCGATCAACTTGTGAGCGCTGGATTTGGCAAGAGTCTCACCCGGTTGTTTTGTTGTTTGCAGAGCCGCGGTTGGCTTACACCCGATCTTCAGAGTCGCCTGGTGTTCCTGCTGGTGCAGAACGGCAACTATCCCCAGGCACTCACCGTTCTGGAGCAGCTCTGGGAGGTGCATGGTCGCGTCGATGCGATCAAGCGCTTGTTGTTCCGCCGAGGCTCTCGTCCCCAAGATCGCTATGAGGCCTTGCAGATGTTTGCGGTGTTTGCCACCAGTNAGCATCTTCCCGAGCATTTCACAGGGTATTGCTGGATTGTTTTNGCTCATCGCAGTGCTGATCTCGAGGACGCAGTCTTGATGCGTCAGGCCTTGGTGGGTGTGGCGGCCTTGGCGNAGCGGTTGGAAGCGGATCCAGACACGGTGGTGTGCCTTCGGGACAACCGCCGCAATCGACTCAAAATGCTGGTGTCTTGTTATGCAACCCTGCTGCGTCTCCAGCTGGCCCTCGGTGACGCGACTGCTCTCAAAGCCGTTGGTCGTGCCGGGCTGGCGTTGCTGCAGCGTCTCGATCCAGCGGCTATCGATCCGAACACCTCATACCGCTTAACCCGCAACAGTTTGCGGGTGCTCAGCATTGCTGCACTGGAGGCGGTTGAGTCCAAAGATTCCGCTTTGCTCGATGCTGTCGCCGATGCGATGGCGGTGCAGCACCGGCACATTCATCAGCCCTGCTTCGATCACCAGGCTGCTCAAGAAGATCATCGGGGTTTTGCCACCTTGATGCTCGACGCGGCACATTCGATTGTTCCCACCCTGAGGACGGGTCTTGATGCCAGCGGTTGCGATGCTTTGGAGAGATTGCTGGTGCTGGTGATCAAGAGCGAACGCGACCTGGAGGATCCGCAGCGTCAGTTCCGCGCTTTGGCGAAGTCCAAGGCACTTTTTGCTTCGTTCTGGTCTGGATCACCTCCGTATTCACCATGATCGTGAGGTCTGAACGCAGCCGTGGGCGTGTGGTGCTCTATATCGACAGCCTCAAGTTGGGTGGGGCGGAACGGGTGACGCTGCGTTTGGCGAGCTGGTTGCACGCTGCCGGGTGGGAACCGTTGTTGCTCACCCGCAAACCCATCAGTTGGGATTTCTACTCCGTGCCTACTGGGGTCTCCCGTCATGTTGAGCCGCTAGACCCAGTCTGGATGCGTTGTTTGGGACCGCTGGCCCTTCCGTTTCGTCTGCTGCGTCTACGCGCTTGGATGAAGGATCAGCAGGTCTGCCTGGTGATTGGGATGACCACCATTCCTGCGATCAAGATGCTGTTGGCGCGCAGAGGACTCTGGGTGTCCTGTGTGGTTTCGGAGCGCAACTACCCACCGTTGAAGCCCCTCGGTCTTCCCTGGCGTGTGCTCCGGCGTCTCACGTATCCCTGGGCTGATCTTCATTTGGTGCAGACCGAGGTGGTAGGTCGATGGTTGCGCCGCCATCTTGCGGCCGAGCCGCAGTTGTTGCTGCCCAATCCAGTGATCTGGCCGTTGCCGGATGGAGAGCCCCGCCTGGATCCACAGGAGTGGTTGGAGAAAGCCGGCGTCCATGCCGATGATCCCGTACTGATGGCGGTTGGGACGAAAGCGCGGCAAAAGGGCTTTGATCGCTTGGTGGATTGGTTCCGAGAATTGGCCCCACGGCATCCACGGCTGCAGTTGGTGATTGTTGGGTTGGCTGCTGGCAGCTATCACGGCCGGGATCAGCAGCAGGATTTGCGGCAGCAATTGTCGTCAGACCCGTCGTTTCGCAGCCGCCTCCACTTCCCTGGCCAGGTTGGCAATTTGCAGCAGTGGTACGAACGGGCTCAAGTGTTCGTTTTGTCGTCTCGCTACGAGGGGTTCCCGAATGTGCTGCTGGAGGCCATGGCGAGTGGATGCTGTTGCATCGCTGCGGATTGCCCTCAGGGGCCAGCGGAACTGATCAAGGATGGCCTAAATGGTCGATTGATTCCGGAGCAGGCATCGCAGCAGATTTGGGTGGAGGCGATTGATGGTCTCTTAATGACGCCGTTCCAATGCCGACGCTTCGGTCGTGCGGCAAAAGCCGTTCGAGAGCTTTATGAGCCAGGGCAGCTGGCGAGGTCGTTCCTCGATGCGATGGAGACCCTGCGGAGATGAGCGACGATCTTTGGTTGGTGCTTCCGCATCTGGGGGCAGGAGGGGCTCAAAAAGTGGCCCTGCTCGCGGCTGAGCGGTACCTGGCCATGGGCTGGAGGGTGCGGTTGGTGACGTTGTTGCCAAACCAGCCTGTTGTGCATGAATTGCCCGTTGGTTTGGTCCACACCGATCTTGGCCCGGAGGTCGCATCGCGATGGGCGCTGTTTTTTACACCCCAGCGAAGACTGCATCGGGTGGCGGTGAAAGCGATCTTCAGCCTGGGTTGGCCTCTCATTGCCCTGGCGCCATGGCCGGTTTGGCGTTGGTGTGTCGAGGCGATTGGAGGGCCTCAGGCGGAATTGTTGCGCCGCCGCTGCGCTGCTCATCGGCCTCAACGGGTGCTCTCGATGCTCAGTCGCACCAACATCCTCAGTTGCAGCGCGCTTTGGGATCAGCCTTGTCATTTGGTGGTCTCCGAACGCAACGACTTGCGTCGTCAAACCTTGCCGTTTCCCTGGCCGCGGCTGCGGCGGTTGCTGTATCGCCGGGCTGATGTAATGACGGCTAACACGCTTGGAGTCCTGGAGAGCCTGGCGGCTCTTGATGGGCTTCGCGATCCGGTGTTGCTGCCCAATCCTTTGCCCCAGCGCTCCGGGTTTGAGATGGCCCATGCTGAGATCCCACGTCAGGGTTTTATTGCCGTGGCGCGCCTTGTGCATCAAAAGGGATTGGATGTGTTGATCGATGCCCTGGCCATGGCCGGTGGAGTGGCGCGAGATTGGACGCTGACGCTTGTGGGCGAAGGCCCGGAGCGAGAGGCACTCATGGCCCAGGTGGCGCGCCTGCAGCTCGAGGATCGCGTTCGCTTCCTCGGACACCGTTCCGATGTGCCGCATTTGTTGGCACAAGCAGCGGTGTTCGTGTTGCCGTCTCGTTTTGAGGGTATGCCCAATGCCTTGCTTGAAGCCATGGCGCAGGGACTCGCGGTGGTGGTCAGTGATGCCTCCCCCGGTCCGCTGGAGGAGATTGACCATGGTCGAAGTGGATGGGTTGTACCCAGTGAGGATGTCGGAGCTCTCGCCCAAGCGCTCGAGCAGCTGGCGGCTGATCCATCCCAACGTCAGAGGCTTGGTGGAACGGCACGGGACCAGTTGTTGTCCCGCGATTGGTCGCAGTTGGCACCGGTCTGGGATGGGGTCTTACGCGGAACATGACCCTGCAGCGTGTGCTGGTTTTGGCTCCAACGCGTCGGGCTGCTTCCGAGACCTTTGTGCGCGCCAATCTTGCCGGTCTCCCCTTTGCGACAACCGCCTATTTCGGTGATGAGCGACCGCTGGGTCAGCCATGGCGTCTTGTCTATGGCGTCGCTGTGCTGATCAGCAAAGTGTTGACCCGTCTGGGTTGGCTGCGGCTGGCTGGCTGGCCGGCTGCCGTGGTGACCAAACTGCTAATGCGACGACATCAGCCGGATCTTCTGTTGGTGGAGTTCGGCTTCCATGCATTGCGGGTGATGGAGGCTGCAGCGGAAGGCCAGATCCCTTTGGTGGTGCATTTTCGAGGGTCGGATCTCTCGGCCTGGACCAAGTTCGGTGCCCAGAAGACGCGCTACCGCCGCTTGATGCGGATTGCTTCTGGAGCGATCGTGAAATCTCAGCCGATGCGGCAGACCCTGCTGGACTTGGGGATGGAGTCTGAGCGGATCTTGATCAGTGCGTCGGGTGCTAACGCCCAGTTGTTTCACTCCAGTGCTCCAGGGTCGGCGCCTCCCGTCTTCCTCGCTGTGGGGAGGTTTGTTGATAAGAAAGGCCCTCTATTCACGATTCGGGCCTTTGCACAGTTGGTGGGGCAGCATCCCAGGACTGATTTGGCGTTATGGATGGTTGGGGAAGGACCGCTACAGCAGCAGGCCAAAGCGTTGGTCAGGGAGCTAGGCCTCGAGTCCGTCGTCCGATTTTGGGGTGCCCAGCCGCAGCAGAAGGTTGCTGAACTGATGCGGGAAGCGCGGGGGTTTGTGCAGCACTCCGTTGTGGCGCCCGATGGAGATAGTGAGGGCAACCCGGTGGCGGTGATGGAGGCTCAGCTCAGCGGTTTGCCCGTGGTAGCAACCCGGCATGCGGGGATTCCGGAGGTGGTGCGGCACGGAGAAAGTGGTTGGCTTGTTGCTGAAGCGGATGTGGCGGGGATGGCAGCAGGGCTGCAGCGCCTCGTCGAAGATCCTGGGTTGGCGCAGCGTTGGGGGGAGGCTGGCCGTCGCCGGATTCAAGAGCGGTTCACGATCGATCACCATCTACGGGATGTGGCCCAGTTTTTACGCGGCATCTCGCCACGATCCCGTTTTCAGACGTCCGACCGATGACGAACCGCACGAAGCTGTTGCTGATCCGTGGGCTCGGACATAGCGGCACCACGATTCTGGATCTGGCACTTGGAGCTCATCCCTCGATCATGGGCTTGGGGGAAGCGGTCCGGATCCTCGAACGTCCTCGACCGGATGAAGCCCAGCGAGGTCCTGCCCAGCTCAGGGGAGATCTGCGGTATGAACGGTCCTGCACCTGCGGAAAGTTGGCAGCGGACTGTCCTGTTTGGGGGCCTCTTTTGGATTGGCTGCCAGCCCATGACGACTGGCCACTCAAGGCGAAGTTGGAGCATCTCCTGGCGACGTTGCCGAGCGCGGATCAACCCCGTTGGGTGGTCGATTCCTTTCAAGACGACCGCCTTTTGCCGTTCTGGACAGAGAACGACCTTGAGATTCGAGTGATTCATCTCACCCGTGATGTCCGCAGTTGGGTTTATTCCCGATCGCGCAAGGAACGTCAGCAGGGGCGTTGGCTGCCAGAGTTGCGCCCACTTCTCCGCTGGTGGCGGCTGAGTGCCCGCGATTCTTATCAGTTCAAGGCCCTTGGCAACAGAGTCTTGCGTCTTGGGTATGAGGAGCTGGCTTTACAGCCTGATGTCGCCTTGCGTCGCGTCTGCGCTTGGCTTGAGCTGCCTTTTGTGGAGACGATGCTCCAGCCCGGAGATCACTCCACGAGCCATGTGCTGTCCGGCAATCGCATGCGTTTTGATCCGAACCAGCGTCAACGCATCCGGTACGACGGCAGCTGGATGCAGGCTGCTTCGGGATTGACTCACCTGGCGCTCTGCATTCCGGCCTTATCTCGTTTGAACCGCAGCTTGGTTTATTCCGGTTTGCCGCCCAGGGATTGACGTCCGCTGTGGCGGTAAATCTTGCCATTATCGATATCCGGATTTAAGTCAAAAATTAAGTCGTAGTCCGAAAGATCAATATCAAATTTCTTGAGTCGACGTCCCGTATCGATGTTAAGGAAAAAGTCTCCTTTTTTTGGTTTGTAAGAGTTTCCTTTGCCAACACCGTCTTGGATACTGATTTCCTTTGTGTCTTCATTGAGGTAAATGAGGCGGTCGTATTTAAGCCGTCTGAGATGGTTATTGTTCCGAAACCAGCCTTTGGTAAAAATCAGATTGATTTCTTCTCCATTAAGGCGTGCTGTTTCGGTTACGTCGTCTACGGCAGCCAGGCTGGCTGCCCATGAATCGTGGGCTGAAGTGATGTCTTTAACACGATGGACGAATGTATTAGGAAGGCCATCTTCGATTGCCACTAGCGCGATACTGCATCCGATGCTGAGGCCGGCGGCAACCCGTTTTGTTGTTGCTTTGCGGGGGAGTCGAGGTGCCACTGTTTCCGTGCAAAACACCAGCAAATTCACGATGGCGATGAATTGCACGGGTAGGGCCATGTAGTTGCTCGCTTTAAATCCAACCAGGTAGAACAGGGCTCCGATATAGCTCCATGCCGCCAGGTTTATGGCATCGAGCAAGCTGAATGACCACCGTCCTCGGGCGATCTGTAAAGCGCGCAGACAGGAATACCCCAGTAAGAACAGCAAGCGTGGGTCGAGTTGGAGGGTGGCGAATCTCAGCTCTGAGTCGTACCGCTGGTCACCCACGTAATGGCTTGGAAGAACGCTGAGATAGACGAAGCTGAGCAAGAAAAAGATGCTGACCCCGATTAAATGGATTTCAAGTTGGAACCTGTTGCGACAAAAGATCCAGATCTCGCGGAGTGAGTGAAACCCTGTTCTGCGCTGCTCTTGGATCAGTCCATGGCCCATCACCCCGAGAGCTGGAATCAAGAACAACAGAATCGCCGTGTCTTTTGTGAAAGCGCCGATCAGGCTGGCAATAATGGCGGCATAGTGATTCTGAATCCGTTGTGTTTTCTGATAACGCAAGTAGTTGTAGGTGAAAATTGCAAACAACAGGATCAGAATCCTTTCGCTGTAAATGAACTGGAAGTAGTTGTAAGCGCTGGCAGGTGTAAATAAGAATAGAATTCCTGCAACGGCCAGCAGTGATGGTATCTGTTTGCGATGAGTAAGTAGTTCAATGATTTTTGCGAGGAGAAATACAGTGGTTGCTAATTCGATGCAGTTAACGAGTGCCCAGATTTTGACGTAGGGTGTAAACCAACTGAGGATATGAATGTCTTGATGCGCAAGCGGAAAGAATCGGTAGTCATTCCTCGACATTGTCTCGATTAGGAATGTCCAGCGCAGGGAGAAGTTGTCGAGCAGAAAGCCGCCGACAAGATCGTCGTACCAGCTGATAATTTCTTTGTAAAACCAACTGCTCTTGTGGATCACATAGCTTGAGTAAAGGGTGAAGAGTCCTGTGCTAAATGGATGTTTCTGGATGGCATGCCATAGCCATTGTGTGGTTGTTTTTGAATGGCTTGTGGGATGAGTTTTTCGATCGTTATGTTTAGCTTCGATATGATTAGCTTGGCGGATTCTCCAGCTCATCCAGCCCACGGCAATGATCAGAATGCTGATGAAGATTGCATGGGAAATGATGTTGTATGTGAGTGCTAGATCACGACCCGCATCTGTTGTTGGTATGGGCAATGATGCTCGGTTCTCGTCGATCCAAATCCAGGACATTGCAGCGAGCATGGTCAGCACGCCGCTCAGTGTTAGGGCTAAACCCACCCGCCGCGCGTCTACTTGCGAGGACATTAAGTGCACCATTGTGTAGCGGTTGGCCAATGCCGCTCGAGATTGAGTTGAGGCTGCTCTTTAAGCAATGTTGTGTAAGTGGTTGCCTGGGTTTTTCCGATTCGCGCCAGGATCTCTTCGGGCACAGGAGTGGTCGAGCAGCTGGCATTCACCTTTTTGGCGATGTCCATCGGCTGATAGGGAAGTGTTAGCTGTTCGTAGAGACGTTGGTGGCTAGATGCATCAAAGAGTTGCTCGAACAGCATTAGGCAGATGTCCTCTTTAGCGAAGCTTTCGTTGAGGGATCGCAGGGTCTTGACGTAGTCGCTCCGTAAGCTCGGAGTCCGCTCCAATTTCTCGGCAAGTTTGTGAAACGCCCGCAGTTCATCGGCCGGGTTGAGCTGCTTTTTCTTGCGGAGCTGCATCCGTTGTTGGGAGAGCAGGCGCTCAATGGGGTCGCGCAGGATGAATACAGGACAAGTGCGAATGGAGCGTTCCCTGAAGGCATGACGGATCCATCGAAGTGTGTTGGCGCTT
>PAFU01000055.1 GCA_002704225.1 Gammaproteobacteria bacterium | reverse complement strand
CATGCCAACGGGCATGAGCCTGTCGGGTGATCGCCTGCTCGTGACGACGTTAGAGGACGCTTTTTTGTTCGATCGGAAAAATACAGCTGCGCCGCCACATCACATCCCGCTGCCCTACATCGGTCAGCGTGAAGCCATTACCTTTGTCGACAAAAAAGGGAATGTGGCCTACGTAACACACGAACGCACATTCGGCATGCGGCATGCACAGCTGCTGCGCGTCACGCTGACGCCGTCGAACTAGCTTCTGCGGCGAGTACGCGAAACGTACTCGGGGCCCTGTCGAGGCGCGCGATAATGGTACGGGCGATGTCGGACGCCTTGGCGTCACTGGTATCAACCTCTACGTCATACGGCGCGCCATGGGCATGGACTTGATCGTAGTGAGACACCGCCGTTCCGGGAAACCGCCCGGGGCGCCGCGCCTCGCGCTGGTGCACCACATCGAGGCTGCATTTAACCCCGATAAACCACGTTTTATCTGCATTGAGCACCTGAACGTAATCGTCCAGATAGGCGCGTTTGAACAACAAGTCATCCACAATCACGTTACAACCAAGCTCAGTGAGAGAGGCGACGGTTCGACGCATACCCGCAAGCACGCGCTCTCCATAATCCCCGAATCGAATATGGGTGACCCATTCTCCGTCACGTTCTTCTGGCACCACATTCAGGCCCGATGCCCCAGGATCACCAGCAGGAGAGTTCAAGCCTCGGACCCGACCGGGCATCCCGTCACGGAACTGATCTAACGCAATATGCTGATAGGGCTCTTTGAGTTGGTTCTGCAGAGCTAACGCCAACGTTGTTTTGCCCGCGCTTGAACACCCGTTGAGTAAAATCACGTTGGACATATTGTTCTTCTCCCCAAAGATCTTTGATGCGATGCCGTTTACCCTGCAGTCAGGGCAGTGCAGGATACTGGCCCTGACCGGTATCGCAAAGACTTAGGATCGATATGCACTGGCATTGTGAAGACCGCATTCTGTGCGACATGCAGCCCAGCTGGCCCATGCTCGCTGACACGGCGTTAGCCTTGGTGGCCAACGGCACACCCGACGCCCGACTGTTGTTGCAAGAACGTACGCTGGCGGAGAGCATGGGCAACCAGCGACTCAAGGATTTCACCTCAGGCCGGCACAGTGCACACATAGCACAGCGATTATTGGGCCTAGACGAACAGCCCATTTTACGCGCCGATCGTTCACCCCAATGGCCGGCAGGCCAATGCGGGAGTATCAGCCATTGTCGAGAGTGGGCGTTCGCCGGTGTATCGACACAGTTTCGCAGTATTGGCGTGGACATTGAGGCCATCGATCGGATAACCCGCAAACTCCACAGAACGTTGTTTCGGCCAGACGAAATTACTGCACTTGCTGCTCAGCCTGATACCGCAGCAGCCATCACATTTTCCGCCAAAGAAGCCGGTTACAAAGCGATCTTCCCCATCGGTGGCGCATTTATCGGTTTTCAAGAAGCCAGTATCGAGTTGGATTGGGCCCGTCAGCAATTTCGTATCCGGTATCATGGTGGGCATGTCCCTAACAAGGCGCTAGAATCCGGCGTCGGGCACTGGCGCCTGACGAACAAACACGTACTCACTTTTTTCTCGATTCAGGAATAACGCCAATCATGCAAGCACTTCTAGGAATTGTCGTACTGCTCGCATTGTCCTGGCTCATGAGTGAGAACAGAGGTGCCATCTCATGGCGGTTTGTCGTCATTGGTGTCGCGGTTCAGGCCATCTTGGCCGCGCTCTTTCTTCACGCCCCATGGCTGAGCAGTGTTTTGCTGGCGATCAACGGATTCGTTAGCGCCGTCGGGGAGGCCACGACGGCTGGTACAGTGTTTATGTTTGGTTTCTTAGGTGGCGGTGAGTTCCCCGTCGACTCGGTCGCTGAGTCGCCTTACATCTTTGCCTTTCGGGTGCTGCCTCAAGTGGTCGTGTTTTCGGTTGTCGTCGCCTTGCTCTGGCATTGGCGGGTCTTACCTACGCTGGTAAGAGGATTGAGCTGGGCACTGCGCAAGACATTCCACATCAGCGGCACCGTGGCGACTGCCGCAGCAGCCAGCCTGTTTCTCGGCATGATTGAAACGCCCATGGTCATCCGCGCCTATCTCAGTCAGTTGACTCGATCGGAATTTTTTACGGTCATGTCTCTCGGTATGGCAACGGTAGCGGGCACTGTGATGATTCTATTTGCCGCGCTGTTGGGCGATATTTTGGATGGCGTGGTCGGCCACATTGTGGGCGCTTCGATGATAAACGTCATTGGGGCCCTGTATCTTTCTCGCCTGTTTATCCCTGAGACTCAGACGATCGAGATTGCATCGTCAGACATTTCCTTAAGCTATGACTCGTCCATGGATGCGCTGACGCGAGGCACCCAGGATGGGTTGGCCATGGCCGTCAACATCGGGGCAATGCTCCTCGTTTTAATCAGTTTCGTTGCGCTTGGCAACATGATTCTCGGTGGCTTCACGGGCACCGAAACCCTGACCATTGAATCCATTCTAGGCTTCCTGTTTGCACCATTGGCCTGGCTCATTGGCATTCCTTGGGAACACGCTGGTTTGGCCGGGTCGTTGCTGGGCACCAAGGTGGTGCTGAATGAGGTGATGGCCTTCGTGCAGTTTGCTGCCAGCGCCGACCTCTTCACCGAACATTCGCGGCTGATCATGCTTTACGCACTTTGCGGATTTGCCAATATCGGCAGTTTAGGAATTTTGATCGGCGGGCTATTGGTCTTAGTGCCAGAGCGAAAGAACGAGTATTTGAGCATTGCGCCCAAGTCAGTCGTCTGCGGCACCTTGGTCAATTTGATCACCGGGGCCATTGTCGGTCTGGTATCTCTGGTTTAGGTGTCTTCTGGCCCAGTGTTAGCCGGTACTGAAGCCTTGAATAGCCCGACAGAGCGCCTCTATGTCGGATGAGGCAATGTCTCGATGCATAACCCAGCGCGGTCTTCCCACTCGAACCCCGATGTCACTTAAGTGTTCGGCAAGGCCTGCGTATGTTTCCTCTGGCAGATTCAGGTGAATCATGTTCGTCGCCACACGAACGGCACTTTCGCCAAAGTTATCCGTGAGACAGTTGGCCAGTTGTTCCGCGTGCTGATGGTCCTGCGCCAAGTCGTCTATTTGATGCTCTAAGGCGTACAGCCCGGCCGCGGCGATGATCCCTGCCTGCCGCATACCCCCACCCAACACCTTTCGCCAGCGCTTGGCTTCCTCAATCAGCATCTGTGAACCCGCCAAAACCGACCCCACGGGAGCGCCCAATCCTTTTGAGAGACACACAGAAACGGTGTCGAAGGGCGCTGCTAGGGCCGCAGGCGTCCGATTTTGCGCCAGCGCTGCGTTGAACAATCGAGCGCCATCCAGATGCATGCCGAGACCGTGCTGCTCAGCCAAGGATGCGACGGCCTCAGCATAACCCAAGGGCAGAGGTTCTCCCGCGTGGGTATTTTCCAAACAAATTACTCGACTGCGCGCGAAGTGGAAATCTGTAGGCTTAATGGCTGCCTCGATGTCATCGAGAGTCAACGTCCCATCGAATGCCATGGGCAATGGCTGAGGTGAAATACTGCCTAACACGGCGGCTCCACCGCCTTCGTAGCGGAACGTGTGCGCACTATCGCCCACAAGATATTCGTCCCCTCGATCACAGTGGGCAAAAAGTGCCAGTAAGTTCGATTGGGTGCCGCTGGGCGCAAACAAAGCGGCTTCTTTGTCCAATAAGGCAGCGACAGACTCCTGCAGGGCGTTAACCGTAGGGTCTTCGCCGTAGACATCATCGCCTACCGGAGCGTCGAACATCGCCTTACGCATCGCAGGTGAGGGTGAAGTCAGCGTGTCGCTGCGCAGATCGATTGGGGAGGAGGTCGAAGTCATAGAATGGGTTCTGTCAGCGATATCGAGTGGGGACCATGATCAAAAAAGGCCCACTGTGGGGCCTTTTCTGCGCGTCTTGTCGTGCTCTGTCGGCCCTACTGAGCGAGAGACACGTTATAGACGCCGGCTTGTCGCGCCGAGTCCATGATGTGGATCATCATATCGGTGGTTGATTCAGGGTGCGGCTGAATGATTACCGGTGCTTCTGGATTCTCAGCGTGCAGTCGTTCGATGTTGGCGCGTACTGAGCGCTTATCGATGTCACGGCTGGCGATGATGATGCGATCACGGTTAGTAATACGAACCACGATACTTTTTTTATCGGGATCCACCGTCTTCGGCTTATCGTCGTCGGGCTGGTTTACATCCAGACCAACCTCTTTCACGAAAGTCGCCGTCACAATGAAAAAGATCAACATGATGAAGACCACGTCCAACATTGGCGTTAGGTTGATCTCTTCAGTTTCTTCTTCGCTTCTTCCTCGCCCAAACGGTCTTCTCATCCCGAGCCCTCAATGCAAAAACTAATTGGCACGCATGGTATGTCATGACTCACTGCGATTCCATAGGGGTAACAGACAGATTGCAGCATTCATGAACAAAATAACCAAGGCGACAGGACGATCGAGTAAGTAAGTCAAATCACCGTCACTCAGAAGTAGGGCTCGCTGCAAATTTTCTTCGAACAATCCACTCAGAATGAAGCCTAGGAGCAGGGGCGCCAAGGGAAAGCCAAACGCCCTGAGCAGGGTTGCGCCAAGCGCCAGCAAAAGCATCAAGGCCAAATCAAAAATGCTAAATGTCGTGAGTAAAACCCCGAGCAGCGAAAAGGCGATGACCAGGGGAATCAATATTTGTTGTGGCAAACTGACGATCCGAGCCAAATACGGAATGAGCGGCAGATTCATTGCGAGCAAAAACACATTGCCGACATACATCGACACGATGACACCCCAAAAGATTTCCGGTTGCTCGGTCACCAGCGTTGGGCCCGGCTGCAAGCCGTAAGCCAGCATCACGCCCAGTAGTACCGCAGACGTGCCCGATCCGGGCACCCCCAGACTGAGCAGGGGAACGAAGGAACCCGTGGAAGCGGCGTTGTTCGCCGCCTCTGGTGCAGTAACCCCGGCCTCTCGAGAGCCATCACCAACACGCTTTTCAACGTCGTAGGCGAAGAAACTGGCCAATGTGGCCCCGGCGCCAGGCATCACGCCAATGATAAAACCCAGCAACGAACTGCGGCTGGCCACCCGAATCAGCCGTCGAATCACTGACATTGGTATGAGCAGATCGCGCATGGAAAATGAGCCTTGGGGTGCCTGCGGTTCACCCATGGCGAGGCGAAAGGCTTCCGCCAGTGCAAAGGTCGCCATCACCAAAAGCACAAAGGGAATACCATCGGACAATTCCAGCAGGCCAAGGGTAAGGCGCTGAGCACCGCCCATGGGATCCGTACCCACCGTACCCAGCATCAACCCAAGCAATAGGGTGATGAGACTGGCCAAGCGCTCATTAGGCTGGGCAAAGACCACCACACAGGTCATGGCGAAAAGCACTAGGGCCGCGTACTCGGCGCTTTGAATATGCAGTGCGACAGCGGCTAAGGAGGAGGCAAAAACCAACAGAATGATGGCTCCAACGGTGCCTCCAAAAAACGAGGCGTAAGCGGCTATGGCCAAGGCGCGTCCCGCCTGACCATCTCGCGCCATCGGATACCCGTCAAAGCTTGTGGCGACGGTACTCGCCACCCCGGGTGCGTTGATCAAAATGGAGGACGTCGAGCCGCCAAAAACCGCGCCGTAATACACACCGGCCATCATGATCAGCCCGCCGGTCGGGTCAAGGGAATAAGACACAGGGATCATCAGCGCAATGGCGCTGATGGGCCCAAGTCCGGGCATCATGCCGATCAACGTGCCAGCCAAGCAGCCGAAAGCCACCCAAAGCATGTTTTGCAGGGTCAGGGCCGTTGCGACACCGGTTAAAATGCCTTCAAGCATCAGCTGAGCGGTATCGTCATGAGCAGCACGTGCTCGATGAGTACAAATCCGGCCAAGGGTATACCGAGGCTCAAGGCACAAATCACAGACCAGCGTTTTTCACCCATCGTCCACAACGCACCTAACAATAGGCATGCAAGGGCGATCCACAGGTTCAGCCACAGGAGACTCACAATGAAGGCGCAGATTAGCGCGCTCAGCCAAGCCAAGCGCTTCACCTTTCGCTTTGCAGGTCCTGATGCCGAACCCTGAGGATTTTGCCCCCCAAGCGCCATTGCGAGCACGGCTAAGCAGAGCATGACGCCATAAATCTGGGGCAGGGTACGGGAGTTGATCGTGTCTCCGGCACTCCAAGGATCCAGCTCAATCTGAGCCACCAAGACCAGATACGCAGCGCCGATGCCGAACAGAACAACCAAGAGCAATCGAAAGCTCACCGTCGAATCAGCCCCAAACGGGTCATCACGTCGGTCAGCAAGGTTTCCTGCTCCGCCAGATAGGCAGTGAACTCATCGCCGGATAAGAACATCGGTTGCCAGCCGTAGCGCGACAGTTGTTCCTGCCAAGCAGCCGTATTGGTCACGGCGGTCATCTGATCCTTCAATCGCGCACGCTTTTCGGCACTTGTGCTCGCAGGAGCAAAGACGCCACGCCAGTTATAAAACACGACGTCGACGCCTTGTTCCGTAAAACTCGCCATGCCGTCCATGTCATCACGATCGTTGGTCACACCTAAAATGCGCACAGTGCCCGCTCGATGGGCGGCCAAGGTTTCACCCAGCCCGCTGACCATGACATCTACTTCACCACTCAGCAGAGCCAGTTGGGCTTTCGCACCGCCGTCATAGGCCAAGTACCGAACTCGGCGTGGATCCATTCCTTCGGCCTGGACCAGCAGTGACAAGGCAATGTGATCCAGACTGCCCCTGACGGACCCTCCCGCCACAAAAATCCTTTCCTTACCGTCTCTTAGCGCGCCAGCGACATCGCGCCAGCTCTGAAATTTGGAATCCTCGCGCACCGCGATCACCCCGGGATCAGCGATCAAGGCCGCGATGGGGGTTACGTCTCGATAGGAATGGGGAAACAGGCCTTGCAGGGAACGCACAATCAAGGGCGCTGAGTTTACAAGGAGGGTATTTTTTAACGTATCGCCACTGGAAACAAAGTAGGCCATGGCTTTACCGCCTCCGCCGCCAGAACGGTTTTCATAGCTGACGTTTGACTCGATATCCGTCGCCACCAGAGCGTTACCAAGCGCTCGGGCTGTCGCGTCCAAACCACCACCGGGGCCTGCGGGAATGATCAGGTGCAGACGCTCGGCAGCTGCATGATTACTGCTCAGGAGCGCAGCCACCAAGAGCAGTCCTATTCGTCCCATCCTATGAACCCAGCGCGTCATTTGTTGAGAAAATTCAGGGGGAGGCCGCCTGCCGGCCAGTCCATGCTCACCAATTCTCCCGTCGAGGACAGGGTAATGAAGGCTGTTTTCAGATCCGCTCCACCAAAGCAGATATTGGTCGTGATTCGATCGGGCATGGGCACAAACGCGGGTGAATCGCCAGTCACAGACAGCGTGGTGATACCCCCATCGATTAGGGTGGCAACACAGACATCGCCCTTGCCATCTACCGCCAGCGAATCGAACATGAAATATCCCGAACGCCCGTTCAAGAGGCGTCGAGGTTTACTGTTGTCGATGACACCAGGAGCGCTGAGTGCGTAGGCCCAGAGATGGCCTGTGGGCGTTTCGGCGACATAGAGTTCCGTTTCGTCCGCCGACAAGCCAATGCCGTTGGGCTCTTGCATGGGGAAAATGGCTTCCACGATGTGACTGCCGTCAGGGAGGGCATAAAAAACGCCCGTCCGGTCTCTTTCCCGTGGGCGATTTTTCCCGTGGTCCGTGAACCAAAACCCGCCTTGCGCATCGAAAACGATGTCATTGGGGCCTTTCAACCGCTCGCCGTTGCAGTCGGCATACAGCGTCTCTACCGAACCCGTGTCGAGGTTTACTCGCTGAATACTGCCTCCGGTATAGCTTGTCGGCTGTTCGCCCGGGTACACCTTGCCGTTACGCTCGATCCATTCAAAGCCGCCGTTGTTACAGACGTAACACTGGCCATCAGGGCCGATCGCTGCTCCGTTGGGGCCTCCGCCTAAGTCTGCAATGGTTTCGGTTTTGCCATCACGGATACGGGTCAAACGACCGGCCTTGATCTCGACCAAGACAATACTGCCGTCCGGTAGCGCGATCGGGCCTTCAGGAAATGCCAGCCCGGCCGCGATCAGCGTGAGTTCTGGTTGCATTTTTCTCTCCTTGTAGCCCAAGATTCCACTCCAACCAACGCCATATAGCAAGGACAACGCCGTGATACGAACGCTTTTCTGGATCCTGTTAAGTCTAACCGTCAGTTTTGGCTGTCAGTCCTATGTTGACGGCTCGAAGCGGACGGCTGGAGAATATACAGACGACGCGCAAATCACCGCCATGGTGAAACTGAGGTTACTGGACGATCCTGAGGTCAAGGGATGGCGGATCAACGTCGACACGTCACGGGGTGTCGTGACGCTGGAGGGGAGAGTGCCCTCCAACTATGCTCGTGAAAAGGCCATTCGGTTGGCGAGTGAAACCGGCAGCGTTGTTGATGTTGAGGACCGCCTTACCGTGGTTGAATAACTCGATTCACTATTAAATATTGGTCATAGACCGTTGTTTTATAACCAATCTCTGGGTTTGAGATACGCTGAGAGCGCAGCCTCTCGGCTGCCTGGTTCGGGCTGATAGTCATACACCCACTTGACCAAGGGTGGTAACGACGCCAGCACCGACTCAATGCGTCGGCCACTTTGCAAGCCGTACTTGGTTCCCCGGTCGATGGCCAAGTTAAATTCCGCGTACCGGCCACGCCGGTAAAGCTGAAAATCGCGCTGTGCATCGGTGAATGGGGTGTGCATGCGCCGAGCAAAAATCGGCTGGTAGGCTGCCAAAAAGGAGTCACCCACGCGCTTTACGAGAGCAAAACTGTCTTCGAAGCCGCCTTCAGTCCAATCATCGAAAAAGATGCCGCCCACACCGCGGGTTTCGCCGCGATGGCTGAGAAAAAAGTAGTCGTCGCAGGTTTCTTTAAACGGTTGGTAATGGCTGCCCACAGCGTCCTTGGCGGTTTGATGCCAAAGTCTCACGTCGTCGTCTTCGGGATAGCAAGGCGTGAGGTCATAGCCACCGCCGAAGTACCAGACCGGCTCATCGGCTTCCACATAGAAAAATCTCAGATTCATATGAGTGATGGGCACATGCGGGTTGCACGGGTGAACGATCAGCGAAATGGCAGCGGCCTGGAAAGCGCTACCGGCCAAATGCGGATTACGCTCGGTTGCCGCCGGCGGGAGGGCAGCCCCCTTGGAATGGGTGAACTGAACGGCAGCCTTCTCAATATGGGCTCCGCCCGCCAAAACGCGAGGCTGGGACAGCCCGCCGTTGGGTGGCGTGATCTGCTCGAGAGAGAAGGTGGCTTTGCCGTCCAAGGTCTCTAAAGCGCTGCAGATCTCGCTCTGCAATGCCGTGAAATATTTTACAACGGGTTCGATCATGATTAGCCGTGCCCTGAGTTAAGAAGCGAAGGCCAGTATAAAGGTAACGCGTCAATTTGGGCGTCGACCTGTCTAACTTAATGAACAAAAAATTTGGCAAATCCAGAGCAGAGGAATTCCTCGGGGGAGCCAAATTGGGCATACTTGGGAAATGAAAAACACTGATTTTATTCCGTACATCGACGCGCTGGAAAGCCTCGTTCGTAAAGCCTGCGCTCACCTAGACGGCAATCTGGACGAAGAGCAAATCGAACTGTACGACTTGGCCTTTGTCCAAGCGGAGTTACTGGCGGCGCGTACGTTAATTGCCGAAGCAGCCAAAACGGAAGATCTGTCCGCTGCGTGCAATTACTTTTGCGCTAACGCGATCGTCTCCATCACCCAGAAACTCTCAATTCGACCCCAGACCTTCGGGCTGTCGCCGAACGAGTTGCCCAATCTGGAAGGACTGCAAGACCACCTCGCGCCGAAAGCCATCGCGTCCTTGGGCCAGCACTATCTAGAGCAGGGACTGGCGGCTGACCGTCTCGACGACGAAAAACGGATCATTCGGGATACCTTCAAGGATTTCGCCGATGACGTGGTCAAGCCACTGGCTGAAGAGGTGCACCGCAAGGATCTGCTGGTGCCTGCGGAAATACTCGAACCTCTGAAGGAAATGGGTGTCTTCGGTTTGAGCGTGCCAGAGCGTTTTGGCGGCCTGAAACCCGACACCACCGAAGACAGTATGGGCATGGTCATTGTCACCGAAGAGCTTTCTCGAGGCTCGCTGGGGGCCGCTGGCAGCCTCATCACCCGACCCGAGATCATGGCCAGAGCTTTGCTGGAAGGCGGCACCGAAGAACAGCAGGCACGTTGGTTGCCGCAAATTGCCTCAGGACAAACCCTGTGCGCGGTATCTGTTACTGAGCCCAATACCGGTTCAGACGTCGCTTCCGTTGCGCTCAAAGCGACCAAGGCCGACGGTGGTTGGCATCTCAATGGAGGCAAAACCTGGTGCACCTACGCGGGAGCAGCGGGCGCATTGCTGGTTCTGGCTAGAACCAATCCAGACGCCAAGCCCGCGCACAAGGGGCTGTCGTTATTTGTTGTCGAAAAACCCACTTACGACGGACACGGCTTTGAATACGAGCAGCCGGAAGGCGGGCGCATGACTGGGCGCGCCATACCGACACTGGGTTATCGAGGCATGCATTCCTTCGATATGTCATACGAAGACTTTTTCGTGCCGGACGACTGCCTGATTGGCGGCGAGGCTGGCGAAGGCAAGGGCTTCTACTTCACCATGCGCGGTTTCATGGGCGGACGTCTGCAGACCGCTGCAAGAGCCTGCGGTCTGATGAGAGCAACCTTCGAGGAAAGCCTCAGCTACAGCCAAGACCGTATGGTATTCGGTCGGTCTGTTGCCAGCTATCCATTATCCTTGGCCAAACTGGCTCGCATGGGCGCACTGATTACAGCCTGCAAAGCCTTTACGGCCCACGTTGCAGGCCTAATGGATCAGGGACTGGGTCAGATGGAAGCCAGTTTGGTGAAACTGTTTTCCTGCCGCGCCGCAGAGTGGGTCACGCGAGAGGGCGTGCAGCTGCATGGCGGCATGGGATACGCTGAAGAAGTTGCAGTGAGCCGCTATTTCGCGGATGCTCGCGTCCTTTCGATTTTTGAGGGTGCAGAAGAGACCTTGGCCATTCGTGTGGTCGGCAAATCTCTTGTGGATCAAGCCAGAAATTAATCACAGAAAATCCCTGCGAGCAGGGCAGTCAAATAACGTTTTATATTCCAATAGAGACCAGGAGCAGTCATGGACTTAAGTTTTTCAGAGCAGGACAGAGCTTTTCAAGCCGAAGTACGGAGCTTTCTTGAAGAAGCTTGGCCGCAGGAAATGCAGGATAAAAAGGCGCGCAGTGCGCTGGGCAAGCTGTCCAAGGATGACCTAGTCGGCTGGCAGAAGCGTCTGGCCGAAAAGGGATGGGCTGCAACCAACTGGCCAACGGAATACGGCGGCGCTGCATTCACACCAACCCAGAGCTACATTTTTGACGCCGAGCGCGCCCGAGTCGGTGCGCCCGGTGTTGTACCCTTCGGCATCACCATGGTCGCACCTGTGATCATGAAGTTTGGTACCGATGAGCAAAAAGCAAAGTTCTTGCCACCGATCCTGAATTCCGACGTTTGGTTTTGCCAAGGTTACTCTGAGCCTGGCTCCGGTTCCGACTTAGCTTCCTTGAAGACAAAGGCCGAGGACAAGGGTGATCACTACCTGGTCAACGGTGTAAAGACTTGGACCACCATGGCCCAATACGCCGACTGGATGTTCTGCTTGGTGCGCACCAGCAATGAAGACATTCGGCAGATGGGGATCAGTTTCATTCTGATAGACATGAACACGCCGGGAATCTCTGTTAAGCCGATTATCACCTTGGATACACCAGCCGAAGGCTACCAAGAGATCAACATGGTCTACTTTGAAGACGTCAAAGTGCCGAAGGAGAACTTGGTTGGCGAGCAGGGCAAGGGTTGGACGTGCGCCAAATACTTGCTTGAATTCGAACGAGGCAACGCGTACTCACCGGGTCTGAAGGGCGCGATGGCGCACTTGAAGCAAGCCGCTGCCGCCGAGCAAGACGGACTGGGTCAGTCTTTTGCGGACAGCGCGGACTTCATGAAGAAGTTCAATGACGTCGAAGTCCAGATTCTGGCGATGGAAGCCACGGAATTACGAATTTTGGGTGCCCTGGCAGCCGGTCAGAATCTTGGGCCAGAGAGCTCGATTCTGAAAACCCGAGGCACCGAGCTGCAGCAAGCCGTGACGGAGCTGGCATTGGAAATCACAGGGAACTACGCGGCGCCGCTGGATCAGTCGACGCCAGCGCCCGGCGACAACTTCCAGCCTGTTGGGCCTGAGGCATCTAACGGTGTGACGCAAGAGTACTTCAACACTCGGAAAGTGAGCATCTATGCAGGATCAAACGAGATTCAGCGTAACATTATGTCCAAACTGGTGCTGGGACTGTAAAGCCCGCCAGTCGCGATATACAAAGGCGGGGGAACCCGCCTTTTTTTGTCTGATGAAACACTGTTGGCGACGGTGCTAGCTGTTAAAGTTTTCGCCTTCAAAGCTACCGAACAGCCGCTTGCTCATATCCTCCGACACGCGAGTCCACTTACCCAACCAACGCCCGAGTCGGCTGATCCCCACAGAAGGGTTTGGGCTTTCCTTGATCAAATTTTGATACATGGTTCGCCGGGTTCTCTCAGAACGATTTTGAATCATCGATGCGATGTTTGTGACGATTTTAATCGCAATACGCGGATGGTCTTGGATGATCTTGTTGTACGCCTCAACGTCTAAGAACAAATAGTCTGCCTCAGTCCGCGAGACGACGGTTGCGGTTCGTGATGCTTGCAGCACCAAATTCACTTCGCCCAGCAAACCCGGGCCGGGGAAATTGCCGATATTCATCGCCACCGTCGTCAGATTAACGCGACATTTGTAGAAAACAGAAAATTCCCCGTTCAGCAACAACAGCAGGTGGCTGTCGGTATCGCCCTGAGACAGCATGATGGTACCGGCCTGTGCGTGACGCTGTTCCATGATTCCAACGAGCGTCGAAACTTCGTCGGGCTCCAGATCTGGAATGACCTGGCCAACAATCTCGATAATTTCTGCGTTTTCCACCTAGAAGCCTCTTGAAATTTGTCGTTTGCAGGACCGGAATCGGATCCAATCAAGCCAGACGCATTAAAGTGAGTAGGTCTGCGACTCGGTCGCCACGATCGTCTCGCCGTCTAAGCGCTCCACTTGAGCCTTGATCGCGTCCAAATCCGTATCCACAACACCCGGATTAAAGCCCGAAAGGGCTAAAGTTTTGACATTCAGAGCGCGGGCGGTTTTGTATCCAACCTGCCAAGTAGAATGGCCCCAACCCTTAAAGCTCGGATAATCCTCATCGCAATACGCCGCATCGAATACCAGCATGTCGGCATCTTGGGCTAACGCCATAACACCGGGATGAATCGCTTCAGGGTCGCTGTGTTCGTGGTCGAGACAGTAGGCCAGTGCTCTGCCGCCGAATTCGATACGGAACCCAATGCTTTCATTTGGATGATTGAGTGAGTGGGCGTGAACGGTTGCCTCACCAAATGTGCGACTTTCACCGGACGCCATTTCCGTAACGGATTTGACGCCTTGCAGAGCCGCGAAGGGCACCGGGAAATTGGGTGCCAACATTTGACGTTCCAAACAATCCACGAGGCTTAAGCCGTCTCTCTTGGGACCGATGATGTTGATTTCGTTTTCGGGATCGTAGGCGAGTTGAAAAAACGGCAGGCCCTGAATGTGATCCCAGTGGGTATGTGTGAGAAACAAATCGAGCTTAATCGGTCCATCAGCGCTCTGTTTGAGGGAGCGCCCAAGACTTTGGATTCCGGTGCCAGCATCAAGCACGAGAATGGCATCACCAGCCCTGACTTCGACACAGGGCGTATTGCCGCCATACCGTGCGGTCTGTGGGCCGGGTACCGGCGTTGAGCCTCGTATGCCCCAAAAAGTGACATCTAAGCCCGTTTCCTTTATCGCCATAAACGAATTCGCTCTGATTAATGCGAGGACTATGCTGAGAGCAGCCAATCTAGGGCGCCGAGTATACCCCTGCGAATAACTTATATACAAAGCGATAACACACTCAGAACTCCCATAAACACCCGCCCTAAGAATCGAGTAGGAATCACAGAACCCCAACCAATGTTGATTTGGCCTTGAAGGTAACCGCCCACGCCCTAGAAGAGGACCGAATTAAGGCGCTGGAAGCTGGAGCCGATGACTTTGACACAAAACCAGTCGATCTGAAGCGGTTAATCACCAAGATAGAGGCCTTGGCGCCCAGTGGCGCGTGATCGCAAACCAAGAGCTCCCTCTGGTAAATTTCGCATAATATATATTATGTTAAATTAGCATTATCGTATCCCTGAGAACCCAAGACTCCTTTCCTCAGACAACAGCGCCCGTTATCGAAACCGAAACTGGCCGTTCACGAGGCCCTCTTCGCTGGCGCGATCGATGCTGGCCCGGTCAATGACGTAACCCTGCTCGCTTTCTATACCCGCCAACCACTGCACCAGCGCATTAAACGACTGCTGCTCCACGGCGACACTGACGCTGCCGTCGGATTCGGGTTGCAGACGACTGAGCGTGATTCCGAATTGAGCCGCGCTACTGGTGATCTGAGCGATGGTCGGCTCGCCACCACGAGCTGTTTGCCCGGCGCTCGCAGTGCCTTGTTTGCCACTTTGGATAAGCGCCTGTCGATTCGTTTCGATCCAATCCGCCAGCGCTTGGCTCCGGGCGGCACGCTGTTGCTGAGTATCGGCAAAATCACCCAGCGGCTGCCACAAGCCGATATAGAAAAACAAAGCAACGCTCAGCGTACTTAGTAACTTCAAAATACGCTGATCGGTGGTGCTTTTGGCGGTATACCAGCGATGAACCGTCGTGGCATGCCACTGGTCGCTCAGATGTTGAAACACGGCTTCCCTCTACACAATCTCATGGGTTCACTCACAGGTACGTTCCCTTCAATCGAGCGCGCACGCGGTTTCGTTCTGCGGTGGCATCGCTTATCTCCACCAGGATTCCCGCCTCCCGACTGCGATTCTTGATGGCATCTAACTCATCAAAACCGCTGATCAAGACGTCGGCGGTCAGCTCCATTTGCTTGGCTCGAAAGCGCAGAGACTGAAGTTCACTGTTGGGCCCCAGCACCGAAGTCGTGCGCAACATCAGATCCATCATGCTCAACGAGTCTTCTGCGGCTTCGGTGGAGCCTATTTTTGATGCCAGGCGTCGCTGCAACCGGGTGGTGGTCACCGGCAGGCTGTCGCCGGGAAACAATGTCTCGAATGCTGCGAAATTTTCCGTTGTGCGCGCATTGGCCTGATGTTCATACCACAAACCTTGTGCGGCTAACCCACCAGTGGCCACAGCAATCCACACGGCCGCCAGCGCCAATGCACGACGCCATCTGGCCATAACACCACGGTCTTCAAAACGCACAGCAAAACTGCCCTGCAGAAGGTTCAGCGGCGCTGAATTGCCTTTCACGCCAATGCCCGCAGCCACCAACCGTTGTGCCAGGTAATCCAATGGCGCGGTCTGAACAATGATTTGTTCTGGCGCGGAAGAAATTTGCCCGAGTTCCAGCTCCGACAGTTCTCCGCCTACGCTGGTGATCGTAGCAGTGGTCAGGGCATCCAAAATACCGGGCACCGCATCTCTGTCGATTAAGGCGTCTTGGTCTGACGTAACCACCAACACCTGATCCTGTTCGAACAACAAAACGCTATCGCTATCTTGCGGGCGTATCAGTTCTGCCTGAGAGAACGCTGAGCCTGCAGTGATGCCTGCATCGAGCAACGGTCTCAACCACTCGGTGAGCCGGTCAGCGTCAATGATCGCACAGCCTACGGGTTCACCAGGACGAATGGGTTGATGGGCAATATGCACATCTTCCACATCGCTGGTGATGAATTCTTCCAAGGCAAAGGGTAAGGCTTGGCGTACGCTGTTCGCTGTCCGTCCCGGGACGTTGACGCTGAGATACACCACGTCTGCGCTGGGCAACACTAAGGCCACGCGATCGGGTCTTTCAAACCAATTGGGGTGCGCTTCGACGAAGCCGATGAGTTCCTCAGCGCCCACCGCACCCGACGTGAAAGCCCCCTGCTCATCTTGATACCACCAGTGCCATTCACCGATGTTTTCCGTCGGATCGGTAGGCCGCGCGGCGCTTAACAACAGCATAGTTTCTGCCTGCCTGTTCACTGTCTAAATTGAGTCACTGTCTGAATCGGTATTCGCGCGAAAGGGTTTACCAAAATCACGCTGCAGCAACCTCACCTGCCCGTTGCTCGAATCACGCCGGAACAGCGAGGTGAGGCTAACACGACTCTGACTCAGCTGCGCTTGCGCACGCATCAAAAAATACTCACTTGTGACGCTGAGTTCGCTTTGCACACTTAAAAACGCTGGGTTCGCCGACACGAAGTCGGTCACATTCTGATAATTTCTGGATTGTTGGGCCACCGCTTCGGCATCCGCAACAGAGATGGCGGGATCCAGCAACGACAGTGTGATCGCATCGGCGGTATTCACATTGATCTTGCTTTGCGAATCAGGCACGAGACATACCTGTGCAGAAAGCGTTTGAATGTCCTGACCATTGACATCGACCAGCATGTTCAACTCACTGAGGTCGCGCATGATCTGATTCGCTGCCAAATGCGGCGGTCGCTTGATCTGATAGGCAGAATCCTCTGCCCCGAGACCACTGACGGATTGATCCGCATCGACCCAATCCTTGATCAGATCGGCAAAATTGGGCGATATGTTTAACCGCTCGGTGAGTCGCTGTAAGCGCTCAAAATTTGGGTTAGCGGCATCATCTGCCAGATTGTTCAGATTGAAACAACGATGTAAATCAATAACATAGGCTTGCATCACCCCTACCCCGCCCAGATCCAAGGGCAAAACCGGCTGGGCCCAAGCCTCTTCCAAATGATCCACATTCGGTCCTGAATTCACGGCGTCGTCATAGAGCGTCTGTCGCACCAGTTCTTCTGCCCCCAAGGCGTACTCCAGCGCTTGGGCATGCTCAAAGGTGTTTTGGTGTTGGTTGATCACCAAGTTGTGACTGGACAGAATTTGCGTGGTCAGTCCGACCAAAATCGCCGTAATCAGCAACACGGTAATCAACGCAACGCCGCGTTCATCAGAAGGGTGTCGCCCTGTTGATTGTAAAGAGGGACCACGTTTACCCATTGGGGACCTCCCAAACACGTTCGACGATGCCAATGGGTGGCATGGATATGCGCAAAATTATGCCCGTGAGCTTTGCCGACGTGCCGTCAGGTGAGGACGCCGGCGGCCAGAATTTATGCTCTTCGCCCTGCTCGTCGATGACAAAAAACTCGAGATCATCCACACCTTCTAAAATGGTTTGGGTCAGTGGCTCTTCACGGTCCAGCCGATCGAGCACGGGCCAATAAGCACGCACCAGATCATCGTCCTGCAGGCGATAGCCAACACGCTGCAGGTCCGAGCGAGGCCGCTGGAGGGGATTGCGCCAGCCTCCCCGCGTCATCTCCAGACTGCCCGCATCACCGATCATCAACGCTGGAAACGAGTCTCCACTGGCCGTGCGAACCGTACGATCTTGGTATTGCAGCATGTCCCGCTGCACGACAAACATAGCCCTATGTATTTGCGCCAAGCGGTCGCCGCGGTCTTCTAACACCTCATACGCATCCAAGGTTCGGCCCAGCAATTGCGCGCTGATCATGCCCACCACAGAAAAGATGAACAGGGCCACGAGAATTTCTAATAGGGTAAAACCGGCCTGAGAATGGCTGGGCTCTCCGGGGTGTCTTCTGAGCCTTGTCGATCGTTGCACGCTTAAGGTCATTAATACTGCCCCAAAAATCCGGACAGCTGGCCGTAGGGGCCTTGGCGACCTGCTTCATCCGTCGCCTCAAACACAGAGACCTCTACCCGTCTGATCCAAGGGTGGTCCGTGGACTTAACCTCGGTTTCGACCTCCCATTGCCGATCGGCAAACACCAGACGGGTTTGTTTTGTGCCCTCTGGTAGCGACTGGGGCTCACGACGCTGCAGCATGCGCATCCGCGTAAGGTGGTTGCTGGCGATCCAGCTGGCCACCGTGCGCTGCTCCAGGCCCCGGGTCTGATTGGCCACCCCCCCAACCGCGGTTGAAACCGCCGCGCCGATCACGCCGATAATGGCGATGGCGATCAGCATCTCGAGCAGGGTAAAACCGCGCATCACCCACCGCCCCCACGAAACTCATCAAGGCCTTCAAGTGCCATCGGGCTAAATCCGTCCGTCACCAATCGAAAGCCCTGTACAGAATCCTGTGCTGCGTTTTCCGGCGTCACTTCCAGCGCAAACTGGCTGGCTTCACCACTGGAAAAGAACACCACATCCGGTAATTCCTGTGAATCGGTTTCGACAGCCGTTTGCTGGTCGTTGTCCTGCGCCTGGGCAAACAGCCCCGTACTCAACTCGTTACCCCCGCCGTCTTGCACCCTAAGGTCATAGAGCACCGGCTGAGGTGGCTCATCGGGTTTGAACGGCGGCTGAGGTTGCGGTATCCACTGGCCTTGCAGCTCGTCAAACACGACAAACAGGTACTCTTCTCGGGTCACTCGCAACCCCCACTCCTGATTGTTTTGAATCGCCCGATCCCGAGCCAATTCGATGCGTTGGGCCATGCGTTGTCCATAGGCCTGCATGCCACGTTGATCGCCACCCAAATTCATCGAAATCACTGCCGAGCCCAGCAAAATACCCAGCACCACGACCACGACCAAGAGCTCGATCAGAGTGAAGCCGGAACGCTTGTGCTCTGTGAGGCTCACCTTGCCGCTCAATGCCCTTGGATTCGCCACGAAGCCGAGCGACTACAGCTCGGACAGCCGAATATCGGCGGCGTTGCCGTCACCGCCCTCAATGCCGTCCGAGCCCAAACTCAACAGTTCAATGCGACCATCCGAGTTTTCATACAAATAAGGTGAACCCCAAGGGTCGTCTGGCAACTTCTTCAAGTAACCCCCGGGATTCCAATTTTTTGGTTCTGGTGAACCGCTTGGGCGCTCTACCAACGCGTTCAACCCTTGATCAGACGAGGGATAACGGTAGTTATCCAGCCGATAGACATCCAGCGCCGCAGACAAGGTCCGCAGGTCGGTTTGGGCGGCCTGAACACGCGCCGCGTCGGGACGCGACAGTAACGTCTGGGCGGCTAAACCGCCCAAAATGCTGAGAATTACAATGACCACCAAAATTTCGATCAGGGTAAAGCCCCCTTGATAACCGAGCTTCCTGAGTCGCGAAGGCGAGCGCCGTTCGGGTTGTTGTGGTGCCATCTGTATTCCTTTTTCTCTAAACCAACTGATTCATGCTGAGCATGGGAAGTAAAATTGCCATCACGATAAACAGCACGACGCCGCCCATCAGCAGCAGCATGAGGGGCTCAAACAGTTTCACCATGGTTGAAACCACGCGCTCCACTTCCGACTGCTGAAAATCCGCTACCCTGCCCAGCATGGTATCCAAGGTACCGCTCTGTTCCCCCGCTGCCACCATATGCAGCAACATCGGCGGCATCTGCCCAACCTTGGCTAAACTGATGTGCAGGCTAATGCCTTCGCTCACGCGCTGAGTGGCTTCGGTTAACGCACGTTGCAGCCAATGATTGGAAACCACGCCACTGGCAATGTGCATGGCTTCCACTAAGGGCACGCCTGAACGGGTCAGGATGGACAGGGTATTCGTGTAGCGAGCGGCGTTGGCACTGCGCGTGATGCGCTGCACCAAGGGCATTTCGAATTTCAGCCGGTCCCAGCGCAATCGAATGGTGGGTTGCGACAGTAACCAGCGCGTCAGCGCCAATGAGGCTCCTGCTAGGAGAATCAACAGCCACCAGTAGCTCGCCATGAAATCAGTCATCGCGATTAACACTGTGGTGAACCACGGCAGCTCTTGGCCCGTGTCTACGATGACATTCACCATATCCGGTACGATATAGACCATCAATCCCGAGATAATCAGAACCGCCATAAGCAACAGCACTGCAGGATAAATCATGGCCATTTCAACGTTTCGGGTCGCGGCAAATTGCCGTTCCTCATAGTCCGCCAGGTTCTCCAACACCTTATCGAGAAAACCCGATTGCTCGCCAGCGGACACAGTCGCCCGATACAGCGGATCAAAACTGCCCGTGTGATCGCCAAGGCTAACGGCCAAACTGTAGCCCTCGAGCACCTTGCTGCGAATGGCCATGATCAAGCCTTTCACATACTGCTTGTCGGCTTGTTCGGCGACCGCAGCCAAGGCCGCTTCGATGGGCAAGCTGGAACCGACCAGCGTCGCCAATTGGCGAGTAAATAACACGCGATCGAGATGACCGAGATGGCGCTGGAAGCTCAACGAGCGACTGCTTTTGACCTCCTGACTCGACGTAATGCTGACTTTGGTTGGTACCAAGGTTTGATCGCGCAACAGCGACCGGGCATGCCGGGCGCTGTCCGCTTCGATCACACCTTTTTTGGTGCGCCCCGATGCATCAAGGGCCTGGTACTCAAAGGCTGCCATCAGCGTACCCGAGAAAAGCGCATCGGCTTAGTCATCCAGACTCACCCGCAGCACTTCTTCAACACTGGTTACACCCGCGAGGACCTTGCGCTTACCATCGTCACTGATACTCGGTGCCAGACTGCGCGCATAACGCGCCAACTCCTGCTCGCTGGCGGAATCGTGTATGAGTTGGCGCATCGTTTCATCCACTGCAACCATCTCATAAATACCCGTACGACCCGAAAAGCCTGTCTGAGAACAGGCGGCGCAACCCCGGGCCTCATATACCGTGGCATCCGGGTCTTGCAGAAAGGAGGCCTCCACCGCATTGGCCTTTCTGGGCTCGCGGCACTCGTGGCAGAGCACCCGCACCAGTCGCTGGGCCAACACACCGATCAGGCTCGAACTCAGCAAAAAAGGTTCGACGCCCATATCAATCAATCGAGTAACCGCGCCGACGGCGGTATTGGTGTGCAGGGTCGACATGACCAAGTGGCCGGTCAAACTGGCTTGTACCGCAATCTCTGCGGTTTCTAAGTCCCGGATTTCCCCAACCATCACCACATCAGGATCTTGGCGCAAAATCGCGCGCAGGCCGCGGGCAAAGGTCATATCCGCCTTGTTGTTCACTTGGGTTTGCCCAATACCCGGCAGGCTGTATTCAATCGGATCCTCCACCGTTAACACGTTGATGGTGTTGCCGTTGAGCTCCGCGAGGGAGCCGTAGAGCGTAGTGGTTTTTCCCGAGCCGGTTGGGCCTGTGACCAGAAAAATACCGTGGGGCTTGCCCACGGTCTGTTGCAGTGCGTCCAGGGTGTGCGGCGCTAAGCCGAGCTTTTCCAGCTTCAACCGCCCCGCCTGTTTGTCGAGTAATCGGAGCACGACGCGTTCACCGAAGTTCGCCGGCAAGGTACTCACACGCACATCGACCTCTCGGCCGCCAATGCGCAGCGAAATACGACCATCTTGGGGTACTCGCTTCTCCGCAATATCAAGCCGCGCCATCACCTTGATCCGTGAGATCAGCAAAGACGCCAGTTCTCGGCGTGGCCGCACAACCTCGCGCATCACACCGTCGACACGAAACCGAACCACTAGGGCTTGCTCGAAGGTTTCGATATGGACATCAGACGCGTTTTCACGAATGGCCTGAGAGAGCAAGGCGTTGATCAGTCGGATAATCGGCGCGTCATCCTGCTGTTCGAGCAAATCCTCAGTTTCGGGCAGGGCGCTGGCCAAACTGGCCAGATCCATCTCGTCGCCGAGATCTTCCACCATTTGCTTTGCTTCGCTGGAATCACGCGCGTAGGCCGAACTCAGCAGTTCATCAAACTCATCCGAGGTGACCAGTCGAACCTTGGCGTGTTGCTGAGTGTATCGACGAATTTCAGCCAGCGTAGACAGACTCAGCTGACCTTTGGCGCAGGCTTGGGGGTTACGACCGCTTTCGTCAAACACCAGCACGACGCCAAATTTCCGCGCAAAGGCGAAAGGCAATTTGGACTCTGCCACAGGACTGTGTTCTACCACAGGACTGTGCTTTGGAATTGGCTCTTGCTCTGCCACAGATCTGTGCTCTACCCCGGAAGAAGCTGCATCATTTGACATGAAAAACGACCTGTTCTGACACACGGTTTAGACCCGCCCAATACTAGCTCAGAGAAGCTTCGAGGAGGGAATATTCATTGGTGGAAGTGTGATTTACTCTAGGCTATTCCGCGTTAAACCATTAAACCGAATCTCGAAGCCAAATCTCGACGCATGTATTAGCGCTGGCACTTGGAGGTTTGCATCCATACTATCTCTGCTCATCGTATCGCTAGGACTGCCCAACGTGAACTTTGTCGGGTCCCATATCATTTCTGTAGACCAATTCGATCGCGCCGCCGCCGATCGTGTTTTTGAAGTTGCTGACAAAATGCAACCTTATGCCATGAGACAACGCATTACGCGGGTGTTACAGGGTGCCATTTTGTCCAACATGTTTTTCGAGCCCAGTACGCGGACGCGAGTCTCATTTGGCTCAGCCTTCAACCTACTTGGCGGCGAAGTCCGTGAAACCACCGAGGCCAAGTCGTCTTCTCTCGCCAAGGGCGAGTCCCTTTACGATACCGCCCGGGTGCTTTCGGGCTACAGCGATGTCATCGTCATGCGCCATCCGGAATCCGGCAGCGTTGCGAAGTTTGCCGAAGCCAGCCGCGTGCCAGTGATCAATGGCGGCGACGGCCCCAACGAACACCCCAGTCAGGCGCTGCTCGACCTGTATACCATGCGCACAGAAATCGCGACTCATGGCCAGTCCATCGACGGCTTAAGCATCGCCCTCATCGGCGATCTGCGCTACGGCCGCGCCGTGCATTCTCTGTGCAAATTGTTATGTTTGTATGACAACATTCGGCTTCATCTGATCTCGCCACCGGAACTCGCCCTACCCCATGACATCGTCGCGCTGTTGAGAGCCGCCGGACATGAGGTCTGCGAATTCAACGATATGGCCGAAGGCATACAGGGTGTTGATATCCTTTATGTGACCCGCACCCAAGAGGAGCGTTTCCCATCTCAGCAGGAAGCGGATCGTTATCGCGGCCTATTCCGACTGAATCAGGCGGTTTATACGCAAAATTGCGCCCCAAATACGGTGATCATGCACCCATTACCCAGAGATTCCCGAGCCCAAGCTCAAGAGTTGGATGACGACCTGAACCAAAATCCAAACCTCGCGATCTTCCGGCAAACCGATAACGGTATGTTGATCCGCATGGCCCTATTTGCGCTGGTCCTCGACGTAGTGGATCGGGTCGACAACCACGCCCAGCCGGTCACGTGGTATACCGACAAGCGGCACCACTAAGCAATTATCTCAGGCAAAAAAAAGGGCTCTTTATGAGCCCTTTTTTGTTCTCGACTGAACCGAATCAGATCTGAGATTCAAGCTCCGGCAGTGCCGTAAACAAGTCGGCCACCAGACCGTAGTCGGCAACTTGGAAGATGGGGGCATCTTCGTCCTTGTTGATGGCCACAATAACCTTGCTGTCTTTCATGCCGGCCAAGTGCTGAATCGCTCCAGAGATGCCAACAGCGATGTACAGATCCGGTGCAACGATCTTACCGGTTTGGCCGACCTGCATGTCATTGGGAACAAAGCCTGCATCCACGGCAGCACGAGACGCGCCAATGGCTGCACCAAGCTTGTCGGCGATGCCATCCAGCATGCCGAAGTTCTCACCGTTCTGCATACCGCGACCACCAGAGATGATCACACTCGCTGCCGTCAGCTCAGGGCGCTCAGATTCGGCAATTTCTTGAGAAACAAAGCTTGATACGCCGGCATCGGTGACGTTCGAAAGGGCTTCTATGCTCGCGCTGCCACCCGTCGATGCAACAGCATCGTAAGCCGTACCGCGAACAGAAACGACTTTCACGGCGTCGTTAGACTTCACCGTTGCGATGGCGTTACCTGCGTAAATCGGACGCTTGAACGTATCAGGGCTTTCTACCGAAACGATGTCAGAAATCTGCGCAACGCCCAGTTTGGCAGCCACCCGTGGCAGGAAGCTTCGACCGTTGGCCGTATGCGGTGCCAATACGTGTCCGTACGGTGCAGCGATTTCAGCGACCAGGTCGCCCAAATTTTCCGCCAACTGATGCTCGTAAGCCGCGTTATCTGCGACCAGTACCTTGCTCACGCCCGGAACAGCGGCAACTTGACTCGCCACGCCGTCGACACCGCTACCTGCAACCAACACGTCAATGTCGCCGCCAATGGCTTGGGCCGCAGCGATGGTCACCAGCGTTGCGCTTTTGTTGTCCTTATTATCGTGTTCTGCAATTACCAATATGCTCATGAGATCACCTTCGCTTCGTTCTTGAGTTTGTCGACCAACTGTTCGACAGATTCCACCTTGATGCCGGCCGCTCGTTCCGCTGGCGCTTCAACTTTCACTACTTCAACCGTCGGGGTCATATCCACTCCCAACTCGTCTGGGGTTAGCACATCCAACGGCTTCTTCTTCGCCTTCATGATATTCGGCAAAGACGCGTATCGAGGTTCGTTCAAGCGCAGGTCTGTTGTGACCACGGCAGGCAACGTCACCGATAGCGTCTGCATGCCACCGTCAATCTCGCGCAAGACTTGGGCTTTGCCGTCGGCAATCGTAACTTCAGAGGCGAATGTTGCTTGGGGCATACCGGTTAGGGCTGCAAACATTTGACCCGTTTGGCTGTTGTCGCCATCGATACTCTGCTTCCCAAAGATCACCAGGCCAGCTTGTTCCCGTTCTTGAACCGCAACCAGTGCGCGGGCGATGCCCAGCGGTTGAGCGTCGGCTTCGGTTTCCACCAAAATTGCTCGATCTGCCCCCAGCGCAAGGCAGGTGCGAAGCTGTTCCTGGCAGGCAGAGCTGCCCACAGAAACGGCAATCACTTCTTCCGCAATGCCTGCTTCTTTTAGTCGTACGGCTTCTTCGATGCCGATTTCGCAGAACGGGTTCACGGACATTTTCACGTTGCTGAGATCAACACCGGTGTTGTCGGGCTTTACACGTACTTTGACGTTGTAATCCACCACTCGCTTGACAGGTACAATTACCTTCATTGAATCTGATCCTCATCTGTTGGCCGGAATAGCGAAGGCACAGCCCTTGCCAAACAAGCGATTTACAATGCTTTGGCCTATGTGTCATGCCCTCAAATCTGGGGCGACTCAGCGACTCAAACCATCATTTCAATTCTCATCCAAGCCGCATCATTCGCTGCAAATTCGCAGCGACCTGTCGCGTATTTGGGTAAGTTCCCACGATCTTGCAGGCCCCTTCGATGCTTTTGGGCAACGAAAGTCGGGTGACGAAAGCACGCAAACCGATTAATCTGCCGCCTGCGGGCCATCTGCTGTCACCAGCAAAACGGGCGGCGTATTGTCCCTATGCCTCGGGCATAGGTCAAGACATCGCAGAATACGAGAGCCTCGGCTTGAGCCATCGGCGAGCTTTTGACCCGCAAAAGCCTTTATGAATATCGAAATGAGAGGGATAACAGAGCAATGGAACAACCAGTAGAGCGCGAATCCATGGAATTTGACGTGGTCATTGTCGGCGGCGGTCCAGCAGGCCTCGCGGCGGCTTGCCGCTTGATGCAGTTGAGCGAAAGCAGCGGCCAAGAACTCTCGGTTTGTTTGGTTGAAAAAGGCTCTGAAATCGGCGCTCACATTCTGTCTGGTGCGATCTTTGAACCCACCGCGCTGAACGAGTTGTTCCCGGACTGGGCAGAACGCGGTGCCCCGCTCAACAACCCGGTAACCGAAGACCTCATCTACTACATGGTCAACGACACCAATCGCATCAAGGTGCCCAGCTTTTTCGTTCCCAGCGATGCGCACAACGAAGGCAATCACGCCATCAGTTTGGCTAACCTGTGTCGCTGGCTCGGCGAGCAGGCAGAAAACATGGGCGTGAATATTTTTCCGGGCTTTGCAGCGTCTGAGATCCTGTACGATGAAAACGGTGCCGTGCGCGGCGTCGCAACTGGCGACATGGGTATCAGCAAGGAGGGCGAGCAGAAAGGCAGCTTTACCCCGGGCTACGAATTGCTCGGCAAGTACACCATTTTCTCCGAGGGCTGCCGCGGACATCTGGGCAAGCAGCTCATCAGTAAATTCGATCTCAATGCAGACAGTGGCACCCAGCACTACGCCATCGGGCTAAAGGAACTGTGGACCATTGATCCTGCCAAGCACAAACCCGGGAAGGTCATGCACAGCATTGGCTGGCCTCTGAATCACATGCCTGGCGGCGCCACCGGCGGATCATTCCTTTACCACCTTCCGGACAATCAGGTGTCCCTAGGCCTGATTGTCGACCTCAGCTACAAAAATCCACATCTGTCGCCCTTCGACGAAATGCAGCGTTGGAAACACCACCCGCTGATTGCCGATGTGCTGGAAGGCGGGGAGCGCGTTTCCTACGGCGCTCGGGCCATTTCCAAGGGCGGTCTACAGGCTCTGCCAAAACTTACCGTACCCGGCGCACTGATTGCTGGGGACGATGCAGGCTTTTTGAATGTACTGAAAATCAAGGGCAGCCATACGGCCATGAAGTCCGGCATGTTGGCGGCGGAAGCAGCCTTCGATGAGCTGGGCCAAGGCCACGCCCAAACCGAAGCCACATCGTTCCAAACACGGTTTGAGAACTCGTGGTTATACGACGAGCTGCATCGCTCTCGAAATGTCGGCCCAGCACTGCACAAACTCGGCGTATTGGGTGGATCGGGCTATGCCTTTACCGATCAGTTTTTCGCAGGCAATCAACCTTGGACCCTCACGGACCCCACCCCGGATCATGCGACGCTGAAGCTGGCGGCCGCCAGCAAACCGATCGACTATCCTAAACCTGACGGTGTGCTGTCTTTCGACAAGCTGTCGTCGGTGTTTTTGTCCAACACCAACCACGAGGAAGACCAACCCTGTCACCTGACACTGAAAGATGCTGACGTGCCAATACGCGACAACTTGCCCATGTACGCAGAGCCCGCCCAGCGCTACTGCCCTGCAGGCGTGTATGAAATCGTTGAAGAAACCGACGGACCGCGTTTTCAGATCAATGCACAAAACTGTGTGCACTGTAAAACCTGTGACATTAAGGATCCGTCACAAAACATCACTTGGGTGGTTCCCGAGGGTGCTGGTGGACCCAACTACCCAAACATGTAGGCCCCGCCTCGACGCACAAGCGCCAGTCGTCTGGCGCTTTTTTTGCCTGACGTTACCCGCCGACCGCAAGCGATCGCAGGTCCTAGGCGATCACCGATCCCAAGTTGAACCCACAGCCATTGCTGTACACGAGCAGGTCGTCGGCCTGCTGTTCTCCTTCTTCCACCAACCGGTAAAAAACACTGCGCTGAATTCTGGCTTCCAGCCCATCTCTAATCTGCAGAAACGGTCGACCATCGCGCATGACAATCGGGTGATCCTGATCGGCGACAACGTAGTCGCCGACATTGGTGCTAAACAGCAATTGTTTGGCCGCCCCTATCCCTCTGACGTCCAGATCGATCGCGATGAACGGCGCTTCCTCTACCGCGATTTTCATTTTTTCTGCTGGCGTCACGAGAAAATAGTCATCGCCTTCTCGACGCAATATGGTCGCGAACAAATCCACTAAGGGCTGACGCTGAATGCGCGCACCTTCATGATACCAAGCGCCCTCTCGATCAATACGAATATCAATCACCCCCTCATGTTCGGGTTGCCACAGATGCAGAGGCGGCAACCGTTTACTGCGTTGCAGATTGGTCAGGGTTTCAAATAACTCGTCGATATCGGACATCTCGCACCTTGGCGGCTGACTGNACTGAAAGGTTAAACGCTTGCGAGGCAAAGAAANGGGNGAGGTTTACGACTTTTCTTNACCCGATCGACACATCGCTGAGAANTCACNGNCGGCACACTAGCCGCCAATAAATTTCATCACGGTGACTTCGCCCTGAAAATTTTCGCTCTGCTTGTCGGCTAAAGCCCCCAGCAACACCTGATGCAATGCCTGCTGAGCGTCATCGTCTGACAGGGCCAGCAAGTGCCGGATATCCGAAGAACGGGCACTGGATAAACACCCGTACAGGGCTCCGTTGGACGACAACCGAAGTCGCGTGCAGTTTCGGCAAAAGGGTTCGCTTTCGTTGGCAATGATGCCAAACGTGCCCTTTTCCGGAATCTCGTAGCGGACTGCCGTTGAATCAAAGGGCGCGTCGGTTCGACTGAATGTGTAACGGGACGCGATGAGATCGAGGATTTTTTCCATGGAGAAAAATTCCCGATCGTAGGTCGGACTGGCCTGCAGATGGCCCATATTCATCAGTTCAATAAAGCGTAGCTCGATACCCCGCTCCAGTGCGTAGTCGAGCATCGGCAGAATCTGGTCTTCATTCACATGATTCATGGGCACCATGTTGATCTTTACTTTCAGACCACCCGCCTGCATCAACTCGATCCCGTGCAGTACTGTATTCAAATCCCCTGATCGGGCGATGTCGCGAAAGTGTTCTCTGTCCAAGGTATCCAGACTGACGTTGATTCGCTTCATGCCCGAATCGATAATCGCTTGCGCGTAACGCGGCAAGAGTTGGCCGTTGGTGGTTAGGGAAACGTCCGTGAGGCCAAGATCCATAATGCCTTTCAGCGTCTCGGGAAACTTCGGCGACAGCAAAGGCTCGCCGCCGGTAATACGTACTTTGTCGATGCCCGCCGTCGCGATGAGCAACTGGGTGGCGCGCACAATCTCCTCGCCGCTGAGTTCGTAGGCCGCAGCTTGCAGACGCTTGCCATTGGGAACGCAGTAGGTGCAGGCGTAGTTACAAGCGGCGGTCAGACTCAGCCGTAAATTGCGAAACCGACGACCCAGTCGATCAACGATTAAATGCTGCTTATCGTTGTGTATTTCTTGCATAAAATTCCTGCAATTTGCTGCGCAAAACCTCTAGGGCGGTTACAACTGTGCCAGCAGTTGATCAACAAAGCCCTCAGCCCAAAACACGCGATTGGATCCTTTGACTAAAACGCGATCACCGGGTTCGAGTTTGGCGACCAAGTCCGCTGCGGTATCAGGCGTTAGGCCGCCGTATGTGGCCAACACCCTTTCCCTATGCTCACGGCTTGCTCCCTCAGTCTCCATCTCTGACCAAGCCTGCTGCATAGCTGGGCCAACCAAAACCATACCATGTAATGCCGGATCATCGGCGATGGATTCCAGCAGTTCGCGGTGCGCTACCGCGCTTTCATCGCCCAACTCTCGCATATCACCCAAGCAGGCGTAACGCCTGCCGCTTGCCGGCTCTGCAAGAAAAGCCGACAACGCGGCCTTCATACTGTTGGGATTGGCGTTGTAACTGTCATCGACTACCTCTACGCCGTTCCTATGGTGCAGGTCTCCTCGCCCTCTCGGAACGATGGCATCATCTAAGCTCAGTGCTGGGCCAACATCCAAATCCAGCAGTTTCGCGGCCAACACGCAGGCGCTGAGGGTCAGCGCGCGATGAGCACCCCCTCCCGGGACTCGTGCGGTTAACGGTTCGCCGAACAATGACAGCGTCATAGTGTCGCCATGAATCGAAGTGATTCGAGCCTCGCTGTCATGGTCGTAGCCAAAACGGTAACCCGGCATCCCGAGTTCATCATGAACAACCCGTAAGCCGGTGCCGGGCAGCGTGGAAAAAATTGCCGCTTTCTCCTCGATCAAGGCATCTCGAGAGGTGAAATTCTCAATATGAGCATTGTGGACGTTGAGCAAAATCGCCAGGTCGGGTTGAACCATCTCCGTGAGCGGCTTGATTTCGCCTGGATAACTGGTGCCAACTTCAAAGATCCAAGCCGGAGCCTGCTGCCATGCATTGGCCAGAGAAAGCGGCACGCCAATGTGGTTATTGAAACTGCCCGGCGGTGCGTAAGCGTCCAATGCCGAAGACAAAAACGTTTTGGCCGTGGTTTTACCGCTGCTGCCCGTTACCGCGATGACCGGCCCCGGCAAACGGGCTCTGGCAGCTGCACCAAGCTGCCATAGACCCGTATAGGTATCCGGCGTCTCGAACTGGGGAATAGACAGATCCTGAGATTTTGAGAACGAGCCTTGCGTCTGTGATTCTCAGGATGCTTGACCTACGAATAGGTAACATTGATACATTCTCTTTTGTCGATCAACCAGATTCGAGGCAGATCAGTGATGGATATCAACTGCTGCAGGAACTTCGAGCCTTGTCTAGTGCTAAGAGATTGACTGAAATAGGCAGATTTATAGTCAAGTTCCAAATTGAGCCCAGATTAGCCAAGATGTTGCTTGAGGCGGCAAATCTGGATGTTTTGAATGAGGTTATAATTATTGTGGCGGGTCTGAGTATTCAAGATCCAGTTAATGTGCCCAAAGACAAGGTTGGAAGTGCTGATTTTATTAATAATCTAAGGAACGAAAG
>PAFU01000054.1 GCA_002704225.1 Gammaproteobacteria bacterium | reverse complement strand
TCGCAGCTGTCACAAGAGCGAGAGTAGCGGATGCATCCTCCGCTGTTCCAACGCTAATCTTCTCGCCTGTTACTGGAGTTCCAGCATTTGCGTCGTTCACATCTACGCCAGAATCCGTTACATCGACAACCACTGCTGCGGCACTGCTCGTGGAGGCCGTGAATACATCTCCAGTTAGACCCAAGGTTTCGGTATCTATTGCATCAATTTCAAAAGAAATTGATTGTCCCGAATCTGTTCCCACCTGGATCTGTTGCGCATTAGATGCGCCACTTCTACTGCCATCAAGGACCTCAGCACCGTTGTAGACGGTTTGAGATGCAACGCGGTTGATTTCGTTTAACAACGAATCCACTTCTTTTTGCAGATATCCGCGATCGGTTGACGAGTTCGTGTCGTTTGCCGCTTGTACGGCAAGCTCACGAATGCGATGTAACATGTCAGTGACATCGTTTGTCGCATTTTCGACGGCAGCGATCATTGAAAGACCATCTGTGGCGTTCTTCGTCGCCATGTTAAGACCCCGAATTTGGGCCGTCATTCTCTCTGCAATTGCAAAACCCGCAGCGTCGTCGGCGGCGCTGTTGATTTTCTTTCCAGAGGAGAGACGCTCCATAGCGGTCTTCAGTTCTGCTCCGGAAGCAGCCAAAGACCTTTGTGCATTCAACGATGCAACGTTTGTGTTTATGACTAAACTCATAACATCAGCCTCTAAATAGTTTTAGATAGCCGCGTCATACGGTTGATGACCCCAACCATTTAGCCGAAGGCCCCGCTAAAGGCCCTCGTAGTAGGGCGCCCCGCTAAAGGCGCCCACCGCATTCGCAACTGGTTAAGTTGCTGCCAACCGGCAAAATTTTGCCGCTCGGCAACGAAAGCGGCAAAGAATTGCCGCCTCCAAGTTACTTGTCGGGTGGTCTGAACAAAGCTTGAGAGATATTTTGAAAAAAGTGAGAAAAGTTTTCTGCGAAAAGAGTCGTCGGCGTTTCGTGGTGCTGGCGACGTTAATCTGAGATGGTTTTAGAGTCGGTGAACGAGAATAGGTGGGCGAGGGGTGGCAGGCATAAAAAAACCGCCAGGGCATGCCCTGGCGGTTCATTTCGGTCTGTAGATAGCTAAAGGGGTGAGCTATTACTGAAGGAGCTGAAGGATCTGCTGAGGAGCAGCGTTTGCTTGGGCTAGCATAGCCGTACCAGCTTGCAACAACACCTGAGCCTTGGACAGATTCGCAGATTCAACCGAGAAGTCTGCATCAGCGATCCGCGATCGAGCAGCCGACGTGTTCTCGCTGATATTCATCAGGTTTGAGACCGTGTGGCTGAGCCGATTCTCGACTGCACCCAAATCTGCCCGCATTGAGGAGATTTTCTCGATGGCGCCGTCCAACACTGCGATGGCAGCTGCGGCATTTGCTTGAGTTCTCAAGTCGACATTGGACACCGTGTTCAACGCGGCCGACCGAGTCGTGAAGTAGTTGTCGTTATTCAGCGATCCAGTGGCTGTTGTAACATCAGTGACAACACCAGTTTCCTCAGCGGTTTGAGATACTGAGAATAGCTTGCTGGAGCTCAGCTGAATTGTGCCCTGAGTTGTTGCGGAATCGTTGGAGGATCCTCCCGCAGCTAAGGCCACGTCGAATGTATCCAGATCACCGGCCTCATTTTGCACAACGGTCACAGCGCTGCCACCTGTCTTCAGCGTGAAACCGCCAAAGTCAGCGGAACCGTGAAGATGCATGGTTGTGTCGGTGGTAACATCTGCATAAGCTGAGAAGCCGCTGAGGCCATCTACTGCGTTGATTGCAGTCGCGAAAGCCGTTGCGGTTGCTGCGGCATCAGCTCCGCCGGTGACACTAAAGTTATAGGTCTTACCCGTTGACGTATTTTCAAGCACGTAGTCAGTCGACGCGTTATTCGCTGGGTAGTTACCCGTAGCAATCTCGATATGCTCCGCAACACCCTCGAACGTTTGGCGCTTAGTTGCATCAGTGATGTCGGTGTCCTGATAAATATCGAAGGCACCAAAGGCTTCAGTAGCAGTCACCTGTACATCCGTCGAGTTGCCGGTAATGTCTGTCACTTTAAAGCCAGATACGCCCGTAATACCGTTAATCCCGTCCTCGATGTTTTGGGCCGTAGGTTCGCCAGTTGTTGACGCTGTCACAGAAAATGTGTGCGTTTGACCGGTACTTTTTTGAACGAGCGTATAAGTACTGGCATTTAGAACGCCTAGCTGCCCCCCAGCGCCCGCTGCAATATCGGCTTTTGCGCGGTGCCAGTTCATTGCCGGTATTTCTGTAACGCCATCGTTGCCAACAGCTTGAACGCGCAACGCCGTCAATGAGCTCTCATTTTCGACCAAAATATCAGAGCCATCTGAAGAAGAGAGCCGCACCTTATTGTCACTTGTGGCCTGGGCAGTTACGCCGGTAGATCCAGAAATCGAGTTGATCTTATCCACAGCGTCCACGACATTAGTGTTGCTGATGGTGAATGACCCTGTCGTTTTATTATTGATCCGAATCGAATAGGTCTGGTCGGTGGCGTACTCGCTAGACAACAGTGCGTGGGTCTTCGCCTCAGCGACGACGCCTGTTTCACCAGACACAGCATTGATCTTTGAGGCAACGAGCTTTGCGGAGTCAGAGGCCAAAACATCGATCGTTTTGGTAAGGCTGTTACCGTTTATGATGATGTCGTCGGTGGCGTCGGTCTTGTTCGCCAGGGCGCCCGCGCCGTCACCAAGCGTCGCCTCTATGCGGTCACCGCCAATCGTATAAGACCCTAGCTGATCTGCGGCTACAGAGTCGACGCTAAGAGAAATCACTTCGCCGCCCTCTGTTCCAACTTGCAATTGCTTGCCGGCGAATGTGCCGTCCAGGACCAATTGATTGTTATAACGCGTATTGCTTGAAATGCGAGTTAGTTCTGCAATTAACAGATTAACTTCTTCCTGAATAAATCCGCGATCCGTTCCTGTGTTGGTGTCGTTCGATGACTGGATCGCCAACTCTCTCATGCGCTGCAGCATGTCAGAAACTTCGACAAGAGCTCCCTCGATAGACTGAGTCATCGAGATGCCGTCATTAGCGTTCTTCACTGCCATGGTGAGACCATTAATCTGCGCCGTCATGCGCTGCACGATTGCGAGTCCAGCCGCGTCGTCCGAGGCTGAATTGATCCGATTTCCTGATGAAAGTCGCTCCATAGCACTGGCCATGTCATCCCTCGCGATCGCAAGAGAGCGCTGAGCAGTCAGAGAGCTCACATTGGTATTTACTACTAAAGACATAAGTCTTCTCCTAATCCTAATTTCTAGTTTTGTTGCGTTAACGGGGCCCTTGCGAACCAACCGCGAATCGCTTCTTGCGACAGAAAGTAAGTCGGGCCCCAAATTCTCTTCTTTAGGGCGTCGAAAATATCCACGAATNAAAGCTGTTAGCAAGTGGCAGGCCACTGCCGAAGATCAGATCTGGCGCTACAGAAAGCGGCAATTGCTAGCCGAAAAATAGCCAAATGACGCCTAAATCCGGCGAAAAGCGGCAATCTGGCCAGTGAAAAAAANTTGAACTTTTTTTCCTTCAGCAACTCGTGCCGAAGTCTTGAGCGGCAAGGGTTTTCCGTTGCTCGTCCGGGCATTGCCGGTTTGGGGATTGCAGTTGCCGCTAGATCTGCACCGATTTTTCAGAGTAGCGAAGTGGTGCCGCTGTAGTCGGTTCGAGTAGCGTTTTNGAAAAGCGTAANGCGCAGCGCTGTATGGGAGTGGGGGAATCCCAATACGCTTTGCGCAAGGGCGTATGCCGCTCGGCGAGCTGCGTTGCCGAGTAAGAGGCATCACGTAGGAGATGGAGTCCAAATAAGTACTTGTGTGAGCTGGGGATGGATGCCCGATGATTGGGCGCGGTCTTTGCCCGCTTCTCTTGAGGTTTGGTTCTTATTCTTGGGGGTGTGCACATGGCGTTGTGCGGCAAGTCGCCTTAAGGCCCCAGAGATGCACCCGTCAAACGCGGGCCGAGTCAGTCTTCGTCAANAGNGCTTTCACCTGGCTCGCGCATTTCGCGCTGGCGCTTCTGTTCAAGCAGTCGAGTCACCGCCTTCTGTTCATTGCGGTATTCAATGATGCGCCAACCAAGGACAACAACCAACGCCAATAGGATTCCCTGAGCCACGATTTCATGCAGTGGTATCTCGGGGGGGGTCATGTCGGTTTGTGTGCCAATTAATAAAATGAGGGGAACCGCGAATAGAAGAAACCATCGGATGCGAATGCAAACGGTGCAAACGGGTTTTTGAGATTGAGCCATAACGTACGTGCCGTACCGACTAAATGAGCCTAAGAGCTTATTAGTCCTTGTTAGAGAATGGTAGGTTAGCGAAGCTGCTTTCCATGCTTTCTCTGGTCGAGTTCATTTGGTCGATGATCTGCTGCATAGCCAAGAATTGGCGATTGTATCGTTCCTCAACGCGCTCCATNCGCTCTGCTAGAACGGTTAGCTGCTCTTCGCGCTCGCTGTTCCCCGTTGCAAGAGTTGCCTGTTGGGTCACAAGATAGCTGTCGGAATCNGTGGCGTCAGTGATCAATTTGGTGATATCGCCCGCTAATCCAGCAACGTCGCTGCTAGAGGTCGACTGATCGTCTGTATTTGCGCTGAACATTTGAATGACGTCAGAGTAACTGTAGGCTAACGCATCATCCAGTTTTGTATCGTCAACCACGAGTTCGCCGGTTCTGGCAACGCTGATGCCCATATCAGAGAGATTTGAAATATCNCCACTGCCAGAGGANGAGCTGCCCAATACGATGTTTCTCAGNGACGACGTTAATGAGCGAAAGATACTGTCGCCGGCCAAAGCACCGTCGATGGAAGAGTTNGCGAGATCTTTCATCTGACGCTGTGCTTCATTATAGATCGCAACAAAGTCGACGATATTGGCGCGCGCTTGAGAGTTATCTTGGCTGATATTCAGATNAGCGGCGCCATCGGTCACCGTATTTACCGTCAGTGAGACGCCAGTCAAAACATCATCAATGACATTGGTCGATCGGGTAAATTCGATGCCATTGACGTTGAGTTGAGCGTCGGTCGCAGCTTGAACGGACGAAAAGCTGATCGAATCGTCATCGGACGTGAGCGAGAAGGCTTGTTCGGCCCCTGTTTCTCCGATGAGTTGAATGCGGTAACGATCGCCAGCCACTCCGGTATCCACGATTTCTGCGGTCACACCGAGATTCGCAGCGTTGATCGCGCTGACGGTACCTTGCAGGCTCGCATCGGTAACGGTGATTTCTGTAGTCGTCGCAGACGTCGAGCCTACCGAAAGGGATAGCGTGAAGCTTTCAGCCGTAAAGGCAGCCGTCTCCGACGCGAAACCATTGGATACGCTGCGTTGTTCTTGGGCGATCTGGCTGACCGTTATGTTGTTTGAGCCTGCGCGAGCGGATGTGGTGGAGGTGGCACTAAAGGCTGATGTTTGGCTGTTGCTGACAGCAAACGTCTGAAAGTCTTTGGCGTCATTGAGCCGCAATGCAGCGTCTTTCACGACATTAAGAATAGATACCGCTTGGCCCAAGCCGCTGATCTTCGATTCAGACTCCGCAATTCTGGACTTAATCCGTGCTTCGGCCGGTGCCCTTTCTGCGTTCACCAGCGCTTCCACGATTTTTTTCGTGTCGAAGCCGGCTCCGGCGCCGAGGGCTTGAACGTAGTCAATGCTGGCCATATCGCNCTATCTTNTGTAGANAAGTCTTNTTCTCATCGAGTCAATCGGNCGAACCGNGAAAATCTTGAGCTTTCGATGACAATANTTTGTNAAANGTTTACTGCACACATCTTGCGCCGCCTGAGCAATTAGTCAAATCCAGACTTTGCACCGGTGACCCGTTTGCGGCAACGGTTCATCGTAAAAGGATCATCGCAAAAGTTTCATCGCAAAAGCATAAGCAATATGCATGCCAAGCTGGTATCTGCCAGTTTTTCGTTATCTTCCCGGGTTTCTGTGCGTTTTGGAGCGCTTGTACAAGCGAATTGGGGTTTGAGTTCCTGAGCAGCATGCCCTGAGGCGGCACCGATGTGCCGATCAATCGCTTCAGTGGCAGTTCATTGCCCTCGCCAAGCTGATGTCGCCAAGCGAAATTCGTTGCGCTAAAGTTGACGGACTGAGTATTACGGTTCTTCCTAGTGACACAGGCCATTGTCGGAGAAAGTGCGCATACGCGGCAGCTGTTACAGCTGNTCCGTTCCATTGCCCCTACAGCGGCAAGTGTGCTGATCAATGGCGAAAGTGGNGCGGGTAAGGAGCTGGTTGCCCAGGCGATTCATGATCAGTCNGATCGATCGGATCGNCCCTTCGTTGCNGTGAATTGCGGCGCTATTCCTGCGGAGCTCATGGAGAGCGAACTGTTCGGTCACAAGAAAGGNGCCTTCACGGGTGCGATTGCCGATCACACAGGCAAGGTGGCTGTGGCCGATGGCGGTACGCTGTTTCTCGACGAGATTGGCGACATGCCCATGAACATGCAGGTCAAACTGTTGCGGGTCCTGCAGGAAAAGGTGGTTTTGCCTGTCGGGTCGAACCAGCCCCAAAGTGTCGATATTCGGGTCGTTGCCGCCACCCACCGTGTGTTGGAGGACGAAATTAAGGCCGGAAGATTCCGTGCCGACCTGTATTACCGGCTAAACGTCGTACCATTGCAGGTGCAACCATTACGCAGTCGGCGCGATGAACTACCGGCGCTCATCCGGCACTTCGCCAAGNTCTTTGCCGGTCAGGACACGCCGGCGATTGCTTTCACTGATGGCTTTTTGGAGGTCATGCAACGCTACGACTGGCCCGGCAACGTCCGTGAATTGTCCAACATGATCCACCGTTTATCGGTGCTTTACCCAGGTCAAACGCTGCATATGAATCATGTGGCTCCGTCTATGTTGCCTGTGGGCATGGCCGAGCTGGTNACAGAAACGACCGACAGTGATCAGGGTTCGTTGTTTGACTTGATGATGCAGGACGATACGCCGTCAACAGTTGCCGGCGGAGCCGAGTCAACCGAGGGGGAGAATGATGTCGAATCCATTGTNATGCACGCACAAGGTTTCGAGGATTTCCGTCAGCGAGGACAGTCGTTAAAGGGCATGCTCAGCGATATTGAACAAGATCTCATCGAGCGGGCCCTGCGGGAGTCTGATGGAAATGTCTCTCGCTGCGCAAAACTTTTGCGGATGCAGCGAACAACGCTGATTGAGCGAATCAAGAAATACAAGCTGAATATGCACGCTGCCTAGCCACGTTTTCTTACTCGAGCACTGACTGTGCTAAACGTACTGCTGTTTCAATAAACCCACGCTGTCAAAAACACGACAACGCTGGNCGCCTCACCGGCAACCCTTGGACGCTGGGGTGGCAAAAAACCGCCATGCCGCTCTAACCCATTGTTTTATANGGCAATAAAATCTGGCACACCTTTTGCTTCCTAGTCTGCATCAAAGAACTAATGCGATGTGAAGACTATGTATCAAGAACACCCGATAGACCTGATTTGGGATGAATCCTCGCCAATGGACGCCAATGTTATGGGGGTTTTGACCCGAGCAGGATTCAGTCCTCGGTCAATGGGGGCCGCCGCAGTCGCTCAATACGTAGAGAGTAATGGCTTCGGTCCATGTGTGCTGTGTATGCACCGTCGCGAGCTACCAGACATTCAAATGATTCGAACACTTAAGCAGCACTACGGAGCGAAGATTTACTTGGTGCTTCGGGTGGATCCATCGGACTTAGAAAGCACTGTCGAAGCAATCAAGTGCGGGGTCGATGATGTCATTGCAGACGGATCAGATCAGCAGGCCAAGTGGGAAAAAATCGCTGGGTTGGCCAAATTGCGCTTANTAAAGAACGATTCTTACGTCTTTGTAGATGAAACCAGTCAGCATTTGCTGGCATTGGTCGAGCGAGTCGGAGCGGCAGAGGTCACCGCACTGATGTACGGACCCACGGGTTCGGGCAAGGAGGTCTTGGCCCGGTTAACACATGATTTTTCNCCCCGCCGAGATGGCCCCTTTGTGCCGGTGAACTGCGCTGCGTTACCCGAGGCCTTGGCCGAAAGCTTGCTGTTCGGGCACGCCAAGGGAGCTTTTACCGGTGCGACTCGTAGTACCGAAGGATTTTTTACACAGGCCCAGGGCGGCACTTTGTTTCTTGACGAAATTGGTGAACTCACGCTGCCGTTACAGGCAAAACTGCTTCGGGCCATTCAGGAAAAAGAAGTGCTGCCAGTTGGTAGCTCAGAAACGCAGCGAGTNGACGTGCGGATTGTNGCGGCAACAAATCGAGATTTGCGCGCAGGCATTCGTGCCGGCTATTTCCGCGAGGATCTTTACTTCAGGGTAAGCACCTTTCGTATCAATGTACCGGGGTTATCTGCCCGGCTGGACGATATCCTGCCCCTGGCAAATTATTTCTTGGTCAAGCACGGTCGCGAAGACCGAGTGCTCCAGTTGTCGCCTGAAGCAGCGGCGAAGCTTCTGGCTTACACCTGGCCGGGCAATGTTCGTGAGCTTGAAAACGTCGTTCAGCGGGCCATCGTANTGAGNAATGACGGCGTTATTGCGGGCAATCACTTNGTGTTCGACGAACCTGCAGATCACGAGCTGTATGCTNGGGAGCCCATGCCAATGGACAACGTTCATGCCTTTGAGCCGGCCAGCGTTCAGCGTGAGCGCTGGCGCGATGCNCAGGGTGCACCGACGAATCCGTTTACAGCGCATTTGGGCGCTCCAACTGCCTTTGAAGAGCCTGCGGAAGAAGGAAGCGACAACTCCTCAGGTCTTCAGGGCGCAATGGATGCCAACGAATTCCGCATCATCGTCGACACCATTAAGAATACGCGTACACGACAAGAGGCAGCAGACATGCTGGGCATCAGCCAGCGTACCCTGCGATACAAGATTGCGCGCATGCGCGAACGCGGCATTCAGATTCCAAAGCGACGCTCGGCCTAAATCATGAGCAGTGTAAATACTCACTATCAAAATCAGGTGGCCGATCTACTGGGGCAGATTAGGGCGCATCAAGGCGAGCCGAGCAATCGGGCGGACCTGATTCGCAGCGATACCCCGGGCGTTGGTGGTATCGGTCACGTCAATGAACCGGGCCAGGGGAACTTTGCCACGTACATGGCCGATGCTTTTAACGGTGTGAACGACACCCAACAAGCTAGCGCCGAGCTAAAGAACGCTTATGAGCGCGGTGAAGACGTTCCCCTCACCGATGTCGTGCTTTCCATGCAAAAGGCATCCATCGGTTTTGAAGCGACGCTGCAGGTACGAAACAAACTCATTCGTGCATACGAAGACATTATGAACATGCCGGTCTAACGATGGCTGTTGACACTGTGAACGCGGACTAAAGAGAACCCCATGGCAGAAGCAACACTAGATTCGAACCAACAGGCTTTGGCACCGTCCAATGGTGGACCCTTGGTGGCTAGGAGTAATATGCCCGCGGCCCCGACAGGGAATCCAGAGGGCTTGATGGATAACCTCGATCCGAATTCCGCGGACGATGGAGTAACTGAGGCCGGTCCGCTGAGCTTTATGAATAATCCGGACGTCCAGAGAATTCTGCCCTTTATCGTNGGCTCANTGGCGCTGGCGATCTGTATCNTGTTCTACCTCTGGGTTTCTGCCCCAACCTACCGGTCGGTCTATCCCGGTATGTCCGANTCCGATCGCCAGCAAGCGAAAGACGCGTTAGATGGNGCGGGTTTTGCGCCGCGNATCGACGTCAATACGGGAGCATTGCAGGTAGCTGACGAGCGTTACCACGAGGCACGCATTNTACTTGCTTCTCAAGACATTCCTCGCAGCGCCACCGCTGGTGGCTTTGAAAATTTATTNGAGCAGGGCTCCATGACCACCAGTCGATTTATGGAGCAGGTGAGTTATCGGGCGGCCATGGAAACCGAGCTAGCGAAATCCATCACGGAAATTGCCACGATTCGCGGTGCACGCGTGCATTTAGCAGAGCCCCAGCAAAGTGTTTTTGTTCGTAACCAGACTCCGGCCAAGGCTTCCGTGGTGGTCGTTCCTCATCCGGGACGCGTCGTGACTCAGTCGCAAATTCGCGCCATCGTNCATCTGGTGTCATCGAGTGTGCCCTACTTNCCTTCGGAAAATGTATCTGTTGTGGACAATACNGGGGCGTTGNTGACCGATACNGAGGGTGAGAACGCGATGACGNTGACCACCGCNCAGTCGGAGCACAAGCGGTCGTTGGAGATGTCCTACAACCGGCGTATCGAACAAATTTTGGCNTCCATTGTCGGNATGGGTAACGTGCGATCCGAAGTCGACGTGACCCTGGATTTTACCGAGGTCGAAACAACCTACGAAGAATTCGATAAGGCCGGGCTCGGTCCGCGTACCCGCTCAGAGTCNCTGGACTATGAACAAGAGGCNGCCATTGGTGCNTCCGGTCTGCCNGGGAGCTTCTCCAATNAGCCGCCGGCAGCNCCGGATTTCGCCCANACAGGCAATCTGCCCGAGGGCTCGTCGTCTAGCAGCACGGGTGTATCGAGTTCATCAACGACGCGGAACTATGAGATTGACCGCGAGATCCGCTACGTGAAACAACAGGTCGGTAGCATTGATCGAGTGTCCGTGGCCGTGGTCATCAATCAGGACGCTTACATTTCGCCAGACGAAGATGGTGCCACAGGGATCAGTCCGGAAGAGCTTGCTCGCTTGACTGAGGTNGTCAANGGCGTGGTGGGCTTNAGTGAAAGCCGAGGCGATACCGTGGCAGTCGTTCCGTCGAGTTTCGCCGTGCCTGTCGACGTTGTGCCAGACATCCCGTGGTGGGAAGACGGCAGCATTGTAGACCTGATTAAGTACGGTTCGAGCTTGGTATTGATTTTGTTGATCCTAATCTTTGTGGCGCGCCCGATCATTCGAGCCAACATGCCGGTGGCTGACGATCTGGACATACCTCTCGCCTCAGNGGATGGCGAACTATCGGATCAAGATTTACAAATGATCAAGCTTGGTGAAGGCGAAACCCTTGAAGAAATTAAGGCGAAGCTGAAGCCCAAGAAATCCTCTATCCCATTGGATATGCTCGACACGGCGAACAGCTACGACGACAAAGTTGCNGTGCTNCGAATGTTGGCCGCGGATGATCCTGGCCGGGTAGCAAACAGCATTAAACGAATGATCAAGGCGTAACGCGCCGCTAATGGATAAATAACATGGCTGAAGTCGCTGCAGAGCAAAACACTCTTCCCATGTCGCCAGAACTGGCGCTGGAGATGGAGTCACTGAAAACCACCGAACGAGCGGCGCTGCTGATGCTGTTGTTGGGTGAGCAACAAGCCTCGGATATCGTCGGGTATCTGAATCCGAAAGAAGTGCAGGCACTGGGGTCTGCCATGGTTGGGGTCAATGACGTCAGCCAAGAGGCGGTCGACTTGGTGTTGGACGAGTTTATTTCCGAACTGAAAAAACAAACAAATNTGGGCTTGGGATCACCAGACTACATTGAAGGTGTTTTGAACAGAGCTTTAGGGCCAGAGCGGGCCTCTTCAGTACTGAGCCGCATTTTGCCAAGCTCGTCCAGCAAGGGATTAGAAATACTGTCATGGATGACGCCGCGCTCTATTTGCGACATGGTCGGCGACGAGCACCCTCAGGTTATCGCAATTATCTTATCTGTGCTGGAAGATGAAACGGCGGCAGATGTATTGACCTTCCTGCCACCAGCGATCCGACCGGAAGTCATTCGGCGGGTTGCGTTGCTGGANACGGTCCAGCCCAACGCCATGGCGGAACTGGAATCGGTTATGGCCAAACAGTTTGCGCAATCAACAACAACCTCCTCTGCCGCGGTAGGTGGCGTGAAGGCGGCCGCAAACATTATGGGCAAGACCAAGCTAGAAATTGAAACCACGGTTATGTCTGATATCAGCGGTGAGGATGAAGACTTGGCGATGCGCATTGCCGACAACATGTTCGACTTTGACAACTTGGTGGATCTGGACAATCGCAGCATCCAGGTGNTGATGCGNACTNTGGAACAAGAACAAATGGCTTACGCTCTGAAAGCAGCGCCAGACCCGGTGGTGGAGAAATTCCTGTCGAACATGTCTCAGCGTGCAGGCGCGATGTTCATGGACGAAATGGAAATGATGGGCATGGTTCGAGTGACCGATGCGGAAGACGCCCAGCGCAATATCATACGCCAGGCGCGAAAACTGCAGGATGCAGGNGAAATTATTCTNGCTTCTGCGGATGGTGGTGGTTTTGTCTAGCGCCATGCAACCGCCGCAGTTTGTTGCAGATCCCGTACTGAAGGCAGCGCGAGAGCGGCAAAATTTTCTGGATGCTCGACTGCTGGTGAACCCTAAATACGGGCGCGATGATGGCTTTACTGGCATCAATGGCGCGAAAGCCTTCGGCGTCGCGCTGGATCCGGAATCTGGTCAGGTTATGGGCCAGCCCGANGCTGACGCCGAAGTCGGACCCGCGCAGGAAGCCCCCGTCGAACAGAGTGCCGAGCAGCCGTCGAAAGGTGCGGATCTCGAGCGCATTGCCGAGCTGGAAAGCAGAATTGCAANGCAGATAAACGAGAAAGACGCAGAGATTGATCGCGCGAAGGCCCAAGCCTTTGCCGAGGGTCAGGCCCAGGGCCAGCAAGAAGCCAAGCAAATGCTGGAAATGGAAGGCGAAAGCGCCGGCGCTCAGCTTTCGATTGAACTACGAGACATGCTTGGGGAACTGGTCAGCGATGCGCAAAGCCATCTTACAGCCCACCAAGACCTATTCGATCCGCTCAAAAGGTTGGCCTTGGCACTGGCGGAGCAAATAGCCCGCACTGAGTTGAGTCTGAGTGATGCTTCATTGTCTGCCTTTATTGAGCGATCACTGATGGAAATTGACCCTCTGCAGGTTGGGGAATTGGTAATCCACGTATCAAATGATTGGTACGAGCGATTGCAGCGCCCAGAACTGGCTCAGGTAACCGCCGACTACACTTTGCGTCGGGACGATTCGCTGCAACCCGGCTCGGTGCGACTGGCGATTCAAGACACCAGTATTGATGACCTGATTGAACATCGGTTAGCAGAGCTCGGACAGCAAGTGTTTTCCAATACAACACCGGCCCCCGAGAGTTCAGAGGAGCAGATCCTTGCCAGAAGCGAGGATGATGCCGCTGAAGGCGAGGCAGACGATGTGCGCGAACTGGACGAACACGGAGCGATCATTCAAGGCGACTATTCGGAAGTCGACGACATCTTTTTTCAGCGACCAGAAGACGAGTAATGGCGGTCTTAGACGGTCAAGTCGCGGATTTTCGCTCCCATGTGACACACACCCTTGGGCAGCTGCGGGCACCTAAGCCGCGGCGTTATGGCGTGTTGACCCGGATTGTGGGTCTGACGATNGAAGCNCGTGGTATCACGGCAACCGTGGGGGCGATATGCCGNATCCTCAAAAGTTCTGCGACCGGNNCATCAGCTAACGACAAAGCCTNCTATGTCGANGCNCAGGTTGTAGGCTTCCAAAGCGGNACGATTTTTATGATGCCNCTGTGGGANTCNTCCGGNCTACATGCAGGCGCCAAGGTCTTTTTGCTCTCTGACTCCGACAGCGCANTGGTTGGCGACAGCNTGCTCGGGCGNGTTGTTGATGCGNTAGGTGAACCCNTGGATGGCTTGGCNCCAATCAAATGCAGCGAAAGCCNAGGCCTGCAGGGAAGCCCGATTAATCCTATGCANCGGCAGCCGATTGATCGCGTGCTCGATGTTGGNGTGAAGGCGATCAACGCCATGCTCACGGTAGGGTGCGGACAACGACTGGGNCTCATCGCAGGATCTGGNGTCGGCAAAAGCGTTTTGTTGGGCATGTTGACCAAATTTACTTCAGCGGATGTGGTCGTGATCGGTTTGATCGGCGAGCGCGGACGGGAAGTGAAAGAATTCATTGAACAGATCTTGGGCGAAGAAGGTATGGGACACGCCGTTGTCGTTGCGGCACCTGCNGATAACTCGCCTTTATTGCGNATACGTGCCACGAATCTGGCACATCTCTACGCTGANTATTTCCGTGCCAAAGGCAAGGATGTNCTGTTGTTAGTAGACAGTATGTCTCGAGTGGCTCACGCTCAAAGAGAGATTGGTCTNGCGATTGGCGAGCCCCCGACATCAAAGGGTTATCCGCCGTCGGTCTTTAGTTTGTTACCAAATTTGATCGAGCGAACGGGCACCGGTCAGCCCGGTGAGGGCAGCATTACGGCCCTTTACACTTTGTTGGCGGAAGGGGACGATCTTCAGGATCCCGTGGTGGACTTGGCCAGAGCATCCTTGGATGGNCAGGTGGTGTTGAGTCGTGCNCTTGCAGACGCAGCCCACTACCCGGCCATTGATTTGGCGGGCTCAATTTCACGCCTGATGCCGTCTTTGGCTGATACCGATGACCTTAACTCAGCAAACATGTTTCGCAGACTTTGGACCCTTTATCAGCAGAACATCGATCTGATTCAGGTGGGGGCATACGAAATGGGGACCAATCCAGATCTCGATCGCGCCATTGCGCTGCGAAGTGTGATGGAGGAATTTTTGCGTCAACCCATGGACGAATTGGTTACGTTTGAGGCCGCAGTCACGCAACTTCGGGAGAGTATTAGTGTCTAGTGAATTAAAGGCATCTTTCGATCGATGGAAATCCATGGCAGATGGCGTAGGCAAGGAGGNTGGCGAAGTGCAGCGAGCCCTGGTGCAAGTGCGCACCCAACACAGNGATCTGTGTGCCGAACAGGAAAAAATACGGTACATGAAACAGGAATACATTGCGCAGCTGAAGGTGGCAGAAGACAGCCAAGAGGACTTGCAGCAGTCCACACAGTTGCGGCGTTTCATGGGTCAGCTGGACCTGACGGCCCGAGCAATTACTGATCAAATGGCGGAACTTCAGCGCCAACAGCAATCNATTGCAGCCCGATTTCGCGAACTCAACANNCAACGGATCAAATTCGAAACATTGGCGGGTCGTGCGAAAGAACAGCTCAAACAGATGACCCAAAAGAAAGAGCAAAAAGAGTCAGATTTACTCAATACCCAGCGTTTCACCGGCCAGCAAAAAGCACGTCATTTGGCTTAAGTGCTGCTTCTGGCACAGTAATTGCTAAANNCCCGTTAATTAGTTAACCCAGCAGACAAATCGATGTCCGAAAATTTTCTGTCATTTATAAGCAACGTCGGTGGAAAACCGGCGGATGCCAGTGTTCCAGAGAACGCGAACCCATCAGAGAAAACCACTCAAGGTGCTGAATTTAATAGTATTTTGGAGAAGGAGCAGGCCAAAACCCAGAGCGAAAACCGAGCGGGAAAGATTGTGGATCAAGATCAAGAACCCGTCGCGAAAACGCCGGAACTGCCGAATAATGAAGGGCCGGCGACGTCGCTAACCAACTCGGATGCGCCGGTTGCATTGCCTATTAGCCCTGCAAGCGGCAATCCCTTGCCCGAACTCTCTATCCATTCCGCGGCTCTGAAAGTGGGCCGAGTGATTTTGACCACTGCAAACCCCAAAGTCAGTGAGGAAAGCCTCAGTCAATTCGCCCGCAGCCAGGGCGCAGAAGTTCCCGGCCTTGTGGCGGTGGCTCCTGATGAAACAGCCGGCCCCATCCCACAAACCGCTCATACTCAGAATATTTTGCATGGGTTGATGGGTGGGCAAGGACAACCTCCGTCGAGCAACCCAGGCCAGCCCACAGCAAATGCGCTTGGTCACCCGCCGACAATGTCAACAAGCACGGAGCCGGGTATATTGCCAGCCAAGCCGTCGATTGACCCTTCGGCGGCGCAAGATAGACGGCTCCAATTTGTTCAGCGAACTGGGATTTCCGGTGCCGATATCGCCAGCCCAGGCAATGCCCTCCCAGCGGTGAGTTTGCCCGTAGATAAATCTTTGAGTACACCACCCACCCTGCAGCCAATGGTTGATCTGAACAGCACTTCGACCCAGGCGGCCGTGATGAAAAGCGTGACGTTAGACGCTCAGTTCGACCCTTCGGCTAATACAGAGTTCTCGATCAAGAAATCATCGATTGAAGGGCAAGGAGAGGTCAAGTCAGCATCCATCACCGCCCACACGGCTTTGACGAATATCGATATTGATAAACCAATGCTTTCAGTCGCTGATGGTGCACCTGACGGATTACCCCAACAGGCTCAATCGCAGTCGCTTTTAGCGCACGCGCCGATGCCAACAAATGCCCAAAGCGGGCTTATTCACACACCGGCCTCCAACACACCGGTCAGTTTGGCGGATGCGTTGATGTCTTCTGATCCTGGACAGATGCAGTCTCGACTGCAGCCCTATCAGGCGTGGACTCAGCGCTTTGGCGAGGTACTTGCTCAAAAATTGGCCTTGGCGGTGAAAGACGGCAATTGGAGCGTGAAGCTCAATTTAAATCCCGCCTCCTTG
>PAFU01000024.1 GCA_002704225.1 Gammaproteobacteria bacterium | reverse complement strand
CTACCCGAGGGGAGGCTGGACGATGACCGATGCGAGAAGTTTGTTACACGGCGCTGATTTTTCTCAGCGCGACGTAGGGGCCGCGGCAGACGATCAGTTCAGGCTCCGCTGGTCGCCTCGTGCCATGAGTGGTCAGGCCCTGACGATGGCGGAGCTTCAAGCTCTCTGTGAAGCGGGGCGGTGGGCACCCTCCTGCTTTAATTCCCAACCATGGCGCTTTGTTTACGCTCTTCCTAACACGCCCCAGTGGCAACCGATGTTCGATCTGCTGATGGACGTTAACCAGCTTTGGGCAGCCAAGGCCGGCGCCTTAGTCGCCCTGGTGTCGCGAACTCATTTTGAAGCGAACGACGCCCCAGCGGCGACCCACAGTTTTGATGCGGGGAGTGCGTGGATGAGTATGGCCTTGCAAGCGCAGCATATGGGTTTGGCAGCCCATGCCATGTGGGGCTTTCATCACGATCAAGCCCCTACGGTACTCAATTTGAGCGATCGCTTCACCACTCAGGCGTTGATTGCCCTTGGGTATCCTGCATCCGCCGATAGCCTGCCGGACCCGCTGCGGGAACGGGAGGTGCCATCGCCCCGAAAGCCATTGTCTGAGCTGATGTGTTGCGGGGCCTTGCCCGACGCGTAGTGCCGCGGGCAGCGCCTCTTAAAGCGTTCGCCACTGTCCCGGTTCTAAGCCGTCCAAGGTCCATGAGCCGACGCGATAACGGATCAGCCGTAACACCGGAAAGCCCAAGTGCGCGCACATGCGTCTGACTTGGCGGTTTCTGCCTTCTCTTATCGTCAACGTGAGCCAAGTGTCCGGGATGGACTTGCGTACCCGAATAGGCGGCGTGCGCGGCCAAACGCTGTAGCCGCCGATACCCAGTTGGTATTTGGCGGGTAACGTCGTGCCGTCGTTCAATGCCAAGCCATCTGCCAGCGGCTGCAGATCGTTTTCGGTGGGCTCGCCTTCCACCTGCACCCAGTAGGTTTTGGTCATTTTGTGATCCGGATGACTGATTTTGTGCTGTAGAGCACCGTCGTCGGTCAGCACCATGAGACCCTCACTGTCCCGATCGAGGCGACCTGCGGGATAGACTCCGGGTTGATCGACGTAATTCCCCAGATGCTCGCGACCGTCGCGGTCGGAAAATTGCGGCAGAACATTGTAGGGCTTGTTCAACAAAATGATTTGGCTCATGAACCCATCATACCAGTTCGCTTTTCATCGTCGGCCAAGGCTATGATCGCCCGCGGTGATAATTCTTCAGGAGAAATGTATGGAGTTGTACGACGTGATGCGCACGACTTTCGCCGCGCGGGAGTTTACGGATCAACCAATCACCGATGAGGTCATTGCCCGTATTTTGGAGCAGGCGCGCTTTGCGCCCAGTGGCGGTAACCGACAAGGCTGGAAGGTGTTAGTGGTGCGTGAGGAGTCGTCGCGGGCACGACTGCGTGAACTGATCGAGCCACAAATGCAGCGTTACGTGGCCCAGGTAAAGGCTGGTGAAGCGCCATTGAATACCATCATCCCCAGTCAGGTTAGCGATGCAGACATTGCAAATACCCAAGTGCCAGGCCAGATGCTAAATAACTTGACCGGTGCTCCGGTGATTTTGTTGGTCTTCGTCGATCTCTCTGTGGTGGCGTCATTCGACAGCGAGTTGGATCGGGTTGGGGTGATTTCCGGTGCCTCGATCTATCCATTTGTCTGGAATATTTTGTTGGCGGCGCGAAACGAGGGATTAGGTGGTACGCTGACCACCTTCGCGGCAGGGGCGGAGAATGAATTGAGGGCGCACTTCGGCGTGCCTGACGAAATGGCTTTCGCCGCCATGATTCCCATGGGACAACCGGTGAAGCAATTGACCAAATTGAAAAGAAATCCGGTGGCTGACTTTGTCAGCAAAGAACACTGGGACGGGGAGACTTTGATTGACTGATGTGAACCACGATGATGACGCGACGAACGATGCACCACCCATAGAGCAAGTGGGAGGCACAAACTATGGCCGCTATGTGCTCTTTGTGCTGATCATCGTCTATATATTCAATTTTATTGATCGCCAGATTCTGTCGATTTTGGCCGAAGAAATTAAACTCGATCTGGGCATTGGCGATGCAGAAATCGGCTTTTTGTACGGCACAGCCTTTGCCATTTTTTATGCCGTATTCGGCATCCCACTGGGGCGGCTTGCAGATGTTTGGAATCGCAAAAATCTGATTTCTATCGGTTTATCCTTCTGGAGTGCGATGACGGCGTTGTCGGGATTTGCGCAGAATTTTACTCATCTGGCGGTCTGTCGTTTCGGCGTGGGCATTGGCGAAGCCAGCGCTACTCCAGCTGCGTTCTCCATGATCTCAGATTATTTTTCGCCGAAAGTACGGGCTACCGTGCTGGCGATTTACTCCAGCGGTATCTACCTAGGTTCGGGTATTGGCTTGTTTTTGGGCGGCGCTATCGTGCAAAGCTGGCATGCCTGGTATCCCGATCCTACGCTGGCACCACTGGGTATCAAGGCGTGGCAGGCGGCATTTTTGGCCGTTGGCATACCCGGTATTTTAATGGCGATTTGGGTATGGACTTTGAAGGAACCGATCCGTGGTGCCTCCGAAGGTCTGGTTACCCCTAAACACCCGCATCCGTTTAAGGCTGCCTCCAGTTCCTTTATGAGCGTTCTGCCCGGATTTTCGTTGTTTGCCCTGTATCAGGCGGGCGGTATCCGCGCGGTGGCAATGAACCTGATCTATGCCAGTGGCGTCGTCGCGTTATTCTACGGCCTCTATGTTGTGATGCCGACGCTGTTGCAATGGATTGCGCTGGGCATTGGCGTGTATATCACCATTACCTGGATTCACTACCAAAAGCTTACCGATCCAGCGTGCTACGGCATGATGTTTAAATCCAAGGCGTTTTTGGCATCCACTGTTGGGTTTCCCGCGATATCCTTTGTGACTTACGGCATAGGGTTTTGGTCGCCGCCGTTTATGCAGCGTTTCCATGGTGAAACCATTGCGGATGCTGGCCTGTATCTTGGTTTGGGTTCCGCTGTTGGCGGTTTTATTGGCATCGTTTTGGGTGGCGTGATCGCCGATTACTTTCGAGCCAAAACCGTTAACGCCAGACTCTATGTTGGTTTAGCGATTCCGTTGTTGGCCGTGCCGTTTGCGCTTGGCTTTCTTTATACTGAAAGCATCGTTATGGCCTATATTTACAGTTTCCTCTTCAGCGTGATTTCGCCGGCGTGGATAGGCTGTGCGGCCAGTACGGTGAATGACTTGGTCATGCCGCGTATGCGGGCGACGGCTTCGGCCTACTACCTGCTGATGAATACCTTCGTGGGCTTGGCGCTTGGGCCGTTCTTGATCGGTCAGTTCAGCGATCTGTACAACCGCTCGGGCGTTGATAGCGCCGATTCTCTGCAGTTGGCCATGACCTGGGGCCTTGGTGCTTTTGCCTTGAGCGTCGCCGCTTTGCTGCTGGCTTGCCGATATTTAGCCGATGATGAAAGCACTCGCCTAGACCGGGCTGCGGCCTTTGGCGAACCGATTTGAGTCGCGGTGAACGATAAATAGTGAGGAGCGAGAGAGACAGTGCAGCAGCAGGGTGAATACACGATCAATGGCAGCGTTGACAACATCTGGCAGGCACTCAACGACCCCGATGCACTGAAGGCCAGCATTCCCGGTTGCCAGTCCATTGAACAAGTGGACGCGGAGAATCTTAAGGCGACGGTGCGAGCAAAGGTGGGTCCTGTTAACGCAGCCTTCGCGGTAACGCTAGTGCTCACCGATGTCAAAGCGCCCTACAGCTATACCCTCAATGGGGAGGTCAGAGGTGGTGCCGGCGTCGCAAAAGGCACCGCCCAAGTGCAGCTTGAGGCCCTGCCAGAAAACCCGACTGAGACCTATGCGGGGCCACGAACTCGGCTGAGTTATCAGGTTCAGGCTTCCGTGGGAGGCAAGTTGGCCCAAGTGGGTTCACGTTTAATTGATGGCGCGGCGAAGAAAATGTCTGACGATTTCTTTGCGGCATTCAGTGAGGCATTTATGCAGAACGATACAGCTCAAGGCACTCAAGGCGCACAGGCCGATGCGTCACAAGAAAAGTCCGAAGCCGAAACGCCGGTGGAGCGTGCTAAGGATGGTACGAGTTTCATTTGGATTACCGCCTTTGTGGTGCTGATCACTGCCATGGTGCTTGCCTTGTGAAGGTTTCTTTTCGCGTAAACGGCAAGGCGCATACGCTAGACGTTGCTCCGAATACCTTGTTAGTCAGCGTCTTGCGTGAACATCTGGGACTGACAGGTACCCATGTGGGCTGCGATACCTCTCAGTGTGGTGCCTGCACGATTCATCTTGATGGTCGGGCCGTGAAGTCCTGCTCTGTTTTGGCGGTTCAGGCGCAGGATGGGGAAGTTGTCACCATAGAGGGTCTTGGCAGCATCGACGATCTGCACCCAATGCAGAAAGCCTTTCGCGACTGTCATGGCTTGCAGTGCGGATTTTGCACACCCGGCATGATCATGCAGGCAGTGGATTTAGCGACAAAGGTCGAGACTCTGGACGCTGATGCGATACGTCAGGGTATGGAGGGGAATTTGTGCCGTTGTACGGGCTATCAAAACATCGTAGCAGCGGTGGCCAACGGTGCCGCGGCGCTGAAAGCGCGTAATGGAGAAAGCTGAGTAGTATGTATTCATTCGATTACCATCGACCGGACAGTTTGGAGGCAGCCCGCTCTTTGTTCGCTGGCGCGGAAGATCCCATGTACCTCAGCGGTGGCATGACCCTGATTCCAAGTATGAAGCAGCGTTTGGCAGCACCCTCAGACCTGATCGACTTGTCCGGGCTTCAGGCGCTTCAGGGCATTGAGCACGTTGAGTCTCAGGGCGGTACGAGTATTCGTGTGGGCGCGCTGACGCGACACAACGATGTGGCGGCCAATGGGCTTGTTCTCAATCAGTTGCCTGTGTTGGCTCAGGTTGTTTCCTCAATCGGTGACAATCAGGTGCGGAATCGCGGAACGGTGGGCGGATCGATCGCAAATTCGGATCCAGCGGCAGATTTGCCCGCGGCCTTGTTGGGTTTGCAGGCGGTGATAAACACTCAGGATCGCCAAATTCCTGCAGACGATTTTTTTCACGATCTCTTTGAGACGGCACTGGCGGCGGACGATATTCTCGTCAGCGTTGACTTCGCGGTGCCTCTGCGCGCGACGTATCAGAAATTTCGCAACCCAGCTTCCGGCTATGCAGTGGTCGGCGTACTGATCGCCGAGTATGCGACAGGTTTTCGAGTAGGCGTCACAGGCGCTGGGCCCTGTGCTTTTAGAGCGTGTACGCTGGAAGATGCGCTCAATCAATCGTTTTCACCAAAAGCGTTGAACGACGTCGAAGTGCCGGATGCAGGCTTTAACAGCGATCTTCATGCTTCAGCAGAATACCGGGCCCATCTGGTGAAAGTGCTGGCTAAGCGCGCCGTAAGCGACCTCAGTCAGCACCGCTAGACGGACCTTTTCCCCCACCCCAAAACAATGGTTTTCGCCGTTGATTTTCAGGTCTTTCTTCGATTAACGTTGGCCTGCGCTCCGATCCATTGTGCTCATCCTTGAAAGGACGAGGAAACACATCAGTTGACGGAGACGCGAATCATCCAGCGCGATGCTTCTTGATTGAGAGTGAAAGAGATACGAGGGATACGAGGGAGAGAGGCGGCCCTAAGGCCAAGACTCAAAATACAAAATAGGACTTGATCCATCCCGAGAGGGGTTTGCGGCGTGCAATTCGCCAAGAATACGGACAGGTACCGGAGGTGCTTATGAAGATTCACGATTTTCATCGTCGCAAGGTGGCGAGTGAAAAAATTTCTATGGTCACGTGCTACGACTACTGGTCTGCACAACTGCTCAACGATTCCGAACTGGACACACTGTTGGTTGGCGACAGCCTCGCTATGGTGATGCATGGCTTTAGCAGTACCGTTCATGCAACGGTTCCCATGATGGCTACACATATTGCGGCGGTACGTCGCGGTGCGCCGGATAAGTTCATCGTCGGCGATATGCCTTTCTTGGCCGCCAGACGCGAGCGAGGTGAAGTGCTCGATGCGGTAAGCGAACTCATGCAGGCGGGTAGCAACGCGATCAAAATCGAAGGCGCTGCGGGCCAACTCGACACCATCGCCCATATCGTAGAGTCGGGTGTGCCTGTGATGGGTCATCTGGGTCTGACACCGCAGTCGGTGGAAGGGCTTGGTGGTCATAAGGTGCAGGGTCGAACAGAGTCTGATGCAGAAAAAATATATCGCGACGCTTTGGCTCTGCAGGACGCCGGCTGTTTTGCCTTGGTGTTGGAATGCGTGCCGCAAAATCTGGGCCGACAAATCACCAACAGCTTGGATATTCCAACCATTGGTATTGGTGCAGGTGCCCACACAGACGGTCAGGTACTGGTGCTGCAGGATATGCTGGGTATGCAGCCGAGCTTCAAACCCAAGTTTCTGCGCCATTACTTGGATGGCCATGCCCAATTGAGCAGCGCGGTGAATGCCTATCACCAAGACGTGACAGCCGGTGCGTTCCCGAATTGCGAAGAGGTTTATCGGTGAACGTTCTGCGCTGTATGGCCCAGTGGCGCGAGCTGCGAACCAGCCTGACAGGTCGCATCGGATTTGTGCCAACCATGGGAGCCTTGCATCAAGGCCATCTATCCTTGTTGCAGGCCAGTACGGCAGACAATGATCTGACCGTATTGTCGATTTACGTCAATGCCACCCAGTTCAATGATCCCAACGATTTTGCGAAATACCCCAATGCGCTAGAAGACGATTTGGCTCTGGCCGAAGCCGCTGGGGTTGATGTGGTCTTGCTGCCTAACTACGAACAGATGTACGCAGATGGCTTTCGATATCGGGTAACCGAGAATGAGTTTTCAAACCAGTTATGCGGTACCGACAGGCCGGGGCACTTTACCGGGGTGCTTACCGTGGTGATGAAGCTGTTGAATCTTGTGCGGGCTGATCGAGCGTACTTCGGCCTCAAGGATTACCAGCAATACACGTTGATCCGAGACATGTGCGCTACGTTCTTTATGCCCACAGAAATCGTGGGCTGTAACATCGTGCGGGAGGCTGACGGACTGGCCATGTCATCTCGTAACCGGCTGCTAGGCCCGGAATCTCGGCAGTTGGCCGGTCGGTTCAACCGACTGCTTGCTCAGGCCGCATCCGACGAACAGGCATGTTTGAGCCTTCAGGCGGCGGGTATGCAGGTGGCCTATGTGAAAAGTGTCGGCCAACGCCGATGTGGCGCAGTGGTGCTCGGCGAAGGGGCCGACGCGGTACGTTTGATTGATAACGTGCCGGTGGATCCGCCATTACAAGAGAGCGACATACAGGAAGCAAGCGCATGATCTTGGTACTCGACGTCGGTAACAGTCAGATTTTTTGTGGCGTATTTGCAGGGGACGAACTGGTTAGCCAGTTTCGCTACGCCTCGACCAGCCGCGGCACGTCTGACGAAATCGGTGTGTTTTTGCGCAGCGCATTGCGGGAAAACGGTATCGATCCTGAGGTCATCAAAACCGTCGCAATTTCCTCCGTGGTGCCGGAATTGAATTACACCCTGCGCTCTTGCTGCCAAAAGTACTTTGGTATTGAGCCCATGATTTTGCGCCCGGGTTTGAAAACCGGATTGAAGATCGCTTACAAAGATCCTAAGGAAGTCGGCAGCGATCGTATTGCCGATGCGATGGGTGCAATAAAATTATTTCCAGACCGAAACTTGATCGTGGTGGATTTCGGTACGGCCACCACGGTGTGTGCCATCACCAAGGACCGCGTGTTCCTTGGTGGGAACATCATGCCCGGTATTCGGCTGGCCATGGAAGCCTTGGAGGCAAAAACCGCCAAACTGCCTTCTGTTGAGATCAAACCGACGCGGACAGCCGTGGGTAAAACCACGATAGAAAGTATTCAAAGCGGTCTTTACTGGAGCAATGTGGGCATGGTGCGCGAGTTGGTCTCGCGCATCAGTGCTGAAGCATTCGGCGATGAGCCAGCCTTGGTGATCGCTACCGGCGGGTTCTCCAATCTGTTTCACCGCGAGGATCTCTTTGATCACGTGGTATCTGATTTGATCCTCGTTGGCCTTATCGAAGCCTTACGGCTCAACGGCTATATCGACGATTAACCGGTATGGGTGACGCGGGTCAGTCGGCCTTGCCGTACAAACTCTGCAAGCGGCGCATGCCCTTGAGCCAGCGGTCGTAGTCGGCTGTTTTGCGCTGCATGTATTCGGCCACTTCCGGGTGCGGTAGCACCAAAAAACGCTCCTCTCGCAGAGTCTCAACCACCGCAGTAACGGCGTCTTCGGGTTCGATCATGCCATCGACCCCGGCAACACCCGGGCCTCTGGCGGTCATGGCTGTGCGAACGGCCTGAGGACACAGTACCGAAACCTTGATGCCTTGATCTCCATAGGTAATGGATAACCATTCGGCTAAGGCGACGGCGGCGTGTTTGGTAACGGCATAGGTGGCTGAACCAATTTGGCTGAGCAGGCCGGCGGCAGATGCAGTATTGAGTAAGTAGCCGCCGCCGCGAGCGATCATGCGAGGCACCAAGTGTTTGGCGGCCCAGACGTGGGACATGGTGTTCACCTCCCAAATGGTTTGCCATACCTCGTCGGATTCAAAAATGTCTTTGCCAATGCCAATCCCCGCATTGGAGCAAAACAGATCGATGGGTCCAAATTGACGCTCGGTGTCTTCGATTAGGTTGATGAGGTCCTGTTCGTTGCGCACGTCGACCGCGTGGCCGACGCTGCCAATTTCCTCTGCAACGGCCTTGGCGCCATCACCGTTCAGATCCGCCACGACGACTTTTTTTGCGCCTTCTTGGGTAAAACGTCGGCACATTTCACGGCCGATGCCGCTGGCGCCGCCTGTCACGACGATGATTTTGTCTTTGAGTTCCACTGTAATTCCTTGGGTTCTTTTTCAATGACGGCACGAACGGTGGTTCGTGGTTGCAGGGTCAACATAGACGTTTACCCGAGTGGATTCTATAGTGACCTGCGGCGAGTTTTATCGGGTGCAGGGGAGCTTAAATCGATTGGACAGACATAAGAATCAGGCTGCACCTTTGCCAGCAAGTGTCGATCGCTATGGTTGGGTGATCGTTGGCGCCATGATGTTGGTGCAAACGGTGAGCTCTGGTCTGGGCTTTTACAACATGTCGGTCTACATCAACCGGCTATCGGCAGAACTGGCTGCGCCCGTTGGACACATTTCTTTTGCCGTCAGCCTGTTTTTTGTTGTGGGCGGCATCGCCGGTTTGTATGTCGCCACGCTACTCAACCGTTATCAAGTCCGCACCGTCATGATCGGCGGCGCGTTGATATCCGGATTCGCCCTGGGCGCTGTGGGACTGGCCTCCGAGGTCTGGCACCTTTATGCGCTCTTTGCCCTTTTTGGTATTGGTAATGCGGGCATTTCGGTTGTGATTTGCACCACAATAATTACCCAATGGTTTCCCGGCCCTCAGCGATCCATGGCGTTGGCACTGGCTTCGACGGGATTGTCATTGGGTGGTGTAGTGCTGACCCCCTTTTCTGCCCACCTGATGAACACACAAGGCGTGGCAGATACCATGCCATTGTTGGGTTTGCTGTTGGTCGTTTTTATCCTGCCGCTGGCGTTGTTGATGCGGCAGGCTCCGGGATCGCAGATACAAGTCAGCGCCGAGGCGACGCTCAACAATACGGCTTTGTTGAAGTCGGCAGTCGGCAGTCGCTTCTATGTGCTGATGGCGTCAGCCTATGTTCTGATCATGGCGGCTCAGGTCGGCGGCATTGCCCACCTCTACAGTCGGGTATCGCAAATTGCCGATTTTCAAACAGCGGCCTACGCGGTTCAGGCGCTGTCGATATGCAGTATCAGCGGTCGATTTTTCGGTGGCTGGTTGGTGTCCCGCATTCCCATTCGCTGGTTCGCCTTGGGCAATCTGTGTTTGCAGGCCCTGGGTCTGACCTGTATTGCCTTCGCGTCCAATGGCACCTTGGCGGTTGTGGCCGCAGGCTTGTTTGGTCTGAGTGTCGGTAATCTGCTGATGACCCAGCCTCTGTGGCTGGCCGAGGTTTATCCAACGGAGATATACGCTCGAGTCTTTGCCCGGGCAAATGCCATCAGCGTTCTTGGATTGGCTTTTGGGCCCTACGGCATGGGTTTGATTTTTGATGCGGTGGGGGGAACGACGTATGTTTATTCCTACTTGGCTGGGGTAATTTCCTCTCTTGTCGCGCTGACCATCGTGTTGGTGGCAAGCGCCGGCCCCCGATTGCTGGCCTACCGGGGTGTCACCCCGGATCAACAAAACTCGACCGCAGGCTAGGAGGTTTTTTGCTGTCACGATGCTCTGCATTACCAAGCCGCGCTTTGCTCGCAAAGGTCATGGTGTTTTCGTTTGGCCTATGTTTTAGCGGCGCTGTGCTAGGCCAGAACGCTCTGCAGGATTACCAGATGATGCCGGTGGCATTTCCTCAGGCCGTGCCCTCTTCGGATCCAGACGGCAGCCCCCAGCCCTTGCCAAGTCTGGCGAATATGCTCGAAAGGGTGAACCCTGCGGTCGTGAACATAGCCACTCGCTCCGTGGTGCGCGAGCGCAATCGGCTGTTGGAAGACCCATTCTTTCGTCGTTTTTTCAACGTGCCTAAAAGTCGCCAGCGTTATCGCCGTACTCAAAGCGCAGGCTCGGGTGTGGTTGTTGATGCGTCGGCGGGCTACATCGTCACGAATGCGCATGTGGTGAAGAACGCAGACGAAATCAGCATCGGCGTGTCGGATGGCCGAACATTGGAGGCGACCCTCATCGGTATGGATCCGGAAGTGGATCTGGCGTTACTGCAGGTGCCCGCTGAGGATCTGACCGAGATTGATTATGCGGACAGTGCCCGACTCCGGGTTGGTGATTTTGTTGTCGCCATCGGCAACCCCTTCGGCCTGAACCAAACCGTCACCTCGGGAATCATCAGCGCTCTGGGCCGCAGCGGGTTGGGTATCGAAGGATACGAAGACTTTATTCAAACCGATGCGTCCATTAATCCCGGCAACTCCGGGGGCGCGCTTGTGGATTTGAATGGCCGGCTGGTGGGCATTAATACCGCCATTTTTGCGCCATCCGGCGGCAACATTGGTATCGGCTTCGCGATTCCCGCCAACATGGTCAGTGCGGTGGCCGCTCAGCTGATAAAGAAGGGCGAGATCAATCGCGGCTTTGTAGGTGCCATCGTGCAGCCCCTGAATCGTGAGCTAGCCAAGGCCTTTGGCGTCATCTCTGGTGAAGGGGTTCCCCAAGGCGTGGTGGTAGTGGATGTGCAGGGGGGCAGTTCGGCAGAACAGGCTGGGTTGGAACCCGGAGACGTTATCGTGCAAATGGGCGGTAACGCCATCGTGAGCGTGGCAGATTTTTCGGCTCAGGCGGCGGTGATGTTCATCGGTGACGAAGTTGAGGTGCGCTACGTTAGGCAGGGTGAAAAACGCCAGACGACTCTGCGCATTATTGCGGATCAGCAGCAGGCCATTGCTGGCAAAAGCTTGGCACCCTGGTTACGAGGTGTGCAGCTGCAGAACCTGCGTGAGGACGGTGAAGTCATGCCCAGTGCTGGCGTGGTCGCAACGGAAGTGGGCGCGCGCAGTCCAGCCTACGGTTTTGGCCTGCGCCCGGGTGACGTGATCGTGGCGGCCAATCGGATTGTCGTTGAGGATATTGCGGGTTTGAGAGAGGCTGTGCGGCGTGACGCCAGACAGCTGTTGCTGCGGATTTTTCGCAACGGCCGCTTCTACTACGTGGTGATCCGCTAGCCCTCGGATCAAACAGGATGGTGCGACAGATAAGGGCTATGGCGCACACTCGGTGGTACCATTCTCAAGCGTCGAGGAACGGCGGGTAAAAAAGGATACGACGTACATGGTGCTAGTGGGTCTGGGTTCAAATCAAGGCGAATCAACGGATATTGTTGTGGCGGCGATCCATGCGCTAGTGGCCTTTGCTCAACCAGATACCCTGCGCAGCTCTCAGTTGTTCCGCACATCGCCGGTGAATTGCCCTCCGGGATCTGGAGATTTTGTCAACGCGGCTGTCGTGTTTGATGCCCTGGCCGATTTGCAGCCGGAAACGCTGTTGGCTGAGCTGAAAAACCTCGAACAACTCTTTGGGCGAGCGGAAACATATCAGCGCAATGCCCCACGAGAACTCGATCTAGACTTGCTCCTGTTCGACCAGCAGACTCGCGATACCGAGATATTTACCCTGCCGCACCCGCGCGCAGTGGACCGGTTATTCGTGCTTGAACCGGCGGCTCAATTACTTCCTGATACCATTTGGCCCGGCATGGATACCTCCATTGCCGGCCTCTTAAACGAGCTTGAATCCGATGAAGAAGTGTATGCGCTGGAGGAGCTTCCTCCTTTTTGCATCGTTGCTGGTTAGCAGCGCAGCCCATGCCTACCCGGGCGAACTGCACCAGCAGCTGACCTTTCTGGCAGCCAAGCAGCTGAGCCGCTGTGATGCCTTGTGGTCGCCGTCACAGGATCGGCAGAGGGATCAGTCGTTGTTGGCTATGCCTGGGCCGATCGGCCGGCTGTCTGCATTGGATATGCGTTATGTGGTGCGGGCCAACGTCGCAAGATCGAAGAGTAATTTTTTTGGCCGTATGTTTCGCTGGAACTATTTTGATGTGTCCAGTGACAGTAACGACGCGGTGTTAGGTATGTTCGACACTCGTTTCAACTCGCGATTTTTGGCGATAAGCGATCAACTGCTTAATGCGCCAGAGAAACGGGATCGTCTCGAGGCGTTCGGAGAAGTGCTGAGTTTTTTGCAGGATGTTTCCACACCCTCACGCGTGGTACCCGTGTTTACCGGCCGTTGGTGGGCATTTTCCCTGCACGATCGGTTTGACCGTTACTCGATTGACGAGTCCCGCCTAGAGGAAGATATCGGCGGTTTGTGCCAAGAGGTTGCTGAAAATTTGAATGGATTTGACGGTCAAGATGAGCAAACAAGTTTGAGACGCCTGCTGGGGCAAACCGCCCGCGATACCATGGCTGCCGTGAACAGCGACATCGCGGGTATGCCAGCAAGCTGGACATCGTTCTGGCAGCCTTCCGATAAAGAACCCGGCGGTGCGTTTGGTGAATACGGTGAGGCGGGGAATGAATTTGGCAATCGCGTTGAATTTCGCTGCGGTTCCAAAGACAACGATTCGATGCGTTGCTTGTTGCTGAAAGACGATCCGCTGTATCAAGAATTTGCTTTTGGCCGACACAGAGAGGCGGTTTCCGCCACCATGCTTGCGATGTTGCTCGTGCAGCGGCAGCTGCAGCTATGACCCTGCACTTAGGTATCACGCCCTGGCGACTGAACGCACCGTCCGCAGCCAGTATCGGCGAGCAGGCCGTCTTCGCAGAACAGCACGGCTACCAATCCTTTTGGCTGCCAGAAAATCACTTTGGTGAAGGCGCGCTGCCTGACCCTCTGATGTTGTTGGCTAGCGCAGCGACGACGACGGAACGCATCCAGCTCGCGACGACATCCTACCTTCTGACGCTACGCAACCCGCTGCAGGCAGCGGAACAGGTGGCTGTCCTAGATCAACTCAGCGGCGGCCGCGTACTGCTCGGGGTTGGCCGCGGCTATGCGCCCGAAATGTTGCGCGCCTTTCATGTGCCCATAGCGGAAAAGCGCCGTATCTTTGCCTGGACCTTGGATTTGATGCAAAAGGCGTGGCAGGGCGAGGCGATTTCTCTTGACGGTAACCCCGACAATGCGGTGAGCGTTTATCCGACACCGGTTCAACGGCCTCACCCACCAATCTGGGTGGCGGCGTTTGGTCCGAAAGCACTGGCCCAGGCCGGCCGTATGGGGCTGCCGTATTTGTCATCGCCCATGGAGGGTATCCGGACTCTGGCCGATAACTACGCCAAGCACCGGCAAGCCTCGGTGGAGGAGGGGGTGTCGCCTGCAGACATTGTCCCGGTGATGCGCACGGTTTATGTGAGTAACGATGCGACCGAAGTTGCCGCACTGCGCAAACGGGTGGAAAGTGAAACAGAAAATTCGCGGCTGCAGCCGGATGAGGGTGTGGAGGACTGGACACTCATTGGTGATCCGGCCTACGTTCGAGACGGCATACAGCGTTATCAGGAAAGTTTGGGCATGACGCATATGGTGGTGACCCGCCTGCGCTTGCCGGGACTGACTGAGTCACAGCTTCGGGCCAGCGTTAAGCTGCTTGCGGAAACCATGGCGGCCAGCAGCTGAAAAGCGGCATCGAAAAACGACTGTTGAAAACGTAATATCGAGGCCGTCGTTTTTAGACGAATACCATCTGAGGGGAAAAAATGAGCTATCGAATTTTGTGGCCTGCCATGCGTTGGCCAGACGGGCGTCATATCGAAGAATCCAGCGTGGCCGGGCACAGCGCGGAATTTTGCGAGCGCTATACCGAAGTCACCGACGAGCAATGGGCGAACTGTGACGCCGTGGTGAGCGTGAACGACATTCCCGAGGAATATCGTCAGAAGATGACCAAGTGCAAAATTTTCGTTACCCCCAAGGTGGGTTTCGACAACATCGACGGCAAAGCCTGGGCCGAAATGGGCATTCCGTTGTGCAATGTGCCCGACTACGGCACCCAGGAAGTCGCGGATCATGCCATGGCCTTAATGCTGTCGTTGATGAAAGGCATCACATTCCATACCCGCGAGCTCAAGCAAGATCCGCGCGGTTTGTGGCGTCCAGCGTTGAATCCCTTTGGTAAGCGACTTTCCGCCTGCACGTTTGGTGTGGTGGGGCTCGGACGTATTGGTACCGCTGCGGCACTGCGCGCCAAAGCTTTCGGCATGGATGTGGTCATGTACGACCCTTACCGCGAAAACGGCGCGGAACTGGCGGTGGGCATTCGTCGCGCGCACTCGTTGGAGGATTTGTTTGGTCAGTGTGATGTGGTGAGTTTGCACCTGCCACTGTCGTCGGCGACAGAAAAGCTGATTAACGCCGAGGTACTCTCCCACTCTAAGCCGGGTCTGATTTTGGTGAATACTGCGCGAGGCCCCATCATTGATTTGGATGGTCTGTATGAGGCGCTGCGTGCGGATCATGTTCAGGCAGTGGGTTTGGACGTGCTGCCTGAAGAGCCAGCAAATCCGGATCACCCGCTGATCAAGGCATGGGCCGCGGACGAAGAATGGATTGATCATCGGCTATTGCTCACACCACACTCGGCTTTCTTTACGCCAGAGAGTGTGCATGACATGCGGTATAAGGGTGGTGAAGTGATCCTCAAGTACCTGGGTACAGGTAGTTTGGACAATTGTGTAAATCAGCAATGGCTGAATAACCCTCGATAGTCTCAAGACCCATGCAAGGCTGATCGCGGGTCAGCCTGCATCAGGAAGAAAGCACCATGCCAGTCACGCCGGAAATCTACGAAAAGCGACGTCAGCGACTCTTTCTGGTTTTGTCCGGAATGTTCCTTGGCACATTGGCGATGCTCAATATTTTGGGCATCAGCCGGTTTTTGGACCTGTCCTTTGACGTATTTGGCATCACCATCCCGATGGTGGTGGCCATTGGCGTTTTGCCCTATCCGATCACCTTCATCTGTACGGACCTGATCAGCGAGCTTTACGGCGAGAAAAAAGCTCACGACATGGTTTGGATGGGTGTGTTGCTCAATGCTTGGGTGATTTTTCTGCTGTGGCTGGGCGGTGTGTTGCCCGGCTTTGATCTGGACCCAAGCGGCCAACCACTGGTTGATGCGGCTGGGCGAGAGCCAACATTTTTCGAGATCCGAGAGCTGGCGTTTGGTGCTGTGGCGGCCTCCATGGTCGCCTACCTAGCGGCTCAAATCTGCGACGTACGACTGTTTCATTTCTGGAAACGCCTGACAAACGGTAAGCATCTGTGGCTGCGTAACAATGCCTCCACCATGGTGAGCCAAATTGTTGACACCACCGCAGTGATCTTGGTGACGCATTTTTATGCAGCCGCTTTGCCGGTGAATGCCGATGAGCCGATATGGCCTCAACTTATGGTCTTTATTGCATCGGGCTATGTCTTTAAGTTGGTCGTCGCTGCCTTGGACACTGGGCCTATATACTTGGCGGTCGCCTATTTACGGCCTTGGCTTGGACTGCAAGAAAACGAAGAGGCGACTGGATAGTTCATCGTTCGGCCTCGCCTCGCCATTCTTCTCTTAAAAGACCGAAGACAGCCGTATCCCGTTCGTAGCCCGTCCACGTGATGCGGTTTTTCCGCAACACACCCTCCTGTGTCGCGCCAAGCTTCAGCACCGCCGCCATGGAACGGGTGTTGCGCGTATCCACGCGAAATTCCACCTTGCGGTAGCCGCAGTCGAAGGCGTGATCCAGCAGCAGCGTTTTCATAACTGCGTTGAAACCTGTGCCGCGAACAGACGGAGCGATGTAGGTACCCCCAATTTCGACCACACCGTGTTCGTCAGGGTTGATGAAGCGGGTCATGCCAACCACGGTATGGGTCTGGCGATCGATCACCGCGAAGCCCGGCCTTCCGGCGTCCGAGATGAGAAAGGCTGCTGCTGGATCAAAGTGCTCGCCTAGCATGCTCACCGGATAGATTTCCCAAATGTCCGGATCTTGGGCGCAGGCTGTGCGCAGGGGTTCGAGATGTTGATCGGACAGTGGCTCAAGACGAACGCGTTCGTGTATCAGCGCCGCTTGGCCGAGGGGAGCGAGATTCGGCATGACAACGCCTCGGGTGCTTGCTTTGGCCGATGATCATGCCAGCCCTTGGGGGAGTCTGGGAAGACCGTTGGTCTGCTCTTCATGACCGTTGATCGAAACCGACTACCGCTTGTTTCCCGTTGCCAATAGATTCCGCGCTCACATTTTTACCCAAATCGATTGACAGCGTTTGATCGATTTTTGGGACGAGGCACTGATGCAGACAAAGATATTCACACACAGGATTTGCTCTATATCCCATCGCGGCAACGCAATGGGTTGGGATCTGTCTGCGTCCGTTTGCCTTGCCGTCGGTACAGATCCCAGGACCGCAGTGGTTTGCGTCACACAGCAGTCCTTTGCGGTACCGCGGAGTAGCAGCTCGGATGGTTGATTGATCGCGCCAGCGACAACAAAAACCCGAAGAGCGAAAGCCTTCGGGTTTTTTGCTTTTTGGGTCCTTAGCACGCGGATGTGTGTCTTCAAGAAGGATCAGATCATGAACAATACGACGGTCGTTGAATCGAGGAACGAACGCTCAGAGACCAAGGCGCTCAGATGCAATCTTCGCGCGGTGCTGCTGCTGCGTGCCGGTCAGCGTTTCATGCTCATTGCGCCCATCTTGGTGCCTTTTTTTGCGCATTACGGCCAAGACATGCAGCAGATATTTCTGCTGGAGTCGTTTTATGCGCTGATGATTTTGCTGATGGAGATACCCTCGGGTTACTTCGCCGATCGGTATGGGCGTGTGGCGGTACTGCGGGCAGGGGGCTTGTTTTGGTCCCTATCTTGGCTGTCGCTGCTGCTGGTCAACGATTTTTCCGGCCTCGTCGTGTTTGAGGCACTGGCCGGTTTGGGCACCTCTTTGCTGTCGGGCGCTGATCTGGCGTTGCTCTACGATACCGAACGCGAGCTGCAGCAAGATAAGCCCGATCGGGCAAATCGGGCGGTGCGTAATTTGTTTGTGATCGGCATGACGGCGGAAGGTTTGGCCTCGCTGTCTGCAACCGGCTTGCTCTTGTATGGGGGCATAACCGCAGTGATCGCGGCGCAAACCGCCTGCGGTTTGTTGGTACTTGGTGCAGCGATGCTGTTGCGTGAAGCCCCTCGCGTAAACAGCGGATACAAGTCCTTGGCCGACGAGTGCGGGGATTTAGGTCGCGTCCTGAGTTCGCTGTGGCGGCAGTCGGTGTTGATGCGTCGATTGCTGGCAACTCTGTGTCTTTGGCCGGTGGTAACCGTACTGGCCATCTGGCTGATGCAACGTGTCTGGGTTGAGCTTGATCTGACGTTACTCCATTTCGGCTGGATCTGGTGCTTGTTGCAGCTGGTTGGCGCGCTGGCAGGGCAGGGTGCACATGCGGTGGAACGACTGCTGGGGTCACGCCATGCGATCTATGCCATTGGCTTGGTCGCACTCGCGGGTTTGTTGTTACTGGGTGCCGCAANGCTGTCTTGGGTCATGGTTGGCGGTGTGTTGCTCTTTGCCGTTCGAGGCNTGTTCAGTGTGTGTTTTATGGATGCACNGAACCGGCGTATCGACAATGACTATCGAGCGACNATNAACTNGCTGCTGGGTTTTGGTTTTCGCCTCGGCTTTATCGTGGCAGCCTCGGTGTTGGGCGTTGTCTTCGATCGNTTTGGGTTGAACGCGGCAGTGCTTTCATTGGGCTGTTTCGCGTTGCTGGTGATCATGCTGCTGCTGGTGCCACTGGCCCGGGATGCGGACTCGGCCTGATGTATGGATTGTCTGCCTCGTTAGCGCTCAATCTGGCCAAGGTTGGCGTTAATGACNGAGCCATTGATGACCGGATTTTGCGCGGCAAACAGCAGAGTTTTGCCAATCTCTGCGGGTTCGATTAGGCGCCCAAAGGCGCTCATTTGGGCGATGTCTGGCATGACATCGTCCGGTATGTGATCCCGCAGCATTTCCGTATCGGTGAACCCCGGATTGATGCAGGCGGTATGAACTCCTGTGCCGGCGAGGTCCTGACAAGACGCCCGCATCATGCCGATGCTGGCGTGTTTGGAGACCACATAGCTAAAGCTGCCCGGTACGGCTTTTTCGCCCAAGGTCGATCCCACGTACAAAATGCTGGAACCTTCGGTCATATGGGGCAACAGCAGGCGGTTGAGCATCGTAGGAGCAACCAGATTGATCTCGTAAATCTGTCGGAGGGCCTCTGTCTCAATGTCTTGGACCGTGTCATGGCCCAGTCGTGCNGCGTTGTGGACCAGGCATAGGCTGTCCGCGTCAGCAACGGCGGCGGCCATGGACTCTGAGATCGAGGGTATGAAGCTTGGGTTGGCCAGATCGCCGGTCAGGTTGACCACGCCGTCAATGTCGCAACTGCTTCGAGACAGGTTGATTACCCGATAACCGTCTCTGCGGAAGGTTTCGGCAGTCGCGTACCCAATGCCTGAACTCGCGCCGGTGATCACCAAATATTGCATCTGTATTTCTCCAGACGGTCTGCGGCGATTAAGCCATTTCGGAGGACCAGCTCGCGCTGGCCCATTGGCCCTCGCCTGACGCGCATCGAAGCACCATGTTGTGTATGTCCAATACTTTGATGTCTTCTCGTTGGATCAAGGTGGCTAGGAGATAGTGAGCGAGTTCTTCAACGGTGACGTTGCGGATAGGCAGCAGTGTCAGGTCGCGCTCTAAAAACGGTATGCGCTCGCCGTTAAATATCACGTAGGTGTACTGATCGTCTGACTCTATTTGCAGGTGAGGCGATTGGGTCGGCATGATGACCTGCTCGTCCAAATCATCACACATTTGCTTCAGGGCTTTCTTTAGGATGTTGTAGTCAAAGGTGAGCCCATCTTCCGCGATGGCGGCTTCGGCATCCAGAGTGACCTGAAAGTTATGACCGTGCAGGTTCTCCCGTTCGGTATCGCTGAACAAGGTGAAGTGAGCGGCGGCAAAGTGCAGGTACTCTTTGCTGATTTCGATGGTGGTGTTTTGCATGGGCAGAGCCTATCACTGCAGCAGGTCAAAGCCCTGTGAAGATCGCTACTTTTGCTGTCTTGCCTTGATGGATGGCGTGCGTGGATACTTGGCAGCCAACACAACGAAAGCAACACAGCACTGGGGAGTAGATGCATGCGTTTTGACCTGACGCCAGAACAACGGGCCTTCAAGGATGAAGTCGAAACATTTTTGCGTGACCATTTGCCCGCTACTGTAGCCGCCAAAGTGAAACGCGGCGCAGGGGTCTCAAAGGACGAATTAACCGCCTGGACACGAACCTTGAACGTCAAGGGGTGGGCTGCGCCGGCCTGGCCCGTCGAACACGGTGGTACCGGTTGGAGTCTGATGCAGCGGCATATTTTTGATGTTGCCTGTCGCGCAGCCCACGCTCCTGCGCTGTCTGGCTTTGGTTTCAATATGGTAGGCCCAGCCATCATCAAATATGGTACGGCGGAACAGCACGCGCAATTTTTACCCAAGATATTGAACGCCGATTTGTGGTTTTGTCAGGGTTATTCCGAGCCTCAGGCTGGGTCGGACCTCGCCAGCGTGCGCACACGGGCAGATAAGAACGGTGATGACTACGTGGTGAATGGCTCCAAGATCTGGACATCTGGCGCTGAAATGGCGGACTGGATCTTTTGTCTGGTGCGTACCAATCACGATGTTCAGCAGCAAAAGGGCATCAGTTTTTTGTTGTTTGATATCACCTCGCCGGGTGTATCGGTAAAACCGCTCTATGCCTTCAACGGTAAGCGCTTGTGGAACCAAGTGTTTTTTGAAGACGTGCGTGTGCCTGTCGCCCAGCGATTGGGCGATGAAGACCGTGGCTGGACCGTTGCGAAGAGTTTGCTTGGCGATGAGCGACTGATGGTGTCACGGGTATCGGAAAATAAGCGGGTCTTAGGCGTGCTCAAGGAGGCTCTGCAGGAGCAAATACGGCGCGGTATCGAGATGCCCGAAAGCGTCCACAGCGAGATCTGTGCTTTGGAAATTCGTTTGCAGGCGTTGGAGATGACCAGCCTGCGCATCCTGACGCAGGCAGACTCGGGGTCGCAAATTGGCGCAGAGCCCAGCATGCTGAAACTCAAGGGCAGCGAACTGGTGCAGGCACAGGACGAGCTACTGTTCCGCATGGTGGACTACTTAGCCTTGGCGCAAGATTCGGCGAATACTGGTGAAGAAGCGGTTAACCCTGCCTGGGCGGAATACATCGCCTCGGGGCGCTACCACCATCGAGGCTACACCATTGCGGGTGGTTCGTCGGAAGTGCAGCACAACATCATCGCTAAGCAGGTGCTGGGCCTGTAACTCAGCGCCCTCTTGCTGCTNACGAGCCTCTGGTAACGAGCGAGTGTTACCCGGCTCAGGCCAGTAGAGCCTTCAGGTCCGACTCGGGGTCTGCCAGTAGCGCTGGGTCGGCGGGTTTGCCGACCAGCTGTTTGCACAGCATAAATTCTTTCGGGCTGTTGACCGCGTCCGCAGCAACAACCTTGCCGTCTTTGAGATAAAACACCGCAAACTGGTTGCTGGCCATGTCGCCGCGCATAACTTGGGTATCGCCGTCTGCCGAGAAACCCACCATCTGCAGTTTCAACTCGTACTGATCGGACCAGAACCAAGGAATCGCCGCGTAGGTTTTCTCGTCGCCCAACATGTTGGCCGTACTGACTCGGGCTTGGTCCATGGCGTTGGGCACAGACTCCAGCCGCAAGCGTCGGTCCAGCAGCGGGTTAGGGTGATTGGTGCAGTCGCCTGCCGCGTAGACAAAAGGATCCGAGGTCCGGCAGTGTTCGTCAACGACGATGCCGTTGTCGCAGTGAATGCCTGCTGCCTCAGCCAGCTCGGTATTGGCGATGATGCCAATGCCGACAATGACAATGTCCGCTGCAAAGCGCTGGTCGCCGCAAATGACTTCTTCTACCTTGTCGTCGCCGGCAAAGCCCGTGACGCCGGTACTGGTGTGGATGTGCACGCCGCGACCTTCGTGTAGCTGGTGGTAATAGGCGGACATCTGAGGTGTGGTCACACGCTGCAAAATGCGCTCTTCCATTTCCAAGACATGCACATTCATGCCCAGTTCTCGGCCCACTGCCGCGACTTCCAAACCGATGTAGCCACCGCCGACAATGACCAAGTTGGCATCCGGGCGCATACCGTCGCGCAGCCCGTCCACATCGTCCATGGTTCGAAGGTAGTGAATGCCCGGTAAATCCGAACCCTCGATGGACAGCTTGCGTGGCCGTGATCCTGTGCTGATCAGCAGGTGATCGTAAGACAGCGTTTCGTCGGTATTTAACGCTACGGTTTTCGCCGCTGTATCAATGGCGGTTGCCGTCGTGTTCAGCTTCATTGTGATGTTGCGATCGGCATAAAACGATTCGGCGCGCAGATATACTTTGTCAGCACTCTGTTCGCCCTTCAAATAGGCCTTAGACAGCGGCGGACGCTGGTAAGGGATATGCGCTTCGTCACCGATGATGGTGATATCACCCTCGTACTTGGCTTGCCGCAGACTGGCTGCAGCCTGACCGGCCGCATGGCCTGCTCCGATAATTACGACTCCTGACATCACGCTATCCTTAAGGTTCAACAGCAGGAGAGTTTACCTTGTCCGCAGACGTCGAGGCAGCTAACTTTGGGGTCATTGAGGGAGAAGCGTCGATGTCTGAGCAGAAACAACAGGAATTTCGCAGCCTGACCGAAATGGTGCAGCTGGCAAGGAAGCAGTTGGATCGTGGTGACTGGGATTATCTGNTCGGCGCGGCCGACACCGAAGCAAGTCTGCGGCGAAATCGAGCGGCGCTGGAGTCTTGGGTGTTTAAGCCGCGGATTCTCAATGATGTCAGCGCGGTCAATGTCGAGTCTGAACTGCTGGGCAGTACCATGCGCATTCCGGTGATTTTGCCGCCGATTGGTTCGGTTCAGGCGTTTGAGGCCGGTGGGGGCACCAGTGTCGCAAGAGCCGCCAAAGATTTTGGCATCCTGCAGATTCTCAGCTCTGCCTGCGCACCCGACTACGAAACCGTCGCCCGCGATGTGCCTGGTGATCGCATTTACCAGCTCTACTTGGTGGGCGATGAAGCGTGGATGGACGATCATATTGAGCGCGCCATAGCAGCGGGCTATACGGGCTTTTGTCTGACCGCGGATACTCAAGTCTATTCCCGTCGTGAACGCGATGTGATGAAAGGCTATGTGCCGATGTCAGGCCGTTCGGCAACCACAGGTGGGGATTTTTCTCACCAAGCCTCCATGACCTGGGACACCGTCGCCCACATCAAGGAAACGTACGACATACCACTGGTGGTAAAGGGCGTGATGCACGGCGACGACGCGAGCCGTTGTGTCGAGGCTGGCGTGGATGTGGTGTATATATCGAATCATGGTGGTCGTCAGCTCGACCATACGAAGGCCTGCATTGACGCTCTGCCTGAGGTTGCCTCCGCGGTAGCAGGTCGTGTGCCGGTTGTGGTGGATGGCGGCTTTATGCGCGGCGCTGACGTGGTCAAAGGTCTGTGTTTGGGGGCGGATTTTGTTGGTATGGGTCGGTTCGAGGGATTGGCCATGGCTGCTGGAGGTGCTGCTGGCCTGATGCGAGGTTTGAAAATTCTCGAACAGGAAATTCGTATCAGTATGGCTTTGTTGGGTGCATCGGATCTTGCCTCGCTGAACCCGACCCTGATGGAAAGAGCTCAGCCATTGGCAGAACCCAGCGTGCTCAGTGCGTTCCCCTTGTTGGAAAACTACTGAGCCGTAAGGGTCTTATCGATCCGTCGGCACAGGCATCGGGAATGCGGTAACGGTTCCGCCGTCAGTGGAGGTGATTTTAGCGACCCCCTCTTTTTCCACCTCATCAATACGGATGACGGCATGCATGGGGATGAACGAGCGCTGTACGCCTTCAAACTCGGTGCGAAGCTTCTCTTCGCTGGGGTCAATCACGACCTGCGACTTGGTACCAAAGGTGTAGTCCTCGATTTCCACGAAGCCGTACAGTTCGCTCTGATAAATATTGCGTGCGTAGACCTCGTAAACCTGNCCATTATTTTGAAAGAGGATGCGGTATACGTGTTGATTTTCGTCTTTGCCGGCCATGGTGCGGAGTCACCTCGAGTTGGATCAGAGGATAGTTGGGGATAACCCCAGTGATTTCAAGCATTCCGGGCATTGAGACATTTTTACGAAGGGCGTCGTTCCGCTGTACGCAGTATTCATTCTAGGTATTCGTTAGGGATCGCGTATACTTCGTTCCCCTTTTTTTATTGTTCCTAGGTCGCATGGCGAAAAAATTGTTTGTCAAAACCCATGGCTGTCAGATGAACGAGTATGACTCGGCACGCATGTTAGATGTGCTCAAAGACGCTCAGGGCTATGAAATCGCGGCCTCTGAAGAAGAAGCCGATGTGTTGCTGCTCAACACCTGCTCGATACGCGAAAAAGCTCAGGAAAAAGTGTTTCACCAATTGGGTCGTTGGCAAAAGTTGAAAAATGCGCGACCCGACTTGGTCATTGGTGTTGGCGGCTGCGTGGCGAGTCAAGAAGGTGACGCCATCATGAAGCGGGCACCAGTAGTCGATATGGTGTTTGGACCACAAACCATTCATCGGTTGCCAGACATGGTGACCCAGCGGCAACAGCAGCTATTACCCGTGGTAGACGTGACGTTTCCCGAAGTGGAAAAATTTGACCGACTGCCTGAGCCCAGCGTCGATGGTCCGGCGGCCTTTGTTTCCATTATGGAAGGGTGCAGCAAATACTGCAGTTTCTGCGTGGTGCCCTATACCCGCGGTGAGGAAGTGAGTCGTTCGGTAGCGTCGGTGATTCAGGAAGTCGAAAGCCTGGCGTCGAGGGGTGTGCGAGAAATTCACTTGCTCGGCCAGAACGTAAATTCCTATTTGGGGGACATCGACGGTGATCAGGCAGATTTGGCTGAGTTGATCTACTACGTGGCAGATGTGCCCGGTGTGGAACGGATTCGCTTTACCACATCGCATCCGATGGACTTTTCTGACAACTTGATTCAAGCCTACGCGGATATTCCAGCCTTGGTTGATCATCTTCACCTGCCCGTGCAGTCGGGTTCTGATCGTATCTTAGAAGCCATGAAGCGTGGCCATACGGCAGCAGATTATCGAGAACGCATTCGTAAGCTGCGAGCGGTGCGTCCGAACATCAGTTTGTCTTCTGATTTCATTGTTGGATTTCCCGGCGAAACCGAGGTGGAGTTTGAGGAAACCATGGCGCTGATTGACGAGATAGGGTTCGATACCTCATTCAGCTTCATTTTCAGTGCTCGGCCGGGTACCCCTGCTGCCGGGTTGGCGGATGATATTCCCGAAACCACGAAAAAAGCCTGGCTCCAGACACTGCAGGCCCGGATCCGAGATCAAGCCGAGGCGATTTCTCAGGCTATGGTCGGAACGGAGCAGCGGGTATTGGTAATGAGCGAGGCGAAGAAGGGCATGGGCCAACTGGCAGCACGGACGGAAAACAATCGGGTCGTGAATTTCGAGGGCGCGCCCTCATTGATTGGTGCATTCGCAAACCTGCGTATTACGGAAGCCTTGCCTAACTCCCTGCGCGGCATGTTGATTGATTCATAGCCAGAAATTGCTAGCCTACAAATCAGCTATGAACTTTGCTGATACGTAGTAGGCTTAAACAATCGCAACCTTATTGGTGAACCTTGCAAGACACTCCTGATTCCCCCGCAACTTTGGCGAAGAAAATCGTCCTTGAGCCCAATGATCCGCTGAGGCTGTCTGCCTTAGTCGGACCCGTAGATCAGAACATCAAGCACCTAGAAAAACGTTTGGGTGTGAGTATTCGTAGCCGCGGGAACGAGTTCCAGCTCAGTGGCATTCCGACTGCTGTGCAGGCGGCGGAAGCGCTGCTGCATCAACTGTATCGGGAAACGGTTGGTCGAGATGCCATCGAACCCGATTTCGTACACCTGTTTTTGCAGCAGGCGGGCTTGGATGACTTGATTGCTCAGAGTAACGAGGGAACGGATCGAACCGTTCCCGTGGTGGTGATGAGCGATGCGGATCGTAGCGCCGAATCTGGCAGCGAGAAACCAGGGGGTTCCGGCGAGTTGGTCATTCGCACGCCGAAAAAATCGATCAAACCTCGCGGAGCAAATCAGCTGGGCTATTGCAGAGCTGTCCGCAAAAACGACATTAATTTTGGCATTGGCCCGGCGGGTACCGGTAAAACGTATTTGGCGGTGGCTTGCGCGGTGGAAGCGCTTGAGTCTCAGCAGGTTTCTCGAATTTTACTGGTCCGGCCTGCGGTAGAAGCGGGCGAAAAACTCGGTTTTTTGCCCGGTGATCTGGCGCAAAAAATCGACCCGTACCTGCGCCCGCTTTACGATGCGCTGTACGAAATGTTGGGCGTGGAGCGAGTGAACAAATACATCGAGCGCAACATCATTGAGGTGGCGCCGCTGGCCTACATGCGCGGTCGTACGTTGAATAACGCCTTCATTATTTTGGACGAGTCGCAAAACACCACGGTTGCTCAGATGAAAATGTTTCTGACTCGGATCGGGTTTGGCTCCACTGCAGTAGTCACTGGCGACATTACCCAGATCGACTTGCCCCGGGGCGAGCAGTCGGGGTTAATCAACGTGCGCGATGTGCTCGCCCGAGTGGCCGGTATCGAATTCACACACTTTGGTTCTAAGGATGTTGTACGACATCCTCTGGTGCAAAAAATTGTTGATGCTTACGAGTCCTACCACGACGACGATCGCAGGCAGCAAAACGACGATCGACGGGGCAACGGAAGACGCTAGTGAACGGCTCGACCCCGTCTGTGACGTTCTCGTTGGACATACAGCTTGCACCGGATCTCAACGATGCACCCGTGCCGCAAATTTTGCAGGGCGAGCTTGAGTCCTGTCTGACGGCTTTGGCCCAAACGTTACCGGAGATGAGCACGCAATCTCTGCTTCGTGACATCTGCCTGCGTCTGTGTGATGAGGCGGAATCGCAAGCACTGAATCGCGACTATCGTGATCGAAACAAGCCGACAAATGTGCTGAGTTTTGGTGTGCTGGCGCCTGAGTCTGTCTTCCAGGCCTCGGAAAGTGCCGAGCCCATGGTCGATGTGCCGGAGATGCCGCTGGGTGATTTGGCGATTTGTTGGCCCATCGTTGTGCGGGAAGCGCGGCAACAACACAAAACAACCACCCACCATTTATGCCACTTATTTACTCATGGCGTACTGCACCTGATGGGGTGGGATCATGAGTCCTCGGCGGAGGCTCTGGCGATGGAAAAAATTGAGTGTGCGGCGTTAGCGCGTCTGGGCATTGCCGACCCCTATCTAGGCAACGCTGTCGATTCGTAACCATGTCGCTTGCAATTCACCAAACCCTTACCTAAAACGGATAAAGAGACAATATGGCAACGAAAGCCTATGAGTGACCAACAGGATTTCAGTGGCGACGCCGTGGAGAAGCCTCAGCGCCGAACCATGCGCGAATGGATCGGCGATCTGTTTTCGGATGAGCCAGACAATATCGCAGAGCTGCTAGCGATTTTACAGGATGCCGCGCGGCGTCAGCTAATCGAGGTCGATGCGCTGAATATGATCTTTGGTGCGCTGCATGTCAGCGATATGCACGCCCGGGATATAATGATTCCCCGTTCCGCCTTGGTCGTCGTGCAAGAAGATCAGCAACCGGGGGAGTTTCTGTCCACGGTGATTGAATCTCGGCACTCACGTTTTCCGGTGACAGGTGACGATCTCGACGACATCAAAGGGATTCTTCACGCTAAGGACCTGCTGCCCTTAGTGCTGCAGGACAGCGCTCAGCGTTTCACGATGAAAGACAGCATCCGGCCCGCTGCGGTGGTGCCGGAAAGCAAACGTCTCAATGTTCTGCTGCAAGAATTTCGTGCCAACCGCAATCACATGGCCTTGGTGGTGGACGAATACGGGCAAATATCTGGAGCCGTCACCATTGAAGATGTGCTGGAACAAATTGTCGGTGAAATTGAGGACGAGCACGACGTCGATGATGACAGTTTCGTCAAACAGTTAGAGCCTCGATCGTTTCATGTCAAAGCGACGACGACCATCGAAGACTTCAACGATTACTTCAGCCAAGACTTTTCCGATGATGAATTCGACACCATCGGTGGCATCGTGCTGCGGGCTTTCGGTCATGTGCCTGAGTTGGGGGAATCCGTTGAAATTGGGACCCTGCGCTTTGAGGTGCTGAACGCCGATTCCCGGCGCTTGCGCCTGCTGCGAGTCGATACGCCCGAGCCAATCCAGCAAGGTCCCGAAGACTGAGATTTTGCCATGAATCCCTCCAGCGGCCGCAATTCATCAGACGAATACGCCCTGGCCTGGCCGCTGCAGGCAGCCTTGGCCTTGGCGGCGGGTGGAATCTACCCGCTCGCCTTTGCTCCTTTTCACTGGTTCCCACTGCTTTTCGTCTCGGTGGCAGTGCTTTGGTGGTTGCTGAATCGTGCCTCTTCTCGGTGGGCTTTGTTGGCCTGGGTTTACGGTCTGGGCAAATACGGCGTAGGCGTTTCTTGGATCTACGTCAGTATTCACCAATACGGCGGAGCCTCGCCCTTAGTTGCTGGCCTAATGGTCGCCTCATTTGTCGTCCTAATGGCGCTGTTTTGTTTACCCATTGGCTGGTTCGTTGGCGCGTTGCAGGCTTCGGGTAAACGGCCGGGGCGAGGTGCGCTGGCCATGGGTTTCGTTGCGTCATGGCTGCTGATGGAGTGGCTGCTCACCTGGTTTTTTACTGGCTTTCCTTGGCTGTTCGCTGGCCATGCGATGCTTGGCACCCCGTTGCAGGGCATTGCACCCGTTTTTGGCGTGCTTGGAGTCACCTCAGTGGCAGTGCTGGTCAGTTTGTTGTTGCAGGTGATGGTGGACAAGACTCAGATTGCCGCACACCGTGGGTATGCAATGGGGGGGCTGTTGCTGCTCATCGGCCTAAGCATGTCGCTGAACGGTGTGTCTTGGGTAACGTCTCAGGGTCGATACGATGTGGCGCTGGTGCAGGGCAATATCGATCAGGCGATTAAGTGGGATCAGGATCAGCGGTTCGTTAACGTGCGAAAACACATGGGCCTGTCGGCCGCGCATTGGGATGCTGATGTTCTGATTTGGCCAGAAGCAGCCTTGACGCTCTTCGGCAGGGATGCTCGACAGGCGACAAATGCGTTGCATGGTCAAGCACAGTCCTCCCAGACCAATGTCATTGTCGGTATGCCCGACGTGCAGCGGCAAACCGGCGAAGCGCCTCAATTCTTCAATACAGTGCAAGCCTTCGGTCTGGCGCAAGGCCGATTTGCCAAGCATCACTTGGTACCCTTTGGCGAGTACGTACCGCTGCAAGATTACCTGCGCGGTTTGATCGAATTTTTTGATTTACCGATGTCCGTCGCCACCCGGGGTCCGGCGCTACAGCCCAACATCCGTTTGCAGTTACCGGGCATACAGCATCCGGTCGAAGTGGCTTCTGGAATTTGCTACGAAATCGCCTATGGCGATACCCTGCGCAGGCAGGCGGCGACCAGTGGGGTGTTACTGACGGTGTCTAATGATACGTGGTTTGGTGGTTCCATCGGTCCCCATCAACACATGCAAATTGCACAAATGCGGGCGCTGGAAAACGGACGCTGGTTGCTTCGTGCCACCAATAGCGGGGTAACCGGCGTGGTGAACGAACGCGGTGAAATAACGGCGCAACTGGCCCAGTTTGAGCCCGCTGTACTGCGGGCCGAATTCGCGGTGATGTTGGGCACGACGCCCTATACCTATCTTGGCGACTGGCCTGTGTTAGGCGTGGTGTTGATCGTATTGCTGGTGGTGGTCGGTCGTCTCAGACGAACTCTGTCTGAGACGGATTAGCTACTTAACTTTTAGTGTTCGATGGGAGACAGCAATTTGGTATTCACGACCAAATTTCTGACACCGTGGGCATGATCCTCGTTGAACACGTTGCCCTCACACCACTGGGCCACTGAACCGATATTCACCTTGGCGACGCTTGGTCGCACACTCCATGACACCTGCAAGGGTGAGCCCGCTTCATTGTAGCTAGGGCCAGTGGTCGAACCGGCGTAAGCGATGGGTGTACCTGTGTCTATGGGAATGTTTGGGGCTTGCTGATAGCCCGATTCGGTTTCGATTGCCGTTAGGTCTGTAAAGTCCAAGGCTTCCTCGTCGTTTACCAAGACAAATACCTGCGCTTCGACCCGGAGCTGAGGGTTGATATTCGTCTCGCTGAGACAGGCACCCAAGGTGGGTCCCGGTGTCACTTGAGCACTGCTGAATACGTAGTGCACCTCAATGGTGTCCCCGGACTGCAAGGCGTCATGGGCACTTGGGCAGGCGGCCGATTGCACTGGTGCGCGCTCCTTTGTGGTTAGCTTGCCCGTATAGACGTAGCCTGACTGAAAGCCGTGTCCGTCTCCATCGCCGGCGTATTGGGTGAATTCGCCGCCAGCATGCTCGGCATTTTTGTGGAAATGGATGTTGCAAAGATTCATCTCAGAAAAGGAAAGTGCTGTGCTGAACCGTATTGGATTTTCGCCCCGTACATCCCCGATATGGCGGGGCGACTGTGGACCAAACCCGGCGTTTTCAGTGGCCTTGGCAAGGTTCGCTCGCTGCTCTTCAATTCGCGAGGCCGCTCCGGTATCGCTGGATTCGGGCGTTATCCCACACGCAAAAGGACTCAAGATAAGCGTCATCAAAAGAACAGGCAGTTTCATAGCATCTCCAAAATTTTTTGTGAACAAACAGTTCGTAAAATAGCGGCAAACTGGCGGAGGTGCGTCGACTGACGGTGGGGATTCCCGGGTTTTGTTACGTTATGTGAACTGGTTCTTAATTCGGTCTGGGATGGTCTGTGGCCGGAGATGCCAGAAAGCAAAATCTCCCGTCAGATTCGCCCGTCGTCAGCCTTTGAGATGGTATCCTTGCGCATTGCCCGCTGTGGCCCATTTGAGCAGTAAGAAGATCCAGTCCATGAATCCAGTGTACGACCCGCAAACCGTTGAAAAGAACGCCCAAGAAGCCTGGGATGAGAGCGCCTGCTTTATTGGCGATGAGAATAGGCCCGGCGAAAAATTTTATTGCTTAGCCATGTTCCCGTACCCCAGCGGCCGGCTGCATATGGGCCATGTACGTTGCTACACCTTGGGTGATGTGATTGCTCGCTATCGCCGTCTGAAGGGTTACAACGTTCTGCACCCCATGGGCTGGGATGCCTTTGGTTTGCCGGCGGAAAACGCAGCGATAAAACACAACATCCCGCCAGCCAAATGGACGCGAGACAACATCGACTACATGCGTTCGCAGATGCAGCGCTTGGGCTTCGGTATGGATTGGTCTAGGGAGTTTGCGACCTGTGACAGTGATTACTACCACTGGGAGCAGTGGTTGTTTTTGCGCCTGTACGAGAAAGGCATGGTGTATCGCAAAAANGCCGTGGTGAACTGGGANCCGGAAGACCAAACCGTACTGGCCAACGAGCAGGTGGTCGACGGCCGGGGCTGGCGCTCCGGCGCGCTAGTGGAACGGCGAGAGATGGCTCAGTGGTTTCTTAAAATCACCGACTACGCGAAAGAGCTGCTGGACGAACTGGATGATATGCCNGGCTGGCCGGAATCGGTCAAGAGCATGCAGCGCAACTGGATCGGTCGTAGCGAAGGNGCTGAGATCGATTTTGTTACCGAGCACGATGCNTCTCAGACATTGACAGTNTTTACCACTCGGCCCGATACCTTGATGGGNGCAACCTATGTTGCCGTGGCGTCCGAGCATCCGCTGGCGAAACTGGCGGCCGAAACCGATGATGACATTGCAGCTTTTATCGAGCAGTGCAAACAGAACACGACGGCAGAAGCCGATATGGCCACCATGGAAAAGGCCGGTATCGCGACACAGTTGACGGTGCGACACCCGCTGACTGGGGGCCTGCTACCGGTATGGGTCGCCAACTTTGTGCTGATGGAATACGGCTCTGGCGCGGTAATGTCCGTACCCGGCCATGACCAGCGTGACTGGGAATTCGCGCAAAAGTACGGCATTGATATTGTGCAGGTAATCGAACCTGTCGGTGATGAGGCCTGCGATCTGTCCACATCCGCATTTACCGATAAAGGCCGCTTGGTGAATTCGGGAGAGTTTGACGGCAAAACCTTTGACGAAGCCTTTGCCGCCATCGTCGCGGCGCTTGAAAGCAAAGGGTCTGGTCGCTCTGTGACCAATTATCGACTGCGCGACTGGGGCGTGTCGCGCCAGCGCTATTGGGGCTGCCCCATACCAGTGATTCACTGCGATACATGTGGCGTGCAGCCGGTTCCCGAGTCTGATTTGCCGGTAGAGCTACCAACNGATGTGACCTTCGAGGGCGTCTCCTCGCCCTTGCATAAGATGGACGATTTTCTGAACGTGGCCTGNCCATCATGTGGCAAGCCCGCACGACGAGAAACCGATACCTTCGATACGTTCATGGAATCGTCGTGGTANTTCGCACGTTTTGCTTCGCCAGATGCCAAGGCCATGGTCGATGAGCGAGCGAANTTTTGGGCNCCTGTCGATCACTATGTCGGTGGCATTGAGCATGCNATCTTGCACCTGCTCTACGCGCGGTTTTACTTCAAGCTCATGCGCGACGAGGGTNTGGTGGANGCAGACGAGCCGTTCAAAAAGCTGATGATGCTGGGCATGGTGCTGCAAGACGGGAAGAAGATGTCGAAGTCTGCTGGTGACGCCGGCGATCCGCAAAAACTGTTGGACCGTTTCGGTGCAGACACNGTGCGCACGGCCATGATGTTNGCCGCTCCGCCAGAGCAATCCTTTGAATGGAGCGAAGCCGGGCTGGAAGGNGCCGCACGATTTTTGAAGCGCCTGTGGAATATGGTGCACGAGCATGCGGCGACGGGACCAGTGCCGGCTCTGGATGTGGCAGGNTTATCGTCTCAGGGTAAGGCCCTGCGTCGCAAAACCCACGAAACCCTGCAGAAAGCCGATGACGATTACGGCCGACGGCAGCAGTTTAATACCGTGGTGTCCGCGGTTATGGAGCTTCTGAACACGGTAGGTAAAACGGATCTCACCAGTGACGCCGACCGCGGTGCGGTGCAAGAAGCNTGGGTGAGCGCGGTGCTGATCATTTCCCCCATCGCGCCGCATATTGCACATGAGCTCTGGGCGGTTTTGGGTATGCNNGAGCCCTTGGTGGGGTATCCCTGGCCAGCGGTTGATACGACGGCGCTGGAACAAGACTCTTTGACCCTGGTGGTNCAGGTGAACGGTAAGGTNCGGGGACAAATCGAAGTCAGTGCCGGTTCGGACAAGGANGCGATTTTGGCGTTTGCCAAAGCCGACGCCAACGTGTCGCGGCATATCGAGGGCAAAACCATTCGCAAGGAAATTGTGGTGCCCAACAAACTCGTCAATATNGTGGTGGGGTAGGGTGATGTTTTGCCGCGCTATGACGTTGTTGGTGATTTTGACCGCCTTGGCCGGATGCGGGTTTCAGCTTCGCGGCNCGGGTCTGGCTGAGGGTCTGACCTATCAGNTGGTGAGCGAGCAAAACCAGCCTGCAGGGTATGCGGATTTTCAGCGTGTGCTGAGAGCCACCTTGGGTCGGGCCGGGGTGCGCGAGGCATCGCCTGCTGATGTGACCCTCCGCATTAAAGCCTTTCAAGCCGACACCCTTGACGGTGCGGTGAACGCGCAACTCAGAGTCGCAGAAAATATTTCCACTGCGTCCTTGGTGGTCAGCGTGCTAGACGACAAAGGCAATCTGCTAGCCGATGAACTTGTGCTGGAGCGGCGTGAGGCCTATCGAATGGATCGGAGCCAACTGCTGGGCAGCTATGAGCAGCAAACCTCTGTTGAGCAAAGTCTGAATCAAGACTTGGCTGATCAAATCCTGCGCGCNTTGAGCGTCGTGATGCGATCGAGNGCAACGGCTGCAGTTACGGCTGAGCGCAGCATCGACAGCGACGCAGTGCGCGATGCCCCTTAACGTCGATCAGCTGGACGCTTCGCTGCAGCGATCGCTGCACGGGGTCTATTTGATCAGCGGCGAGGAAACGTTGCGGGTNAGTGAAGCCTGCGATGCGGTACTTCGCAAAGCCCGAGAGCAGGGTTTTACAGAGCGCTCCATTCATCATGTAGAAACCGGGTTTAAGTGGCATGACGTGGTAAACGATGCGGCCAGTATGTCGCTGTTTGCTGAACGCAAAGTATTGGATCTGCGCATTCCGCCGACTAAGTTCGACAAAGAGGCGAGTCAAATACTGCGCGACTGGGCGGACGGCAAAATTGGCAACCCGGAAACCTTGCTGTTGATCCGCACCGAGCGCCTGCANCCCAAGCAACGCAGCAGTGCTTGGTTTAAGGCTTTGGAANCCANGGGTGCCGTGGTCCTGATCTGGCCTCTAGGCCCCCGGGAGTTGCCGTCCTGGCTGGATCAGCGGCTCAAATCTCGCGATCTGATCTTGGAGCGAGATGCGCTGGTCGCCCTTTGCGAACGGGTCGAAGGCAATTTGCTGGCAGCGGCTCAGGAAGTAGAAAAACTCGCGTTGCAAAACCTGGCCCAGCCCATTACCCAAGAAGTGCTGCTGAGTTGTCTGGAAGACACCTCCCGTTTCAATAGTTTTGATTTGATTGATGCGGCGATGGCAGGTCAGGGCGAGCGGGTGAGTAAGATCATGGCCTCTCTGCGCGAGGACAAAGGCAGTCTCTTTGCGGTGCTGGGTGCCCTGACCAGTCAGCTGCGTCGGTTGGGCCAAACTCGCGGTCTACCGCCAGCCCGGGCGCGCACCATGGAAGCTTTTGCCCGAAGCGGTCCCTCTGCGAAGGCGCTGCTCGCNGAATGCGCCNTACTGGATCAGCANGGCAAGGGGCAGCGCATTGGCGATGCGTGGCTCGGCTTGGAGCAACTGCTGTTGACCATGGCCCGACAGTCCGGTCAGCGACCACCTTCCTATTATCAGCGCAAGCTCAAGGGCCGCTAACGACGANTCAATTGATGTGGGTNTCCGCTACTCGGCCCAACTCGACCACCCGGAGCGTGCCACCGGCATTGTCTAGGGTCGTCACAGAGCAATTGTCCGGCCCGAAAATGCGCATACGGTCATCGTTCATGGCTGCTCCCACCGCTGCGTTAATGGCCACATAGTGGCTGAAAATAATGCAGTCGCTGTCGCAGCTCAGTAAAAAGTCCGCTAAGGCTTGTCGCCATTGCTGCACCGACTCATCCAAGGCCGACCAATTACCCGCCATGGCCTCACTCAGCCATTGGGCTCTGGCCTGCAGATCTGAGGTGGGCGACGGGATTTCCGCGACCCGAGCTTCGATGCCGATCGGGGCATCCCAGCGGTCCGCCAGCACTTGCGCGGTTTCGTGTGCCCGAGCCAGCGGGCTGGAAAGCAATTTGGGGCGGGATGTGTGCTGGTCGTTGAGCATGTTAGCGACCGCTGCTGCCTGAGCGCGGCCCAGGTCGTCAAGGCCGGGATCTGGATGTGCCCCAAATCCTGCGGCTGCTTTTCCGTGTCTGACAAGTTGGACGATGGCCATCTTTATACTGCCCTTTTGTTATGGGTTCTCTACAATGTTGGTTTGGTAATTCGAAATAGGAAGAGTAGTGACGGATCACAAAGCTTCGGGAATAAACCCTCAGATGACTCCTGATACGCAAGTGAGTGTGCGCGAGGTGTTCGGTATTGATCAAGACTTGACGGTGCCGGCCTTTAGTGTCCCTTCGGAACATGTGCCCGAAGCGGATCCGGATTATCGATTTGACCGAGACACGACGTTGGCCATTTTGGCCGGTTTTGCTCATAACCGTCGGGTCATGGTTCAGGGGTACCACGGCACCGGTAAATCCACCCANATTGAGCAGGTGGCCGCGCGTCTGAATTGGCCTTGTATACGCGTCAATTTGGACAGCCACATTTCGCGTATCGACCTGATCGGTAAGGACGCGATCGTCTTGCAGGATGGCAAGCAAATTACNGAGTTTCGGGAAGGCATCTTGCCGTGGGCACTGCAGAACCCTGTGGCCTTGGTGTTTGACGAATACGATGCCGGGCGCCCGGACGTCATGTTTGTGATTCAGCGGATTCTGGAAGTCGAAGGCAAGCTGACCCTGCTTGACCAAAATAAAGTGATTACCCCGCATTCGCATTTTCGGTTGTTCGCTACCACGAATACGGTGGGCTTGGGTGATACCACCGGGCTGTATCACGGCACTCAGCAAATCAACCAAGGTCAGATGGACCGCTGGAGCATCGTCTCTACGNTGAATTACTTGGAGCACGAAGCCGAGAGCAACATCGTGTTGGGTAAGGTGCCGTCCTATCAAAGCGATGAAGGTAAACGCATCATTGCCAACATGGTAAGCGTGGCTGATCTNACCCGTAAGGGTTTCGTAAACGGCGACGTATCTACTGTGATGTCGCCGCGGACGGTGCTGACCTGGGCGCAGAATGCCGAGATTTTTGGTGACGTGGCCTTCGCGTTCCGCGTCACATTCTTGAACAAGTGTGATGAGCTAGAGCGGGCGATTGTTGCCGAGTATTACCAACGCTGTATGGGTGAAGACTTAGGCGATGCCACCGCTGGCATTACGCTGAAGTCCGCATAACACCGGCTATGTCAGATGCGGAGAATCCCCTAGACCCGTTCAAGCGTGCGACCACGGCAACTATCCGGGCGATCGCCGGGGACGACGAACTGGATGTGACCTTTGGCGCGGGCCCGCCGGTGGTTCGTGGCGGGACACTGCGTCTGCCGTTGCCGTCTGTGGGCGCAGACCAGAGCGAAATCGATGCTGTGCGCGGCGTTGGTGACGAATTTGCCCTGCGTTTTAAGCATCACAACCCGCGANTGCATTCGTTGTACAGCCCAGACGGCGGTCCNGCTCAGGAAATGTTTGAGTGGATTGAGTCTGCCCGTATCGCCTCCCTTGGGGCTATGCGCATGAAGGGCGTTGCTCAAAACCTTGATGCGCACCTTGAGGTGCAATGTAAACAGGCGGCCTTTGACACCATTACCGCCGAGTCTGACGCGCCGCTGTCGGTGGCTGTCGGCCTGCTGGTCCGACAACAGCTCACAGGGCGGGAACTTCCGCCCAGTGCAGAGCATGTGGTTCAGTACTGGCGCGAGCATGTGATGGAGAACGCGGGCGAGCATATTGAAGCCCTGCGTGATCATGTGGCGGATCAGGATACCTTTGCCAGCCTGTGTCGGAACATCATTGCGGATCTGGGATTGCCCATTGATCTGACGGATCCCAACGANGGTGAAAANAATTCGGAAGACATGGACACCATGGATCAGTCGGAAGAGGCGGATTCTGAATTCAGCCCTGAAGACGTGGTGTTGGACGAAGATTCTGCGGGCGAGGAGAACAGCGACGGCGACGCCACGACGGTTGAAATGGACGCCCATGCGGATATGGACGAGGCGGCATCAGAGTCTGATCCTGACGAAGCCCCCATGCCCATGCCCGACGATGCGGGCCGCATTCCGGTAGACAATAACTATCAGGCCTATACCGAGCGGTTCGACGAGATCATCAAGGCAGAGGAACTGTGTGATCCGGACGAACTGATGCGCCTGCGTCAATTGCTCGATCAACAGTTGGTTTCCTTGCAGCATGCGACGTCTAAGCTCGCCAATCGCCTGCAGCGCCGCCTAATGGCCAAGCAGAATCGCACGTGGGAATTCGATCTAGAGGAAGGCATTTTGGATGCGGCGCGATTGACTCAGGTCGTGGTGGATCCGATGAACCCACTGGCCTACAAACAAGAAAAAGAAACCAAGTTTCGCGATACGGTCGTTACTCTACTCATCGACAGTTCGGGCTCGATGCGTGGACGTTCGATTACCATCGCTGCGATGTGTGCAGACATCATGGGCCGTACCTTGGAACGATGCTCGGTGCGGGTGGAAATCTTGGGCTTTACCACTCGNGCTTGGCGCGGTGGNGAATCACGAGAAGCCTGGATCAACGATAACAAGCCGACGAACCCGGGACGCCTCAATGACCTGCGGCATATTGTGTACAAAAGTGCCGATGACTCTTGGTCGCGCTCGCGTCGGAATCTGGGTTTGATGATGCGCGAAGAACTGCTAAAGGAAAATATCGACGGTGAGGCNCTGATTTGGGCGCACAATCGAGTCGTTACCCGGCCNGAACAGCGCAAGGTGATGATGGTGATTTCGGACGGGCTGCCTGTCGATAACTCNACCTTGTTGGTGAATCCCAGCAATTTCCTTGAGCAACATCTCAAGTATGCGATCAGCATGATTGAGGATCACTCGCCGGTCGAGTTGGTGGCCATTGGTATCGGGCACGATGTAACGCATCACTACAAACGCGCAGTCACCATTACCGATGCGGAACAGCTCGGTGGCGCGATGACCGACCAGTTGGCTGAGCTGTTTGACGTCAAAGGCTAGCCTCGGCGCAAAACGACCGAGGCCAGCAAGCGCAGGGTTTAGCCCACCACATCCATACGAATGATTTCTGGCGCGCCGCCCATCAGCCCCTTAAAGCCNGCGCCCGCTGCTTTGAAATGCTCAGATGCGCCGTGTGCGGCCATGGCGTCCGCGTCTTCGTACAGTTCCATTACGGTGTAGCCGCCGTCGGCATCTTTGCACAACTTATANAAGTGGCAGCCGGGTTCATTGGCATTGACCTTNGCAGCTAGGTCCAGCATGACGGCCTCAAATTCCTCTTCTTTCCCCGCGACAACATTCAACTTTGCAATGACTGCAAGCATGTCCCTCTCCTCTGTGATGATGAAATCGTGATGTGCAATAGGCCACAACCCGAACATATCCTGTCGACATGCGCTAAGGTTTCGGCTCAATCGAGAATAAGGAATCTGATGCACCGACGCAATCTGCTAGAGGCACTGACCCGCTATGCCCAACGTCACCCNGACGAACAACCTACCGTAGANCGCTTTAGTCGACTTTTGGANGGCCATCCAAACTGTTTTGAACGGGATTGTTGGGCAGGTCATATTACTGGGTCTGCNTGGCTCCTAGACCCNAGCCAGAGNAAGNTACTGCTGACCCATCANCGTAAGCTCAACATGTGGCTGCANCTCGGTGGTCACAGTGATGGAGACCCAGACACCGCGGCGGTGGCCAAGCGTGAAGCAGAAGAAGAGTCCGGCCTCCCCGTGACCCTTGTCAGCCCTGAAATTTTTGATATCGATGTGCATGCCATTCCGGCCCGTAAGGAAGACCCACAGCACGAGCACTTTGACGTGCGCTTTCAGTTATTGGCCCAGCGAGAGGATTTTGTGGTCAGCGCAGAGTCGATTGATCTGGCCTGGGTGCCGTTGAACGNGTTGCAACAGTACACCGATGAAGAGTCGATCTTGCGCATGCAGCGNAAATGGAGGCTCCNGCAAAGTCCCTGANNAGACCAAATCAGTNATCTGTGTTTNACAAATCTAGACCAATTATGTCTTGNGACTGGGGGCGGCATCCCCTAGGCTAGCGGNTCTCGCCCGATTTTACCTTTTGGTTTTCTCGGTTTGTTTTGAATGTCAGCGTTGTTAGTGCACGCGGGGATACGAAACTCACTTAGGCCAAAAGATTGGATAGGAAAACTTCGGTTCTCCTGCTTCTAGGTTTGATTGGTCGAATTCTCCTCAGAGAGAAAAACTCAGCGCTTATCAACCAAGGAGCTAAAGAAAGCTGTGAAAAAACTATATGTAGGTAACCTCGCATGGGCGGTCACCGATGAAGATCTGCAGTCATTGTTCGGTGAACATGGCGGCATCGCGTCTGCATCTGTTATTACAGATCGCGAAACAGGACGTTCAAGAGGATTTGGATTTGTCGAAATGGAAGACGGTGCTGAAGCAGCGATTGAAGCGCTGAACGGTATGGATTTCAAAGGTCGTGCACTTCGCGTAAACGAAGCGCAAAGCAAGCAGCGCCCTGGTGGCGGTGGCGGNGGTCGACGCTTCTAAGACGATGAGTTAATNGCAAANCAGCGGGCCGAGGGAATTCGTTCCCAGAGGTATCGCTGCTNTAAAACCCTGACGCATCNGCTTCAGGGTTTTTTTTGTTTTTAAAAAGTGGATGCTCAGTCGTAGAGGTGGCAGGCAACCAGTCGTGGTGCCTGTGCGGTCTGCGGCTGTAGCGAGATGGGTTTAAGCTCGGGGGTGACGCTGCTGCAATGCGCCATGGCCTTGGGGCANCGGTTGGCAAAGCGACAACCCGCCGGCACGTTGACCGGAGAAGGAATTTCACCTTGGATGGTGGTGGATGGCCGTTGGCGTTCGTGCGCCGGGTCGGCTTCCGGATTAGAGGCAATCAGCGTTTCGGTGTAGGGGTGTTTGGGCGCGAAAAACACCTCCGANGACGAGCCCACTTCTACCAAGCTTCCCAGATACATAACCGCCATTCGGTCACTGATGTACCGGACCATNGACAGATCGTGGGCGATAAACAACAGGGTGAGGCCAAGGTCTCGCGTCAGCTCGCCCAANAGATTCACGACTTGAGCCTGCACCGAGACATCCAGCGCAGAGATAGGCTCGTCGCAGACCACAAACTCGGGCTGTAAAATCAACGCTCTGGCGATACCGATGCGTTGTCGTTGCCCGCCGGAGAACTCGTGGGGGTAGCGCGAGCGGTGATCGGGGCTCAAGCCCACCAGGGATAGCCAGTGTGAGACACGCTCTTGTACGTCGCTGGTGCTGAGTTCCGGCTGCAGGCGCAGGCCCTCTGCAACAATTTCACCAACAGTCATGCGGGGATTCAACGACGAATATGGGTCCTGAAAAATCATCTGCATTTTCGGCGCCATGGCCCGAAAGTCCTTGGCCTGATAGCGCTGGGGTAGCTGCTGGCCGGCAAAGGAAACGCTGCCGCTGGTTTTGTCGTGGAGGCCTAGCAGGGTTTTGCCTAGGGTAGATTTGCCAGAGCCGCTTTCGCCAACCAATCCCACGATTTCTCGAGGGTTTATCGAAAAGCTGACGTCGTCTACCGCGTGCACGCGTTGATTCGNGCCAATGTCGAAGTATTTGACGAGGTGNTTAATTTCGACCAAGGGTTTCATTTGCTGNTCCCTGTNCTGCTTGTGAGGCCAACAGGTAGCGCTCCGGCCTGCTCGTGGTGCAGCCAACACTGTGTGTGGTGCCCAGTACCAAGCGCCTCTACCGGCGGCGTTCGCTCTGCGCATACGCGCATGGCATAGGGGCAACGCGGGTGATAAGCGCAGCCCTTGGGCGGATTGAATAAATCCGGNGGCGATCCATCAATGGCCACCAGAGTTTGTTCATCCTCGTCCGTACTGACCTGCCTGTTCGACGGCATNGCCAGACGCAGGCCTTGGGTATANGGNTGACCGGAACGATAAAAGATNTCGTCCACGCTGCCCTTTTCCACCACTTCGCCGGCGTACATCACCAGCACATCATCAGCCATGCGTGCCACCACGCCCAAATCGTGGGTAATCAGAATGATGGCCATACCGGTTTCTTTCTGCAGGTCACCCAACAGGTCAAGAATCTGGGCCTGAATGGTTACGTCTAAAGCGGTGGTGGGTTCGTCGGCGATCAGAATGGCGGGTTCACAGGCGATGGCCATGGCGATCATCGCCCGCTGCAGCATGCCGCCGGAAAATTCGAAGGGATATTGCTTCGCCCGTTTGGCAGCTTCCGGGATTTTGCTCATGTCCAACAGTTCAATGGCCCGGCTGAAGGCCTGTGTCTTGCTGTAGCCCCGATGGACTTCCAAGGTTTCGGCGATTTGACTGCCAATGTTCATGGTGGGGTTTAGCGACGTCATCGGGTCTTGAAAAATCATGCTGATTTCGCGGCCGCGAATGTCGTCACCGTCGATGAATTT